>JBEBPB010000025.1:0-82097 GCA_040396195.1 Paenibacillus nanensis
TGCAACGCGGGCAGAAGCTGCGCAACTGATCTATAATTTGTTGCAGCGCTACTAGTACCCAACCTAAAACACCTTCAAGATAGTCCGTACCATTTTGCAAATTTGCATAGGAACGAATTAATCTTGAAGGTGTATTTGTTAATCCAAAAATGCCAGAACAGCAACAGCCAGTAGCAAGATGCCGCTAATAAGCGTGCCGAATTGTCCAAGCGTATATTTGCCGATGCGAATGTGAGCAAGTCGGATGCCGCCAGCAACGCCGATCCAGATTGTAATAAAGCTGCCTACAGCTGCAAGGATGGAGATAAGCAAGGGCGAAAAGCCGAGTAATCCTGCCCCGATCCCATTAGTAAGCGCATTGGCAGATAATGCTATGCCCAGCACGACTGATTCGCCCCATCCAATAGTCTTAACTGGAGTAGACTGTTGATCAGCAGTTGCATTGTTATTGCGATTGCGTGGTGAAGCCATAAGCATAATGCGAATACCGATGATGACCAAAATAAAAGCGCCTATAATGACCGGAAACAAGCCGGGAAGCAGCACGGAAATCCACATGCCAAAGTATATACCACACACGCTGAATAAAAAGCAAATGACCGAAATTAAAAGATTGGATAGTAGCCGAATCCGTATATTTCGAATGCCGTAGGATAATCCAACTCCAAGATTATCAATGCTTGATGAAAATGTTAATGCCGCTATGATAAACCAAGCTGCCATGCCTAAAAACTCCTTTTGCTCTATGCTAAGATAGTTATTCATTATAAACGAATGAGGTAGCCTTTGATTCGTTCTACATCAATATATGAGGATTGTGTTGAAAGTGACAATGCTGTTGAGAAAAAATCAACACGGCATCAACAGTCTTTCGAAGCCCGATTATTGCTCTAAAAATGCAAATATCGGAATAAGATGAAAGGAAGGCAATAAGGAGGGGGTGTCGGTAGTGGAGAGCTGTAAACAAAATACCCGGTTCGGCATGGAGTTAAAGGCACTTATACAGGCACGCTCCTTGTCTATGCGAAAGCTGGGAGAGCAAACAGGGATACAGCCTGCAACGATTTCGAGAATTATCAATGGCAAGCAGAAAGCGGGCATTAGGCATATTGAACTGTTTTCAAAAGCATTGCAGGTATCTGTCGATCACCTTCTTGAAGCGGCTGGTATTATTAAACGTGAGATTACGGTATCAGGGGGTAACGATTTTTCAGATATATTTTCATCGGAACTGTTCAGCGAGGAGCTTGTTAACTATTCTGCAATTGTGCCCAAAATCCAACAAGAGCTGGATCGTTACGAGCAATATGCGTTGACTGAAGAAGGCAGGCAGTTAATTAGAAATCAATTCATCATAAAGACACAGCAAGTAGATGCTATGGGGCCATATATGGAGCAGTTGGAGGAATTATACAAGCAGTTTGAGAGTACGGATTTGGAAGAGGACAATCGAGCAACGATTGGCAGTGTATTGCTATATTTTATACTATCAACAGATGTTATTCCGGATTATATGTTCCCGATCGGTTACTTGGATGATGCTCTTGCAATAAAAATTGGTTTAAACAGATTGCAGGGGGAAAAGTACCGTGCGGATAAGTGAATGACTCTGATGATTCTCAAATAATAGAGAGTCTTCTTTTTTGTTTTGGTAGTAGAAAATATAGAGAAAAAATAGGGTTGTTAAAACTTTATTTGGTGTATAATTGAGGCATTATATCATCTATGTGTATTTTAGAAAAAACGGGGGTCGCTATGAAGACGCTAATCAATTATTTAACTGATCAAGAGCTAATTGAGGGCATGCGGAGAACCGCTGGACAAGTACAACAAAATGATTGGTTGGAAGCGCTGTCTGAGCAGCTCGCAATGTTGCTTTTTGAAGAACAGGGTATGACCTGCTTTTGGGAGCAGTATGAACAACATCGTGCTGAAATCAAGGCAATCCTGCAGGATGATTCGGAGTGTTATCTTGCTTATGTTTATGATAAGGCAAGTCCTCGTTTGATTGCTTACTACCAGAGTAAAGGAATACCAGAGCAGATCATGAAAGCTACATTGGCGGATATTGATCTAAGGGCATACAATTATCATATGATGCATAACCATGCGGGGATTGATGATTACAAATGGCTTACCCGTCATATTACCGGAATTATTTTTCAGTTGGGGCGGCTGCAATATGTCTATGATAAAACATTTGACTACAAAACGTATATATTTAAACATCGCTATGATGGAACGCTTGTAAAGCTTGCTGAGCACGGACTGTTTGTTGATGGCGGAGGTTTTTATTCCAAACAGGAAACTGCGGTATTCACGACTATGCTTGAGCGAAATAATACTAGCATCACAGGCAATAAAATTGATGAGCTTGGCAATATTTTATGTGAGCGCTTCACGGTGTCACTTGATGAATATGAGTGTGTGGTGGAGCCGGGAGAAGCGGTGATTGATATTCACATCCCGGCAACAGGCAAAATGGGTTATGAGGAATGTACAGAATCTATGAAGGAGGCGCTGGAGTTTGCGCGTAAATATTTTCCGGATATCGATTATAAAGGATTTGTTTGCTCAAGCTGGCTGCTTAGTGATGAATTAATTGAGAAGCTTCCTGCAAGCGCCAATATTGTCCGGTTTTCGGGCTTGTTTACCCGCTGCGCAGCAGGAAGAAGCGATCATGAGCTAATTTACAAATGGATTTTTGGGATGGACAAGAACAAAGAAGACTACCAAAGCCATGAAGCCGTTACTACATTGCAAAAAGGCACAAGAGAGCTAATGGAGCAAGGACGCTGGTACCAATCACGTGCAGGTTTTATTTCCACAGAAGAAATTCAGTCCATGTAGCTGGCTGCTTTGGCTAGTCAAAGTTTTGTTGCTCAACGTCTGCTGTTAGCTGATCGATAAATACACGGCAAGCAGCGCTCATATGTCTATCCTTACGGTATACAGCACCTATTTGAATAGTTAACTCAGGCGCTTCAACCGGAATAATCCTAATATGCGGATTGGCAACATATTGCAAGTAAGAGCAGGGCAGGATCGTAATGCCGATACCTTTGCTGACCATATTGAGAATGGATTCCATAGTAGTCATCTCAATGACTGGCTGAGGAGTGAAGTCGAGTCGCCGGCAATGATCGTCGATCAATTGCCGGATAAAATAATTTCCCGGCAGCAAAATGGAAGCTGCTTCTTTTAGCAGATGCAGGGAAGCAGTTGGGAGATTGGCCAAAGGAGAATCAATAGAAACGGCCAAGGCGAGCTTTTGCTTGTATAATGGGATAATTTGCAGCTCAGCATGGTCTACCGGCAAGCCAACAATTCCGATATCAAGCTCGTTTTGCAATAGCCCCTCGTAAATATCGCCTGTACGCATGCCGAGAACAGAGAGCTTGATATTCGGATAATTCTGGTTGAAAGTAATAACGGTCGGGGGCAGCAAGTAGTTGACGACAGTTAGCAATGCCCCTATTTTTAAACTTCCTCGATTCAAGCCTTGCAATCCGCTAATGGCTTCATGCGCTTGTGAAATTTCATGAAAAACATTCCGGCTATGCTGAAGGAGCGCTTCTCCTGCTTCGGTAATAACTGTTTTCTTTCCAATCCGATCAAATAATGGTGTGCCGATTTCATGCTCCAGCAGTTTTATTTGCTGACTTAGAGAGGGCTGGGCAATACCCAGTTTCTCTGCTGCACGAGTGAAGTGCAATTCCTGACAGACTGCCATAAAATATTGTAATTGTCTTAGCTCCATGTTAATCTCCTTATGCCTCAAGAAAATAAATGATAGGTAAAACCAATCGTTATGAGTTAATTTATTAGATTGATTATATTATAAAAGACGGGTAATATCGATATATCAACAAATTGATTTAAACAAGCTTGATTATGGGAGTATAGCCAAATGGTAAGGCGAAGGTCTGCAAAACCTTGATTTCTGGTTCAAGTCCAGATACTCCCTCCATTTATTAATATCCAAAGGATAGGGATGACCTATGACTCATATACAAGTTGAACAGCAATTACAAGTAATAAGAGAGAGAATGGCTGCGGCATGTTTGCATACCGACAGAAATCCGAAAGAGGTCAAGCTTCTTTTGGCTACGAAAACAGTATCAGCAGACAACATTGCAAGAGCGGTTGAGGCAGGGGAAACTTTGCTTGGAGAAAATAAGGTGCAGGAGCTGCAGCAAAAGTATTCATTAATTGATTCCAGACAAGCTGAGTGGCATTTTATCGGACATTTGCAAACGAATAAGGTAAAAGATGTGCTCAAGTACGTTACGCTTGTTCATTCTGTGGATAGGCTCAAGCTGGGGCAGGCTATGCATAAGCAGTTGCTGAAAGAAGAAAAGCAGATGGATATTTTAATTCAAGTCAATACCTCTTACGAAGAGAGCAAGTTTGGTGCTGCACCCGAAGATGTTTTGCAATTGATTGAACAACTGGCAGAGCTGGACACGCTTCGAATAAAAGGATTAATGACGATTGGCAAATTGTCATCGGACCCAAAGGAAGCACGGAAGTGTTTCCGTTTGCTTAAATCGATTCAAGAAGAGATCATTAGTCGCAATTATGAAGGTGTTTCAATGGATATTTTGTCCATGGGGATGTCTGGAGATTTGGAAATTGCGATTGAAGAAGGCTCTACAATGATCAGGGTAGGAACGGCAATTTTCGGCGAGCGGCAATATCCGGACAGTTATTACTGGAATGAGCAGAACAAAATAATCTGAGCAGCATTTGAACTCCCGCCCATATTCGCTATACTGTTATTAGAGCAGTCAGCTACAGTAAATGTCTGCTGTAGTGTTGCAAAACGGCAGTAAAACCGGAGGTTCTCATATGGGCATTTTACATAATGATTGGTCGGAACATTTGGAAGAGGAGTTTCAAAAGGATTACTATTTGCAACTGCGCAGGTTTCTTATTGATGAATATAGATCCGCAAAAGTATATCCGGATATGTATGATATTTTCAACGCCTTGCACTATACAGCTTTAGAGGCGGTAAAGGTTGTTATTTTGGGGCAAGATCCTTATCATGGACCGGGTCAGGCACATGGTCTGAGCTTTTCAGTGAAGCCTGGTATAAAGCCGCCGCCATCTTTGCAAAATATTTATAAGGAGCTTCATGATGATTTGGGATGCGATATTCCTAATCATGGTCATTTGCTCCACTGGACGAAGCAAGGAGTGTTGTTGCTAAACACAGCACTTACTGTGCGGGCACATTCCGCCAATTCTCACAGTGGCGCTGGCTGGGAGGTTTTCACAAACCGTGTTATAGAGCTTGTAAACAGTAAGGATACACCGGTTGTGTTTATACTATGGGGAAGCCATGCGCAGAAGAAGATTGAGCTTATTACCAATTCGTCTCATTGCATTATCAAATCCCCGCATCCAAGTCCTTATTCAGCAGATCGAGGATTTTTCGGCAGTCGTCCATTTTCGCGTGCTAATCGCTTTCTAGCGGAACATAATAGAGGCGAGGTGGATTGGCAGCTTCCATTGGATATGGATTAAGTAGGTAGATTAATATAGAGGACTTATTGAATACTATAAGTGTAGGGGCCTGTCGAGAACGGGCTCTTTATTTTTTTGAAAAAGCTTATACACCCAATCTATTTGTAAATTATTACATAAAATGTATATGGGAATATGTTTTTCCATGTTTAATTATGTTGCAAATTTATATGGGAAAGGAAGATGGCTATGTCACAGCCTAATATGCCGAATATAAGCCCTAATATTACTTTGACAAGAGATGAATCTGTTAATCTGCTGCTGTCCTCCATTGCAATGGAGGAGCTTGCATTTAGTCACATACTTAATGCGGAGGGAGAAAAAATACAATATGTGCTGGGTACGTTAGCTGGGGGTACAGGCTTACAGCCAAGCATAGAGGAGATCTTGTCGATTAACGAAAGTGTAGCATGCTTAATTGACGGTACGATGAGAAATCAAATGTTTATGGCTGATCAAGTTGAAAAAGCTATGCGTATTCCTACAGTAACCGGACCAACTGGACCAACTGGACCAACCGGACCAGCAGAAGGGATAACAGGAGCAACAGGGGCGACCGGGGCGACGGGTGCCTTTGGGGCTGGACTTGGCGGACAGGAGAATTATGATCCTGCGCTTGCACCAGGCTACCCGCTTTACCAGGTTGTTTATTATATGGGAAGCACCTATTTGGTAATTAACACTCCACCGTCAGGAACACCTGGCAGTTCAGCAGATTATACGCTGCTCGCCTCAGTAGGAGCACCTGGACCTGCGGGAGCAGCAGGGATAACTGGAGCAATCGGCGCTCAGGGAGCAGTAGGATTGACCGGTGTAACCGGCAATACTGGTGCGGGATTATCCGGGCTAGTCGTATTCGATCCGCTTGCAGCACCGGGCTATCCTGTCAGTCAGGTTGTTGAATATAACGGTGGTACTTATATTGTTAACAATGCTCCTCCATCAGGTACTCCAGGCAGTTCTGCGGACTATACTTTATTAGCTGCTCCTGGAGCTACAGGTCCAACCGGACCAACGGGAGCGACTGGTCCAATTGGCGATACTGGCGTGACAGGTGCAACCGGTGCAACAGGTAATACGGGGACAATAGGTATTACAGGTGCCCCCTTTGTGAACACAACAACAAGTTCTTCTTTTGCACAAAATGTATCCGGCACCATTGCGGTATTGTTAGGGAATGGCTTGGTGAAATTCCCTGATAATCAGGTTATATCTCCAAATATAAGCTTGAATGGCGCTCAGGATACATTTACTGTAGTCAATGCCGGGAACTACTATATCCAATATGAAATAAATATGACAGCAGGTTTGTTAACCTCTTCAAGAATTTTATTAAATGGAAGTGCAGTGCCGTCTACTGCGACAGCATCTTTATTAACGACCTATTTAAGAGGAGAGACGATTGTACCCATTACTGCGGGACAGACCATTCAATTGCAAATATCAGCCACGTTGGGGGTAGGACTGAAGGCGCCAGGTGCAACGATTACGATTATACGGCTAAGCTAATGATGATTATAAAAAGGCAGTATTCGCAAGTTTACACAACCAAACTTTCTAATTTTAGGAGGTTTGGTTGTTTTCATATAAAATAGTTTGCAGTATGATTGAGGAGTAAGTAGATTCAATTAGAAAAAGAAAAAGTAAAAGAATGAGTTGTGGACGATACCTAATAAGGAATGAGGTCAATCAATTGGAGGAAATACTTCAGTATTTGCAGCAATGTGATATCAAGAGATGTGATGCCCTCGAAGCACAAACTGATTATGTACCCGGAAGAGATTACCCTTTAATCATTGTCCCTGGTGAAAATATAGTAGAGGTGCTGGAAGATGCACTGGAGACGGATGAACAGCTCTCTTTGTCAGAGTACGTTGCGCAACAAAGTGAAAAAGCAGCAAAGATGAATATAGCAGAGGCATTTCTGTTGAAGATTTCTGAGGAGATGAATTTTGCTGACAAAAGCATAGAGTCGCTGGCTGGAGCAAAAACTGAAGCCATATTTGAAGCATACGCTTCGATTTGGGATGGTGATCCTATGCTCGGCACGGAGCAGGCTTCCTCAGATAACGAACCGCTTGAACTTACAGCAGAATGGTTTGAGGAGAGGATGGAAGAGTCTTATTTGCTGGCGCTTAAACTTCCTGAAGAGAAGCCTTTTGAAGCTCCGCTGTGGATACCGATGGGTGGATATAATGAATGCCCGTTGCCAGTTATACAATCGGCAATATTCAAACATTTTGATGAACGAATAGGAATTACTCCAATTGTAGTAACAGACAGCACCTGGGTCATACTTGCCAAGCGCAGACCAGTCTCCTTTGAGGAGGCGCTATTGCTTGCCAAAGAGCATTTTTTATTTTGTCCATATGTGTTGGAACAGCATGATACACTTGGTCATTATGCAGATCATTTGCTGCGCACGGATAGCTGGCTATTTTGGTGGGACTAACTTTAACAGTAGGGGTGTGCCTAGATGACAGAGGAAATACAGCAGTGGTTAGATCGTAAAGGTGCACGAAAGGCAACAGAAATTCCAGCAGAGGTGCAACGTTTGTTGAATGAAGGCAAGCTGGAGAGCGTTAATCTGATTGAGTGGCAAGCAGTGAATCACAGCACCTTGCTTCAAACGGTTTTGTCGCCAACTGATTATGGCAAGCTTGCAGCAGAAATTGCCAAGCAATTAGAGGATAATGACATCTCTACAGGTATGAAAGCGATTCGGCTGGTAGGACAGCATCTTAATGAATGGCTGGCAGGAGAGAGCAGAGAAAAACAACAGCAATTTTTTGAGTTTGCGGGAACACATCCTTCTGATAGTGTACGATGCTGGGCAGCCTTTCTAAAACCGATAGAAGCTGTGGCTTTAAGCTCTAACCGGGAGCATATCGCTAGTTTGCTACAGTATATTTATCGTTTCGCAGCCGATTTGCATTTTGGCGTAAGAGAAATAGCATGGATGGCAGTTCGTGAAGAGCTGGCTGCGGATATAACGACAAGTATTGAATTATTAGCGGAGTGGGCAAAAAGCCCCGATGCTAATATCCGCAGATTTTCACTTGAAGCCATCCGTCCGCGCGGCGTATGGGCGAAGCATATTGAAAGTTTGAAAGAGGAGCCGCAGCAAGCACTGCCGATCCTGGAGCTGCTGAAGAATGACATATCGAAATATGTACAGGATTCGGTCGGCAACTGGCTCAATGATGCCAGCAAATCACAGCCGGCTTGGGTTAACGAGCTATGCGCCAGATGGGAAGAGGAAGCGCAAGGTGATAAAGTGGTGCTGCGCATCACAAAGCTTGCCAGAAGAACGATCAATAAGAAGTAGGATGAATCCAGTAGACGAAGGTGCTGGAGATGGAGTTTGTACGATATAGAGGGATTGCCCAAATATCGTCGTTTGCTGATCGTTTGGGCAATTTTTTTGCGTCGGGGAGAGTATGATGCGAGTGTGCGGTTGTTATTGACTTATTGTGGTTTGGAAAGTATTCTGAGAAAGTTTTCTGAAAAGCTGGTCAGTTGGTTAGCCTTTAATAGATCCTGCAATGCGACCATAATTGGTTGTTGATTTTGTGTTGTTAATGTAACCGCAAATAGAAACTCATTCCAAATATTAGTGAACTGCCAAATACCGACTACAACAAAACCGGTTAACGACAGCGGGACCATAATGGTGCGGTAAATACCGAAAAATCCGGTACCGTCTATTTTGGCAGCTTCTAGTACCTCATTAGGCACGCTAATATAAAAGTTTCTAAACATTAAGGTACAAATAGGCAAGCCATAAATAACATGAACGAGTATTAATCGGGCAGAGAGTTATAAAGCTGTATAGATCGAGTCTTTCGCAAAAAAACAGGATTATCTCCCTCGGAGTTTCGCTCCAAATTTTTCGGATAAGCAAGTGTGAAATTGTGCAATACGATAAAAAGAAACGATAGATTATGTACAAAACGAACACCTCCCACAACTGTAGTTTAGGTTGAGAGAGGTGTTTTTTATTTGCAATAATCTCAATGCACTGTTGTAGTGAAATTTTTTATTCTTGTCATCTAACTACCAAAGAACATCATCATTGCCCCCTATTCGTTTCTTTGTGCCGATTTGTACAATGAAGTTATAGTGAGAGAAAAAATAAGCGTCACAGCTTATTCAAATCCTAAGGAGGAACATGATGATGAAACCAGAAGAGATCCGCGGGAATATAAACAAGAGGACGTTAATGGATGTATTGCAGGCAAGACAGGTTGCTTTGTTAGTTAGCATGCCTTGCAACCAGCTGGAGATTTATGAGGCGGCTGTAGCAGGTGGTGCGGATGCTGTCAAAATGCATATTAACGTAGAGCATCGGGCAAGCGGCAATACATTTGGTACTTTCGAAGAGAATGAAGCCTTGATCCGTCATATTACATCTAATTCTGATATACCGGCAGGGATCGTGGCGGGTGGATCGCTTGAGGTTGTAACGGAGCAGTTGACGGAGCAGTTGATTCAAAGCGGCATCAATTTTGTTTCTTTGTATGCGCATCATGCGCCTGCGCGTTTGCTGTCTGATGATAGATGGATAAAAATGCTGGCAGCAAGCAACGAATATAGTTTGGAGCAAATTGTAAGCTTAACATCGCTTAATATGGATATATTGGAGTCATCCATTATGGCTCCCGAAAAGTATGGGGAGAGGTTGACTGTTCAAGACTTGGCAGCATACAAGCTGCTGGCGGATAAGGTGAGTAAGCCGATTATTGTGCCTTCGCAAAAGCATATTCTAGCCGAGGACTTGCCGGCGCTTTGCCAAACGGGCATTAAAGGAATTATGATCGGGGCGATCGTGACAGGCAAAGATGCGGATTCGGTATACAAGGCGACCAAACAGTTTAGAGAAAAGCTTGATGAAATATACAGCTAATTGAAATATATCTGGTAAATTAAGAAAGGCAGGGAGAAATACAAATGGAGAATTTGAACGGACAAAAATCCTTATTCAAAATTGCAGTTGTTCCACTAGACGACAGACCTTGCTGTGAACAATTTCCAACCAGAATTGGCGAAGTGTCGGGGCACACCGTTATTCAACCTTCAAGAAAAGAGCTTGGCAACTTTTTGCAGCCGGGTAATCCGCAAGCAATCAAGCAGTGGCTGAATGAACATGCTTCATCAATCGATGGCGCTGTAATCGCGATTGACCAGCTGGCTTATGGAGGCTTAGTTGCATCAAGATCAACAGAACGCACATTGGAGCAATGCATGGATGCCTTGCAAATTATACCGGAAATTAAACGAGCTTATCCAAAACTGAAAATTTTTGCGGCTAGTGTTTTGATGCGTTTGTCAATTACGTATAAAAATAAAGAGTATCTGGAGTACGGTATGTATATTTTCCAGTATTCTCAATTATATGATCGTGTTCATCGCCTTGGTCAGAAAGAGCTGGAGCCGGAATTGGGCAGGCTGAAAAGTTTAGTTCCAGCAGAAGTGCTTCAGGAGTATCTGGATGCAAGAAAAAGAAATCATGAAATTAATAAAACGATTTTAAATTGGTGTGCGGAAGGAATTATCGATTATGCTGTTATTACACAGGAGGATGCAAGCCCGGAAGGGATGCATATTGCTGAGCAAAAGCGGTTGATGGAGCAAATTTATACTAGCAAAATTCAGCATAAAGCAATGGTATACCCTGGTGCCGATGAAGCTGTACACACATTGCTCGCTCGTATGTTGCAGCAACTAGAGCATAAGCAGCTAAAGATTTATCCCCGATTTTCGTCTACAGCCGGAAGACTTGCTATTGCCGATTACGAAGATCGTCCTGTAGAAGAAACGGTAAAATGTCATATTCTAGCGGCTGGATCGATTTGCGTGGATAGTGAAGATGAAGCTGACTTTATTTTATATGTAAATACACCATTAGCAGAGATGGAAAGCCGGCCGCGAGAAACAAAGGCATACTTTAATTCACGTCATAACTATTGGGATGTTGTACAAAGCCTTAAACATGATTTGGTTATGGGGAAAAAGGTCGCTTTGGCGGATGTATCTATTTGCAATTCTTCTGATTTGGAACTGGTACAATATGTATTACAGGAAGGACTTTATTTGCAGTTGCTTGGTTATGCCGGATGGAATACGGCAGGAAATACGTTAGGTACAGTAATTGGTCACTCCATTGCTCATTGGCTGAGCCAAGAGAGCAAAAATAGAAGTGAGGAAGCTGTAGCTGCTCATTATTCCTTTATGGTGGAGCGATTAATGGATGAGTGGGCATATCAAGCTCAAGTACGGGGCGTAGTTAATCGTTATGTTGAGGAGAAGTTAGGTATTAATGTGAATGATTTGGAGGATAAATATAAAGAGGTAAACAGCAAAGTACAACTATTAATGCAAGAAAAGTTTGATGAGCTCAAACAAATGCTGCTTGCTAAGACGTCCAGCGGTCAATTATTAGAAAAGTATAGGCTGAAGGATATTGCAGTTGAGAAAATATATTTGCCATGGAACCGCACCTTTGAGGTTTATACAGGCATGATTTGTGAATTAGAATAAATAAGAAATGATTATGAGGACCCTTGCTGATTTCAGCAGGGTCTTCATAATTAGCAGAACAAATATAATTCGACATTGAGGGGGACAGCTATGAGGCATATGGAAAAAACAAGTATTGCTCTTCTTTTTATAATTGCCGTTCTGGTTTTAAGTGTTTTAAGCAGTTGCTCGAGCGGTAACAATGGGACTAATAACGATAGCATAACAGATCGGGATATCCTCCTATCAGACCGGGCAAAGGAGCTGCAAGTGGTGATGAGCGGCAATGTGTCTACTCTGCACTCGGTAAAAAGCCATCAAGCGGCGCAAGTAAGCTATGCCGAAGAGCATCTGACAGCCCGTATTCAGCTGTCCGTATATCCGAAAAGCGGCTTTCAAGAAATGCTGCATGCTGTGCTGGCTGGGGATGTCGTGCCGGATTTGATTGCGATGGACGATCCGAACAGCTTTGCCAAGTATGTAAAGGAAGAATATTTATTGCCACTAAATGATCTGCTTGAACAGCATGGTTCTGACTTGCTGCAGCTGCTTCCGAAGGAGGCTTGGGAGAGAGTGACAGTGCACGGAAAAATTTATGCTGTGCCAAGCCTGTCGCTCTTTTCTGCTGATGAAATGGTTTTTATCCGCAAGGATTGGCTCGATACGCTTGGCCTGACACCGCCAGCAACGCTGGAGGATTATTTCGAGACGATGTATGCCTTTACGTACAATGATCCAAACAGAAATGGTTTGAACGATACGTGGGGGCTGACAATTATGCCGCAACAGCTGGCTAGATCGGCTCCTTTTTTTGGAGCATTCGGCGTTTCCCGCAGTATGAATACTTTAAATCAGTGGCAGGATCGCAACGGGCAACTTATATATAGCAGTTTGCTGCCTGAGACAGGGGAGGCGTTGAGGTATTTTGCCAAGCTATACGGCAGCGGTGTGCTGGACAGAGAGTTTGCTCTTAATAAATATGGCAGCTATAAAGATAAAATTGTCAGTGGGCAAGTTGGGATTTTTGTTGCTAGTTTGACTGATGCCAAACAAATTTTACAAGAGAGCAAAGAAAAGAATACACAAGCAAATTGGATCAGACTGGAGTTTCCACAAGGAAAAGACGGTAGAGCAGGAACGGCAGAATTGGATTTGTTGCAATCTTATAGCGTTATTCCTGTAAACAGTCCAAATGCAACAGAAGCCATTAAGCTGCTTAATTTTGTTGCAAGTGAAGGGCTGGAGCATTTGAAATATGGTTTTCCATCCAGCAATGATCAGGAAGAGCAAATAGAGCAAAAGGAAGACCCGGACTACGGACGATTGCTAAGCAGCTTGGCAGATGTCAATGGGGAAGAAATGCGCAAGAAAATGCTTAACGAGGTAGATCCCTCAGGGCAATTGGTGGCCAATGAAGCATATGTGCTAGAGCATGTCATTAGGAGTGATTTCCACGGCCCGCCGACGCGTTCGATGAGCAAATATGCTGAGAAGCTGATGAAGATGGAGGAAGAGGCATTTATTAAAATCATTATGGGGATAGAGCCAGCCAAAGATTTTGAGGATTTCGTGAAAAATTGGATGCGTGACGGAGGATGGGAAATTAACAATGAAGTAAATGGATGGTATCGGGATTCGGCAATTGAGGCAGGTGAATAACAAATGGCAGGAAAAGTATGGGCGTCTATGCGGCAATTATATAACAGTAAGGTGCAGGTTAGATTGACTATTTATTTTTTGCTGATCCTGCTTCCGCTTGTGGGGGTAAGTCTGTTTGCCAATTTTAGATCAGCAACAATTCTGGAAGGACAAATAAGCGAGCGAACAAAGGGCAGCCTGCAATCTTCTCTGGATTATATTGATTTGCTGCTTGAGGATCTTAATAAGCTATCGATTCTTATTACAACGGACTATAGTATTAAGCCGGTTCTGCATGAGGCAAATTCAATATTGCTGCCAACGCATATATTCGGTTTTTATAATGTACTGGATCGGTTGGCTAATATTCGTGAAATACATGGCTTTTTACAAGAGATATCAATTTTGCATATTAGCTCCGGTATATTGATTTCCTCTGAGTATGGTGCGCGAAAAATAGATGCTGAGCAGTATCCGTGGTTTTCTAATGCAATACAAGCAAGCGGCAAACCGGTTGTCTATTTGGGCAATACCGAAAAAGACGCATTATTTGGTCAGAATACGGTATCCTTTATGCGACCGATGGACGTGAACGGCCAGGAGCATCAGGCGAATATTCTTATACTGACTATAGCTCGAGAGAAGCTGGAGGGGCTTATACGGGCAGTATTGCCTACGTCAAATTCAGCAGTTTATTTATATGCTTCGGATGGAAAGCTGATCGCAGGAGCGGGTCAAACGGGGGAGTTGCCTGATAATATTCAGGAGCTTGCAGATAATTCTTCCCAAAGGGATGCTGAACTGCTAACCTGGCATACACCTTCCAAGAAATCAGATTGGTCGCTGATGCTTGTACAGCCAAAGAAAGAACTGTATAAACAATCCATCTATGTACAAAACTTTATCTATGCGATTATTGTGTTGAGCGTCGTATTAGCCGTATTAATCTCAATTATTGTTTTTAAAGGCATAGCCACTCCGTTGGCTAAGCTGTTGTATGGAATGAAGCAAATTCGACTGGGCAATTTGAATACACGTTTGCCAAGCACAAGCCAGGATCAGTTCGGTACATTGACAGACTCCTTTAATCAAATGGTAGCAGAACAGCAAATGCTTATTCATGATGTGTACGAGCATCAACTGCAATTAAGCCATACAGAGCTGAAGTTTCTACAATCACAAATTAACCCGCATTTTTTGTATAACACCTTGGATTCGATCTACTGGACTGCCAAAAATTACGATGCGGAAGAAATAAGCGAGATGGTGCTTAATTTATCGAAGTTTTTCAGACTGAGTTTAAGCAAAGGGAGAGAAAGCTTTACCGTTACCGAAACGATTGAACATTTGCAGTATTACTTGCGTGTGCAACAATTTCGCTTGCTCGGACAGTTGGAGGTGGAGTTTCATATCGGCGAAAATACAAAGCAGCTTTATGTATTAAAGTTGCTGCTGCAACCCGTAGTCGAAAATGCAATTTTGCATGGTCTTGAGAAAAAAGGCGGCTGTGGTCTGCTCATTATTAAAAGTGAACAAAAGGATCAGATGCTGCAAATCAGTGTGAAAGATGATGGAGCAGGAGTAAGCAAGGAGCGCCTGGACTATATAAAAAGTCAACTGGAACAACTGAATCATGCAGAGTTTACGCCTACGATTCATGGCAAGCAAATAAAAGAATTGTTTGGCCTGCGCAATGTTATCGGTCGAATGAAGCTTTATTACGGGGCGCAAGCTGAACTGCATATGGAGAGCGTGGAGAACGAAGGGACAAAGGTCACTTTGCGCATCCCGTTGGAGATGGTGGAGAAGCAGCTGCTATAAGGGCTTGTCCACCTGTTGTTTGAGCATGAACAGGAATGTCATGAAACTACCAAAACACCGCATCACACTCCTCTATTTAACTTTGGCGATGTTTCTTACAATGAATATATCGCCACAACAGACGAAGGGGGAGCGTGAGAGACATGAAGGCGGCAAATGTCAGCAGCACTGGCGGGAGATCAAGATTTGGACAGCTCGTCTCGGATGTGAAGAAGGACTGGGGTCTATATTTGATGCTACTGCCCGGCATAATATTTCTAATTATATTTAAATACTCTCCTATGTATGGGATTGTGATTGCTTTTAAAGACTTTAATATTTTTGACGGATTAGAAGCAAGCCCGTGGGTTGGATGGGCAAATTTTGAAAGGCTTGTTGGATCATCGGAGTTTGCCAATGTATTCCGCAATACGTTGATTATAAGCATTTACAAAATCGTCTTTTTATTCCCGTTGCCGATCTTGTTGGCAATTCTAATGAATGAAATAAAAAATATGATTTTTAAACGCAGTATTCAGACAATTGTATACTTGCCCCACTTTTTATCTTGGGTTATTGTAAGCGGCTTGTTTCTGGATATGTTATCGACTAACGGAGGTTTAGTCAACAGGGCAATTGAGTATTTGGGCGGAAAACCGATCGCCTTTTTTATGGATACGGAGGTATTTCGACCATTGCTTATCACTTCAGCAGGCTGGAAAGAGGCGGGCTGGGGCACGATTATATATTTGGCAGCTATTACCTCGATCGATATGCAGCTCTATGAAGCGGCAAAAATGGATGGAGCTGGACGCTTCAGACAAATGTGGCATATTACATTGCCAGGACTTGTACCGATTATGACGCTTATGTTTATATTGCGTCTTGGCAGCATTCTCGAAGCCGGGACAGAACAGATTCTCGTTATGTACAATTCCATCGTATATGGAGTTGCGGATGTGATTGGGACCTTCGTATACCGCGCAGGGCTGGGGCAACAGGATTATAGCTTTGCATCAGCAGTTGGACTTTTTGAGTCGGTAATAGGCTTTACATTAATTGTGACAGGCAACTATTTGAGCAGCAAGTTCCTGAAACGCGGTATTTGGTAGAAGGGAGGAATAGAAACAATGCTTAATAAAACAACATGGTATGATCGCAGCTTTAACGTATTCAACTATTCCTTCTTTGTCTTGATGGGACTTGTTACCGTTATTCCTTTTCTGAATTTGATTGCCAAGTCGCTCAGCAGTGAAGAGGCTGTTATTTCGGGCAAGGTAAGCCTGTTTCCGGTAGATATGCAGTTTGGTACGTATTTGTATGTATTAACGGATAGTATGTTTTTGAACGCATTTATGATTTCTATATTTGTAACTGTAGTCGGTACGACGCTAAGTCTTATTCTGACAACATTGTCGGCTTACCCGCTTTCCAAAGCAAGACTTAGAGGACGCAAAGGCTTTGTGTTAATGTTCGTATTCACTATGCTGTTCAGCGGAGGATTGATTCCGACTTACTTGCTTATTCAAGCGTTGGGATTGGTTAATACACTTCCAGTACTGTTCTTGCCGGGAATGCTTAGCGTATTTAATATGCTGGTTATAAAAAGCTACTTTGAAGGGCTTCCAGACACGCTCGAGGAATCAGCAAAAATAGACGGAGCCAACAATTTCAGAATATTTCTTTCCATTATTTTGCCGCTAAGCATGCCTGTCCTTGCCACAATTGCGCTATTTTATGCGGTAGCTTTCTGGAATGATTTTTTCACAGGTATGATTTACATTACAAATCCAGGCATTAAGCCACTTCAATTGCATTTGAAGGAAGTGCTGGCTTCAGCGAACGCTGTATTTACCCAAGCCGATAAGCTTGATATTAATATGGCGATGAATGCTTCTCCACAAGCGATCCAAGCGGCATCGATTATTGTAGCGACTGTGCCGATCTTGCTTGTCTATCCTTTCTTGCAAAAGTACTTTGTAAAGGGGGTTATGCTTGGATCTGTTAAGGAGTAAGACGAGGCTATTAACTGCAGAAGTCCATTTTTGTTTGCAGTGACGATTTAGTTTTGCAGCTAAATTGTTTATCCGCAGTAAATCGATAGCCTCAAAAGATATTTTCATGCTTGAACATACTTCAGGAGGGGATTATAAACATGAAAAAAATGTTCTCATTGCTTTTAATCGCGGCATTATCTGTTTCACTGGCTGCTTGCGGAGGTTCGAACTCTGGTGGGGGAGACAAACCGTCAAACAGTAATAAGCCTTCGGCAAACAATGAAGAGAAGTCGAACAATGAAACAGCAAAGGTTGATGTGACTAGCGGAAAGAAACCGGATCTGCGCGGCTTGCATCCATTCGAGCGCTACGACCCCAACAAGGAATATGTGGCAAAGTTTCTAGAGGAAAAAACAAATTACAAAGTGAAGTATGAAATGCTTCCGGAAGAAATGCCGGATGAGAAATTGAACCTGCTTATGTCCAATAAAGAAAACTATGATTACATCAAAGTGTCCAAAGAGCAGTTTTTCAAATTGGCACAGGCAGGAGCTTTGGAGCCGCTAAACGAACTGATTGATCAGTATGCTCCAATTGTCAAAGAAGGCATCAATGAAGATACTTGGAAAGCGACAACGATTGACGATACGATTTATGGTATTCCAGAAGGAATTACGGGTCTTGGCGCTAACTCATCTCTAGTTGTAAGAAAGGACTGGATGGATGAGCTGGGATTGGAAATTCCGCAAACACGTGATGAGCTGTACAATGTGCTAAAAACAATTAAAGAGAAAAAGAATGTTATTCCATTGGCAGGTCTTGAAGGCATCTATCTTGAAATTGCCGCATCTTTTGGTATTGCAAACCCTTGGAAAGAAGTGGACGGCAAGCTGATTCATCGTGTTGAAGATCCAAAAATGAAAGAATATTTGGCATTTATGAATAAGCTTTATACAGAAGGCTTGATCGATTCTGAGTGGCCAATTAATACAGGCTCCAAAATTATTGAGAAATTCTCCAGTGGCAAAGCGGCGATGATGAGCTTGCCTTGGTTCAGCACTCCGCCTACAGTAAGCGCATTGATGAAAAACTTTCCGGATGCCGAGCTTGAAGCACTTCCATACTTGAAAGGTGACGACGGCCAAGCGGTATGGGGAGTAAATGCAGGGATTACGTATGTCGTAGCATTGCCGAAATGGTCCAAAAACAAAGAGCATACGATGAACTATTTGAATACAAAATTGGAAGAAGATATTTTTAAAGAGCTTGTAATCGGTAAAGAGGGTGTGCACCACCGTGTAGAGGATGGCAAATACTATCCGATTTTGCCGCAATTTAACGATGAGCTTAACAATGCGAGCTACTTCCTGACAGGTGTGGATGAGCGCGTATACTCCTCCTACTGGCAAGCGCGGGTAAGAAAAGACCCTGTTCTGCAAAGCTATTATGAGAAATATCAGGAACTGGTTAAAGATATTATGCTAATTGATCCGCTATCTAATGCGGCGCCAATTGAAAGTGTATCCAAAAACAATCAGGTGCTCCATAAGTTTACTGATGATACTTTCCTAAAGTATATTGCTGGCGCGGAATCACTTGATAACTTCGACTCATATTTGGCAAAATGGCGTGCTGATGGCGGAGAACAAATGGTCAAAGACGCTAATGAATGGTACGCAAAAAATAAATAATGCTTGATGAAACCTTTTGCGCCGCCATTTTTTTGGCGGCATGCGGAAGGTTTCTTCCACATTGTGATTTGGTATAGGAGGGAAAGTGAGAGATGGACTTGATGATAGTAGAGGATGAGCCGAGACTTCGCCATAATCTTGCTTATAATATACCTTGGGAAGAGCATGGAATAGAAGTGGTTGGAGCTGCAGCGAGCGGCGAGGAAGCTATTGACATGTTTCGGTTGAAAAAGCCGGATTTTGTACTGCTGGATATTCAAATGCCTGGCATGAGCGGGCTGGAGCTGGCAAAATGGATCCGGTCAGAGGATCAAATGGTGAAAATGATTGTGTTAAGCGGACATGATAATTTTCAATTTGCACAAGAAGCGCTAGAGATTGGGATTAGCAAGTATTTGTTGAAGCCGGCAGGCGATGCCGACATTATGGAGGCTATACTCGCAGCAGCTGATGAATTGCGCAGGCAATTGGATGAAATGCATAATCAGACGCTGTTGCAACAAAAGTGGACACAGCATCTTCCTCATTTGCGAGAGATGTTTTTATATGATTTATTGCAAGGCAAATGCTCTTCATGGGAAATTTATGAACGAAGCAAGGATATAATGTTGGATATGTCAATGCCCCGTTTATATTGCATTGCTATCGCAGATGCCGACCCGTTGCCGGAAGGAAATACCCGCTTTACAGCTAATGATACCTCGTTGTTGCAGTTTTCGGTAAAATGCATTGCGAAAGAAAGCTTTGAGGATTATGCAGACTGGATTATTTCTGCTCCTGATGGCGGAACTGCAATTATTTTTTCTACGGAGATTAGAAGTGAAGATACTTTCAAAGAGGAGCTGCTTGCAAGCAAGCTGCTTCATCAGGTCAATGCCAGCACCGGCAAGCTGCTAACAGTTATCAAGGAGTGCTTGAAGCTGACTGCAAGCGCAGGCATAAGCAGCTGTTCCAAAGACCCTGAGGAATTATCTGAGTTGTACGGGCAAGCCAAAGAAGCGTTGCAAAAAAGGATGCTCTATGGCAATCATATCGCAGTCACGTATCATGACAAGTTTGAAAATGACAAGAAGTCACAAGTTCAGCCTGCAATAGAAAAGCAATTGGATATTGCGATCGAAACAGGAAATAGGGAAAAAACCAGCGAGATTTTTAATGAGCTATGGCATACGGTGATGGATGAGCTCGATAGTGTGGATCAAGTATACGAAGGAGTATTTTATTTCAGTACTCTGTTTGTTCGTCTAATTCAACAAAAAGGCTGCTCAATTAAAGATGTGGCTGCTGATGATATGAAGTATATGCAAAACTTGCAGACATTTGCAACAAAGGAGCAATTACGCGAGTGTTTGATTCGTATTTTGGACAGATTTTTAGCAACTTTGGCTTGTAAGCGCGGGGCGGCTGGGCATAAAATGGTCGAGGCTGTGCTTTTATTAGTTGAGGAGAAAATAGAGGAGGAAGTAACGCTTCACTCTGTGGCAGAACAGCTTTATATCAATTCATCTTATTTAAGCCGATTGTTTAAAAAAGAAACAGGAAAGTCCTTCTCCGCCTATGTATTGGAAAGAAAGATGGAAACAGCCAAAAAAGCGCTGCTTGAAGGGGCAAAAGTATATGATGCGGCAGCGAGCACAGGTTATCGCGATGTCAGTTACTTTACAAAGGTGTTCCGCAAATACTGGGGAATTACACCAGGAGAAGCTGCCAAAAAACATAGCTGAGCGAACCTGGAACAGTGGCACTGCTGAATCACTAGAAGGGATTGTCTGGACAATCAGCATAGGCTGAATATACAGACAGTCCCTTTTGCTATGTCAAACAAAGTTCATATTTGGGATAATTTCCACAAAAAGAGAGTTATAAGTTGAAATTCCTGCTTGAAAATAGAATTGATCAACAACTGTATATGAATGTAAAGACATGTATATCGAACCATTCTGGAAGCGTTTTTATACTGGTTGTAGGACAAAGTCTGTTTTGTATCTTTCTGTTATAAGCTGGTTCAGTGCGGATAAAGATAGTGAAGCAGATAAGGAGAAAAAAGGAGGAGCTATAGAAAAAAAGTAAGAGAATTAGAATGCGAAAGAATAAAGCACAGAGTGCCATTACCTAATTTAACAAATGAAAGATTCAATTGAAGGAGGAATATAAAGTGAAACGATTTAGAGGTTTTTTTATAATGCTTATTGTAATCGCTTTCTGTTTGCCAGCAATTGCCCCGAAGCATGCATTAGCCGCAGAAGTGAATTTAGCTTTAAATAAGCACACGGAGGCATCGAGTACAGAACATGATGAAGGTGTTCCTTGGCCTCATTTGCTGCCGGAAAAAGCGGTAGATGGCAATTCAACAAGCAGATGGTCTGCTGATCGTACAGACAATGAATGGTTTTATGTAGACTTGGGAGCAGTTGAGACAGTATCTCGAGTCGTTATTAATTGGCATCAGCCCGCTGTTGCAGAGAAATATTATATTCAAGTCTCTGACGATGCACAAACATGGACCAATGTATTTGCTGATGATCTGGAACTGTCAGCCAGTGAATCAGGCAAGGATGTTATCGAGTTTACCCCTGTACAGGCACGCTATGTGAAGTTTCAAGGTATTAAGCGTGCTAGTCAGTATGGTTATTCCATTTATGAATTCGAAGTGTATGAGCAACCTAACATGTTGCCTTTATTACTGAAAAAGATTCAAGAAGAAATAACGGTTACATCGGAGCAATCGGTTTTGCAATTTCCCGAGCTTGATGCGGGCTATGAAGCGTCTTTGATTAGTACGGATAATTTGCAAATTATTGATGCGGCTGGAAATATTCATAAACCGCTTGTTTCCAAAGAGGTTGATCTATATTTTAAATTGGAAAATACAAATGATGCCTCCTTTGCAGCAGCAGCAAACGCTACTGTAATGGTTCCGGGGCAATATGAAGCACAACCAGGAGCAAATCCAGAGCCGCGTGTTATCCCGTCGCTTCGTGAATGGCTGGGCGGTCAGGGGGATATGAGTTTTTCTTCACAATCCAAAATAGTTATTGATTCAAATGCGGATGCCGAAATTAGAAAAATAGCTGCGATTTTAGCTGAAGAGTTGGAGCAAATAACAAAGCTTGCCATCACTGTTGAAGAGGGACAGCCGCAACAAGGCGACTTGTATCTCAAACTTGACAATAATGAAGCAGTTTTGGGCAAGGAAGGCTATAAGTTGGAAATTGATGAATACGCCGCAATTCGTTCAGCAAATTATGAAGGATTGTTCTACGGAACAAGAACGGTTCTTCAACTGCTTGCAGGCAGCGAATCAGGGCTGAATATGCCAAAAGGCGTCACGCGAGACTACCCGAAATTTGCGGATCGCGGCTTTATGCTGGACGTGGCGCGTAAATTTTATACTATTGAATTTCTGCAAGATTATGTAAAACTGATGTCTTATTATAAAATGAATCGTTTTCAAATCCATTTAAATGACGATATCGGAGGTACGGGGAAGTTTCGATTGGAAAGTGAACTATTCCCTGGACTTGAAAGTCAGGATGGTTTTTATACAAAAAATGAGTTTAGAGATTTACAGCAACTGGGGATGGATTACGCGATTAATGTAGTTCCAGAAATTGATACTCCAGGGCATTCACGCGCTTTTATTGAGTATAACCCGAATTTGGGGACAAATGGTCAGCTGCATATCGAAAAAGCAGAAACACAAGCTTTTATTAAAAACCTCCTTTCAGAGTATATGGATGGATATAACGGGGGAGAGCCAACTTTTATTGGGAACGAAGTACATGTCGGCACCGATGAGTACGCAGGTACAAATAAAGAGGCATTTCGTCAGTATATGAACTTGTTAATCGATCATGTAACAGCTAGCGGCAAGGTCCCGCGTGTGTGGGGAAATTTAACAAAATTTAATGGTGCGACGGAAGTAAAGACAGATGCCATTATGGATATTTGGTACGAAGTGGATGGCAGCGCCAAGGAAGCAGTTGAGCTTGGCTTCGATATTGTAAATGTCAATACTAATTTGCTGTATATTGTACCGCAATTGTATCGTAATTATTTGAACTATGAGTATTTATACAACACTTGGGAAGCGAATGATTGGGTAGAAAACAAACTTCCGAATGGTCATCCGCAAGTGAAGGGCGGTATGTTCGCTCTATGGAATGATATCTCTGTGGAGAAAGGTGTTTCGATGGCGGATACCCATCAAAGAGTGCTGCCTTCTATGCAACTTGTTGGAGAAAAACTATGGTCAGGCACTCGCAAGGATGGAAACCTGGCTCTGTTCCAGAAAGATGCTGCACAGCATTTTGACCCGCCGGGAACAAATTTATCGCATCGCATTCCGCAATTAAACGAGAATAATGAACTGTTTGTTTATGATTTTGAAGACAGTCTTAAAGATCAATCGGGCAATGGCTTTGATGGGGCAGCAACTAATATTGCACTTGTTGAAGGCATGAACGGCAAGGCTGCAGCATTGCAGGGCGGAAGCAGCTGCATAGAAACCGGACTGCGTACTGTTGGTTTTGGCTGGACGATGTCGATGTGGATCAAGCCGGACAGTGACAATCCTGCCAATGCGGTATTGCTTGAATCCGAAGATGGGCAACTGGTATACAATATCGATGGTACGGGCAAAATTGGTTTTAAAAAAGAAGGGTACAGCAGCTCCTTCAACTACAAAATTGCACCTGAGCAGTGGACTCAAATTATTATGACTGGCGATGATACAGGAACCTCAATCTTTATCAATGGATCAGAATATTCGACTACATTGAAGGAAGGCAATAAACTGGATACACTGGTATTGCCTGTAGCAAAGATCGGTAGTTTTGATCATGCCTTTAAAGGTCTTGTTGATGATATCACAGTGATGAATAAGTATATTGATTTCAATGGAAATCTTGCTCTTCATAAAACGGCAACTTCATCCGAAGTAGAGTCAGGAGCTTATACCGCAGACAAGGCTGTCGATGGCAGAGGAGATACACGCTGGTCAAGCGCATGGGATGATGAGGCATGGTTTATGGTTGATTTGGGAGAGGTAACCGAAGTAGATGCGGTATCTATTATTTGGCAAACGGCATTTGCATCTCAGTATAGAATTCTTGTATCAGAGGATGGAACCAACTGGATTAATGCTGTGCTTTCAAACAATGGCATTGAGAAAGGCAAGCCTGGTCGCGTGCTGACAAGCTTCAAAAGCACCCCTGCTCGCTATGTCAAATTTGAAGGCGTTGCAAGAGATACAATATTCGGCTATTCCTTCGAGGAGTTTGAAGTATATAGTGAAAATAATAAGTTGGGCAACAAAAAGCCTATTTTAACGTTGCTTAATCATATTGCAGCAAGTCAATTGGAGGAAGAAAATTATTCTGAGCAGGCTTGGATAGGGTTGCAGGAAGCGATTGCAAAAGCTCAAACAGCTGTCTTGTCTATGACGCTCACAAAACCAGAGGCTGTAGCGCTTTTGGGCGAGCTGCAAGCAGCCAGAAATTATTTGACGCTTGAGGAAATTAAAGAACTCGTTACTTTGAATGTTGAAGATGGCATTACGAAAAATATTTATTTGCCGCAAAAAGGCACAGAAGGATCAAGGCTGGTATGGAGTAGTTCTCATCCGGATTACTTGAATGCAAATGGTCAATTGCTGAAGCGTCCGAGTGCAGGTCAAGGTAATTTGAAAGTGACTATGACCGCTGTGATTGCTATTGGTGATTCGCAAATTACCAAGGATTTTATTGTTACAATTAAGGCGCTTGACGGCACGCCGTGGGTACCAGGTCCAGGAACTGGAGGCGGCAGCGATACAGGCAATGGTAACGGAAGCGGCAATGAATCTGAGCCGGGAGAAGGCAATGGCAACGGCGGCAACAATGGGTCTGAGCCTGGTGAAGGAAACGGTTCAAACAGCTTTACAGATACAATGAATCATTGGGCAAAAAAATCAATTGAGCAGGCTGTAAAAGCAGGCTTTGTGAAAGGCTACGATAACGGACAGTTCAAGCCGGAAAAAACAGTGAGTCGCAGTGAATTTGCAGCAATGCTTGCAAGAGCGCTGAATTTAAAAGCAGACAGCAATGTACTTAACTTTAAAGATGCGGCACAAATTCCCGACTGGGCAAAGGATGATATTGCTAAAGTATTCGCAGCAGGAATTATTAGTGGATATAATGATCAGACATTCCGTCCGTCAGCTGAGATTACACGCGCAGAGATGGCTGTTATGGCAGTGCGGGCGCTGGGTCTTGCATTGCAAGATGGCAGCAGCCTGACATTCGCAGACACAGCACAGATTCCCAACTGGGCGAGGTCTTATGTCGAAGCGGCGTTTGAAGCTGACATTGTAAAGGGCAGAAGCCATAACAAGTATGCTCCTGCTGCGACAGCGACGCGTGCTGAAGCTGTCGTCATCATATTGAAGATGATCCATCACACAGAGGAAACTAAGCAGTAAGTGAATTATGAACAAAACAATTAAAATATTTAGCGGGCAGGGGTTGCCCTTAGCGAATCAGCTAAGGGCAACCCCTGCCTTTCATCATTTTTTTCCAATATAAGGTTTTCATTTTTTATAGAAAAGAGTGGTTTTTTATAAAAATAGGGGAACATTTCTCCAAAACGTTATAACGTTATTTACTTTTAAAAAATGCCATGCTATTCTAGGTGTTAGTTAACCAGCAACATCTTGCGAGACCGGGATTTTACGGGATTGGAGAAGAGAAATGAAAAATATTATATTGCGTAATGCCAAATTGATAAGCGGAGAACGGATTGATCTTGCCATTCGAGAGGGCAAAATTGCTGAGCAGACAGCGGCTTGGGCTTGGCAAGGTCAAGCGGATTCGGAGTTGGATTGTACCGGATTATTTTTATCAAGTGGATGGATTGATATGCATGTTCATGCTTATGCTGCCTTTAGTCCATATGGTGATGAGATTGATGAGATCGGGGTTAGGCAAGGTGCGGCTACTATAGTTGACGCAGGGAGCTGCGGCGCCGATAATATTGCTAATTTATTTGAAGCAGGTCGGCAAGCCAAAACGAATCTGCTCGCATTTCTAAACATTTCCCGAATCGGCTTGGAACGAATTGACGAGCTATCCAATATGGAGTGGATTGATTTCGGATTGGCACAGGAACGGCTTGAGCAATACGGTGATTTTATTGCTGGTTTCAAGGCGAGAATTAGCCGCAGTGTTGTAGGAACAAATGAACTGGAGCCATTAAGAATAGCAAGAAGGTTAGCTGATGAATGCGGGCAGAGAATGATGGTTCATATCGGCTCAGGTCCCCCTCATATTGAAGAAATATTGCCGTTGCTTTGTGCAGGTGATATTATCACACATTATTTGCATGGCAAGAAGAATGGGTTATTTGCGAATAACGGAGAGCCAATAGCGGCATTTGCAGAAGCGATTAGTCGTGGTGTTGTTCTTGATACCGGACATGGCAGAGCAAGCTTTTCTTTTCAAACAGCTGACTATGCGAAGCGAAACGGTATTGTATTTGATACAATTAGTACAGATATATACCGTGATAATCGACTTAACGGCCCGGTTTATTCGATTTCCAATGTGTTAAGCAAATTTCTATACTTGGGCTATCCGCTAGAGCAGATTATTCAGGCTGTTACGGTTAGACCTGCCAGATGGCTGGGGCGCCCTGAGCTTGGAAGAATTCAAGAAGGGGATGCTGCCCATCTCACGTTATTTTCGGTGGAAAAGGAAGAGGCTTTGCTAGTTGACAGTGAAGGGGAAACGCGTCAAGCAAACCAAATGATCTATGCGAGAGGAACGATAATACATGACGAATTCATTAAATGCGAAGTACGGGCTAAAGCGAGTTATTAATGCAAGTGGAAGAATGAGCATTCTAGGTGTTTCTGCACCTTCAGACAGTGTGATGGAAGCAATGAAGCATGGCGGGCAAAATTATGTTGAAATCGCTGATTTGGTAAATAAATCAGGAGAATATATAGCTTCCATGCTTGGCTCGGAGGCAGCGGTTATTGTAAATTCGGCATCGAGTGGAATTGCCTTGTCGATTGCAGCGATTGTAACAGAGGGAAACCCTTCAAAGTCGATTCGCATGCATCAGCAACCTATTGAGAAAAATGAAATTATAATGTTCAAAGGACATAATGTCAACTATGGTGCAGGTGTAGAGACGATGATCTATTTGGGAGGGGGCAAGCTGGTAGAGGCCGGTTATGCCAACGAAGGCAAGGCAATCCATTTGGAACAGCTTATCAACGAGCGAACAGCTGCAATTCTATATGTAAAGAGCCATCATTGTGTACAAAAGAATATGATTTCAGAATTGGAAGCTTGGGAAGTGGCTAAGCGTAATCGCATACCGCTTATTATTGATGCAGCGGCTGAAGAAGATTTGAAGCATTATATTTCTTGTTCTGATCTTGTTATATACAGCGGCTCGAAGGCGATTGAAGGTCCGACAAGCGGACTTGTATGCGGGAAGCAGAAATATATAGAGTGGCTTAAAGTGCAGCTGCATGGTATTGGCCGCAGTATGAAGGTTGGCAAGGAGTCTATGTTTGGGCTGTTGCAAGCGCTGGACAATTACATGGAGCGTGAAGATAGAAGTGAGCAGGAGAAGGAAAGTCTGCAACAATTGATGATTTTAAACAATCTATCCGGTGTGAATGTATCTGTCGTACAGGATGAGGCAGGTCGTCCTATATTCCGGGGAAGAATTCAAATTGATCAGCAGGCAGCGGGAATATCGGCGGCAATGACGGCGGATATGTTGCAAAACGGAGATATTGCTGTATATACGAGAGACTATGGTGTTAAACAAGGTTTTTTTGATATCGATCCGCGCTCGCTAAGTGGAGATGATATGGACATGATTATAAAAAATATTAAAGAACTGGTTGGTGAAGCATAATGACCAATATGGCAGCGAGACTATATAAAGGTAGAGCGGCATTGAATGTGCTGGCGAGCAGCATTGAAAATGCAAGGGAAGTTTATGAGGCGGCAGAAGGATATGTGGTCGTTGGTATCTTATCAAAGGATTATAGTACGGTCACAGAAGCAGTTAACGCGATGAAAAAATATGGTGCTGCGATTGATGACGCCGTGTCAATTGGGCTTGGGGCAGGAGATAACCGACAAGCTGCTGTTGTAGCGGAGATTGCCAAGCAATATGGCGGAACCCATATCAATCAAGTATTTCCAGCAGTAGGAGCAACAAGAGCTAATCTGGGAGAGCGCGACAGTTGGATTAACAGTATGGTCTCTCCATCAGGTGTGCCGGGAACCGTTAACATTTCGACAGGTCCTGTAAGCGCTGCGCTGGAGGAGAAGGGGATAGTCCCTGTTCGCACGGCTATCAGCCTGGTTAGGGATATGGGAGGCAATGCTTTAAAGTATTTCCCAATGGGGGGATTAGGCAGAGAAGAAGAATATCGTGCTGTAGCTAAGGCATGCGGAGAATTGCAATTTGCGCTTGAGCCAACTGGCGGCATTGATATGGACAATTTTGAGACGATACTGCGTATTGCGCTTGAAGCGGGAATTCCCCAAATTATTCCACATGTATATAGCTCAATTATTAACTCTCAAACAGGAGAGACGAAAATTGACAATGTGCGGGAACTTACAGGTATTATGAAGCGGCTGGTGGATCAGCATGGCTAATATTGCTGCTTTCGGAGAAGTGATGATGCGGCTTGAGGTGCCTGGATATGGGCTACTGTCACAAGGAAATACACTACACTACTCCTTCTCGGGAACAGGTGTGAATGTTGTATCCGCATTATCCAAGTTTGGACATACCAGTTATTTATTCAGCACGCTTCCCGATACTCCACTAGGTGATGCAGCAAAAGTTTATTTGCAAAAGCTAGGAATTCAGACCTCGCAAATAAAGCGAGGAGGAAAATATATCGGTTCTTATTTTTTGGAAAATGGATTTGGGAATCGTCCAAGCAGGGTAACCTATACGAATCGAATGGAGAGCAGCTTTAATACAGCTTCAACCGACAGCTACTCTTATGAGGAACTGGCACAGTATGCTGATGTCATCACTTTTTGCGGCATAACCCTGGCAATGAATGATCATGTGCGCAGTCAAATGCTAAGGCTTGCTGCAGCAGTGAAAGAAAAAGGCGGTCTTGTTGTATTTGATTGCAACTATAGACCTTCGCTATGGGGCGATGATGCTTATGCCAAGGCCAGACCTTATTATGAAGCGATGCTCGAGATGAGCGATATCGTAATGCTAAATGAGAAGGATGCCATCTATACGCTTGGTCTAGCCTGTAATACAGAGGATAGAGAGGAACAGCTTTCGCAATTAATTCCACAAGTAGCCGAGCGTTACCAGATTAAAACGATAGCAGGCACACAGCGTACAATCTATTCTGCAAACGAACACGCTTTGCGGGGATTTATGTATCAGAATAGTGAATTCTCATTTTCTGTAATGCCGCGATTTGCCGTTTATGATAGAATTGGTGCAGGCGATGCCTTTACAAGCGGCATTATTCATGGTTGCTTGCAACAATTTACTCCAGCTGAGACTGTTGAATTTGCAACTGCAGCCGGGATGCTGGCGCATACTGTTGCTGGCGATACGCCGATGGCAACTGAGCGCGAAGTTTTACAAGCTGTCTCGCGCAGAAGAAATGAGACGGTAAATGATGTAGAGAGGTAATGTCAATGAAGTTGAACCGTGAAAAGGGAGCACTGTATGTGCAGGTGAAAAATATACTGCGCGACAGAATATTGCATGGCGTATATCCTTTGCATTCTCATTTTCCGTCCGAGCCGGAACTTGCAGAAGAATTCAAAATTAGCCGTATTACAGTTCGCAATGCTGTAAAGGAACTTGTAACTGAAGGGTTTTTAGAAACAAAAAGCGGCAAACGTACAAAGGTAATTCGTAATGAATTGATTGCTGGACGAGTGAAGGGCAAAAGATTTACCGAGCTGCTTACCGAGCGTGGTCATAACATTGAGAAAAGATGGCTTTCTTCATCGGAGCTTGATCTTGATAAAGCATTGAAGGATTCAGATGTTAAACTCCAATCCGATAAAAATATAAGGGCGGATAGCAAGATTGATATCCAGCTTCTAGGTGAACTGCAAGAACTGCTTGGATCAACCTGTTCGCGGATAGACCGATTGTACTTGCTTGATAACAAACCTTATATTTATTTTACCCATTATTTGGCTGCGGACATACCACTGGACGGGCTGAAGCAAAACGATTCTTTATACGAGTGGATAAAAGCTCAAGCAGTTACGCTGATGAAATTTCAAGACCAATTTGCGGCGGAGCTGGCGTATGGAGAAGTTGCCGAGCAATTGCAACTGCAAGCAGGAGAACCGATTCTGAAGCGACTGCGTCTTTCCTATAATGACAGCGGACAGCTGATGGAGTACAGCATTGGTTATTATAATACAGCGATTGGTAATTATCATGTGGACTATATGTGATTGGAAACAGTCATGGATGAATAAGGTTGATTTATAATAAAAAGCGGACAGTCTTGGAGAGTAAAACTCAAGGACCTCCGCTTTTTTATTTCATGACAAGTATAGAAATTTGGGAGAATATTTTCATATAATAAAGCTATATGAGTGGAATGAAAGAAACAATGACGAGCCGCAAAATGAGAGATGAATCTGGAGAAGAGAAAGCGCTCTCCTTTGTTCTCGGATTTCCACCACTAAGTTCCTTATACAAGAAACCAGGGAACAACACTGATCAGAAGATCATCACTCTTTTGCGGCAATCTGTCTGAGAGAAGCATTAGTTCAACTTATATAGTAACGTTCAGTACAATCAAATGCAGATTAGTATATGGATAGCGGGGGTTGGAGATGACAGAAAAAAGCGGTAATTTGATTGAAAAATACGATGAGAGAATGCGCCCCAATGTGGAAGTATCAGATGATATGAGATGGTATGATCCAAAAAGTTCAGACCAGCTGGAGGTACCATTTCGAATAGACGGACTAGCCTGGTTTAGACAAGAGCAGCAATATCGCAGGCTTCCATTGAAGCCACAGTATGGTTTGCCGGAGGCTGTAGATTGTTTGGCAAATCATGCGGCAGGCGGACAAATTCGCTTTCAAACAGATTCAAGCAGACTTTCGATTCGCGTAAAGCTTGCTGCCAGCGCAGATATGCCGCATATGCCGGCAACAGGACAGTGTGGATTTGATTGTTATATCGAGTATGAAGGGGAAATGATGTATTGCAATACGGCAAAATTTTCTCCGAAAGATGATGAATATGAAATTGTATTTTTTAAAAACTATAGAAGACAACTACGCAATATCGTGCTTTATTTTCCTCTTTATCAGGAAGTAAAGGAAGTGTTGATTGGAATAGATGAAGATGCGGCAATAAAACAGGCACCTGACTATAGTTCAGCTAAAAAGGTTATTATTTATGGCACATCAATTACACAAGGAGGGTGCGCAACCCGTTCAGGTATGGCTTACAGCAATATTTTGAGTAGAAAAATCGATGCCGAGTTTATTAATCTTGGTTTCTCAGGAAGCGGAAAGGGGGAGCCGGAGCTGGCACAGATTATAGCGGATATTGCTGATCCGGGATTATTTGTACTTGATTACGAGGCAAACTGCGTTTCTACGGAATTGCTTAATGAGACCTTTCCGCAGTTTATTCGGATTTTACGGCAGAAGCATCCCTCAGTGCCAATACTGGCTGTTTCCAAAATCCCCTATTCGAATGAGGTATTCGAAACGAAGCTCAGGGATGATGCGCTGGAGCGCAGAGAATTACAAATGGGCTATATTCGCCAATTTCAAGAAGAAGGGGATCAGCATATTTACTTCTTTGATGGCAGAGAATTGCTTGGTGAGGATGATTATTACGAGTGTACCGTAGATGGTGTTCATCCAACTGATCTTGGTTTTTTACGCATGGCGAAGTCGCTGGAGCCTGTTGTTAGAGCCTTGGTGCAGGGGGAATAGTTTGTAACGGTTGCGCTGGGCTGTCGATTAACAGTGAACAACTTTGGGTAAAACAAAATAAAAGCTCACGAAAGTGAAAATGGAACTGTAGAGCGATAGCGTCCGCCTTTATATGCAAATTTTCACCTTTAAAAGGTCAGTTCCGTAAAAAATTTGAATATAACAGCGGTCGGAAGTCCATTTTTGGTTGTAGTGACGAGTAAATTTTATGCTTGAGTTGATTATTAACAGTTAATTGATAGCCTCGTCACATCGGCTTTTTCCGGAAAAGCAATAAAATCTGCTTGAAATGATGGAATAGTCGCTGTCACAACCGTTAGGAAATAGAAGTGTGCAAAAACAGCAAAATAAGCTTCGTGGCAACCGTTAAACAATGATATGTTCCGAAAAGGAGCGCCAGAAGGATCAGCATGGTTAGGATATGCTGATACCTCGGCGCTCGCATGATAATTATTATAACTCGCTACAACGTTAACGGAATTTATTTCGCAGTAACCCAGCTTATTTTATTTTCTTTTAGGTAGGCACTCCATGAAGCGGGGGCAGGTTTGTTGCAAACGATATAGGAAGCATCCTTTAGATCAGCAATTTTGAAGTAGTCACGCACATTGATCTTTGTATGATCGGTGACGATGACAGACTCTTTGGCTATGCTCATAATGCGCGCAGACAGAGATGCCTTTGCAGCGTCGATGCTGGAGATGCCATATTCATGCATCATGCCGTCAATGGATATAAAGGCTTTATCTACGTGAAACTGCTCCAACATTTTTTCGGCGAAAGGACCGCTAGAGCGCAGATGGGAAGGGTTAACCTCACCACCTAAAAATATCGTTTTGCCTGTAAATGACTGATGACTCGCTTGCTGCATAAGCAGGTTGGCAACGGAAAAAGAATTGGTCAGTATCGTTGGATTTTTAATATGATGAAGATGGGGAACGATTTGCAGTGCAGTGCTCCCCTCATCAATAAAGATAAACTCATTGTTACGAATAAGCGCAGCAGCTGCTTTGCCAATAGCTGATTTTTCAGCGGTCAGTTTATTTTCACGCTCTGTATAGGTAGGCTCGACTTTGCCCAAAGCAGGTTTAACAGCTCCACCGTATACTTTTTTTAGTTTGCCCTGATCCTCCAGCTCGTTTAAGTAACGTCTAATCGTTTCTCGCGAGACAGTAAATTGCTTAGCAAGCTGATCGACAGATACTTTACCTATAGCTTCAACTTCATCCATAATTAGTTTTTTACGTTCTTCTCCTGCAAGTGACACAAGCTGGCACCTCCTAGGTTTTATACTATTGCATCAGATTATGATTTCTAGTTCCTTAGTTTATCTTAGTACCTAAACTGCTTATATCTGTAAATCAGTCTTCCCATAAATCGTCCATTAAGCTTTTTATATATTCACTTCGTTTTTTGGTAGCCTCGCTATCGACTACCCATATGCCATCGCTGTTCAGGGTAACACAGTCCCCTTCTTTGGCATCACCTGACACAAGCTCTCTTTGAATATCTGCTGTTTTTCCCTCAATTTCAATTACGGCAATATTTTGTTCAAAGCGATCAATTATACCGTGCATGGCTTATCCCTCCTGTTAGGTTGAATGGCTGCATTTGAATGATTGTATACCTTCATTTGAACGAATGTAATTTGTAAGATTACAATAAGGGTATTGTTATTTACTGTGGAATGAAGCTTGTTTTGGCGGTTGCAGAGAGCTTGCCATAGGTTGCTGTAATTGTGCCATTTACTTTGAAGCCCGTTGCAGCGCGCCCGATTTGGAAGGACAGCGTTGCGTTTCCGTCTTTATCGGTTGTCGCCTCATACTCTGAATCCTTGGATTTATAAGCGAGCACAAGCTTGATTTTTGCTCCTTTGACGGGCTGTTTTTGGTCATCCGTTACTTTGACGGTCACCGTAACTGTAGCATTTTGCTGCGGAGCAGACTGGTCGATGGATGCAGATGCTTTAATTGTCTTTACGGCAGTTGCTTCTTTGCTCGAATCAGACTTCTCTGTATTGGCAGATGGCTTCGTTGTGGCGGTAGAAGAGCTGTTATTTTCTTTTGTTTTTACTGTCGCAATTTTAATATCCTCACCATTCGAGGTGAAAATAATCGAGCCTTCCAAGTCATTGCGATGTACTTTAATTTTTTTCTTTTTTAATCGTTCCAATACTTCACCTGCGGGATGTCCGTATTTATTATCTTTGCCGGATTGGATAACCGCATATGTAGGTTTAACTGCTTTCAGAAATGCATCGCTTGTAGATGTTTTTGAACCGTGATGGCTGACGAGCAGTACATCAGCATTCAGAGCAATTCCCGCAGCGAGCATATCAGCCTCGCTTTTGCTTTCAGCATCTCCCGTTAGAAGGAAGCTGGTTTTGCCATATTCGAGACGGACAACGGCACTCATCTCATTGGTATCTTTATAATCATTTATTGGCGCAATCATTGTCACATCTACCTGTTTGTCGAACTCCAGCTCAAGCCCGCTTTTGGCAGTTGCAACTTTTAGCTTCTTCTTTTTTGCCGCTAATAAAACATCCTCAAAGGTTTTTGTATTAGCTTGGATTTTGGGCATATAGAACTTGCCTATTTCAAAGTTGTCAATAACGGCATCAAGACCGCCGATATGGTCGGCATCAGGATGTGTTCCAATTAATATATCTATTTTTTTAATATTTTGCTGCTGCAAATATTGCACGATCCATGCTTCCTTATCATTATTGCCGGCATCGATCAGCATTGTTTTGCCAGAGGGACTAACGATAAGCTGAGAACCGCCTTGACCGACATCGATAAAATGGACAGCGAGTTGCTTATCCTTGCTTGGTGTTTTTGTGCTGGGCGGTTTTTCGGTGGGCTGGATAACCGGTGAAGCCGATGAAGGGGCTGCCGTATTATCCCCGCCGTTATTTACACTTATGACAGGCTGTGCGCCGCACCCGCTTGTAATTAAAGCGAGCAATACAATAAGCGAGACAGCCCAGCTCCAACTTCTCTTTTTGATCATTATAAATCAGTCAACTCCTTAAGATGTCAATGTTCAGGCAAATGGGGAACAATAAATTCGATAGGAACAGCGAGTCCGGCATTCACTTTTTTATTTTCGTAATCAATCTTCATAGTGGCAAACACAACTGCGATCACATTGCCGCGCTCATTAATGACAGGACTGCCGCTGTTGCCTTTGTAGATTGGAGCATCGAGTGCCATAACGGGCACGCTCCAGTCACTAAGCTTGGTATATCCGAGTACCTTGCCTTCATTAGCGATATGAGTGAAGAATAAAGGGTTTCCCACTACATAAATATGTGAGCCCAACGCATTAGGAATTGTAGCTTCTGCATCGGTCAAATCGATAGGCAAGTAAGGGAGGTCAAGTTTATCCTCAGAAACAATTTTTAAAATGGCGGTATCAATTTCTTCAAGAGCAATCAGCAGCTCAGCTCTATATACCTTTCCGTCTGAGAATGAAACCATATAGTTCCGTGCGCCATTAATAACGTGCTCATTGGTCAGGATGATGCCGCTGCTGTCGATATTAAAGCCTGTTCCCTTGCTGTCGCCTGCATTAATAACAGTAACCGCATCTTTATATTGCTGGATATGCTTTTCAGCAGACAACAGATTGTTTTTTATTAGAAATTGAATCGAGCTAAAATTATAAATTTGAGGCAGAAATGCAATAATATTGCCGATCAAGGCAAGTGCAACGCCAAACACAATCATTTTTCTAACCCATACTGGCCGCTTTGGATCAGGCTCTGGGTTGTCCCCCTCATCTCCATCATCCTCGTACAATGAAGGATCGTCAGGATCAAACTCCTCATACAAATCACTGTCGGGATCGTTATGCCGTTTCATATAGTCCTCCTTGCCATATGCGAGATACTTGCCAGTTTGCCGCTGTGAAGCGGCTGTCGATTAACTCCTGAATAAGTAAATCAATTGCAAATGCAATCGTCCCTACATACTAACAGCTAGCCGACAGCATCGCGGATACAGCTATCTCCCAATTGTCATGAAGCTATTATAGCAAACATTGGACGTAAATTAGCTATATTGGCACAATAGCTGACAGGGAAGGTAACAGAATTTTTTATTTTAATTCACGCAAAAAGTAAAAATAGTTTCAAAATGAGCATTTCTGGAGCTTAGAAGCGGCTGGTGAATTGCCTAAAATAACAGTACAACGTATGACATGGAGGGAAACGGTATGAAACAAAGCTCAAAACGAAAAGTGCTGAGTATGGGAGCAAAAGAAGAAATAGCAGGCTATATGTTTGTTGCTCCGCTTATGATCGGGCTAGTCATTATGACGCTCATACCAGTAGTTAGCTCATTATTGCTTAGCTTCACCAACTGGAATTTTGTTGCGGGCATAGGAGCGATCAAATTTGCTGGATTAGATAATTTTGTGAAATTGTTCAATGATGCTGTATTTGTAAAGAGTCTGGTGAACAATTTAATCTTCTTGCTGACAGTGCCGGTTACAATTGTAATTTCACTGCTAATGGCGATTTTGATAGACAAATATATTTATCTGAAGGATACATTTAAAGTTATTTACTTCCTGCCTTATATTTCGAGTGTTGTTGCAGTTGCTATGGTTTGGCAGGTTTTATTTCACCCGTCACTTGGACCAGTAAATAATTTCTTAATGTCGATTGGTATTGACAACCCGCCGAAGTGGCTGGCTGATATTGATTTTGCATTGCCATCACTAATGATGATTCAGGTTTGGATATTGCTTGGCTATAATATCATTATTTTTATTGCAGGCTTGCAAGGCATTCCGAAGGATTTGTACGAAGCTGCAGATATTGATGGAGCTAATGTATGGAGCAAATTCCGTAACATTACAGTGCCATGTATTTCACCAACAACGTTCTTCCTGCTTGTTACCGGAATTATCGGTACATTCAAGATTTTTGACCTGATTCAGGTGTTAACGCAAGGCGGACCTGCGAATTCAACGACTGTTATTGTATACGAGCTGTACGATACAGCGTTCAACCAGTTGAAGACAGGCTACGCATCCAGTATGGCGTTCATCTTATTCTTAATTTGTCTGATCATTACAGGATTACAAATGCTTGCTCAGAAAAAATGGGTTAATTACTAGCAGGACCTAAGGAGGAAACCATGAGAAAAGAAAGAACAGTAAAAATCTTTTGGACCATTGTCATGGGCTTGCTGGGGATCGTGTTCTTGCTTCCGTTTATATGGATGCTGTCAACATCCTTCAAGCAGGAAATCGATGTATTCAATTTCCCGATAGAGTGGATTCCAAAAACATGGAATGCGATTGAAAACTACAAGCAGGTGTGGACTGGAGATTTCGTTCGCTACTATGCCAATTCGATTTATATTACGCTTGCTACAACAGTTATTAACGTGTTTGTATGCGCCCTTGCGGCATACGGCTTCTCCAAGCTAAGATTTCGCGGCCGCGATGCCATGTTCTTGCTAGTATTGGCACTGTATATGGTACCGCCGCAAGCATCGCTAGTTCCACAGTTTTTGTTGTTCAACTATTTTAACTTGATTAATACGCATTTGGGACTTATCTTGCTGAACAGCTTTAGTATTATCGGAGCGTTTATGCTTCGTCAGTTCTTTATGAGTGTGAGCAATGAGTATTTGGAGTCAGCTCGCATTGATGGCGCAGGTCATGTCCGAACCTTTTTCCAGATTGCTTTGCCGCTAATTAAACCAGGGGTAGCTACCTATGCGATTCTTCGTTTTATCTGGACATGGAATGATTACCAATATCCGCTTATTTTCTTGAAAACAAAAGAGCTATTCACAATTCAGCTCGGTATTCGTTTGTTTGGTGACCAGTACGGCGATATCTACTCCCTGATGATGGCAGGGGCGGTGTCGGCGATTGTACCCCTTCTGATTATATTTGCTATCGGACAAAAGCAAGTAATCGAGGGTATATCACTTGGGGGGGTGAAAGGATAATAAAGAAAGTCAAAATAGTTTGGCATACGTAAAAATATGCTACTTTAGCAGAAAAAGCATTATGTTAGGATACAAGAAGAAGAAGAATGAATATAAAAACAGGAGGGTTTACAATGACAAAGAGAAAAATAGCTTCTGTTGCACTTAGCGTTACACTAGCAGCATCCTTGGCTGCCTGCGGCGGTGGAGGCAACAAGCCTGCTGCAAGCGAAGGACCAAGCAATGCTCCATCCAATGGGGCTTCAGAGAAGCCGGGTGAAGAAATTGTACTTAAAATCAGCACTTGGCAAACGAATGAAAAAGCAAAATGGGACTTTATTATTCCTGAATTTGAAAAAGCGAATCCTGGTATTAAAGTAGAACTGGATTTGTTGAATGAAAAAGGCGACTCTGTTGCATCGATGCAAAAGCTTGACCTGATGGCTGCAACGAATGATCAGTTGGACATTGTTGAGCTTCCATACACAAACTATTCGCAACGTGCGGATATCGGTATGCTGGAGCCGCTTGACAGCTATCTTGAAAAAGACGGTATTAAATATGAAGATGAATATTTGGTAGATACAAAAGTAAATGATAAAATTTATGCATTGCCATCCTCCATGCAGCGCTGGTTTATTCTATTAAACAAAGAAATGCTGGATGAGGCGAATTTGGAAGTACCTAAAGATTGGACCTGGTCAGAGTTTGAAGAATATGCAAAAAAACTGACCAAGGGCGAGGGCGCATCCAAGCGTTATGGCGCATATTTGCACAATTGGCCGGATCTATTCCAATTGCAGTTGATGAGTAAGCCTAGCGATAATACATTCTTGAAAGCTGACGGAACGTCCAATGCGCTTGACCCGGTTCTAAAAAACAATCTTGAAATGATGAAGCGTATGATGTATACAGATAAGAGCGCTAACGTATACGAGGATATTATTTCGCAAAAGCTTGCTTACCGCAACCAGTATTTCAACGGTCTGGCTGCTATGCTGCCAATGGGTGACTGGATGGTTGCAGAATCCGGCGGTACAGATGCGATTCCGGCTAATTTTGTAACAGCATTTGCTCCAATTCCAAAACTTGATTCGGAGGATAAGCACTACTCTCCAGTTCAACCGACTTATATGGGTGTTGCATCCAAATCCAAAAATAAGGAAGCTGCTTATAAGTTTGTTAGATGGTATACATCTGAAGGTTTGGAAATTGGCGGTCGTGTATTCTCAGGTTGGGCGAAGTCTGATACTGGCAAATTGGTTGATACGATCGTGAATGGTACGAAGGATCCGAGCAAAATTGATGTGGAATCTTTGAAATACACGATGGAAAACACAGTTCCGGGTAATGCGCCTGTTCCTGTGAAATATGCGGATGAAGCGAAAAATATTGTTATTCCAGAAGCTGAGCTTTATATTATGGGCAAACAGGATATCGATAAGACGCTTCAAAATATTGACAAGAAAATTGCCGATATTGTAAAAGATAATAAATAGTATGCATAGGCAAGGGCAGAGAAGCTAATTTCTCTGTCCTGCTTTTCGCATCATAGAGGAGAACAGGTCAGATGCTTATGCAAAATTACTCCTTGCGCACAAAGCTGGTGTGGTCAGCCTTACTCTGTTTTTTAATTCCGCTTATTATTATATATTTGGTCACAACCTATTTCACCAAAGATATTATTGTAGAAAAAGCGGTTGAGAACGCAAAGGATACGCTGGAGGTTGCCAAGACGCAAATAGACGGTATTTTTGAACAAGCGCTTCAGCTTTCGAATTTTGTCATTATGAGCAATGATGTCCGAAAGATGCTGAATGAACGATTGCATGAAGAAGCAGCATCAAGGGATAGCCATGTGAATTTGCTTAGTGTGAATCGACTGCTGGATGATTTGTTTCTTTTTCATGATGATTTGAATGTAACGATTATTGGTGAGAACGGATTTAAATATACGTCATACTCGCATAGTGATCTTAATCCTGATGTGTATTTAGAAAAGTCCTGGTTCGACTCCTTGCGAATAATGCCGGTATTGTCCGCAGTATGGATAAGCGAGCAGGATTATTACAAAAAAAATATTGGCAATTGGATTACAGTAGCCAGACCGATTAAGCGAACAGGCAATCCAATGCTAGGCAGCATTATTATCAATATAAATGAGCAATCGATTCGCAAGCATTTGAAATTTAGTGAAAGTCAGCAAATGATGCTTATTGACAGTGATGGAGTAATAGCTTCACATCCTGACCCGAGCCTGATTGGAGAGCGTCTGAGTGAACTGAGTCATGAAGGTTCTAATGATATACTCTTTATTAATGGCAAAAAAAATATTTATATTGAACAGCAGCTAGATAGCAATCAGTGGAAGACGGTAAGTTTAATTCCTTATGAGGAAGCGATCGCCAAAAATAATCAGGTGTTATTTATAAGTTTTACCGTACAAGGATTGTTTTTCTCTTTATTTTTTGTTTTACTTATTATTCTTATTTCAGCTATTATGCGGCCGATTGGGGAATTAAGTCGCTTTGTAACCAATATCGGCAGGGGGCAGCTTGATGCTCGTAATGGTATTCGAGGGAACCACGAAGTTGGGCGATTAGCAAGAACAATCGATCAGATGCTGGATAGAATCCAAATGATGTTCGAGCAAATTGTAACGGAGCAAGGAAAAAAACGCAAAGCGGAATTGGAAATGCTGCAGGCTCAAATTAATCCGCACTTTATGTTCAACTTGCTTAATTCGATCAGACTTAATATTTTGACTAAAGGGGATAAGGAGAATGCGCAGCTGATCAGTTCATTATCTTCCTTGCTGCGGATGACGATTAATCGGGACAATGAATATATCACTTTGCAGGAAGAAGCTGAAACGGTAGAGCATTATGTGAAGCTGATGAATTTCCGGCATGCTAATCAAGTGGTATTGCAATTAAAATTTGTTGATGGTGCAGAGCATATTTATATTCCGCGGTTTATGCTGCAGCCGATTATTGAAAATTGTATTATTCATGGTTTTGAGCAGTATAATGGCGAGATCATTATCGAGGCAGAATTGGAACAGAAATTACAGGATGAACCATATATTCGTATTCGAGTTCGAGACAATGGCAAAGGAATGACCAGCGATAAGCTGATTGCATTGCAGCGGAAAATTGGCGATCAATTTGCTGAAGATGAGCAGGTGACGAGCGGATTTTCAGGAATTGGAGTAACAAATGTTGTACAGCGCTTGCGTCTGATCTATGGAGCAAAATTTGAGGTTAATTTGTTCAGTGAAACGGATGTTGGTACAACCATCGAATTTATGTTTCCTACACAACCAGGAAATGCGGGTGAGAAGTATGTTGAGAGCAATTCTAGTCGATGATGATTATCCGGTTCTAAGATACTTGTCTGATACTGTTAATTGGAAAGGGCTTGATATTGAGCTGATCGGCAGTTATTCGAATGGTCAGGAAGCGTGGGAAGCCGTATACGAAAGTCAGCCGGATCTTATTATTACAGACATAGGCATGCCCAAAATGAATGGACTTGATTTGTTAAAGCAAGTATTAACGTTAAAATATCCTTTCAAGGCAGTCATATTGTCTTGCCATAATGATTTTGCTTATGCGCAGCAAGCGATGAAGATGAACGTTTGCGAGTATATTTTAAAGGAAAGCCTGGAAGTAGAAGATTTGGAGAAAATTTTGCGCAAAGCAGCAGAAGAGCTGAATGAAGGACGTCAGCAAGCGCAGCAGGTGGAGCTATTCAAGCAGAAAGAAAAGCGCAATTTGGGTGCAGTGAAGGAAAAATTTTTGGATGACACCCTTTATCAGTCTTCATGGACAAAAGAGGCCTGGCTAAAGCAAGCAGCGGCAAACGGTCTTGAACTGGATGCGAGATATTATATTCCTGTTGCCGTAGTGATAGACAGAGTGGAGCAGATTACTAAACGGCGTATGCTGAACGAGTACACGATTGCCTTCTCTGTGGAAAATGTGCTGCAGGATATGTTGATAGATGCCAAGGCTGTTCTATTTAAACATAGCAACAAGGAATTAGTGCTTCTGTTCGGCTGTACGGAACCGGTTCAGGAGAAACAAGAGATTTACTTTTCGATGCTGCGAGCAAAAGAGACGATTGAACGGTTGTTGAAAGTGACGGTCACCTGTTTAATTGGTAGAGAAGTGCCGGGACCTAAGGAGCTTCGTCAAGTGCTTGTACCGATGCTGGAGCATACGGAGCAGCGCTTTTATAGCCGGGAGAATAACGTTGATTATTTTAAGGAAGTCGTATTTTCCGAAAACGATCTGTTTCAGCACTATGCCGAAATGTTTGCAGTTATGAACAATAGCATTGCTCTGCACGATTTTGCTCAGCTGCGCAGTCTGATTGTGGAGTGGATGAATAACATTCGTCAAGCATGCTATCATCCAAGCCATGTACGAGAATTTTTTATGCAGCTATTGCTTGATTTGCAAATGAAGCTCAAGCTGACGCTCCATTATCAGGACGAGCTGTCCAAAGAAAAGTTGTACGATGCAGTGCTTGCCATCGAATCTATTGACCAGCTGGAGGAGTGGCTGCTGCAAATATTTGAGGCTCTAATGGAGCGGCTCAGTGTAGTGAGCATGAGCTCGGCACGCAGTGAAATCATTAAAGCACAACAATATGTGATTTCGCGTGTTACAGAAAAAATTACGCTAGAGGAAATCGCTGAATATTTGAATTTAAATGCCAGTTACTTCAGCAGATTATTTAAAAGGGAAACCGATCAAAATTTTATTGAATATGTGAATAAGGTAAAACTAATGAAAGCAAAGGAGCTTTTACAGCAGTCCAACAAAACGGTGGAGGAAATATCCGATTATTTGGGGTACTCCAACAAAAGCTACTTTATAAAATTGTTTAAACGAGAGATTGGGATGAAGCCGAGTGAATATGCGGCTTGGCGACAGCATGTATAGCGCATTGTATCTGTTCATGTATAGTCAGCCGAGGGTATTTGCCCCACGTATAGCTTAGGCTTTTAGCCTGGGCTTTTTATTTTCTAATGGTTGCTCTGAGGCTATCGATTAACTGTTAATAAACAACTTGGGCTCAAAATTTAATAGTCACTACAAACAAAAATGGACTTCCGACCGCTGTTGTATGCAAATTTTTGTTTAATTTACCTTTTAAAGGTGAAAATTTGCATACAAAGGCGGACGCTATCGCTTCTACAGTTCCAATTTTGCTTTCCGTAAGCTATCATTTTGTTTTGCTCCAAGTTGCCCACAGTTAATCGACAGTCTCGCTCTGGCGGCTATTTCAAAGTTTCAAGCAGAATCCGGCGTTTTTTCCGCAAATAGCCGCTGGGACAACCGTTAGCTCGGAGAAAGTTACTATTTCGCTCATTTAACCTCTGTGGCTACCGTTAGCTATACTAGCTGAACTCCTCACCATGGATCTTTCACCATGCATCGTCTGCCTCGTTTTAAAGCTATGCTTGCCAAGAAATAATGGTAGCATTTTTAATAGAAGTTGATGATAATAGCAATAGGACGACAACCAAGGAGAACATCAGGTGAACATACTATTTATTATTAACGAGCATGCAGGAAACGGGAAAGGACGCAAAGTATGGAAAGCGCTTGCTCCCCAATTAACCTTTCATTATGACTATGAAATCACGCACTACGCTGGACATGCTGTAGAGCTTGCACGCAGCGCAGCAGCAGATGATGCTGATCAAGGTTTGCTTATTATAGCAGTGGGCGGAGACGGGACGTTGCATGAGGTTATACATGGCATATCAGGTCGAAACAATGTAACTGTTGGCGCATTAAAAGCAGGATCAGGCAATGATTTTGCCAGAGGTTATCTATTCTTTCAAGGCGCGGACGAGTTGAATCATTATATAAATGCATTTTGCAAGTCGGGGAACGAAAAAAAACGCTCAAAAAGAAACAGGCGGCAGCCGATGGATCTCGGGCAGTTATGGCTTAGTGAGTCTAGAAATTTGAGAAATACAAGAACTCAGACCGCTGCAAGCGGGCAGCTCACGATGGCGAAGCGAAATAAAAGCAGTAAAAAGCGGATCACTCCTGTTGAAAAAACAGCTCCTTTTGTAAATAATGCCGGAATCGGTTTTGACGCATTAGTGACGACAACCGTAAATCGTTCCCGACTCAAATCTGTGTTGAACAAAGTAAAGCTGGGTGGTTTAACGTATGCCCTCACTGTAGTCTGGGCATTATTTTCATTTCGTCGGTTTAATGTGACCGTTACTCAAGGTGCCAGGAGCCAAACCTTTCGCAAGGTTTGGTTTATTGCAATGTGCAATCAGCCTTATTTTGGAGGGGGTATGAAAATATCTCCACAATCTGTACCTAGTGATGGCAGGCTGGAAGTGACGATTGTTCACAATCTGGCACATTGGAAGCTTTTACTCGTATTTCTTACTGTGTTTTGGGGCGGGCATACGCGTTTTAAGGAAGTATCGGTGTTGAAAGGAACACATTTTGTATTTCAGACGGATCGGGATATGGTATGTCATACGGATGGTGAGTATTGGGGCGAGATGAGGAAAAATGAACGGCTGGAATGCAGTGTTGCCAGAAAAATGTGGTACAATATCGATTTGGCTTAATGGTTATCGAGGCTGTTATTGAACAGTTTGACGAACGAAAAAAGAATACGCTATATACAAAAAGACAAATGTACTCCGTTGCATTTGTCTTTTTGTGTTTTGTGTTAATAAGCAGAAGGTTCGCTAGGCACAGCTTTCCATAAGTGAGCAGATCGGTGAGTATAAGCATTTTTCTGATATTGTTCCGCTACTGCATTAAAAGCATAGCATCACAAAAATTGTATATTACATAAAAGCGATAAAGAATATTGGAACAAAAAGTGAAGATACCACTGTTTTATTTGACTATGCTAGTTTAAATGTGCAAACAGTTAAGCGCTTTCAATCTAACTGTCTTTACCTTGTCAGGCTAATTCTCAAAATAATAGCGCTTTCCTTTTTTTGCGGGCTGTAGTGAAAATTTTCTTAAGGCTCTTAAATAAGAAGATTTAGGAGGGATAAAGTATTACAAGTTGTTAAAGAAGAGATCATTCTGAAGTTCCAGTATAGGAGGTAATTCTAATTAAAAGACTATCTATTGTTCTGGTAATGGCTTTACTGATAAATCTATTTGTCATTCATACTCCCAGTCAGGCATCTACAGAGGATCAGTTGGAAAAACTGGAGAACGTCACGTTGGATTTTGATTATTTACTCGGTGATTTTGAGCAGCCGAGCGACAACTGGAGCTATGGTTCTGGTGATCAGCCGACAGTATCCGGGAGCTTGAATGTATTGGAGTCAGAGGAAAGTTACACAGGCAATTTTATGGCACAACTAAATGCAGACTTTACAAATAGCAATCACAATAAGCCGGAATTTGTGTCCATGAGAAAAGAAGTGGATCATTTGGACATTGAGAAGGTTGCCTTTTGGGTAAAAACTACGGAATTGAAGGCATTGCGAATAAGAACTGTCGATTCAACCGGACAAACTTTCCAACAGCGTATTGAATTGCAAGATACATCTGATTGGCAACAGGTTGTAGTCAATGAGATGGGTACAAAGGTAATGAGTCATTGGGGTGGAGCTAACGATGGGAATTGGCATAAAAAAGCGAGAGCTGTATCGATACTTATTGATCGTAATGATATAAAGAATGGTGCATTAACAGCCAGCGCTCTTGTGGATCAGGTTACGGCTCTATTAACTCCCCCACCGGCAGATTTTGATTACTTAATTAGTGATTTTGAGCAGCAAGATGACAAATGGAACTTTGGTTCTGGTGATACGCCGACCGTTACAGGCAGCTACAATGTAATCGAATCAGCTGAGAGCTATACAGGAGGCTACACGAGTCAATTAAAGGCAGATTTCAGTAAAAGCCCAACGGGTGCTGCATTTGTATCTATGGGGAAACAAGTGGAGGACCTAGATATTGAACAATTTGCATTCTGGGTCAAAACTTCTGATCTGAAAGCATTGCGTATACGAACAATAGATGGGACCGGGCAAACGTTCCAGCAGCGTATAGAATTGCAAGATACATCCGATTGGCAACAGGTGAAAGTAAGCCAAATGGGGTCGAAGTCATTTCTTTATTGGAACGGTGCCAATGACGGAGTATGGCATAATCCGGCAGAAAGCATAACGATCATGATCGATCGTAATGATATAAAGAATGGTGCGACGACAGCGACTGTTCTTGTAGATCAGGTTACTGCCCAAATAGGCGACTGGTGGCCGGAGTTGAAAATTAAGCAGACGGTGCTTGGCAATATATTTCTGGATAATGAACCAAACAATTTTATTATAAAAACGAGCAGACCGACAGTAAATTGGACCGCGTATGATATTTATGGCGCACAGGTCGCTTCGGGAAGTGAGAGCACGATCGCTGGGGAGGTACGGATTACAGTTCCCTTCAGCAAGCTAGGATATTTTACGCTCAAAGTTTCTGTTGAACAGCCTGGGAGCAAACCGATAGTTCGAAAAACTGCTTATGCGGTCATCTCTTCGGCTTTACCGCCGGGCGATGGAGAGTCGCCATTTGGCGTCAGTACACATTTGCATCGGACTTCCTCTGGATGGAGTAAAGAGCTGAGCAAGCTTATTCGCTATATGGGCGCTTCCTTCGTCAGAGATGGCATGGAATGGAACAGCGTCGAGAAGCAAAAAGGAGTTTATACCTTTGCGCCTACACCAGATGATTATATGGAGAAATTGGCGGAGAATAATCTCAAGCTGCTCTTTGTCGCGGCATTCAATAATCCATTCTACGATAATAATGGTACGCCCTATACGGATGAAGGGAGAAGGGGGTTTGCTGAATACGCCAAGGCTTATGTCGGGCACTACAAAGATCAGCTTATCGGGTTCAACGTCTATAATGAATTCAACGGCGGGTTTGGCAAAAGGGGCAACAGTCCTGCCAATTCGCAACCTGACTATTACTTTAAGCTAATGAAGGAAACTTATAATGTAGTCAAGGCGGCGCATCCGGAAGTACCAGTTGTCGGTATCGTTGCAGGACCCTTTGATTTGAACTGGATCGAAGGTGTAATGAAAGGTGTAGGAGAAGGCGAGGACAAAAACGCTGGATTGAAATATCTGGATGCTATGTCCATACAGACGTATATGACTCCAACCACTCCAGATGAAATTTTCGCCAAAATAGAACCTCTAAAAACGTTGATTAAGAAGTACAATGATGGTCAGCTTGTGCCGATCTGGGTGTCGGAATTCGGCTCGGTAACATCAACTGCAGGGGTTGATGAGAAAACGCAGGCTAACTATTTGCCGCGCGGGTTTGTATCGGGATTGGAGCTAGGAGTAGAACGGATGTCCTGGTATGATTTCATGAATGACGGACTTAACGCCGATTATGGCGAAGACAATTTCGGTTTGATCCGGCATAAGAATGATCCGGTAGGAGCTTATACACCGAAGCCGGCCTATGCGAGCTACGCTGCAATGAGCAGGGAGCTTGCTGGTGCATCATTCGAGAGGATTGAGCAATTTGATGAACCGATTAAAAGCAACGTATTCACGAAAGACGGTAAAGCTTTTCGAGTCGTTTGGGCACAAAACGAAACGCAAGCCGTAATTGAAACGGATCATGAGCTGGAAATTACCGATTTTATGGGGAACACAGAAATTTACACACCGTATAATGGCAAGATTTATATGACGATAACGGGCGAACCTTTTTATATAAAAGGAAACATCAACCGGATCGTAAAGGACGACACATTTGCAATTGCCGGAGAACAAACGACAGTAGGCGATCCACATAAGTTCACGATAACGGTGAAAAATGATAACCTTCCGAAGCTCGCTTTAACAGCGAATATGGAGGACAGCAACTATCCAATGATAGCCAATCAAGGTCAAACAGAGGCGCTTTCTCTTACTGTAAGCGAGACGCGTGACGGATTTCGTTCCATGATGATTAGTTTGTTGGACGAAGCTGGCAAGAAGGTTGGGCAACTGCGGCATGAGGTTCTCACAGGTATGTCGCATCAGGTCACCGTCAGACCTGCTATGGAACAGATCAACGGACAATACAGTCAGTCTCTGAATGTGTATGTTGAAAATTTCAGAAAAACCGCTGGACTCACTGTTAATGATATTACTTGGAAGATAGGGAGCCAGTCTGGGCAAGTGGCGGGAGATACGATGGTACTGCCTGGTGAAAAAAAGCAATTCAACATTCCTCTCCATTCAATTGCACTAGGAGAGGCTCAATCCGTATCGATCCGTATTGAGTTTGCGGATCAAAACACGTATGAGTATGAAGGGAATCTGAGCTTTAACCCGATAACCAAAGGTACGATCATGATCAATGGTGAAATCGAGCCGGAGATCGAGGCGATGCCGCCAACGATCGATCTATCCAAAGGCAAGGCTGTTCTGCTATCTGGTCATAGCGGTACGGTTGATGTAAAAGGAAATGTATGGCTGAATTATGACAAGGACTATTTTTACTTGACTGCAAAAATAGAGGACGAAGTGCATACTATACCGGAGAAAGGGGCGGGCATTTGGAACAATGACAGCATTCAATTCGCACTATCTTCTGGAATACCGGGAGAAAGCAAGAGCTGGTATGAGTATGGCATTTCCGATACCACAGATGGCACACAGGTGTACAGATATAGTTCCGTGGATGGCAGCAACCCGGTAGGATCGGTAGCGAACGTTAAGGCGATGGTAACGCGTGATGAGGAGCAGAAGCTGACGATTTATAAGCTTGCTTTACCTTGGTCGGAGATAAGTCCTATTCAATCTGGTCGAGGCGAAGCGATGAGCTTCTCCCTGCTTGTCAACGATAACAACGGCGATCGAAGAAGAGGCTGGATCGAATGGGGGTCCGGCATCGGCAATGAAAAGCGTCCAAGCTTGTATAGATCGATGCAATGGATTTTCTCTCAAGAGTCTCCCGTAGCTGAAGATCTTCTATTTACAACGAAAAAAGGAGAACTATTGGAAGGCGAGCTTAAGGCAAATCATGCCCAAGGGGCTTCGTTGATCTATAAAATTGTCTCTAATGGCACGAAAGGGACAGCCCAAATTACCGATGAGGCGAAGGGAACGTTCGTTTATACGCCGAATGCTTCAGCAGTGGGCAAGGATACGTTCACCTTTCAAGTGCATGACGGATTGGAATACTCAAATACAGCAACGGTAACGGTCAACATTGAAGACAAAATTGTTAATCCGCCAACCCAGGGAGGGTTTTTCCCGAGCTCAAATGTATCCACTACGGGTCAACTATTTTTGCCTGACGCAGAGGCGGGCGAAGTGAGCCTTGGCAAGAGAACAAAGCTGGTTATTTCTGCTGGTGCCACTGACAAAAGCACAAGGATTACAATAGAGGAGCTTCAAAATAACGGCACATTGGTTGCCAGCAGCCAGCAACTGATCAGTCCTATTGTCGAATTGCGGAGCGAGCCTGCTGTCGATCTGAACAAGCCAGCTTTATTAAGCCTTCATTTCGATCCAAAGATGGTTGGAGAGAAGCAGTTCCCTTCTGTATGGCAATACGATGAAAAGCAAAAGAAGTGGATCGAAGTTGGAGGTGTCGTGGAAGGCGATGTCATCAATGCAGAGATTACTGCCTTTGGGAAATTCGCCGTATTTGCAGTGAACCACAAGATTGTTAAACCTAATCCAAATGAAATTATTCTAAACGATATTAATGGACATTGGGGACAAAAGTGGATCGAAAAAGCAGTGGAGCTTGGTATCGTACAGGGCTATACAGACCATACATTTCAGCCGGATCGATCCGTGAGCCGTCAAGAGTTGGTTGTTATGCTTGCTCATGCATTGCAGCCGGAGATGAGTGAAGATGTGTCTGCATTTACCGATCATGAAAGCATTGGTTCCTGGGCGATGAATGGAGTAGCAACCGCAGTTCAAGCAGGATGGATCAAAGGCTATGAGGATGGCAGTTTCCGCCCTCAGGCAGGTATTTCACGATTGGAGATGGCAGTGATTATTGTACGTGCAGCAAATCTCTTTTTGAATGAGAATGGTGTTCCTAACGAATTTAGTGATGACAATGAAATTCCTGTTTGGGCTAAAGGTTATGTGGCTGTTGCGGCAGATAATGGCTTGATAAAGGGGCGTGGCGGCAACCGATTTGTTCCTAATGGGATTGTAACCCGTGCTGAGGCCGCTACTATAATGATAAGATTGTTGGAGCTAAAACAGCAATAGGGGCGTTGATGGAAAGGGAAATCACTTGAAAGAGTAGTAAGTCATAGCATTATTATGCGATTAATCAGGAAAATGAACGCATTGTAGACAGGATAGATTTATTGCAAAAAGCATTTCTCATTGCAGAGAAGTGCTTTTTGCATTGATGATCATGTTGCTTCAGTTGTGATAACAGGTGAACTAACTAACATGACAGTTACATTAGCTATAGGCTATAAACGGAGCAACGCTTTTTTGTATTTTCCAGGGCTTGCGCCGTACATGGTTTTAAAAAAACGGATGAATGGATATGCATGATCATAGCCGATCCGATTGGCAATTTCCCCTATCGTCAAATCTGTTGTAGCCAACAAATATTGTGCTTTCTTCAATCTCTGCATTTGGATATATTGCATCGGAGAAACTTGGAAGGCTTGTTTGAACTCTTTATGAAAATGAGAGATGGACAAATACATTAGCTCAGCCAGGCTTGCAACTTTTATTTTCTCAGCAAGATGCTTCTCTATGTAGTTGAACACAGGTTGAAAACGTTGAAATTTACTCATATTTTCAAAGCTTCCGATCTTGTAACGGGAGATTGAAAGAATAATTTCCAACAGAGTGAACAAACGCTGTTTGACTTGCGCCATCTTGTACAAAGATGTGCTGGCGTGAACTGTGTCGGTATTCATTAAGGCGATTATTTCGGCTTGAAGCTGACCAATGTTATTTCCAATATCTTTGGATGTGACATAAGGAGTTTCTATAAAATCGAATAGTTGGAAATGGTCTAGAAGAGTAATGTCCAGATTAAGCCAATGCGTGACGAACTGAGGCTCCAGCATATTAATTCCGTACTTTATATTAGGAGGGATGATCAACCCTTGACCAGGCTCAATTCTATAACTCGTATTTCCAATATGAAGAAGCAGCGGACCACCCGTTATTTGGGCAATAAGCGTGAATGGCTGATCGAAATTATAAGAGTTTTTAACGTCAAATCGGGTCGTACTGCCTTGAAAATAAGTAAAGTTAAGTGAATTCAAGACTGTGACCAGAAACTGGGAATCATTCATCCTTCGTCCGCCTTCTCCGTATAGTTACACTAATTATAGTGGATCAGGCAATCTTATCAAGTGAAATAAAATAGATATAAAACAAACTGTGTATAAAATCAGACGATTTGCCATTTTTACCATTCGCCCTTCGTGAGACAATGTTGCCGTAACAGAAACGATGAGGGAGTTGAAGTGAAAATGAAAGATAAGCTAAAGATTGGTATTCTGGGTGGCGGGAGCATTTTGATTGCACATGCTCCAGGTTATACCCGTCTTTCAGATATTTGTGAAGTTGTTGTGGCTGAGTCTAATGAAAATCGTCATAGTGAAATACGAAAGCTGCTAGGCGATGATGTTGAGATTGTAGGAGATTATACGGAGATCCTGGCAGATAAAAAAGTAGATGCGGTTGATATACTTCTACCTCATCATTTGCACGAATCTGCGGCAATAGAGGCTGCGCAAGCAGGTAAACATATGTTGATTGAGAAAGTGATGGCTCGTAATGTGGAAGAGTGTGATCGGATGATCCAGGCTTGTGAGAAGGCAGGTGTATCACTTACCGTTTGCCATGATCGACGCTACGATTCCGATTGGCAGGCACTGAAGCAGGTGATTGATTCTGGTGAACTTGGGGATATTTTATTTTGGAAAATGGAGCACAATCAAAACGTTATTTTTCCTGAGCGAAGCTGGGTGCGATCGAAGGAAATGATTGGCGGGGGCGCCATTATGAGTTGTCTCACCCATCAGATCGATTCACTCAGATGGTATGAAGGGGAAGTGGATCAAGTGACTTGCATGACGAAGACAGAGCCGACTCGTATGGAGGGAGAGAGCATTGGTGCCATATTGGCAAAAATGAAATCGGGTGCATTGGCCATGCTCTCCATAAACTGGTACACGCAGTCACATGAAGCTCCTGATGGGTTATGGTATGAATTCAATCATGTCACTGGTACAAAAGGGGAAGCGTACTATATGAGCGGTAAAGGCACATATGTCAAAATCCACGACGGATTATCCAAGCAATTTCAATATGATCAGAAGGGCGAAGGGGGCTTTGCAAAGGTTGCAGTCAAGAAAGAGTTGACAGGTCATCAGCGATGCATTGAGCAATGGATAAGAAGCTTGAAAGGGGAACCTGCGGAAATTTTGACTGATGGGGCAGACAGCCGTAAAACGGTTGAAGTCGCAGAAGCAGCTTATCGGGCCGAGGAAACAAAAGCAGTAATAAGTCTCCCGCTCTAACTGGCAGATTAAAAAGGTTGGACAGATTCTTAAGGGAGCGGAGGGTTGGTTTTGAAAATTGGAATAGACAGTTTTACAATAAGGGAATTGAATCTGAATCCCTATCAATGTCTGGATTATGCTAAGCAGCGAGGACTGGCAGGCGTACAGTTTGGAGGAATGAGTGGACTTAGCAGCACACGTGATGTGGAGGAGATTTTGCACATAAGGGATTATGCGGATTCATTAGGGATGTATATAAACGTTTCTCTAGAGATGTGCAACCCGCTTCTGCTGCAACAATCGGAAAATGAAGTGAGAAATGTGATGATTCATGATATTAAAGCTTTCTCCAAAGCAGGCTGGCATGAGCTGTCATGTATAATCAGTGAGAATGACGAACGATATAAGCATCCTGTTCCATGGAACACACATATATCCAAGAGCATCGATTTTTTGCAAAGTCTAAGACCAGTGCTAGAGGAGTGCGGCAGCAGGATTAACATCGAGAATCACGGAGACTCCACCTTCGATATTCTGCAGGTCGTTGAGGCCGTCGGTCCAGATATATGCGGCGTATGTCTTGACACCGGGAACACGCTTATTAATGCGGAAGACCCCGTTATGGCAGCAAGACGAGTTGCTCCCTACACCCATTTGACCCATATCAAAGATGGAATCGTCTTCTTCTCAGCGAACGGGGTTAGCAGGCAAGGAAAGGCGCCTGGTCAAGGGATAGTCGATCTTGAGAACATTATTGCTATTTTAGGTGAATACAATCCAAACTTAAACCTGTCTATCGAAGATCATAAGTGGGTTTTTGAATTCCCGGTATTTGAAGAGAAATGGTTTGCTCCCAACCAAGACTTGACTCCTTATGAATTTGGACAATATATTCAGTTGGTTAAGAAGGTAGAACAGAAACTGGCCAATGGAGAGTTGCCACCAGTAGAAGCATATGAAGCGATACCTTATCTGGAGCAAATGGAAGAAAGGATTACAAGCGGCGCCGAGTATTTGCGAGGGATCCTGAAGAAATTGAATTTATAAAGTAGGAAATAGACGAGGAATGTTCAGGAAGTCAGTAATAACTTACTTCCAGACATTCTTTTTTTATTTTGAAAAATACTCCAAGTATTTGTTCCTTGGTAACGATCTGCTATAATCGTACATAACTTATTTAGAATTATAAGCAATTTTGTATAATAATATGGAATGGTTTGTAATTCTACGATATTAACAACGTTTCTTGGCATACCGGCAACAGAGGCTAAGAAACAAAGAAGAGGTGACACTCCCTAGAATGCCGGTCCTTACAGCAAAGCTATGTGACAAGTAACATAATTCATTACACAGAAAAGAGGCTACTATGAACAACGCGGTAAGAATTATCATATTAGCCGGGGCTTTCGTCTCCTTTATTTTGGGAGCGGGAACAGCTACCGGTCAGGAAATTATGCAATTTTTCGTAAATGCAGGCTATGTCGGCATTGGTGCAATTATTATTGCAGCGATTTTGCATATGTGGTTCGGCGCATATACGATGGATGTCGGCTTGCGGTTGCAAGCAGAAGATTCCAAAGATGTATTTATATACTTCTGTGGAAAATATTTAGGGATATTTTTCTACTGGTTTTCGCAGCTGTTTATTATGATTATCTTTATTGTTATGATTTCAGGTGCCGGCTCGACTATGACAGAGCACTTCGGTATGGGGGAAGTGGCTGGACGTGCAATTATGGCACTTATTGTACTAGCTACAGCATTGCTTCGTTTGAATACAATGATTAGTATTTTGGGTATTGCGGGTCCAATCATTGTTGTTTTTGCAGTGGCAGTAGGCTCCGGCAATTTTGACTCTGCAACTTTTGCGCTTGCAGGTGATTTGGTGAAAGAGCTTGAATTGAAGCCAGCAACCAGCTATTGGTGGCAAGCCGGCTTTGTTTATTCTTCCTTTGTACTTCTTGTGGCGATACCGTTCCTTGCTAATTTGGGGAAAACAGAAAAAAGCCGCAAAACAGTTATTTGGGCAGGCATCATTGGCGGCTTTATTATGCTTTTGGGTGTGTTTGCGATTTATATGGGACTCATGTCTCACCTCCCGGATGTATATGACAAGAGCATTCCGACACTTATACTGGCAGACAATATGAGCCCGCTCGTTGCCAATATTTTCTCCGTGATTTTGCTAATCGCAATTTATACGACGGCAGTTGGCATGCTGTGGATTGTGGCATCACAATTTTCCAAAGGCAACACATCACGTTACCGGATGATTACTGTTGTGCTAACCATTATCGGCTTCTTCGGCGGCTTGTTGCCATTTGATAAGATTATCGGCTTGGTTTATCCAGTCGTTGGCTATATCGGGATTATTCTTATTGTTTGCATGCTGTTCCGTCATTTGATTAGACCAGGAAAATTAGGCAAGCAGTAAGTGAGCATGAAAATATTCAGATCACAGTTATGTTATGATAGAAAAGAAAACAACCAGAACAGCGAGGGTGAGCATAATGAGTAAATATGGTAAAAAGGAAAATTTTACACGTGTAAAGATGGACATGCCCTTCACAGGTATTACATCTTTTAGAAAATATCCGGTTTGTACTAATCTAGATGAGTTGGATGCGGATTTCGCTATTATCGGGGTACCAAATGATATGACAACGGCATGGCGTTCCGGTGCACGTATGGCGCCAAGATCGATTCGTGAAATGTCCTCATTGTATGCATTTGGTTCAGGCTATGATCATGAGAAGGATATTACGTATGACAATAGCGGATTTACAGTTGTGGATTGCGGTGACGTTTCGATTATTAATGGCGATGTTGAGCAAAGCCATGAAAATGCAGAGGAAGCTATTCGCAAAATTATCGAAAAGGGTGCTATCCCGATCATTTTGGGCGGTGACCATTCGATTACAAACCCAGCAGCATTCGCATTGGAAAGCCATGAGAAAGTTAACGTTGTGCAAATCGACGCTCACTTGGACTGGCTGAAAGAGGTATCGGGCAACCGCTTTACATTGAGTAATCCAATGAGAAGAATGTCAGAGATGCCGCATATTGCAAAAATGGCTCAGCTAGGTATTCGCGGAGTCGGCAGCAGCCAAAAGGATGATTTCGATGAGGCACGCGCATATGGCAGCCAGATTGTGTCTCCTAAGCAATTGCGCAAAATGGGAATTGCAGAAGCGTTGAAAGATATGCCAGAAGGCGAGAAGTATTATGTAACGCTTGATATTGATGGCTTGGATGCATCATTGGCTCCCGGAGCGGGTTCGCCATCTCCAGGCGGCTTCAGCTATGATGAGGTTAGTGAAATTTTGGAAGCTGTTGCGAAGAAAGGCGATGTAATTGGTTTTGACCTTGTTGAGGTTAATCCCCTGTATGACCCGTCTGGTGTTACTTCCCAAACAGCAGCTCGTCTTATTATTGATTTTATTAACTACATCATCTATGAGAAAAAACAAAGGGCTCAAAAATAAGCTTATCTGTCCATTTGGATAATATAGTCCAATGCAGTATGAGCAAAACCGTTTTTGCACGAAGAGCTAGCTGGCTTTCTTTAATGAATATGCCGGCAGTTCTAATGCGGAAACGGTTTTTTTATTGGTATAATATTGGCAGGGGAGGGTGAGTCTTTGCTATATTATACAGCATCGTTATTAATAGCAGCAATGATTGTGCTGACGGCAAGCCGCAGCAGAGTGAACGGATGGGCTGCTTTCTTTCTAATGGCAGCAGCCTCAGGCGGCCTGACCGAATGGCTGATGTCGCATGATTATGAAAGCTTGGCAGCGTTAGTAGTTCATTTGAATCAAATTTTGACACCGTTTGGTGTGTTCATGTTTGCCATTGTCTATTGCTATCCGGTTATTTCAAATAAAAAAATGCTTGTTTTTGCAACAGTTCTATTTCTGCCAGTATTACTATCATTCTCTTTTAGGCTGGTCGGTTTAAGCAACGACATCCTGACTATTGTTATTTCAGTTTGGGCTGTGCTTTATTATTTGCTTTCCTGTGTGTTACTCATAACCAGTGTGGTTCGGGAGCATAACGATTTTTTGAAAAAACAACGAATGATTACGGCGCTTATTATGGTTCCGGCTTTATTGGCTGTAGCTGTGCTTGTTCATATCGTTTATACGATAAATCCGCAATTTGAGTTTTTTGGCTGGGTGGCTATATTTATAGGAGTCTCGTTTGGTATCGCATTGCTTGGAGCTTTTGTATACGGGGTGTTGGGCGTGAAGCTTAAAATTGAACGTGATCCGATGCAAAGTGCTATCGATACAGCAAGTCAAGGAGCAAGCTTGCTAAGACATTCCGTCAAAAATGAAGCGGCAAAAATTTTGCTAAGCATCGATAATTTAAAATATGAGCAGCCATCTATAACACCGGAAGCTTTACAGCATCTTGTTATCATTGAACAGGCGGCGCAAAGACTACACAGATTAACGGACAAAATCCACGAGAAAACAAAGGAATGGAAACTGGATATGGAGCTCTTTGCTCTTGATCAGCTTCTGGATGAAATAATCGTGGAATTTTCGCCAGTTTGGGAGAAGGCAGATATTATTCTGGATCATAAGGATAAAGTGATTGTGCAACGGGTAATGGTCGTTGGAGATCGACTTCATTTGCGCGAGGTAATATGTAATATATTGATTAACGCTGCAGAAGCGCTGAAGGGTCAGCTGGATAAGCGGCTGGCTTTAGGACTTACAACAAATAAGAAGTATGCGATGCTCATCATAGCAGATAATGGATGTGGAATCGAGGCATCTGATATGGAGCGAATTATAGAACCGTTTTATAGTACAAAACAGACAAACAATAATTATGGTTTAGGTTTATCCTACTCGCATCGAATCGTACGACAAAGTGGAGGGAAGCTTGTTTGGCAAAGTAGAGCAGGAGAAGGCACCTCGTTTCAAATTAGTCTACCACTAGCAAAGCAGGGAGGAGAGGAGGATGAAAAATGATAATTATACAAGCAGCAGTCCCATCTCTGTCCTGTTAGTTGAGGACGATCCGGATTGGATCGCTGCGCTTCGTTCTTTTTTAAATAGAGAAGAGGATTTTGTACTTGCTGCGGCTGCTGTTTGTTCAGAAGAAGCACTTCATCTTGTCGAGCAGCAGGGCTTTGATGTACTTTTGCTTGATATACATTTGGCGGGCAGCGAGCTAAGCGGCATTGAATTGGCGGCAGAGTTAATGGAGCGACAATGCGAAAGCCGAATCATCATGTTGACATCAGATAAAACGGATAAGACAGTATTGGATGCTTTTACAGCAGGTGCAATTGATTACATCGATAAGTCGGACTATAGACAGCTGCCGAATGCGATCCGTCGTGCCTGCGCACAGCGTACAGCCGTTCAAGTGCTGCTCAAGGATTATGCACGTCTGAAACGAGAGGAGCAGTTGCAGCCGCTGTCACCTGCAGAGCGGGAAGTGTTTCATTTGATAGAGGAAGGGTATACCCAGTCCCAAATTGGGAAGAAGCTGTTCAAGGCAGAAAGCACCCTGAAAAACCAGGTGACCAATATGTTGCGCAAACTGGGGGTTAAAAATAGCAAGGAGGCAGTAAGAAAGGTAAAGAGAAACGGGTTGAAATAGCAGCAAGGCAGAAAAGGGGAAAAGAGAAAAAGAGAAAAGTATCATCAGATTTGTTGCTGGTTGGTATTATGGACTATAAGAAATAGGACTTATCCTTAGAGCTGAATTGCTCTAAGCTTATGTTAGAGGTGTTGAAAATGAACAAGAAACAGCCAAGCGCAGTACATCGAGGAACAGAGCAAGGCAGGAAGTCTGGAATATTGGTACTGATCGACGGGCAGTGCGGACTTTGCAATCGTCTATTGCAACTGCTGCTTCGTGTGGATAAAAAAGGTGTATGCTTATTTGCTTCACAACAATCGGAAGTTGGCGAACATGTTCAGCGGCTTTATTTTGCTGATAATGTCCGACCCGATTCAATAGTGGTTATTGATGGAGGTCAGCCCTATTTGTTCTCAGATGCACTTCTTCGAATTGCTCTTCGACTGGGAGGGGGATATCGGCTTGCATACGCACTAGTTATTATTCCAAAACTGTTGCGTGATGCCTTGTATCGAAGCATTGCTCGAAACAGGAAGCGATTCTTCGCTGAACAAGAAGAGTGCAAGCTTCCTTCAGAGCAGCGGCGCAAACAGTATGAGGAGCAATTTATTTCCACACTAACGAAGTATGAACAATTGTTTGAGACAGGGCGAATGCACAATTTGTAAAACCGCCTATACAATCCCCTTTAATCGACATAGGATAACGTATACTCAAACAAAGGAGATGAACAAATGAGCTACGGTGTTAATGTTTCTGGCGGCGCTAACTCACACTTCCCAGTAGGTGGTAATTGTGGAGGGGCTTTCTCGAATGCGGGCAGCATTCTAGTCCTTTTCATCCTGCTTGTTATTATCACTCGCGCTTGCTGCTTCTAATTGGTTAGGTTGCAGACCAGAAAGTTGTTTGCAGCATATCATATAGCATAAAAAAAGAGTGTCTCTGTTTCAGAGGCGCTCTTTTTTATTTGCGAACAGCATTAATTAGCATTTTTGCTGTCTTCTTTATTGTGACATGCCGCGCGCAGCGATTGTGGCTCTACGCAAATCGCCATCCTTGTTTTTAATAATGACTTCATTATATAAATTGACAGTGGGACAAATATGGTTGGGAATAATCGTCAAGCGATCACCTGGAGCGTAGACAGATTCCGGTCGTACTGTGATGATGCCATGTTCCTCGCTCATTCGCTCAAATAACGCATCCGGGTCGCCAACAATATGGCCAAAGCCCTTCAAATATAGCGGAGCTTTGCCTGGCTGAGCATCCGTAGCAAATGCCTTGCTGCCCCCATCGATAATAATACGATTTGGCGCAGGCCTGCTTACCACGGTCGCCCATACAAGAGCAGAAGTATCCTCCAGATTGCACACGCCAAAAGCAGCTTGCATGCAGTCTTGGAAAATATAGGTGCCAGGTCGCACCTCCGTAATACCTTCTATCTGGGCAGCATATAGGGCAGTCGATGTGGAGCCGGCACTGACGTCTTTAACCGGAATACCGGCAGCGCGAAGAGTCTCTGCGACTTCGACCAGAAGCTTGCCTTCCTCATGCCCTGCAGCCTGCAAATCTGTCGTTGGCGAACCGTCTAATATGGCGCCTCGGTAGGTAAAGATTCCGGTCAGCTTCAGCCCGCGCAGCTTGCTGATTGCCTGAGCCAGCTCTACTGCCTTGCTTGGCAACACCCCAGTTCGCAGAAGACCAGTTTCGATCTCCAGTCTTACCTCAATCGTCAGTCTGTTATTCGCGGCAGCTCTTGCTAACAATGAGGCAGCATCGAAGTTGTCAACACCAGTGATAAGCCGAATCCCAGTTGCAGCCAGCTTGACCGCCCTCTCGATCTTTGCCTTGCTTACAATCGGATAAGCCACAAATATATCCTTAATGCCAGCGTTAGCCATCACTTCGGCTTCCGACAGCTTTGCAACCGTAATTCCCGTTGCTCCGGCAGCCAGCTGTTTTAATGCCAGTTCGGGCATTTTGTGTGTCTTAATATGCGGGCGCAAGCTGACCCCCTTATTCTTAATCGCCTCAGCCATGCGAGCAATGTTGCGATCAGTTCTTTCCTCATCAATCATAATATATGGTGTCTGCAGTTGCTCTGCAGCAATACTATTGTGATCCATAAAAATCCTCCCTCGCGGCGCAGTGCCACCAATGTATCGTAGAGATGTTTTACACAATTATATGGTTGCAAAAAGCGTACTATGTTCTTGCTGAAAAAGCAATTATAGAGAAGGATGAGGTATAATAATAAGATCAATTAGAATATAACGTTCAGAAGATAAAATTGAGCAAAGCAGGTGTAATTATGAAAACAGTACCCGTATATTTATTGTCTGGATTTCTGGGAAGTGGAAAAACAACGTTACTTACTCAAATGCTCGATTTTTTCAAGGAGAATAATATGAAGCCAGCGGTCGTAATGAATGAGCTTGGCGATATTAATTTGGATGGGGAATTGGTGTCCAAAGATGTTCCGATGGCGGAAATGCTAAGCGGCTGTATTTGCTGTACGATGCAAGGGGATTTGGGGGTGGAGATCAGTCAATTGATTGATCGCTTTTCGCCTGATGCAATTATTATTGAGTCAACGGGAGCGGCAAACCCGCTTGAGACAATTGATGGCGTTACGGAGATCGCATTGTACAAGCATATTGAGCTATGTTCAATTATAACGGTAGTCGATGGACCGGAGCTATTGGCGCGCAGAAAGAATGATAATGGAGAGACATATCAGCTTATGCTGGATCAAATTCGAACAGCAACAATGCTGCTTTTGAATAAAGTGGACTTGCTTGAGCAGGAGCAATTGATTGAGGCGCAGCAGTTGCTTCGTGAAACGAATCAAGTCGCACAAATTGTGCCGACGGTTAAATGCAAGCTGGAGAACCTGCAATGGTTGGGGCATAAAAGTAATGAAGTCAGCAGCAGCAATATCAGTAATAACGATATTAGCAATACAGGTAGTAATGGGCAGACAAAAGAGGGAACAGCGGCAACCATAGCTACATCAATTGTAACTGCAACTACAACAAAAACAGCAAGCCCTATTAACCATAACGCTCATAACCATGCCGCTCATCATCATGTCTCAGCAGTTACCTATTACGTTAAAAATGCATTGCACAGTGAAGGATTTGAAAAGTTTTTGGAAGAGCTGCCGCCGAATATATATCGTGCCAAAGGAGTCATCCGCTTCTCGGATACCGGAGGAAGGTATTTGTTTCAGTATGCCTATAAGCAATCTGATTTTATGAGGATCGATCCCCAAGGGGAGGTAAATGATGTTGTTGTCTTTATAGGCGAGCATTTTTCCAAAGAAGATATGCTCTCAAAGTTGTCTGCTTTGGATGCTGCTGCTGTCGGACCTTAACGATTATCGAAAAGGTCAAACGAGAATTAGGCAGGTTATGAATTGAAACAGTCAGCTTGGCGATATTAACTCGTTTCGAAAACAATAAAAAAGCATGAGAGAGACTCGTGGCCACTCGCCCCTCTCCCATGCTTTTTGTTGTGCCAAAGTTGTTGCACAGGCACGTTACAACATTAAACAGTCCAGGCAGAATGTACAATGGCGGACACATACCAGTTCCCATCATGCTGTTCCATTACAATGATCAAGCTTGACCAGTCCGCCCCGCCAAAGGCTTGATCAAAGCCGCTGAAATGATAATCAGCAATGTAGCTGTCTGGAAAAATTTCTTTTATATTGTTTACCGTATTGCTTTCATGAAGCACTTCATCCTCGCCAAGCTTTTCAGGTTTGCTGTAATCATGATCGAAGACAAATTTTTCGTAATAATTGCTGAAAGTCATTTTGATCGTCTCGCCACTGCCATCAAATTCGCCCCATATATATGGAGTGCTATCATCAAAAGCAGGAAGTTGGTTCGCTTTGAATATTTGCGCGGTATTCTTATCAATGTACAAATATGGCGAGAACAGTACACCCTTGACGGGATGAATCAGCTTATTCAGTTCATTCGTATTTTTAGATTTCAAAGCTAGAACGATTTGCTCTGCGGCTTGTTGTTTTGTCAGTTTTGGCTCTGAGGTTGGCTTCTGCTCCCCTTTATTTCCTTCCGATGGCGACGGGCTGCTGTCAGGAGCGGGGGTAGTAGAAGGTGCGGCGCTTACTTCCGGCTTGTCAGGATTGGCAGAGGAAGTTGGATTACCGCCATTGCCTCCTTTGACTCCGGAACAGCCGCTTAACAAAATGAGTATTAGCACACCAATAAATAGTTTTTTGATCATACCTATTCACCTCTTAATGGAGATTGGATCGAAATACATTTATTTTGACAGGGTACTCTTATAACGAAAGAGCGAATAGCAAAGTTGCGGGAGCGAACTGCCAAGCACAAAAAAAGGGCTTGCGTTTTGATGCTGCGTCACTACGACAAGCAAAATCTATTGAAGCCATTGGTGCGTAATGTTCAAGAACATCGCTACTATGCGGTAGAGGATATTATAATATTGTAGCGCATGTTGACAATAAAATATTTGAATTTCTCCTTAGAGGAAATTTCTCTGCATATGTCTGGTAAGGAGAAGGATGATTTCCGCAATATATTGGCTAATCGGAATAAATTACTGTTGTAAAAGATGAATCCTGCATCACATAAGTTATAGGCAAGCAGGCTCAGCAGCAAGTTGTCGAGCTGGAAGCTGGGGAGACAGCAAAAGAGCTGCTTATATCATAGAAAGAAGAGCGGGCTGTCAATCCGATCAGGATTGCTGCCCGCTCTTTCTCTTTTTATAGAAGCAATAATGAATACAGCATGGAGGCGGCACCTGCCGCAACTCCCTTTTCCTGCAGCTTCCCTTTGGAAAATAACGGGCGATAGTTTGCCGGTCCATATAAATTGGCTGTGGCGCTTGCAGCAGCGGCTTCAAAATAATCATCACTGTAATGGCTTAGCGGTCCGCCGATAATCACTTTTTCAGGATATAAAAGATTGATGGCATTAGCAAGTCCAATACCGAGATACGAGCCGGCTGCCCCAAATAGTTGCTTTAGAGAGGTGTTGCCAGCTTTCAGTTGCTCCATCATCATTTGAAAATGAACAGCTGCGGGGTCGCTTGCAAAAGCAAAATCAGCTTGTCCCGTTGCATACAGCATGTGAATTCTTTGCTCTAGCGCCTGGATGGAGGCATAATCCTCCAAAACCCCTGTTTTGCTTTGCCCGTGCAATCTGCTGCCGTCAGCTTGAATAATCATTTGTCCAATTGCCGCTTCATTATCAGCAGCGCCATGAACTAGCTTGCCGTCGGTCATAACAGCAAAGCGTATGCCTACTCCGGCATGAACATATAACATATGGTTAACAGGCTGCTGCGAGTCATGCCAATGTTCACCTAGCAAAGCAGTATTTGAGCCGTTCTCCAGCAATACAGGCAACTGAAGCGCCTCCGCCATATGCTCTCGCAATGAAATATGCTGCCAACCAGGCGCATGGAAGTGTTGCGGATCAATAATAATTCCTTTTTCCCGATCGACTGGTCCAACTGCACCGACACCAAGCCCCAAAAGGCTGGTGCTGTCAATGGAAAATTGCTCTTTCCATTGATGAACTTGCTGCTTCATTAGATGAATTAATAATTCAGGAGTCATCTGCTTGTCCATTGTCCATGTACAAAAATCAAGCGGCGTCAGTTTTAAATCAAACAAACCAAGTATTGAATAGGTTCGCGATATATCAAGTCCCAATAAAAACAGACGCCGGCTTTTTATTTGATATAGGATAGGCTTTCGGCCCCCAGTGGATTGACCTCTTCCGCCTTCCTCTATAAAGCCGGCTTGCACGAATTCTTCAAGCATTCTTGTGAGTGCACTGCTATGTATGGCAAACTGCTGGAGCAAATCCGTTTTCAAAGTAAACTCACGTTGAGCGATAAAGCGCAAAACTGCAGCTTTTTGCGATAAAGATGTAGACATTAAATACGCGCCCTCCGTTTCTAAAAATTCCGATCGGCTATTGTGCTATTCCTAGTATAGCTGGAAATACTTCCAGCATCCATCCTATATCCAACCTTTAATTCAATTTGAACTAAAGTAAATAAATGGTTAAAGTTAAAACGTTGTTTTTTCCAACACCATTGAAAAAATTAATTCTTTTCTAAATACTTATTTCTAAAAAGAAATTAAGTGTTATAATATAAATAAATGTTGTTCGAGTTGATTTAGACAGCAAGAGGAGGGGGCAGAATGACAGAGAACACAATAAAAGAAAAATTTAGCATGATTATGAGCATGTTCTGGGTGTTTATGAGAATTAGCCCGGTTACTTTTGGTGGTGGTTATGCCATGATGGCGCTTGTCGAAAGAGAAGTTGTGACCAAGCAGAAGTGGCTCAATGAACATGAGGTAAGGGATTTGTTCTCGGCAGCAGGTTCGGCACCAGGAGGGGTGGCCGTTAATATTGCTGCTTTTATTGGTTTTAGAATGGCAGGAATTGCAGGAGCCACAGCGGCAGTTGTCGGTATAGCATTACCTACTTTTTTTATAGTGATGGCATTAAGCTTCAGTTACAGTGCGATTGAGGGGCATCCCTTAACGGCAGCAGCTTTAAAAGGCATTCATGCTGCCATTGTTGGCTTAATCGGGATTGCTGCTTACCGTATGCTTCAAACGGCGGTTTTCGATAAAACGACTGCTGGTCTAAGTCTGACCGCACTATTGCTCTTATTAGTATTCAAAATGAATCCCATTTATATTATTATCACAGGACTTGTAATTGGCATGATCATTGTGCAAGCTAAGCAGAAGATGGGAGTGACGATTCAGACGGAGAAGCAAGAAGAGCAAAATAAGCAGGTCAATCAGGTGAAAGAACCGACGCAACAGAAATTACCCTTATCCTCACAAGACAAGACAAACATGCGTATGTAAGGGGGAAGCAGAATGCTCTGGCAATTATTTATAACATTTTTTAAAATAGGCTTTTTGTCCTTTGGAGGCGGATATGCTGTTATTCCGCTTGTGCAGTATGAGGCTGATGCCAAAGGCTGGATGAGTGTTGCTCAATTTCAGGAAATTGTAACAATTTCGGGCTCGGCTCCCGGACCGATTGCTACTAATAGTGCTACGTTAATTGGCTACTACACAGCCGGAATACCTGGAGCGCTAATAGCTACTGCTGGAATTGTGCTGCCGTCGCTGCTTGTAGTTATCGTGTTGGCAACTTTTCTATTTCGCAACCGTGATAATAAGTGGATGAAGGCTTCCTTTTATGGCTTGCGACCTGTCGTGGTAGGTCTTATTATTTATGCAGGGCTTCATTTCGGTTTTTTGAGCGAGGGCTCTTCCATATGGAATTGGGGAGCGCTTGGAACTTTGCTGTTGGCAGTTGTTGTTTTTGTAGGCGTATCCAGATTTAAAGTGCATCCACTGCTTGCAATTGCGGCATCCGCATGCGTCGGTATGATTCTATTTTAGAGGGTGTACTTTTCCTTTAATCAAAGCAGACTATGATGAGCTAAAGGATGGGATAAAGGATGGATGAACAGGTAAAGGGAAATGTAGAAAGTATAGAGGAAGTTGAAGTGAAGGAATTAAAGAACGTTGACGAAGTTATATTGGGGGGCGGTTCTATAAAAAAATCCTGCTGTAGCGCTAGCAGGGAACAGGTAAACGGAAGCTGTTTGCCTGTTCAACTTGAAAAGAGAGCGCAGGATACGAGTAGCTTTAATCCTCCTGCTGAGTCGGATAAAGAGAATAGCTCACAAATAGATCCACGCAGTAATATGATCAAGCTTGCTGGCGGTGAATTTTTAATGGGCACGAATGATGCAGAAGGTTTTTCTGCTGATGGGGAAGGACCCATCCGTCAAGTATCGGTGTCTCCTTTTTATATTGATCCTTATGCCGTTACAAATGCGCAATTTGCTCAGTTTGTTGCTGAAACGGGTTATCGCACGGATGCTGAACAATTTGGATGGTCTTATGTATTCCATTTGCTTCTATCCAAAGAAGAGTCTGATAAAGTAACTAATGTACCGAAGGAAACACCGTGGTGGTGTGTTGTGGAAGGTGCGGACTGGCTCCATCCAGAGGGGGTGGACTCCAATATCGAGGAGCGGATGAATCATCCTGTTATACATGTTTCCTGGAATGATGCCGATGCTTATTGCAAATGGGCAGGGAAGCGACTGCCTACGGAAGCGGAATGGGAGTATGCGGCAAGAGGTGGCTTAAGCGGGAAAAGATATCCATGGGGCGATGAGCTAAAGCCGAATAATGAGCATATGTGCAATATTTGGCAAGGAAAATTTCCTGTTAAAAACCATGCGAGTGATGGATATTTAAGCACGGCTCCTGTTGATGCTTTTGAACCGAACGGCTTCGGTCTATATAATGTGTCGGGTAATGTATGGGAATGGTGTAACGATTGGTTTGATCCGCGCTATCATCTAAACAGTGCATCGGATAATCCGGTTGGTCCTTCAAAAGGGACGGGGCGGTCGATGCGCGGAGGCTCCTATCTATGTCATAAATCATATTGCAATCGGTATCGTGTAGCTGCACGCAGCAAAAACACACCTGATAGTTCTTCTGGAAATACTGGTTTCCGTTGTGCGTTGTAATAGTTAAAATGTCGTAATAGTAAGTAGTAAGTAAGAAAAATGATAGCTCACGGCAAGCAAAACGGAACTGGGGAAAGAGCTAGCGGTTGTGTCGCTCAACCGCAAAAGGGCTGCTGTTACGATTGTATCTCCTCAACTCGAATAGGGAATAAGAAACAGGGATTGACCAGGGTATCGGCAAATGCCGACGCTCAGGTCAATCCCATTTAGGTTTAAGTTTGCAAGCTGGTGTTAGTTTTGCTTAACTATCGAGTCAATTTTTGCGAATCCACAATCTCTATTCGATTAGTCCAAGCAGTTCCATGTTTAGTAGGCTGAAAGCTTTGTAGTTGCAGGAAGTTGCTGGGCTTCTTGTTGTATTGTTTCGACGAGCATGTTCAGCTCAGAAACAAGTGACTTCAAGCCAACAGCTATTTGATTGATAGCTTCAGATGAGGCAGCTTGTTCATTTATGGATGCAGATATTGCTGTTAGTGCCTCGTTGAAGGAGGATGATATATCAGCGACGTGCTGCACAGCACCGCTAGTTTGCTCAGAGTTGGCGTACATTGTTTCGGAGCGGGCAGCGATTTCTTTTATTTGCGAATCCAGTAATGCCGCCGATTCAGCTATATTGCCAAAGGTTAGTTCTGTTTCTGCAATTTGCTCTTTGCCTTTGTGCGCTTCAGCCTTGCTTAATTGCATACTGGCTGCAACGCTATCGATATGCTCGTGAAATTGTCTGATCTTTTGCTGGATCGCAGCGGCAGATTCATTGGACTCTGCTGACAGCTTGCGCACTTGAGCCGCTACAACTGCAAAGCCAAGTCCATGATCCCCTGCACGGGCTGCTTCTATGGAGGCATTCAGAGCAAGCAAATGAGTTTGATCGGCAATTTGTGAAATAATTTGAATCAGTTGCGAAACTTCACCTGCCTCCAAAGCAAGCTTGTTCATTACAGCGTCTGCATGGTCAACAGAGTCTGTGATGGAGTGCATTTGTGAAGAGAGCTGGCTTATTTTTTTAGAACCATTCTCCATCAGTTCAGAGGTATGGAGGGCGCTGTTGCTTACAAGTACAGATACATCCAATAGCTGTTCAGCTTCGGCCAAAGTATCATGCATGCCGCTCACACCATCCTCAATAGCCGAGGCCTGTTGAAGCGTACCCGACGAAATAATCGAAGCGGAGTATACCGCATTTTTACTAAGACTCGAGGAAGAGGCGCTGCGTTCCAGTAGATTGTCAGCAACCTGCAAAATGGAATGATTCGTTGATTCCAACTTTTCGAGCAGCATAGCTGCTGCACGTTGTTGTTGTTCTGCTGATTCCTGCAATTTCTTAGTGAATTTTTGCTTTGTAACCACAAACCAAATCGTCGCACTACTTGTCAGGATCAAGTAAACAGCATGAATCGCAAGCAACGAAAATCTATATTCTGAAGTACCGCACAGCAATTCAGGAAACCAGAAAAAACCGGCAAGGTGATGAACGGTAAAAATAAGTGTGCTGAATAATAGAATTTTGACATGATCATAGTAGGCAATCATAGCTATGGTCATAAAAATAGAAAAGTGATACTCAACAAAGCCATCCCCGCCAGCGATCGTTGATATGCTGCTGAAGGTCATTGAGGCAGTTATAAGCCACGGCAACAGATGGTCATATTTTTGTCTGTTTAAGTATGCAGCTGCACTGAGTAGGAAGAAAGCGACTGGGAGTATGAAAAAGATGCTTTTCAGTCCAGACAGCTCCTGTTTCGATGGACCTGCTCCACGTAATTGCAAGTATGAATCAAAGAGTGAGCTGTAATTATGTAGAGCATGAACAGCAAGAGATAGAGCCAAAGTAACAGCCGACAGAATCAGCATAATCTTATGTTTTTGGTAGGATTGAATATTCATTTGACTTTTCTACACCTTTCAAAATGAGCACATTAAGGCTGTCGACAGCCTCATTCATTCATTAATAGTATTAAAACGCACAGACTCATACATTGTACCTAGTTAATCTCACAAAAAACTCACATATTTTACTAGTTGTATGTCGTTTGAAGCAGAAGGTACGATATAATGTAGATGTCAGTTATGCTAGAGAAAAGTTAGATTTGAAGTGAGAGCATGCGAGAGAGGGATTAGAATAATGATTAGGGTCATTATTGTAGATGATGAGACTTACAGCTTGAAATGGCTGGAGACTTTGCTAAGGCAAATTCCGGAGTTTGAAATCGCAGGAATGTTTACCAACCCATTGGAGGCGTTGGAGAGAATTCCAGTCATTGAAGCGGATGCTTTGTTGGTTGATATCGAAATGCCATTGATGAACGGAGTTGAATTGGCTGCAAAGGTAAAGGGAACAGGTTTACAAACTGTTTTTGTTACTGGACATGCGCAATTCGCGGTTGATGCGTATCGCCTTGAAGTGTCGGATTATCTGATGAAGCCGATAACGAAGGAAATGCTGGAAGGCTTGCTGAAACGGCTTAAACGATTAAAACCAATTTTTACAAGCAGTTATATAGAGGAAAAGGCGTCCCAACCGTCAATCAGTAATAGTTTGATGAAAATTACTTGCTTTGGTGTATTTCAAACAGAGACTGGCTCTGGCGAAATGGTCAAGTGGCCGACTCGCAAAACAGAGGAGCTTTTTGCCTACTTGCTGACGAAAAGAAATTCAGTTGTTAACCGCTGGGTGCTCGCAGATTTGCTATGGCCAGAACAAATCGGACAGCGATCCATGCATAATTTGTATAATGCCATTTATCGATTGCGGAAAACGGCTGAGCAATATGCATTGCCGCTCACTATCGAACTTATTAATGATGGGTACAAGCTCAGCCTCGGTCCTAATGTGTATTGTGATGTATGTATGTTTTTGGACACTCTCGATAATGTACATACGTTGAAGGAAAGAATGGCACATGTCCAAACAATACATCGCGGTTCGTTGTTTGACGATAAGGATTATGCCTGGGCTGCTGATATTAGAGCTATGTTCGATGTTTATTATGATGATCAAATTGATTTGAAATGAGAGGCTTTGCCAGGAAATCAAATATTGATGCCAAGAGCCAAGTGATTGGAGATAAAGTTTGATCAGGGATATGTAACAGGTCTGGCAGCTATGGCTGTCAGGCTTTTTTTGCAGTTTTTAAGTAAAAAGAATCTATCTGTAAACGTAAACAATTATTTAATGTCAATCTAATAAAAGACTGCTAAAATATGTAGTGGGGATGTTCATCGACTGACTATGCTTAGCTTTCAATGTTTTTAGAAATATAGAAATAATAAATTGTTATTGGAAAGGAGGCAGCTAACGATTAAACTGGGATATTTATTGACGGTGCTTACTGCGGTGGCGGCATTATTATTGTATCAAAATACATTCTGGTCTGTAGAAAGCGAATTACAAGATCGCTGGCTTCAGGAAGAAAGACCCGTGGATAACAGGATTGCGATTATTGCGATAGAGGATGAAAGCCTTGGAGATCTGGGGCAATGGCCATGGGATAGACGAACGCATGCAATGCTGCTGCACATGCTGGCAGAAGGCAAGCCTGCTGTGATCGGCATGGATATTATTTTCCAGCTAGCAGCGAATGATCCGGATGAGGATGCGAATTTAATCGAAGCAGTTGCTGAAACCGGTAATACGATATTGGCAAGCTACGGACTATTTGATACTTATTCCAAGGACGGAGCAGTTGTTGCCGAGGCATTAACAGAACCGTTCCTTGCTTTGGAAGAATCGGCGGCAGGTATAGGACATCTGAATACTTTTCCTGACCCGGATGGCGTTATTCGCCGATCGCTATTGTCATTTACATATGAAGAAGAAACGATTGACAGCTTTGCATGGGTAATTGCTAATCACTATTTGGAAAAACAGGGCGTTGTCTTGGATAAAGCAAATCTCCCACTGGATGCTTTCAATCGTTTTCATATAGCTTATGCAGGTAAACCGCAGCAATTTGAAGCTATACCGTACACTGCCGTGCTAAATGGCGATGTTCCGGCTGATTATTTTGAAGATAGAATCGTCTTAATTGGTACATATACTCCTAGTATAAAGGATGAGTATTTTACACCGCTTGATGGCAATCAGCCTATGTATGGTGTCGAAATACATGCAAACATTATTCAGTCCATACTTGAGGGGCACTACAAAGCTCCTCTATCCTGGCAGATGAACCTGTTGTTGTTGCTGGTTATTGCTGGTATAGCCTATGGGCTTTGCCGCATTCGATCGACATTGTGGTCTTCTGTGCTAATACTGACACTAGCTGCAATCTGTCTGATGACTGCAAAATTATTGTACACAAATGGCATCATTATTTCGATCATCTATGCACTTATACTAATTGTTTCATTCTATGCAGCAACTGTTATATTCCGCTATGGTGCTGAGTATGCAGAGAGGAAGCGGGTAACGGATATTTTCGGCAGGTATGTTGCACCGCAGGTTGTTGAACAGATTTTGAAAAGCGGTGAAGAAGGATTAAAGCTAGGGGGGAGCCGCAAGCAGCTTACCGTTCTATTTGTTGATATACGTGGATTTACGCCTCTTTCTGAGCAGGTCGAGCCGGAGGAGCTTGTCGGTTTGCTTAACGAATATTTGAACCTGACAGCTGACTGTATTTTTCGTTTTGGCGGTACCCTGGATAAGTTTATCGGGGATGCCGCGATGGCGATATTCAATGCTCCGTTGCCTCAGGAGGATCATACGATGCAGGCGGTAAAAGCCGCATGGGAGATGAAGCAAGGAGCAGCAGAGCTTGAGAATAGATTACTGGAGCGTTATGGAAGAAAAGTATCCTTTGGTATCGGTATTCATTACGGAGATGCAATTGTAGGCAATATTGGTTCCAAAACTAGAATGGATTATACCGCGATTGGCGATACGGTCAATACGGCAGCCAGACTGGAGAGCAGAGCAGAGCCGGGACAGGTGCTAATTAGTGAGGCTGTTTACGAACAGGTCAAGGAGAGAATCGCAGTTAAGCCGCTTGGTGAAATTGTGGTGAAGGGAAAGGAACAGGCTGTTGCTGTATATGAACTGGAGGGGATCAAAAAGTGAGTAAAGGAAGAGTATGGCTAGTTGCAGTTTTTATATGTTGCCTTATCATACCCCAATCGATATGGGCGGAGTCTTCAGCAAAAGCAGGCAAGGTGACCGCATTTTCAGGCACAGCCCAGATGAAGAAGGGGACAGGTGCGAAGCAGTTTGATGTATTCAAAAACATGTCCTTCACTCAAGGGGATACTTTTACGACAGGTAGAAAAAGCTCGCTTCAATTACTGGTTGACGCCAATAAAGAAGTGACGCTATCCTCTGATACCAAGTTGGTCATTAGTGAATTAATGAAATCTTTAAAGTCATCCGGAGGGAAAACTACCTTGTCTCTGGCTGGCGGTAAAGTTAAGGTAAAAATAAATGAAAAGCTGAGCGGAGATTCAAAATTTAACGTGAAAACACCTACCGCGATTATGGGTGTAATGGGAACAGAGTTTTATGTTTATTATGATCATTTGGGGACTTGGGTTGGCGTTTTGGAGGGGAGAGTAAGCATCGATCTTCTAGGCGTTCCGGGCGGAGAGACAATCTATGTAAATCCGGATGAGAGCTTCCATATGGATCATAACGGGAAATGGACAATTACCAAGCTGGACAAGGAGCAGGAAGCCCGTTTTTATGAAGAGGAGGGCATGCCTGAAGATGGAAATGGAGGGGAAGCGACTGAAGGTGAGGAAGATTCTGTAATTGTCTATGATCCTCCGGCGAGTCCTGGCGGAGGTTCTGTTAGCCCATCAGGTAATCCTGTGCTGGTAAGCGCTGATCCTATTACGGATCAGCAAGCCAGTGCTTCTATAGGATATAACGGAAAAGGTCAAACCTTAACCGATGTATACTACGTCAATTACAAGGGTCCGAACAAAGGCGTGCAAAAATTGCAAAGCGGTGCAGCGTATTCATTGCCGGATGCAAGCACTGCTGTCCTTGACAGTAGTTATCTAGGTTCGATTGTCAGCCCGAATATTTCACCTATGTTCTTGTTGGAGTTCAGCTCGGGCTATATGCTGCCAGTACTGCTGCCGTATGGCACGGTTCCAGCAGTAGATCAAGGCATGCTTGTGCAACTGGCGAATGAGGCATTGATTAAGCGTGGAGAAATTATAATACCTTTCGATCAGGCAATTGATGCCAATGTCAGTTTGAACGAGCTGCGTGATTTTGTGAAACTAACGGTCAACAATAGCCCGGTTGATTTGCAGAGTACGGATCAAATTTCGATAGGGGGCGCAGGTCAGAATCAATTAATTATTAAACCAGCTACAGCATTGGGCACAGATTTGCACAGCTTGCAGGTTATAATAAATGCTGGTGCTGTAAAAGCAAAAGACGGAGGGGCGATTCTTTATGAACAACAGCATATTGAATTGCCAGTTGCACCGTGGTTTGAAGGAATGATCAAAGCCTATTATTCAGACCCTTCCAGTTTGCCTGACCGATATGCTATTTATGGTTATGGACTCGAATCTGCAACGATTAGCGGGTATTCTGTAAGAATTGTTAATGGCGGCAATAAAGTGGAATTATCTTCGAATGACTACACACTTACTGGAGAAGAGTACGATATAGCACCGATTTATACATTACAATTGAAGCCGGCAGCAATGCAACAGATTGATAATGAGACTGCTAGTATAGAGGTAGAATTTATATCAAGTGGCGGCGGTCCAGCAAAGATTGAGTTTGTAGAATTGCCACAGGGATGGGCGGATTTTCAAAATGCAACGGGTCTGACGGTCGAATTCGTGGATGGCGTACTTTCGACAGCCGGGGATTTGGGACATCGGATATGGCTATCTTCTGATAAGGGATTGCTAAGACCGCTGTATATGCTCGGTAATATAACCAAAGATTCGGGGGCACTGTCTATTCAACTAGAGGGAAATTACACGGGTATGCGGGTGCGGCTTGATGGGGGAGTGCTGAGCAGAAATGGAGCGGCTTCTCCGACTATATATTCAGGCTTGTTGACGGAACCATTACCTTCAGGAGCGCTTAATTTCTATGAAAGCATTTATGATTTCCAGGATATGCAGTTCGAGCTGCTGCTGAATGAGGATGAGGTTGTGACCAAGTTGACTTTCGGGCAGGATGAGAAGCCTGTAAGTCATCAATCAACACAGTCTATTGTTCAAGTTGAGGGAAGCAATATGAAGCTTGTCAAGCTGACTGTTCGCAAAGATTGGATTGAACAGACATTTGCTTCAGAAGGGACAACTGAGCTTGCATTCAATATCCAAACTGCTCGTCAGTTGGGAGGAAATCTTGAGCCGTATCAATTTATTACTACAAAATTAATGTATATTATGAATTAAGCTTTGAAAGAAAGGAGGGCGTATAGATGGTTACTATAAAAAAATATAATCGGCTGGGCAAGCTATTGCTTGCCGCCAGTCTGATAACTTGCAGCTTTATGCTGGGCGATGCTGCGGTACAGGCAAGTGAACCAAAGAAAGACGATAAGAAACGTCCAGAAGTGACCGAGTGGACTGCCAAAACAGAGAACGCTGAAGATGCCTGGATGGAGCCTGCGGGAATCTGGGTTGGCGCATCAGGGGAAATGATTATAGTCGATACAAGCAAGCATACGATTGAATGGCGAGAAGCGGATGGCAAGGTACGCTGGAAAACAGGCTCTCAGACAGGGAAGAATCGGTATGGCGAGCCGCTTGGCGGATATATCGATGATAAATTGGAGAAGTCGTTATTTTCTCATCCGCGGGATATTGCTGTTGATAATCGCGGCGTAGTCTATATTAGTGATTATGATAATCATACTATTCGCAAAATTGTAGATGGAACGCTTTACACACATGCAGGTACGGGAAAAGCGGGCTATACAGATGGTGAGAAGAAAAAAGCGCAGTTCAATCACCCATCCGGGCTGGCTATTGATAAGGACAACAATCTTTATGTTGCGGATACGATGAATCATGTGATTCGCAAAGTGGCACCTGACGGTGTGGTAAGTACGATCGCCGGTACTGCAGCCAAAGAAGGCGGATTCCAGGATGGAATAGCGAACAAGGCTCTTTTTAACGAGCCAGCTGATGTTGCGCTGGGCGATCAAGGGGAAATCTTCGTTTCGGATAGTGGTAATCATGTTATTCGAATTATTGAGGATGGGAAGGTAGCATTATTTGCTGGACAACTAACAGCTGCTGATCCAGTCACGGGCTATCTTGCGGGAGGCTACCGCAACGGTAATCGTTTGGATGCATTATTTAAATTTCCGACAGGTTTACATTATGAGCAAGGAATCTTATTTATTGCCGACAGCTTGAATAATCGGGTGAGAGCTGTAAATAAGGATGGCAGCGTCTATAATCTGGCAGGCAAAACAGAGCCTGGAGATATGCTCGGGACGATTGAGCAGGCACAATTTGAACGGCCGATGTATTTGACGTATGCTGATGGAAAGTTATATGTATCTGATTCACATAATAGAAAATTAAAGTTGCTTTCTGTAGACATTAGTAATTTGCAAGCTGTTCAAACGGATGAAGATTTAATTGCGTCTGTGCCGTTGGAGGAGAAAACAGAAAAAACGCAAATCTGGTTTGACTACCAACCTATTCAATTTGCCCATACGACCTCTCCTTATTATGAAAATAAACAGCTTTTTATCCCGATCCGCGATTTGTTTGAACAGTGGCAGGCACAAGTAATCTGGCATAGTGACAGTTTTGAGGTTGAGGTAATGAAGGAGGATTGGTCTGTTCGCTTTAAGCTCAAGGAGAAGCAAACGCCAATTATCGCAGGGAAGGGCTATATTGAGTCGGCTTATCTTGAACGTCTGACGAAGTTTAGAGCGGTTCGATCAGAAGACCATAATGCCTTAATTATGACAAGTCAATAACAGCAAGGAGGAGCCTGTTTGCACGAGAAGCATGAGCAATTTCCGTTAATTAATCATCAATTAAAAGAGAAGATGAAACAGTTTGGACATGTGCTTCAAGTGCATCGCTTCTCGCCAGCCGAGAAGATTTTGCAGCAAGGGGACATCAGCAGTCAAATATATATTATTATTTCTGGTGAAGCTCGCGTATACCTTGATCGCGATATAGAGGTCGAGCTTGCCCGTTTAAAGGAAGGTCAGTTTTTTGGAGAAATGTCTTGTCTGACCAATGATCCTATTAGTGCCAATGTTGATGCGTCTACTGAGCTCGAGGTGGTTTCAGTAAGCCGAAGCGGTTTGTTGCTTTTAATGGATGAAAATGCTCAGTTTCGCATGCAAATTATCGAGACGATGATCAAAAGAATTCAAAATTCTAATTTACGTGTGGAAGAGGAGCATGCCAAAAGTATGCTGCTTATGAAGGAGCAGGAGCAACAAGAGCAGTACGGTGCCATGATCGGGGAAAGTGCGGCAATGAAGCAGCTTGCTATGCAAATTGAGCGATCAGCAGCTGGTTCAAATCACATCGTCATTGTTGGCGAAGCGGGTACAGGGCGCATGCATGCTGCCCGAAGTATCCATCAGTTGGCTACGAACGGAAAGTACCCGTTTATGACTTTGTCAGCTTCGCAATTCGGCAGGGAAGAATGGAAAGCGAAGCTTAAAGCAGCTAAAGGCGGAACACTGGCAATAATGAATTCGGAGCAGCTGGAGGATTTTTGTAAAAATGAGATTGTGAAAGAAAATAAGGAAACCAGAATTATTATGCTGTCCATGCGTACGCTAGGATTGTTGGGCTGGGATTGTATTCAAGTGCCTTCGCTAAGAGAACGGGCAGAGGATATCCCAGTGCTTGCGCAGCATTTTGCAATGTGTGAAGGAGCGATTGAGCAGGATCGGGCACTGTCACAGGATGCATTGCGCATGCTTTCGTTGTTCCCTTACTTGACGAATAATGTGGGGGAACTGCAACGCATCGTGAAGGAAGCGTATGTACGCAGCGAAGGAAGGACAATTACAAGCGGTCATTTGCGTTTTGACAGACATAAAAAAGCTGGCGAACGTCTCAAAATAGGCTTGGCGCTTGGCAGCGGTTCTTTGCGAGGCATGGCGCATATCGGCGTATTGCGTGTGCTGGAGCAAGAAGGGATTGTAATTGATTATATAGCCGGCACCAGTGTAGGCTCGTTAGTCGGTGGAGCGTATGCTGCTGGTATGTCATCCTCTGATTTGGAGCATGTCGTCACTACAATGGGCTGGCGTCGACTTGTACGTCCCACCTTTCCCAAGCAATCCTTTGTGCATAACACACCTATGATTCAATTTATTGAAAGTCATTTGGGAGTTCGCAACATTGAAGAGTTGCCAATCCCGTTCGCTGCGATTGCCTCAGATACATTGACCGGAGAAGCTTTTATTATGAATCAGGGTTCATTAGCGAAGGCGATTTCGGCAAGCAGTGCTATTCCGGCAGTGATGAGGCCGGTTAATTTCCAAGGGAAAACATTGATAGACGGTGCGGTTATTCATCCCGTACCAGCAGCTCTAGTTAAAAGTATGGGAGCGGATATTGTTATTGCGGTAAATGTCAGCTCAGAAGCCTATACTCGAGGAAAAGCGAGTAACTTTATTACTTCTTTAATGAATACTATTGATATGATGAGTGCCAAAATAGTACGGGAAGAATTGCAGCTGGCGGATATTGTTCTCCGGCCTGATCTTGGGCAGCAGGCAATTGGCTTTAAAGATATGAGAAGATGTATAGCTGCAGGTGAGGAAGCTGCAAGAGGAGCCTTGAAAAAACTGCACCAGCTAATGCAATCCAATTAAAAAAAGTCGTATATCATTTGTGTGTTATCATTTGTGTGTTTACTCAAACTCTGTTTCTATTTCAAAAATAGAACAGAGTTTTTATTTTATATAGATTGACCTTTTCTCCAAAGTTAAATAAAATAAAGAATAAAATCTCCAAAATAATAATTACTGAGGTGTACTATGTCTACTGTAATGAAACAAATTGAAAAAAAACTAGTTGTCTCCTGCCAAGCACTTGCGCATGAGCCGCTATTTGGTTCCCATATTATGATGAGAATGGCTGCAGCGGCAGTTGAAGGTGGGGCAAGCGCAATTCGTGCGAATACACCACAGGATATTAAAGCAATTAAAGAAACGGTTTCCGTACCAGTAATAGGTTTGTATAAGCAGGACTATGAAGGATATGACGTATATATTACGCCTACGATGAAAGAAGTACGTGAAGTTGCAGAGGCTGGTGCAGAAATTATTGCAGTTGACGCAACAAATCGTATACATCCTGGTAAGGTGACGACAGCGGAATTTATTGAGCAAATAAAAAAACAACTTCCGGATATTCTTATTATGGCGGATATTTCTACCTTGGAGGAAGGAATTGCAGCAGAGCAAATGGGTGTTCATATGTTATCGACTACTTTGTCAGGGTACACGCCATACTCGAAGCAAATGGACTCCTTTAATTTTGAGTTGTTAGAAGAGCTATTGAAAGTGGTACAAATTCCGGTTATTGCGGAGGGGAGAGTGCAAACACCGCAAGAGGCTGCAGCCTGCTTGCAAAAAGGAGCTTACAGCGTTGTTGTCGGCTCGGCAATTACCCGTCCGCAGGAAATTACAAAGTCATTTGCAGTTGCAGTACAACAAGCTGTGCAAGAATAATCGGTTAGCTGTGTCGAGTAGATTAGGCGAATAGAGATTTGCTAGCGCCGATCAAAACTATTGTAGTAGGAGGATTGCTGCGAAATGGCGGTCATCGGCATTGATATTGGCGGTACAAAGATAAAGGCGGGGCTTGTGTCAGAAACAGGAGAAATCAGCTCTGTTATTACTGTGCGTACAGATATAGCAGGAACTATGGCTCAAACGAAGCTAGCGGTAGAGGAACTGCTTGACAAGCATAGCGGTGAGATTGAGGCGATTGGTATCGGGACAGCAGGCAGAGTAGATTTCGCAAGCGGAACAATTGTGTTTGCAACACCGAATCTGTTGAATTGGACAGGAACTCCGGTAAAAAAAATATTGGAGGAAAGCTATCAATTGCCTGCGGCAGTGGACAATGATGCGAATACTGCCGCGATTGCAGAAGGATATTTCGGAGCTGCGAAGCCGTATCATGATTATGTATGTCTAACGCTTGGAACAGGTGTTGGAGCAGGAATAGCGGCAAACAGGCAACTGCTGCGCGGCAAAGCAGGAGCTGCTGGTGAAGTGGGACATATGCAATTTTCTTTTAATGGCTTGCCTTGCAATTGCGGGCGAAGTGGTTGCTGGGAGCAGTATGTATCGGGAACGGCTTTGCACAATGCGATAAAACAGAATGAACGACTGCTTGCCAGAAATACGACCCCTGAACAGCTATTTGAACGCTATCAGAATGGAGATCGGGATGCAGGGATGATCGTTGAGTCTTTTGTAGACTATCTTGCAGCCGGACTTGCCAGCTTGCAAAACACAATAGATCCCGAATGCTTTATCATTGGCGGCGGATTGATTGCCTCGAGCCATATTTGGTTCAAGCCGCTAGAAGAGAAGCTTCGTAACTATGATCAGCCTATCGCGATTAAAAAGGCTGTATTTGATAATGAAGCCGGTTTACTAGGGGCGGGCGTATTAGCCTATCAAGCCATTGGGAAATTATAGAATGGATAAGGCAGTTTAAGTAATTGTAGCTGAAGTAACTGAAATTGAAGTAATTGTAACTGAAGTAACTGAAATTGAAGTAACTGAGGTAGCTATAATTCAAATGGATTTTTCGGTAAAATACAGAGCTGATCTCATTATTGTTGGTGGAAGCTAGTTAGCCTGTTCAGCAGCTTTTCTCTGGTGCGATACACATTGGAGCGGATCAAATATTCATTATTTTAGGAGATGGATTGCTTTTCTTTATGGCCATATCGCCGTATAATTAATGGAGAGAATTTTGAGGACGACAGCTGAAGAATGGGACCATATACAATGAAGGGAGGGAGGGCCTATGCAAACGATGGGAGCGACGCTGCTTCATATTGAAAGTCACTATAATAGCTTGACCAAGACGGAGCAGAAGGCTGCCAAGTATATATTGGAGCATGCTCAGGAGGTTATCTATTATTCGGTAACTGAGCTGGCAGAAAAGGCGGATATCGGAGAAACAACAGTGCTTCGATTATGCCGCAAGCTGAAATATAAAGGGTTTCAGGACTTCAAATTATCGCTGGCGCAGGATTTGGTGCGTACATCCGATCAACCTCAGGATGATCCAACTATGCAAGACAATCCGAATATGTTGAAGCATAGTCTTATAACAGCTCATGTGCAGGCATTGGAGCAAACGAAAGAGCTTTTGGATACAAGTCAAATAGAATCGGCTGTAGAGCTTATTTTGACTGCGGATAGCTTACATTTCTTTGGTGTCGGTTCATCTGGACTAACGGCCGCCCAAGCAGCGCATAGCTTTGCACGGATAGGCAAGCATAGCTACTCCAAGCAGGATGCTCACTTTCAGGCTGTCCAGGCGGCACTTATGAATGAGCGTTCAGTTGCAATCGGTATCTCCATATCTGGCAGCACAAAGGATACAATCGAAAACTTACAAATTGCGAAGCAGACAGGAGCAAGAATAATCGCAGTAACGAGCAATGCTCGTTCACCAATTACGAAACTTGCCGATTACTCCTTGTTAATGGTAGCAAAAGAGTCCCCGCTTCAAGGCAGCTCAATGACCGCCAAAATTGCTCAGCTAGCAGTCCTTGATATATTAGCTGCTGCGGTAGCGATGCAGATGAAGGAAAAGGCTCAACAATATAGAGAAAGAACAGCAAAAGCAATTTCAGATAAAATGTTGTAAACAAACAACATGCTTACTGCCTGACTGATATCCGACTCGTTGGATATCAGTTTTTTTGCATAAGAAAAAATCCCCCGGTTCAACCGGGGGAGGAAGCTTGTAGCTATGAGAAAAAAATGTGATCTCATCATCAGTTGATAACCAGTCTGCTGAGCGCATCGTAGTCATAAACATAATCGTAATTATAAACATCCTTATATTCAAAATCATAATATGAGGAAAAATGATCAGGGAAAACAGTCACGGCTCATCAAAGTTAGAACCTAAAATATCGTATTGAACTATCAACAATTTTCTGCTTTTCAAGGAATTTCTGCGATTATAGATCCATCCTCAGAATATCCCTTAAAGGAATAATCAGAGTAAGATTCCCTTTTATCTGACTCATCACGGATTAAATACCATAGTCTGTAGTCTTGTGATGTATTAATAAGTTTTGTTTCAAACTCAATCGAATGTTCAATGAAAGAAACTTTTGTAATTTGCTTATCCCAAACCAAACCCCAAAATACTTGATACTCTGTAACACGCTTAATATCTCTAAATGATTGATATTGCCAGCTTAACTATTCCTCAGGATAATTAGGAAACTGAGATCTATTTTGTAAACCCCACTTCCCATTAATCTGCTTTATGTAATCAGCAAATACTACAGTATTAGATTCATAAAAAACCAACACTTCATTATCGTTTTCTAAGGGGGTGTGGTCAATAAGCAGGTTGTACTTTATTTCAGCTTCTTTTAATATTTCTTCAATTGATTTGTCGCTTGGTACAGGTTGACATCCAGTTGCAAGAAAGAATAATCCTGTAATAATAAACAAAGACAAAAATTTCATTTTTAATACCTCATCGTTTTGGGATAATAACAAATAAATCTTTTGTGCCTAAAGATAAATTCAACTTGCTCATAATAAGACACTAGTGTTGCATTAAACTGTACCACCATATATATCTGCAAATTCAGAAAAAGATTCCGGATTATTCAATCCGAAGGATGGACGTCTCTTAGAGGTAACTCTCTCCATCTGGATGAAAGATGTAAATTATTCACGCAAGTGATTATATAAAAGATTGGAAGTTGAAGTTAAACAGTCATATTGCGCCATATCTCATCGTCTTCTTGTATAGCTTCTACTTGGCTATTGTTTCAATCGATTCAATCGTTCCGTGCAGGGTCGCTATAATGGGAAAATACCATTCTATACGAATACCGTACAAAATATCCTTTACATAGATACTTCACGGATTCTTCACGAGACTGGGGGAGCGGTACAGGTTTTGTACGTTTATTCGTATAAACGAGCTCGGATATGGGCTCCACAGAGCGATTTTGTACGATTTATCGTATAAACGGTCCCGTATATGGGCTCCACAGAGCGATTTTGTACGATTTATCGTATAAACGGTCCCGTATATGGGCTCCACAGAGCGATTTTGTACGATTTATCGTATAAA
>JBEBPB010000026.1:0-82061 GCA_040396195.1 Paenibacillus nanensis
TCAAAATCGAATGGGGAGACCCGTGGAGGTTCGAGTCCTCTCACCGGTACCACTTTTACAAACGTTGCTCATTAGAGATACTCTCTAGTGGGCTTTTTTGTGTATTTTGATAACTCCATTTATAATGTTTGTTGAAGATACTTTTGAACTGAATTCCAGCTCCTCTTGTAGGTGGCCTGCTACCATTTACCTTGTCCCTCCTTATTTTAGCAGCCTCAAACATCCTATCATTGACATTTTTATTATAACATGATGAAATGTTTTTTTAGTACAGTAAAGCGTCAATGTGAGATGGTGAAATTGCCTTTATAATCTCTTGGAGATAGAAATACGACTATCATCCATGACGACGTGATCGAAGAAGCAGCGAAGCTCAAACAGGAATTGGGCGGAGACTTGCGTCTTGGGCAGCGGCGATCTTGCACAAACACTGATGAGTCATCATCTCATCGACCAATACCGGTTCTAGGTCGCCCCTGTGATCTTGGCGGACAGCGGCTGTTCAGAAGAGGGAAGCGAGAAGGTTGCTATGCGCCTCATCGACGCCAAAACGCTAAGAACAGGCGTCGCGATTCACATCTACCAGCCCGAGATAGGCAAATAACAACAAAGCCATATGAGTTCATCCAATCAAAGACGTCCCCATTATCGTTCGTAAGTGGAGATGTAGATGTCTTTTTGCCCATTCAGAAGAGGATCATGGCTCGACATATTGGTTGATCCAGTAATATCATTGGAATTGACTGCTAGAAGATACGCGTGCATACGGTTCTATAAAAAAATTGTGAGTGTGTCGATTTTGTCGTAATAAGTTCGTCGTCTGAATAGAGGCTCAAATATCTGCCCGTGAGGGCAGGAAAGAATATCAACATAAAATTAGGTTTAACTGAAAGGAGACCTATGGTGCACACAGTAACTTCGAAGGACGGTACAAAGATTGCCTATGATAAAGTTGGCCAAGGACCGTCACTTATTCTGGTTGCGGGCGCGTTCAGCTATCGCAAATTCCCTGGACAAGTGCAGTTGGCTCATCTGTTGTCAGAGTATTTCACGGTCTACAATTACGACCGACGAGGCCGAGGTGACAGCGGAGATTCACCGTCTTATACCATCGAACGTGAGATGGAAGATCTTCAGGCCATAATTGATAAAGCTGGTAGCTCGGCCTATGTTTGGGGATTGTCATCTGGCGCGGTTCTGGCTCTGCAGACAGCGGCGGCAGGGGCTAATATTAAGAAACTCGCTTTGCATGAACCACCTTTAGTAGTCGATGATGCGGGTCACAAGCCTCCAGAAGATTTTGTCAAGCGAGTTTCAGTGCTTATATCTGCCAATCGCCGGGGTGAGGCCATCAGGTATTTTATGACCAAAGGGATGGGGGCACCTTCATTTGTGGTTAGTTTGATGCGCTTGATGCCAGGCGTGTGGTCCAAGCTCATGGCTGTTGCCCATACACTTCCTTACGACGCGGCCTTGCTCGATGGATATATGGATGGAAAGGCATTGCCTGGAAATTTGTGGGATGCGGTTACAATGCCAACCCTTGTGATTGAAGGAATGGAGAGTCCGGTTTCATTGCGTCATGGTGCCCATGCACTGGCGGGAAACCTTCCAAATGCAAGGCTGCTGAGTAAAAAGGGACTCGGTCATACCAAAAAACTCGATACCAAAAAGATCTCATCGGAGCTTGTAACATTCTTTATGGGCAATCTCTAAGCTGCGACATATAAAGGGCTATTTAAACCTTACTTCTAACACAGCACTTACGACCGGACATAATAGATAATAAATTGGACAATGAGAAGGAAAGAAGATTATTATGTTTACAATCAAGCGAATTGGCTCGAGTTTCACTAGTTGTATTGGCGTTATCATGAGGTGCGCCAGAATTGTTACTTTCGGTTGGGTTTCGGTTCTTGCTGCTAGATTACGTGCTGAAGCTCTTCAGGTTTAGGTTGACCAAGAATAAAGAGTGAGCTTGCTACTTGATACATAAGGTGGTGAGATCGATCTGTATTTGGTTATGCGCCTAACAGCGCGGCAGGAATCGCCATAAAATTAGGAGGGACAAATCTATGAGATTTATGTTAATTGTCAAAGCAACAACCGATTCAGAGGCGGGGGTCATGCCTAGCCAGGAGTTGATCGATGCCATGCAAAAGTATAACGAAGAATTGGTCAAGGCCGGCGTGCTGTTGGCGGCAGATGGATTGCAATCTAGTTCAAACGCAATACGGATTTCTTATCCAGAGCCCGGGGGGAAGCCCAAAATGATGGATGGTCCGTTTACGGAGGCAAAAGAGCTGATTGCCGGATATACGCTGATCGAGGTCAAATCGAGGGAAGAAGCGATCGAATGGGCACTGCGCATGCCGGATCCGCATGGATTTGGGCAGGGTGAGATTGAGCTGAGACAGGTGTTCGAAGTGCAGGAACTCATGGAGAATCCCGAAACGCTGGCCAAGGAAACGGCTCTTCGCAAGCAAGTCAATGAGCAGAAAAAAGCATGAATTCGTTCCAGACACATCGAACCATTGATGCAATATGGCGAATGGAATCGGCGAAGCTTATCGCGGGACTGACGCGAATGGTAAGGGACGTGAGTCTCGCGGAAGATCTGGCCCAGGATGCCTTGGTGATTGCCCTTGAACGATGGCCGAAGACCACCATTCCGGACAATCCGGGTGCCTGGTTGATGACAACGGCGAAGCGGCGTGCGATCGATTTTATGCGAAGGAACAAGATGCGTGATCAGAAGTATGTGGAAGTTGCCCACATGATGGATTTGTATACAGAGGATGACAAGAACCGTACGTTAGATGGAGAGATCAGCGACGATCTCCTTCGTCTCATCTTTATGACCTGCCATCCGGTATTATCGCAGGAGGCTCGGGTAGCGTTGACACTTCGCTTGTTGTGCGGACTTACTACGGACGAAATCGCACGTTCTTTCCTCACTGCTGAATCCACGGTCGCCCAGCGGATTGTCCGGGCAAAGAGAGTTCTCAAAGCCGAGAAGGTCGCTTTTGAGGTGCCTGCGGGGGAGGAACTTAAAGACCGCATGTCTGCAGTACTCGAGGTCATTTACCTGATGTTCAACGAAGGGTATTCAGCAACTTCCGGGGATCAATGGGTTCGGCCACTGTTATGTCAGGAAGCGCTTAGACTGGGACGCATTCTCGCTGAAATCGCACCTCATGAACCGGAAGTCCACGGGCTGGTTGCTCTTATGGAGATTCAAGCATCGCGTTTGAAAACTCGCGTTAACGCGAGCGGAGATCCCGTCCTTCTCATGGATCAAAACCGTGCGAAGTGGGATCAATTGCTGATTCGCCGCGGATTGGCGGCGCTGGAACGCAGCCGGAAGCTGGGACAGTCGCTTGGACCGTACTCACTTCAGGCTGCGATTTCCGCTTGTCATGCCCAGGCGCGTTCCGAAGCCGAGACCGATTGGATCCGCATTGCGGCCCTTTACGAAGCACTTGCGAGGAAGGCGCCTTCGCTCATCGTTGAATTAAATCGTGCGGTTGCCATATCCATGGCTTTCGGCCCAGCCTTTGGACTGCAGATTGTCGAGGCGTTGAATACCGAACCTTCTTTAAAGGGATACCACTTGCTTCCAAGCATTCGCGGTGATCTTCTTGCGAAACTGGGACGGTACGATGAAGCCAAAGCAGAATTTGAACGGGCTTCATCGATGACCCGAAATACGCGCGAGCGGGAGCTTTTGCTTCAAAGGGCAACTGAATGTGAGTTGGGCACATCGAGATAACTTTTCTCCTTGTGTCGATCACAGGGTTTCCCGTTCGTCGTGTTAGTAGGGAAGAGGAAGGATAGCCGCCGCGGGCTGCTGTTCAAGTCAACTTCCGACGAAAGGAGGAAACCCAATTGCGATTTATGTTGATCATCAAGGCGACCGGGTACTCGGAGGTTGGGGTCAATCAAAGTCAGGAACACGTCGTTGCTATGATGACATACAAGAAGTCTTTAGCCAGAGTCGGTGCGCTTCTAGCCGCTGAAGAGCTTCGCCCCAGCTCCAGCGGATTAAGGATATGTTATTCGTTGGCTGGCGGGGAGCCGGAGAGACAGGCTGGTCCTTTTCCGGCAGATCAGGAACTGATTGCGGAATACATGGTGATTGATGTAAGGTCAGAGAACGAAGCCCTGAAATGGGCACTTCGGATGCCGGTTCTAGCGGGCCGCGAGTGCACGATTGAAATACGAGGGCTAGAAGAGAATGCGAATTCCCTATCGGAATCTAGTTCGCAGATCATGGAAGCTGATTTACAGGATCATCTCGACATGCTAAGAAGATTATAGTGATTAGAACTTTCAATGTTAAAGGAGCGTATGAAGATTGAATCAGAATGTAACCGATTTTATCGAGGTATTAAAAGAACCGTGGCATAAGGAATTTTCCTTAAGTCTGCGTCAAGTGGTCCATCAAGCGATTCCCAATGTACACGAAAGAATTCAGTATAATAAGCCTCACTTTTTGAAAAATGGAAAATATGCTGCGGTTATCTCGACCGCGAAAGAAGCGGTTAGTTTTACCATTTTTAATTGTTCAGAGTTAACGTTCCCTGACGTTTTCGAGGGTCCTCCAGAAAGAAAAACATTGAAGCTGCGCAAAGGCGAGACGTTTGATTCAGAACAATTGGTATCGCTGCTCAGTCAGGCTTCTAGCTCGCTTTAGTTGTTAAGGTGCCGCGGGCAAAGTAGCAATAGACGACGGAAATTGACTTATTCTTTGGCGCGTTGGACTGATCTTCAGTGATCCGGAAGCGGCAGGCCAAGCTTATGCCAATCTCACGGAAGGCGGTACGCAGAAGCCTCCGTTTGAAATGGGGCCTTGGTGAGCGCACTATGCGAGATCATAGACAAGTACGGGAAAAATGGATGATCTCGCAGGAAAGTTAATCAAATTTCAACACTGCCATTCTCGATCTGTAAGAAGACTGTTTGCAAAAAGAGGTGCTTCCTCCGGGAGCAAGGCTATATTGAGACACAAACCTGTTATGTGATGGAAGAGATTGACTGGATGCAGATGTCAGACAAAACGCAGTGGCGCAATCTTGCCGGTATCAGCATGATCCTCTCTGGGGGAATTGTTTCAAACTTATCTATTCTGACAGAGTTGTTCCCAGCCTTCTAAGGAAGGCTGGCGGCGGAGTTGCGTAGCTGCTCAGGGCATGCCATTTAACTTGCAAATAAAAATAAATGTTAATAACTAAACTTCCAAATGAAATCAAACCAGCTTTTAAAGAATTAATAGCGGAGAAGGCGAGAAAGTCTGACCAGTCCTGGCTGCTGGCTGTTACTTGAGCAACGGCGGATTGATAGAGGTTCTGTAAATGCTCGGTTCGTCGCATGTTGCCCTCCTTTCTTTGAGGGGGAGAGGGGAGTTAAAATAGACTTAAAGAATTTATCAAAGAGAATATGATGTAATAAGAAAAACTAAAGCAAAACCCAAATAATGCCATAATAGGAAGTACTCCTGTCAAGTAGACAGCGCAAAAAACAAAAATAACTTGTACCCTCATTTCCCATATAACTTTTACGGCGCTTCATTCGTTTCTCTTGGCTTTTTATTGGTTTGTTGACAATGCGCTAAGCGGTGTGATTTAATGTGAATGAATTATAAAATATTCATTCTGAAAGTTGAGGGCGTATGGATATAAAAACCGACATTTTTATATGTGGAAAGGCTTTGTTCAGTACAAAGGGATTCAAGAAAACGAATATTAAAGAAATAGCCGAATCAGTTGGTATTGGTGTTGGGACTTTTTACAACTATTATACATCTAAAGAGCAGTTGTTTTTGGAAATCTATATCCAGGAAAATGAGAACCTCAAGAAATTGCTCATGGAATCAATTGATTTGGATCAGGAGCCGTTGAAAGTAATTAATCAATTAATCATGGGGAATATTGAGGCAATTCAAATAAACCCTATTTTGAAAGAATGGTATAGTCAGAATTTCTATAAGAAACTTGAACAATACTATCGAAATGAAGGAAGCAAAAGTATTGAATCCTTTCGCGATTTTTATATAGATCTATTTAAAAAATGGAAGGCACAGGGGAAAATTAGAGAGGATATCGACGAGGATCTATTGCCTGTTTTCATTGACTCGCTGATATGCATCGATACTCATAAAGACGATATTGGCATTCAATATTTCCCTCAACTTATTCAATATTTAGCGGAATTTATTATGCAAGGCCTAACCAACAAATCATTATAAATGATTCAAGTTGGCTTTTTTTAATCATAAATGAATGAATTAAAAAATATTCATTCGCATAAGGAGTAGACTGAAAATGAGAACGAGAATTATAGCAATAATCTTATGTGGTCTGTTCGTCTTCCCCCTATTCATCTCAGCGCGAAGTGCTGAAAATACGCAAGTAGAGCGGCGATCTGGAACTTCGGTCTTCTCCGAGATCGATGCGTATATCGCTCGCGAAATGAAGCGACAGCGTCTTCCGGGGCTGGCTCTCGGGATTGTTCAAGGCGATCACATTGTTTACCTTAAGGGATATGGGCAAGCCGATTCATCGGGTCGTCCTGTAACTCCGGAAACACCTTTCGGATTAGGTTCGATTGGCAAGTCAATAACGGCTATGGCCGTTCTGCAACTTGCCGAAGCAGGAGAAATCGACTTGGATGCGCCTATACAACGCTATATCCCCACCAAGTATAACGGTGCAGATTTCATTACTGTACGTCAGTTGCTTAACCAAACAAGCGGGTTCACTCAGATTTCAACTTTTGGCAATACGCTGTCAAGCATCAACGATCAATACCAAGATGCGATAGAAAAAAACGCCATGTCATATGCGGAAAAGTTTTTAAAGCGAGCTACGCTCTCCGAACATCCTTACAGATATTCAAATGCAAATTATGTATTGCTCGGCTATATTGTGCAACAAGTATCCGGCCAGTCCTATGGCGACTATGTGAAGGAGCATATTTTCAATCCTCTGTCTATGCACAACAGCTTCGTGACGCTCGATGAAGCAGACGTACACGGACTAGCTACGCCCTACCGTCGGATATTCGGATACAATGTTCCCTACGACGGCCCTTATGTTTATATTGCCGGAGATGCGCCGGCGGGCTATCTCTATACCAGTGCGGTGGACATGAGCCATTACTTGATTGCCCAAATAAACGGAGGCCGATATGAAGATCATTCCGTGCTCTCCTCGGACGGCATTCGACTGATGCAGACCGAACCTGTTCCAGGAACGTACGCCATGGGTTGGATGACCGGTCAAATTAACGGTTCAACGGTCATCGGTCAGCCGGGCGGCTCAGTCGGCTTTCAAGCCCAAACTTATATCGTTCCGGAACAACAACTAGGAGTTATCGTCTTCGCTAACGTACTAGACATGATCGATGCCACCTGGCCCAACAAAACGCACGTCATCACCACTACCCACATCGCCTCCGGAATCATAAACATACTGAATAAAACACCGATTGGAAGCTCGGGCCTAAGCATGTCGCAGAAGTACTGGATCGTAAATGGGCTAATGCTCATACTCAGCGCATGGTTATTATATACGATCGTTAGAACTGCTAAGCGCTGCCTTGGACGGTGGAGTCCTGACAATTCCGGCTATACAAAAATATCCATCAAATTAATATCAAGAATTGTTCTAAATTTTGCTGGCCTGTTTATTATCCTGTTGTTGAGTATGACTCAAGTTGTAGCGCTATGGCATATTGCAACCATCTATCAGCCGGATTTAATCCTTTGGCTAAAGTTGATGACTGTACTTATGGCACTGAAGGGAAGCATGGAAATTATTCGGTTGGTTCGGTCGAGCAAGTATGAAAAACATCAAACTCGAACGATTAAGAAATGATTGGGCTGAATGAGTAAGGAGGCATAAGCAATGACAAGTGTTCTTGTAGTTGAAGATGATCCGCATATGCTGGAAATGATTTTAATTGTATTAAGCAGCGAAGGGTATCGGGTGCGGGGAGCGGTCAACGGCCAGGAAGCGCTCGCAGAAATGGAAAGCTCACCTGCAGATTTGGTTGTGCTTGATGTCATGATGCCTGTCATGGACGGGTGGGATTTGTGCCGTGAACTGAGGCTTTTGAACCCCGAGCAACCGATTATCATGATTACGGCCAAGCACGAAACGAGTCAGAAGGTGAAGGGATTCGGCTTAGGCGCCGATGATTACCTGGTCAAGCCTTTTGATCCGCAGGAACTGGTGGTCCGAGTTAAAGCAGTGCTGCGCCGTTACCGAATTACGGCTGAAAAAGTGGTTAAATTAGGCAGTTTCAAGCTGGATCGGCTTCGGGGGATCGTTTCGGACGGCAACGTGAATTGGAATTTGCCGCTTAAGGAATTCGAGCTATTATATCAGCTTGCAAGCTATCCCGGCCAAATCTTTATGCGAGATCAGATTATTGAAACGGTATGGGGATTCGACCACGAAGGAGACGAGCGGACGGTCGATGTTCATATCAAGCGGCTGCGGGAGCGGTTTGCCGCCTATACCCATCTTTTTCGAATTATAACGGTTCGCGGTCTCGGATACCGGTTAGAGACGGGATGCTATGATTAAGAGCTTATATTTAAAAATAGTATTGCTATTTTTCGTCGCAGTAGCGATAGGTCTCGGAAGCGCGATTCCGATCTCTGTTTATTTGTTTAAAGACCAGATCACGCAAACCATACAACACGAGTATGCGGTGCGAAACGGGTTGATATCGGATGTATTCTCCCGATTGGCGCCAGCCGAACGCGGCCTTTTTCTAGAACAGTTGTCCGAGAAGCAGAAGATATCCCTATGGGTATACGATCGGAACGGGCTTCGCTACGCTTATGGCCAGGCAAGCAAGAATAACCTTACAGGCGAGGATATCCGCCGGATTCAGAGCGGTGCCGAAGTCGTAAGGCGCACGTCCGTTCTTCCTCTACCGACGAGCCTGGATATGGGTTTCCCTTTACAAACAGCCGACGAACAGATGGCGCTCATCATCCATCCGGAAGGTTCTCCTATCTCTCAACTGCTTATGATTTTGGGTGTTGTGATTTTGATTGCGATTGCGATCGCCAACACAAAGTTCCTTCTCTTTACCAGCGTAGTGGTAAAGCCCTTAAAAGCATTGACAGACGCAACCAGAAAAATTGCCAAAGGAGACTATAGCATCGATCTTCAGACAAAGAGCAAAGATGAATTGGGCGTCTTGTCGGGGCAATTTAAACTTATGGCCCACGAACTGAGCCAAGTTGAAAAGATGCGTCAGGAATTTGTTTCCAACGTGTCCCACGAAATTCAGACGCCTCTGGCGTCTATTTCGGGTTTTGTCTCCATCCTGCAAAAGGGCGGCCTTGATGAAGTCGAGCATCGGCGCTGTCTGAACATCATCCGGCACGAAAGCATGCGTCTTTCCCGGCTCACCGAGAACATGCTTCGGCTGGCCACGATTGATTCGGATCATCATCCTTTCCAACCGTCGCTCGTTCAGCTTGACAGGCAGCTGCGTCGTATTGTCGTAGCCGCAGAGCCGCAATGGGGGGCCAAACGATTAAATATTCACCTTGAGCTCCTGAATACGGCGATTTACGCGGACGAAGATCTGCTGAACCAGGTATGGCTAAATCTTTTCAGCAACAGCATCAAATTTACGCCAGAGGGCGGGGACATCTCCATCGAGCTCCAATCCGGAAATCGTGAAGTCGGAGTTGTCTTGCGGGATACGGGAATTGGCATTACTGAGGAAGACCGCATGCGCATCTTCGAACGCTTCTTCAAGGCTGATAAATCACGAAACCGCGAAGCAGGGGGGAGCGGACTTGGACTCGCGATCGTAAAGCGCGTCGTCGAATTGCACGGCGGCCGGGTCGAGATAGACAGCACTGCAGGAAAAGGAACGGCGGTTACCGTTTTTCTGCCAGCCATGTGACTCCATCCATACAATCGAAACCAGAGCGAGCACCGCTCATTACATTTATTCCCATTTGGTTCATATTACGTTCACATAGGGTGCGTAGTATCGATTGCGAAAGGGGATTTCAATCCTTGAGAACTTACTGGAATCTCCGGAACGACAATATCATGTTAAGTAAAGGAGCTACCTTCTATGAGAAATGAATCTTGTATGGTACAAACCTCTCTTGGCTCGCTTCAAGGGATCCGAAGGAATGATGTTATTCAGTTTTATGGTGTTCCATATGCCGACGCACCCGAGGGGGAATTTCGCTTTTCTCCGCCACGCCCCGTCTCCGCTTGGACAGGAGTCCGGGATGCAAGCAGCCATGGCAATATTGCACCGCAGCCTCCTTCTCCATTACGTCAAGCGATCGGAGAATCTACTGAACCGCCTCAAGGGGAAGATTGTTTATCGCTCACCATTTCAACCCCTGCCATCAATCAGGAAAAACGCCCTGTTGTTGTTTGGTTGCACGGCGGACATTATATGACCGGAGCCGGGTCGCTGGACTGGTACGATGGAGCGGAACTTTCAAAGGATGGAAATCTGGTTATCGTAGGCGTCAATTACCGGCTCGGCGCTTTTGGATTCCTGCATTATCCGGGGGTTAGCGATGGGAAAATGGGGATTCAAGATATCCTCGCTGCCCTAAAATGGGTTCAAGATCATATTGCGCATTTTGGCGGCGATCCTGATCAGGTCACAGTCATGGGGCAATCCGCAGGAGCTCATGCCATTATGTGCCTACTGGCCATGGGAGAGGCGCGTGGTCTTTTCCAAAGAGCGATTCTGCAGAGTGGGCCCGCAAGTCTTGCTCCATTATCAGAAGCAAAAGCATTTGAAAATGGAAGCCGGCTGCTCGATATCTTGAATGTGAATCAGCGGGAACCACAAGAAATTACCGCTCAATTGAATACCTTGCCGCCTGCCCAGATCATACAAGCATCGGGAAAATTGGCTCAGGAAATTGCGCGTTTTGGTCAAATTACTCTTCCTTTTATGCCTGTTCTTGATTCTCTTTCTTCGCCGGATCGTTTTATCGAGATGGCTGCAAAAGGTGCCGGTGAAGCGGGTGTTGATCTCATTATAGGTACCAATAGAGAGGAAGCAAACATTCTTTTGGGTAACATGAAAGCCGTCGATCCAGCGATGGTTAACGAGCGTTTTGTTGCCTTGACCGGGAAAGAAGAAACAATCGAACGATACCGCCGGCGGAGACCAGGCGGCACAACGATTGAACTTGTATCTGACTTGATTACGGATTATACGTTCCTGCTTCCCTCTCTACGATTAGCAGAAGGGGTTCATAAAGCCGGCTCGCGTGCTTGGATTTATCAGTTGGATTGGGCACCGCTCGGATCCCCTTTTAAAGCTTGCCATGGCATTGAACTGCCATTTATATTCGGAAATTTCGAAGCATACAAGGATGTACCGATATTGCAAGGGGCTAATCCAGAGATTATTGCCGGTTTAATAACTGCTATTCGAAGTGCATGGATCGGGTTTATGCAAATCGGCAATCCCGGCTTTTCCATCCCATGGCCGTCTTATGAACCGGATCGGAGACAAACGATGCGATATGCATCTGTTATTGGCGCTGTAGGTGACTTAGCTGGAATAAATCGCTTTTTTACACATTAGGAAGAGGGGGCAGACATGGGGGAGAGTAATGAAAAATAAAACAGGGATAGCCAGATTACTGGAAATTGCAGGAGAGAAGCGCGGCTTGATGATTGTCTCCAGCTTGTTATCTTCGCTTAGCGCCGTTTGTATGCTAGTGCCTTACGCTTCTGTCTATTTCATTTTGAAAGAGTTGCTGGAACATGCAGCCTCGCCGGCTTTGGCAGACGGAGCGAAAATGATCCGTCTCGGCGTTATCGCTTTAATCGGCCTGGCGGCAGGCCTCGCCACGATGTATGCGGGAGGAATGGTTTCTCATATCGCCGCTTTTCGTATTCTTTACGGTCTCAGAATCAAGCTTGCCGGCCATATCGGCAAGCTTCCGCTTGGCTGGCTGAACGGAACATCGACGGGAGCCGTCAAGAAAACGCTGGAACAAAACGTGGAGAAAGTGGAAACGTTTATTGCTCATCATTTGCCCGATCTCGTTCATGCTGCTGTGACCACGGTTCTCATGATCGTTGTAATGTTTACGTTAAATGTTTGGCTGGCGCTTGCATGCTTCGTGCCGATTATGGTTGCTTTTGCGGTTCAGATCGCCATGATCAGCGGACCTGCGACGAAAGAAAACTTCAAACTTCTTCATGATTCAATGGAACGGATGAATGCTTCTGCTGTCCAGTATGTGCGGGGGATGCCAGCTGTCAAGGTATTCGGGCAAACTGTGCAGTCGTTTCGCCAATTTTATCAGGATATGCTTCGCTACCGTGACTATGCTATGAAAGTAACAGATCTGTTTCAACACGAGTCCTTGATCTTTAAGGTGATACTCGGCTCGCTTGCCGCATTTGTACTGCCTGTCGGCGTGTTTTTATTGAGCCGCGATCCGGGCAATGTTGCCTTCGCCTCCGTTCTGCTCTTTTTTCTGGTCATGGCGCCGGGAATATCCACCCCGATGTTCAAAATCATGTTCCTTGCTGAAACGCTCAGAGATATTAATGAAGGCGCAGAGCGCATCGACCGCATATTAGCGGAAGGAGAAGTGCCGGAGCCTGAGCGTCCAAGGGTGCCGACTTCATTCGATGTTTCATTCGAATCTGTCTTTTTTTCATATGGAATGGAGTCTGCGGATACTGATGCGCTTACGGACATTTCCTTTACCGCTCGCCAAGGGGAAGTGACGGCACTCGTCGGCCCGTCGGGAGCGGGTAAATCAACCGTGGCCAATCTGGTGCCTCGCTTCTGGAATGTGAACTTGGGAGCGATCCGCATCGGCGGTGTGGATATCTGCGAAATCTCGACCTCTGATCTAATGAACACCGTCGCCTTCGTGTTTCAGGAATCGTTTTTGTTTTACGATACCGTGTACAACAATATTGCGGTCGGTCGGCCGGACGCATCTCCGGAAGAAGTATACGCCGCAGCGAAGGCGGCGCAGTGTCATGCGTTCATCGAGCCCCTTCCGCTTGGGTATGACACGTTGATTGGAGAAGGAGGAGTCTATTTGTCCGGCGGGGAAGAGCAGAGAATCTCTGTAGCTAGAGCAATCTTGAAAAACGCTCCCATCCTCGTGCTCGATGAAGCGACCGCGTTTGCCGATCCGGAGAATGAGCATGAGATGCAGTTGGCGTTGAGAGCTTTGATGAAAAACAAGACGGTCATCGTCATCGCTCATCGCCTGTCCACCATACAGGATGCGGAGCAAATTATTGTGATGGAAAACGGGAGAATCGTCGAGCGGGGAAGTCATGAAGCCCTTCTCTCGGCTAACGGCTTGTACGAACGCATGTGGCGTTCTTATCGCCAAGCGGCAGTCTGGCATATGGGCAAAGGGGGGAAGGAAGATGAACATGAACATGCTGCGCAACATTACGGCGGATAATCCGCGATCGCTCGTCAAACCTGTTTTTTATACGACCGTAGCCAATCTGGCAGGCATTATCCCGTTTGTACTGTTGGTGGAAGCGGCGAGATTGATCTTTAACCCGTTTGTCTATCCCGAGATGCCGCTCGATATGGCACGGCTCTGGTGGGTGTGCGGCGCTCTGGCGGTTTCGCTCGTTCTCTTGTTCGCATGCGAAATTCCCGCCTATCGTGCCCAATACCGCGATGCATACAGCGCAGCAGCGGACGGACGGTCGCAACTGGCTGAGCACGTACGCAAGCTGTCATTAGGGTACCTGAACAAGCGAGATCCGGGTGATCTGGCCAATATGATGGTAGGCGATTTTGCGATACTGGAACACGGCATCTCCCATTTGGTTCCACAGATGATTGGGGCCGCCGTCATGCCGGTTCTGGCCTTGATTGGCCTGTCTTTCCTCGACTGGCGTTTGGCGCTTTCTCTGTTCGCGGCGCTGCCAGTGGCCATTCTGCTGGTGCTCTTGACTTCGGGCATCCAGCGCAAACTCGGCTCACAGCATATGCGAGCCAAGATTGACGCTGGAAGTCGGCTTCAAGAATATTTGAACGGAATCCGTGTGATCAAAGCCTATAACTTGACTGGAGAACGTTTCACTCGGCTAGAAGGGGCATTTAAGGAATTGATGCGGCAGAGCATCCGCCTCGAAGGAATGTTGGGGCCGATTGTACTGAGCGCGGTTGCCTGTGTTCGTGCCGGTCTTACCCTGATGGTCATAGCTGGCGTTCATTTGTTGCTCGGCGGAAGCCTGGATGTCATCACATTCGTGGCGTTCCTGATCATCGGAACCCGAATATTCGATCCGCTTACGACAGCCCTCGCCGGCTATGCAGAGTTTCGCTATCTGGAGCAATCGGGCGAACGCATCGTGCAGCTTTTACGGGAGCCGGTCATGCAAGGAGAGTGGCAGCCGCCTCTAGATCATGATGTCGAATTGAAACAGGTTACGTTTGGCTATCTGGATCAACCGGTTCTGAGAGACGTGAGCATAAGCATGCCGGCAGGTTCCTTCACCGCCTTGGTCGGCCCTTCGGGCAGCGGTAAAAGTACCGTTCTGCGGCTCATTGCCCGGTTTTACGATCCGGAAAAGGGGAGAGTGACGATGGGCGGGAAGGATATTGGGGCCATGGATCCGGAAACGTTGCTGCACAAAGTATCTATGGTGTTTCAGGATGTATACCTCTTTCAGGATACGATTGCGGGCAATATCCGGTTCGGACGAAGTGACGCAACACGCGAGGAAATCGAGGAAGCGGCGCGCCTTGCTTGTTGTCATGATTTTATTATGAAGTTGCCGGGCGGTTACGACACCATGGTAGGCGAAGGCGGAAGCACACTGTCGGGCGGTGAAAAACAGCGAATTTCCATTGCAAGGGCGATAATGAAAAATGCGCCGATCATTCTACTGGATGAAGCAACGGCTTCCCTCGATCCCGAGAACGAAGCGGATATTCAGAAAGCGATCGATCGGCTTGTTCGAGGCCGAACCGTCATCGTTGTCGCTCACCGGCTCAAGACCGTGCAGCAAGCAGACCAGATTGTTGTACTGGATCATGGGCGGATTGTGGAGCAAGGCTGCCATGACGAATTGCTCTCGACTAATGGCCTGTATGCCCGGCTGTGGAGAAGGCAGCATGATGCGGGCGGATGACGCAGTGAATGCTATAGAGGCAATGACCGATACTTTTCATTAAGGGGTGATTATTACTTTGATTTGTTCAAAGACCAAAGAAATCATTGATAATTACGTTGAGGCTTATAATTCGTTTGATGTCCCGGGGATGATTAAACTTTTAAATAAGGATATACTGTTCAGAAATTTTTCGAACGGTGAAATGAATAGGGAGACCAATGGTACCCAAGAGTTTAAAAAGCTCGCCGAAAAGTCAACTGAGATTTTCTCTAGTCGTCGTCAGACAATCATAGAATATAGTGTTATAGATGACAAAATAGAAGTAATCATTGATTATGAAGGGATACGGGCCGTTGATTTACCGAACGGATTTAAAACGGGAGACAAGATGCAACTGAAAGGAAAGTCGGTATTTAGAATCGAAGACGGGAAAATATGTATGATTGAAGATTACAGCTGAATAACCAGACATGGTGAGGCGTTTTTTAAACCAATCGGATACGCTTGCATAAAAAATAGCTAAGGTGCGGCTGCTGACATGAATCAGCAGTCGCATTACGTTCCTAGAATTATAAAGAAATGAGCCAATGTCAGTTGTAAAAGCCAGGAAACATGAACAAGTATTTTATTGTATTTTGATGTAGCATATAATCTTTCCTAATCATACAAATTTTTATTGGGAGGAGATGTTTATGAGAATTTTTGTCGCTGGAGCTACTGGAGCTGTCGGATCTTTCTTGCTTCCAAAATTAATTCGCGCAGGTCATGAGGTAATTGGAATGACGCAAAGCGAGAGTAAAAAATCCATCATCGAGAATACGGGAGCAAAAGCCTTAATCGCTGATGTCTTTGATCGCGAGGCCATTCGGTCAGCACTTGATGAATCTCAACCCGAGGTGGTTATTCATCAATTGACTTCCTTGAGTAGTCGTAATTTTTCAGACAATACAAAGATACGTAAGGAAGGAACACAAAATTTAGTGGATGCCGCCCTTTCGGTTGGTGTCAAACGCATCATCGCCCAAAGCATTTCTTGGGCATATGAACCGGGGGAGAGACCGGCAACCGAAGATGTATCTTTAGATATTGATGCCAAAGAACCCCGGAAATCAACAATTGATGGCATATTAGCATTGGAAAGTGCTGTGATGAAAATACCGGAATATGTGATTTTACGGTATGGAATGTTCTATGGTCCGGGCACTTGGTACGAGCATAATGGATACATGGCAGAGCAAATTTATCAAAGGCAGGTTCCTGCAACCGAAGGGATCACTTCTTTTCTTCACGTGGAGGACGCCGCTGAGGCAGCGCTTTTGGCCTTGCAGTGGCCCTCTGGACCAGTGAACATCGTGGACGACGAACCGGCAAGAGGAATAGACTGGCTCCCGATTTATGCACAAGCCATAGGGGCACCTATCCCTGAAAATCTTGCGATCAGCAACGCATGGGAACGAGGGGCATCGAACAGGAAGGCACGTCAGGAATACGGCTGGAAACCGCTATATCCGACTTGGAGGGAAGGCTTTACCGATAGTCTGAATAAGCTATAAGTATTGCACTAAACGCATCAACATGAACTGTCTACCGATGTAGATTGTTGAACTAACGAACGCAATAGTTGAACGAACCACATTAATCCTGGATTCCCGCCAACACATAACGAGGATGGCGGTTCAAACCCTATACTGATGTAGATGTCCTTTTGCTTCTCCAGAAGCTCGCTTGCACGTCATTTCTCTCTGGGTGCTTAAAAGCATTCAATCACATCAATCACATCAAGCTCATCAAGCTCATCAAGCTCATCTAAAATGCCCTGCATCGTATAGCTTTTAAACAGATCAATATAATATTGGATAGGAGCGGTGAGATGACACCCCTTGCGGAACGCCTTCACTAGAGTCTCGGAATAACCCGTGATCTACATATCCTGTCTTCAAGATTTTTCATAGTAATGCAAGGAAGCGTTGATCAGAGATGCGTCTATGAACGGCTTTCATTAACAAACGATGATAAACGGTATCAAATTAGCTAGCCACATCACCTTCTATGACCCATCGACCTACAGTAGCATCTGTCTGTTCATTTTCATCCTGTAGTTACATCTTAATCGTCCGAATGGCATGATGGACGCTTCGCACAGGTCTGAATCCGTAGGATTGAGGGGGAAAGTCGCTTTCCCAGATCGGTTCCATAACCATGACCATTGCACATTGCACGATACGATCCCGAAGACAAGGAATACCTAATCTAAGAAAATTGATGGTCCATAGTTATTGTTCCTTCTGAGAAATAGATAAATAGGGAAAGAGGCTGGCTTTGTCCCAGCCTCTTTGTTTCGATAAATAGAGTGTATATTCGTTTCTTTTTTTGTAGCATTACGTGCGTTTCAAGATAAAGTTAAGACCATTGGCGCTTCCGGAATTGTACCACATTAAGATATTAGCTCCTGGCGAAACGGAACTAGAACTGATGTCCAGGAACATACCGCTTCCCGCGTTGATCAGATTATATTTATCTCCTTTCTGGACGATCCACCAGCGCTGCGCCGCGGTATCGTTGCTTGCATTTTGAGTGACCGGATTGCTTAGCAGATTCATGCCGTTTTTGTTCTCCATCACTTTTCCGGTAAGGTAATTGGTTATTTTGTATGTTCCATCTTTTTGCCGCTGAAATAGAAATATTTGCTCTTTGGAGTTGCTATTTCCTTTCACGGTGGTTTTGAATTGTGTGCCGTTATTGGGGTTCTCGATGCTAATATTTGTTTTATTGCTGTTATTGGTAATGAAATAATAGGCATCTTGTATAGCGCTGGGAACGATTTTCTTCCATACAGCGTATAAGGTGATATTGGCGTTTGCGGTATAGCTCTGTGACGGAAGATATACTCTAGTAGTTGCTGTGCTGTCTGTATCCCAACCGTCAAAGTAGTAGCCCTCGCGTGTTGGGATTATCCCGGATAGATTCAAGCTGACGCCGCTAGTTTTCATCTGCGGTGCCGGCGCATCTGAGCCGCCATTTGCATCATAGCGGATAGACAGCCCAACAGGATTCAAAGAAAAGTTGAGGGCATTAGCACTTCCAGAATTGTACCACATCAGGAGATTAGCTCCAGGAGAAACAGAACTAGCGCTGATGTCCAGGAATATACCGCTGCCAGCGTTGATCAAATTGTACTTTGTACCATTCTGGACGATCCACCAGCGCTGCGCCGCGGTATCGTTGCTTGCATTTTGAGTGACCGGATTGCCTAGCAGATTCATGCCGTTCTTGTTCTCCATCACTTTTCCGGTAAGGGAATTGGTTATTTTGTAAGATCCGTCGCTTTGCTGCTGGAACAGAAATATTTGCTCTTTGGAGTTGCTATTTCCTTTTGCGGCGGTTTTAAACTGCGTGCCGTTGTTGGAGTCGACGATGCTAATAGTGGTAACGTTGGTGTTATTGGTAATAAAATAATAGCCGTCCGCGACTGTCGCGGGAATGATTTGTTTCCATACGGCGTATAAAGTGACGTTGGCGTCAAGCATATAGGGTTGTGTTGGATAGTATACTCTAGTTGTTGCTGTGCTGTCTGTATCCCAGCCGTCAAAGTAGTAGCCCTCGCGTGTTGGGATTATCCCGGATAGGTTCAAGCTGACGCCGCTAGTTTTCATCTGCGGTGCCGGCGCATCTGTGCCGCCATTTGCATTGTAGAGGACGGACAGTCCAACAGGATTCAAAGAGAAGTCGAGGGCATTGGCGCTTCCGGAATTGTACCACATTAAGATATTAGCTCCTGGCGAAACGGAACTAGAACTGATGTCCAGGAACATGCCGCTTCCCGCGTTGATCAGATTATATTTATCCCCTTTCTGGACGATCCACCAGCGCTGCGCCACGGTATCGTTGCTTACATTTTGAGTGACCGGATTGCCTAGCAGATTCATGCCGTTCTTGTTCTCCATCACTTTTCCGTTAAGGGAATTGGTTATTTTGTAAGATCCGTCGCTTTGCTGTTGGAACAGAAATATTTGCTCTTTGGAGTTGATACTTCCTTTTGCGGCGGTTTTGAACTGCATTCCGTCATTGGCATTCTCGATGCTAATAGTGGTAACGTTAGTGTTGTTGGTAATGAAATAATAGCCGTCCGCGACTGTCGCGGGAATGATTTGTTTCCATACGGCGTATAAAGTGACGTTGGCGTCAAGCATATAGGGTTGTGTTGGATAGTATACTCTAGTTGTTGCTGTGCTGTCTGTATCCCAGCCGTCAAAGTAGTATCCCTTGCGTGTTGGAATTTCCCCTGATAGGTTCAAGTTGACGCCACTCATTTTCATCTGCGGTGTTGGCGCATTTATGCCGTCGTTAGCGTCATAGCGGATGGTCAGCCCTGCGGAATTCAAAGAGAAGTCGAGGGCATTGGCGCTTCCGGAATTGTACCACATTACGATATTAGCTCCTGGCGAAACGGAACTAGAACTGATGTCCAGGAACATGCCGCTTCCCGCGTTGATCAGATTATATTTATCCCCTTTCTGGACGATCCACCAGCGCTGCGCCACGGTATCGTTGCTTACATTTTGAGTGACCGGATTGCCTAGCAGATTCATGCCGTTCTTGTTCTCCATCACTTTTCCGTTAAGGGAATTGGTTATTTTGTAAGATCCGTCGCTTTGCTGTTGGAACAGAAATATTTGCTCTTTGGAGTTGATACTTCCTTTTGCCGCAGTTTTGAATTGCACTCCGTCATTGGCATTCTCGATGCTAATAGTGGTAACGTTGGTGTTGTTGGTGATGAAATAATAGCCGTCTGCGACTGCCGCAGGAATGATCTGCTTCCATACGGCGTATAAAGTGACGTTGGCGTCGAGCATGTAAGGCTGTGTTGGATGGTATACTCGAGTAGTTGCTGCACTATCTGTATCCCAGCCGTCAAAGTAGTATCCCTCGCGTGTTGGAATTTCCCCTGATAGGTTCAAGTTGACGCCGTTCGATTTCATCTGCGATGTTGGCGCATCTGTGCCGCCGTTGGCATCGTAGAAAACCTGATAAGTATTGAACTTAAAGTCAACAATTACCGGATAATGGTCGGAACTATTAATTGAATTCTCGTTTACGTATACCCGATGGGTCAGGGCGGTGAGATTGCTCGGATTATAAAAAATCAAATCTTCATTGACTCTGTGCGTCTCTCCAAGGCCGACCGTATGGAATGTGCCGTACCCCGGTGTATATTTGATCTGGGCGTTATCGGTTGCATCTAGATAACCGTTTTGGACGACAAGATTATAGGGGGCATGACCTTTCCAAAAGAACCAGTCTCCACTAAGGATAACGGGAACCTCTCCGTATTTTTCCAACAATTCGTTAACTCTCTCAATTGTTTGTTCAGCAAAAAAATTGAATTTCCCACCTGGCATGGCCTGATCGCCATAATGGTTGTCTGAGACGAGGAAAACATAGTCTGTCGCAAGTTCTTTGAACAATCCCCACGTTTGCTGATGAAAGTAAACACGCTCACCGTCGTAAAGTCTGAAACCTGAGTCTATAACCGCATATTTTCCGGTCCGGTATGCGATGGGAGGGGCATGATAGGAACCAATTCTCGGATCTTCCTGGTCTGAAAAGTCATAAACGTTCTCAAAAGGAGCTTTATCAATCGTATAATAGTCCTTGATTAAATCGACAATCCGATATGAAATATCATTCAAAAATTCGTTGAAGGTTATGATGTCTGGCAAAGTTGCCAGGTAGATATCCGCCGCAAGCTCAGCGCGTTGCTGGTACGAATAACCGTTTACTATGTCTGGGGAATGGAAATAGATATTGCTTTGCATAACTTTAAGATCGGTATCGGATGGAGACAGAGCATAAGCTTCTGCGATGCAATCTCCAGACAAATTCAAGTCGATTCCTAATTCGAGACCGCTCAGTTCGCTTACATAGGCTTCAAATGCGTCTAACGCTTTGTCAGCCGACATTTTGCCCTGACTTACGATAAGCAGCTTATCTCCTGCAGGCTTTATTGTATAATAGACATTGGGTCTATCGTATGTCGTGTAAACGTCGCGACTAGCTTGCCGTGAGGTGCTGCCCACAAGAATTTCGTAGTTGCTTTCAGGCTCGGTATCGGGAATGACTTCAAGATTTGCCCCTGTTTTATTCAGGATCATGTCACGTATGCCGTTTGCTGCGTCCTTGGAAAAAACTAGTTTCGAGCTATAGACAATTTTATAGTCCGTGATCGGATTTTCGTTGATGGTATAGTTTGAGACGCCACTGTCCCACGCGCCAACTTCCTCGCTATCTTCTGCATCTTCTTCCATATAGCTTTGCATCAGAAGACCAGAGTATACCTTGATATTTTTTATGGCGGATTTTACCGTACCCGGAGTGATAGAATCGGCAAAAACGTCTTGAATAGCTAGAGTAAGGACATCGCTAGTATACCCATATGCGAAATGGGCTTGCAGAGGCTTGCCTATATCCCCCGTAAGGAGTTTGACTCCGTTGATGTAAACGGTCATCTTATAACCATCGATTTCAAGAGCCACATGATTATAGCCATTGTCCACATAAATACTGCCATCTTGCATCATTGAATCGGAATACTCGACATAGGCCGCATAACCGTTCGGATTTTGACCATATAATAAGGTGCCTTTGCCCTCGGGGTGGTCCTCAAAACCAACGGAGCTTATATAAGAACCGTTGGTGCTTATACGAAGCCCGGTGCCTGCGTCTACCGGTATTTTATTTTGATAGGTTATCGTATATTTTGATCGGGAATGAAGAGAGAGATTCGTATGGCCACCGTATAAAGCCTGATTCGCAACATAGACTCCGTATAAAGTTGTACCCACGACACTATGATCCAAAGTGGATATTGTTGCGCCTTCAACCTCGTCATAAGAGTAGGTCGCCATGTCCTCAGAAGATTGATGGTCAATACCCGGAGTATACACTGCACCTTGCGCTCCGGTTGCAGGCTGTGTCAAATCGGAAATATCAAGCAGCAGCTCGTTGTCTTCCTCGGGCGTTACCCCGCTGCGAACCAATAAACCCTCGTATACCTTTACGTCATTAAGCTTCACGAAGACGTCAGAGCCAAATGTAAATAGGATAATCGCTAAATTTTCGGTACCAAAATCCAAGACAGAGGTAGCCCCGACAAATGTATAGATTCCGTCTGATTTAATATAGCATGAGATTACGCCTGTTTCACCGTCTACCTCATACTTAAAGTATTGAGTCGTTCTTCCATCTTGATCAATAATTGTATCCTTATGGGGAGAGGTAACAAAACGATAGCCTTCGGGTCCATATTCACGATTGCCAATTTGATAGCGTGCCGCATACATCTGTCTGGAAGCAAAGGTGGAAAAACCATAGGATAATGCGCCGTTGCCGTTCAGATTTTGCGAATCGTTAAAGGCATGGACGCCAGCGCTACCCGAGCCTTCATTGGTGCTTCGTGTGATAGAATACTCAACCGTATAGTTGTTGTTCTTAAGCGGCATATTTGGAATAACACCGCCCCAGAAGTACCCTGATCCTGCGGCTCCAGTGATCGACACTGAAGATCCGTCCTGTGTAACATCTACATCTGGAGTCCGCAAGTCGGCTTTACTTATAAATCCCCAGATAGGATCATTGAAATTGGCCTGATATAACAATTGCCCTTCCTCATATCCGAGAGCTTTCGTTGGTGCAAGCATAGCTGGGAACAGCATCAGAATCATGAATCCTGTGAGCAACATAGACATTATCCTTTTTTTCATAACATAACTCACCTCCTAAAAAATTTCAGAGCTCTAGTAAAACCCGTCGAGTAGGACGGCCAAGGTTGTGGGTGCTGTCGTATATGACAGCAGTTATACCGGCGGAGTTCACTTCCACTACCCAAAAATAGGTGCGGTTCCGACCGTTGACTACGGATTGCAAAGTATGATAGCCAATGCCATTTTTCACGCTTTCATGTCCGCTGTGCATATGTCCCTGAAGCACTACTATAGTTTTATTGCTATTTTCTAGTATATGGCGCACCGCCGGGGCATTTTTTATAACATGGGGATCCTCCATATCATCGAGAAGGGCGTGTACCATCAACACTACAATATCTGACTGTGCTGTCGCCAAATCGGCTTCGAGCCAAGACAATTGGGAGGGGGGCAGATAGCAATCGTCCCAGCTTCCAATTCCCGGCTGATGAGGAATGCCCTCGGCAGTGAAGTTGCAGTCGAGCCCAATGAAATGCACGCCCTTATGGTCAAAGGAATACCAGGTTTGTCCGCCTGGCATCTCCCACAACGCGGCCAATTCGGTGACAGGCACAGAGTCTACATCGTGATTTCCTAGTAGATAATACATGGGTCCGTGAAACTGGCGCATGATCGGCATGATGGCAGTGAGGGCATCTCGGCCCTTATCAGGCTGACCAGGCCAGTCGATGAGATCTCCCATATGTACGCAAAAATCGACGGGGACATCGTTGAATGCGTCAATACATTTCCTTGCTTTGTCTAACGTGTTTCGATAATAACGTCCTATCTGCATGGGGCGGTCTGCATAATGCATGTCAGTCATTAGACCAAAGCTGAAATGTTCCATTTCATTGCTCCTCCGATTGTAGGTTTGTCATTGAACCGCGTATAATGATAAAAACCAGCCCCGAAAATTCGGGGCTAGCTTCCGTTAACGGAAGTTGTAAAGTAGTCCGCTAGTATTGTTGTTCAGTTCAAGTGGATAGAGGTGTGAGGTATCACCGATGCATACCAACCTCGGGTTAATCCTGTTCTGATCATATTGCTCTAGAAGTACCGTAGACACCGAGGAGGGGGGCAGCCAAATGGAACGCCAAAGTGTGCTCACTGGTATATCCATAATTAACGACAACAATGCCAGTCCCACGCCATGGTGACAGAAAATCGCTACATCCTTGTCTACAAGCGGACTATCGTTGGTCCAGCCAACGTTGGTCACCTGAATATGAGCTTGCCGCAACCAGTCGAGCCATTCGGTGCGTAGTTCATGGAATCGGCTGGCGGTAAGAGGCTGAAGGAAAAGATCGCTATTTGTCTGGCGCAGCTGATGCCCCGGCAGGTTCCAAATCACCACCGGGTCCGGAAGCACATTTGAATCCGGGCTGGCTGTTAGATCACTCATTTCCCGCATCCAGTCCAAGATGTGCACGGGCATCCCTGTTCTATCGGCGGTATATTGGGCAGTGGCTTTGGCTCGCCCTCTAGGTGACGCATAGATTTGGACTAGAGGCAGGCGCTCCATACGCTCCGCCAGCGCCTGAGCTTCTCTTTTTCCGAGGTCTGTTAGGTCGTCGTTTTCGTAGTCCGGATCACCGTGACGAATAATATGCAGCCTCATTTTCCGCTATCCAATAAAGCTTGAGCTTCTTTTTGTGCCCGTTGCAGCGTAGGGCCGATGTCAGCATTGTTTAGAAAACTCTCATCCAATGCCAATTTGAAAGTGTTGGACACATCGCCAAAATTATTCCGGATCATGTAAGGGCTCTGCAGGATAGGAAGAAGCTCTACTGTCGTCGCATACTGCGGCTTTTCAGCGAACAAGGCCTGAATTTCTGGCAAATCATAAGAAGAGTGACGCACTGCAAAGTACCCGGTAGCGATCATCCACTCAGCGGAAACTTCCGGGCTAGTCATGTATTTCACAAACTCCCAGCTAGCGTCGATCTTCTCTTGGGAGTGCTCGTTAATGATAAGGAAACCGCCACCGCCCAAGAGGGAAACAGGGTCATTACCATCACCAGCAGGAAGAGGCGCGATACCCCAATCGAAAGTAGCAGTGTTGGACACATTGCCCAAAGAGCCACTAGAGTTGGTCATCATAGCGGTGCTCTCAGCTAAGAAATTTTCCGCTGCTCCGCCGTAGCTTGTATTGTCCTCAGCCAGTCCATCGTCCGTTAAGCCTTTTAAAAAGTTAACTGTTTCAATCAGTTTTGGATTGTCGAGTGCCATCGTGTCCATATCCACATGGATGGCACCGCTGTTGGAGAGAGCCAAGGCCTCGGTCATCCATACATCGCCCATAAATTCAAACGGTATAAGTTTTGAATCATGAGCTTTGATTGTTTCGGTAATTGTTTTTAATTCGCTCCAAGTAGCTGGAGGGTTCTCAGGGTCTAGGCCAGCCTTTTCCAAAATATCTTTATTGTAATAAAGAATGGTGGCGCTGTGCTGGAAAGGCATGCCGTAGAGCAAATTGTCAGGATAGTTGAATAGCGTGAAAAAGCCCGGTACATAGTCGTCTAGGAAATTAGCTGGTTCCTTGGCGATCAGGGTGTTCATATCCACTAGTGCATCAATGCTGAGCAAGTTAGAAAGATTGTAGCCGCTGAGCACCACGTTAGGGGCATTGCCGCCCGAGATGGCTGTCAAAGTTTTTTGCAATGTTTCATCGTAGTTGCCCGTGAAAGTTGCAGTCACGTGGATGCCTTTGTTTGCTGCATTGAACTTTTCCACAATCTTTTCCATAGCAACGGCTAGGGGACCTGAGGTCTGGGTTGGGAAATAATAGACCAGCTCAACTACCTCATCGTTACTAGCTGGCGGAGAAGCTTTGGCGGATGGGGCAGCGGACGTCTCAGAGCCTTGTGGAGTTGGAGAATTACTACTGCATCCGGCCAGAAAAACGAGCATTAGGGATAACGAAGTAACGATTAGTGCGAACCATTTTTTGTTCTTCATAAAGTTGAATTCCTCCATTTAATATATTATTACACACGAAATTCGCGTATAATATAGAGTTGCAGGCATTGCGGGTTCAAGGTTATGAACGTGACGGGCTATTTGATGCCTGAGGTGACGAAGCTTGCCACCAGTTGACGCTGGAAAAAAACCAAGGCGATCAAGAGCGGTAAAATTACTAGTATGGCAGCCGCCATTGTCAGTCCCCACTCTGAGGCACTTTCTGCTTGAATGCCAAAGTAAGCCATTCCTACGGCAAGGGTACGTTTTTGCACTGATTCTGTAATGACCATGGGCCAAAAATAGGAGTCCCATTGATATACCAGTGATGTAATTGAAAATGCTATAATGCGAGATTTTATCATAGGAATGCCAATGATCAGCATATATTTAAAATCGCCACAGCCGTCGATGCGGGCACTGTCTTTCAGCGCAGTGGGGATCTCCAAAAATGCTCCTCGGAATAAAATGATAGCAATAGCCGAGGCAAAACTGGGGAGGGCGATGCCCAACAGGGTGTTGTACAGGTCAAGCCCATTGATGATTAAGTAGTTGGGTAACAACAGGCTTTCTGGGGAAACCAGCAGTCGCGCTAGCACGAACAGGTAGAAGAGGTTCTGGAATTTGAACTTAAAGCTTGAGAAAGCATAAGCAGCCGGAATACTAATGAAAAGTTGAGCTACTAATACCCCTACCGCTACGATGATCGTATTTTTGTAAAAGATACCCCACGGTGCGCGGCGCAACACTTCCTTCATATTATCTATGAACATGAAATCCGATGGGATGATCGACAGCGGATGTTTCAATATGTCGACCTGGGCTTTCATGCTAGTGATGAAGATCCATACCAACGGGAACAGGAACACGATACTGGCAAGCAGAATAATCCCGTTAAATAGTATTGTGGACGTAATTCTTTTGCGTTTGGCCGCCCTACCGCTTTTATCTCGGACAAGCTTGCTTATTTCAGCGTTCATATTCTACCTTCCTCTCGCCAAGTCGTATATAAACGATGGTGAAGATAAACAAAACAAGTAAGAATATCGTGCTCATGGCACTACCATAACCAATACGTCGGTTGATAATACCTTCCTGATAAATGTAATACATCAGCACATTAGAGGAATGGCCCGGACCGCCCTGGGTCATGATGGAAACTAGATCCATGGATTGGAAACTACTAGTCACGGACAGAAGACAGACCACAAACAGTGTGGGCATCAGCATGGGCAATGTGAGCCTGAAATAGCGCTTGATATGGCTGTTTGTTTCCAGCGCCGCGGCCTCATAATAGTCTTGTGAAATATTTTGCATTCCTGCTAGAATTAGTAGAAAACTGAACCCCAGCGATTTCCATACTGAGACGACGATAAGTGCCGCCAAAGAGTAATCGTAGCTATTCAACCACGGAATACGTTGATCCAGCAGCAGGTTAATAGCGCCGCGGGAAGGGTTGTACATGTAAATCCACACCATAGCTGCCACCGCGATAGGTAACACAAAGGGATAAAAGGCAGACATACGAAATAGTGTGCGAAATTTAACGATTTTACTGTTGGCAATCGCAGCGAACAGCAGCCCCAGCACCACGGTTAAAATGACTTGGGCAAAGCCATATATCGCTGTATTCCCAACAATACGCCAGAAGTGTCGATCCTCGTGGATAGCCTCATAGTTTCCAAGACCGGTAAATTGCATTTGGGTAAAGCTGACGTTTGTATCCATAAAGGACAGATAGACGCTTCGCAGCATGGGGTAAACACTGAATACCCCAAAGATGATTACCATAGGCAAAATATAAAGATATGGTTTAACCGATCGACTTACCAATGATCCTCTACTCAATAGCTTCCCTCCGTTCCAATTCGAATTAACGGTTTATAAAGTATAATTTTTTGAATAAAAGGGAAAAAAAGGCATGTTGAACAGAGTGAATGGAACTCCGTTCCACTCACGGTTTAGATTTTAAATGATTCAGTAGGGAAGTTTAGAGACATGATTCCCGGATAATAAGTTTTGGCTTGATGATATCATGCTTCTCTGGACTGGGATCGAAACCATCTTTAATCATTGAGACGATTCTGTCACTGGCTACTCTCGCATGCTTATCTATAAAGGTGCACACTGTGGTAAGCCGCGGAGAAAACCATTGGGCCATAGGAATGTCGTTGCTGCCTATCACGGATATTTGACCAGGCACCGAGATTCCATTGTCCTGCAAAGCACTGATGACTCCCAGTGCCATCGTATCGTTATAGGCAAATATGGCGTCATATTGGCGCATTCGATCCAGGTTGGCGACAACGATGTCATAGCCCGATTTGAAATCAAAATTGGTGAAATAGATGTCGTCTTGCGAGATGCTCCTATCTTTTTCTGCTAAAGCATCCATCAAACCCTGCGTAGTTAAATCGCCGGACTGGTGATTTTGGACGCGGATATAGGCAATATGTTTGAATTTTCGCTTTGCAAAGTGTTCGCCTACCAGATATCCCATCCTGTAGTTATCAAGAGAGACGCTGGGAATGAATTGCATTTTCTCATTGCATCTCGTCATAGAAAACAAATGGATGGAAAGACCTTTTAAATACTTGATGACATCGTCATTCTCGATTCTGCGGAAAAGGACCAATCCTGCCAAATGCCGCTTTTTGATTACCCTGTCCAGCGCGGCCACATCGTCAGTCAATGTCACATCGTTCAGGAGGATCGGATCGAAATCATGCTTGGATAGAGTATCTTGAAGATAGCTGAATTGAAAGGTCCGAAAATCATCTTCCATGAAGCTGCGAAAATAAGAGTACATCAATATTCCAATGGAATTGGAAGTTTGGGTCCGTAAGCTTCTGGCATTCATATTGAATTCGAAATTATGTTTTTTCGCCAGCTCCAGTATTTCTTTCTTTCTGCGTTCCGATATTTGATCGGACCCGTTAAGGGCACGGGATATAGTAGATTGTGAAACGCCAATGAGTTTGGCCAACTCCTTTGATGTCATCTGCATTTCGATTTAATAATCTCTCCTTTGTTACAATGATCTTCTCCACCAGTGCACATAGTAGAAAAGGATGATAGAGCTTACATATGGGATTGTTTTATGCTTAGACAAGCAAATGCATAACATTTACGCATTCGTATGCGTTAGCTAATTTTTATCATATATTTGGATTCCTTGTCAAGCATTTCATGTGAAATAATGTATTAAGAATAGGTAAATATCGGAATGCGGAATAGCAGAATACCGGGATAGAGGGGTAGCAGAATATCGGAATAGCAGAATGCGGGGATGCTAAACCAATCTTTTAAACTATAAGGGGAGAATCTTCCATATATTAGGTTCAACTGAACAAGATGGCATAAAGTGGTTTAACAAAGGTAATTGTTTAAATATCTGTACTTCCAAAAACCGTTGTAGAAGTCTACCCCAGCTTTCAAAACCTAAGGTTAAACGCCAGAAGTTGAAATATTAGTTGTGTACGTTGCACGTTCTTGTATATCTCTGGAATGAAAAAGGAATCTGGATTACAATTAAAACAATTGAATCCAGATTGTTAATCTGAACCTGAGCATGTGATAGCCGGATTTTAACAGGTAGTAATGATAAAATCTACTGCATACTTACGAAGCGGGTTTGCTATGCAAGCCTGCGGGTCGAATTTTCATGAATAACTTCGGTAAAAGTTTTCTCATTCATTGTGTGGAACGTAACGAGATGAGCTCTATTTAATACGGAGTTTAAACGATTTTTTCATAAGCGGGTACAGCCATTTCACGCCGTTGGGCGTGAGTGTGTCCGCGACAAGATGGGACATATAACCCAGCATGGCGGTTATTGCCAATCCATCCACCCTCAATTCCTGCTCAAGTCCCCATCCAAGCCATCCCCAAAACGGCACGACCCAGATGGAATGTGTCATGCCCCGATGCTTCAGCCACGGTGCCCAAACAACAAATGCGCCCAGCCCTATCAGCCATTGTTGATTATGTAACAGACCATGATAGATTAAGTACAAGCCAACGATACTTACAAGCGTATTGCGGATGGCTCCTTGCTTCATAACAAGACCGATTAGAAGCGCGACAACGCTGCTCCCAGCTATGATAGGCGGAACTGGTTTGCCGGAGAAGAACAAGTAAGTCACGATACCGAGATAGATGACGCCGCCCCATAGGGCGAGCTCTCTTACTTGCCGACTGAGCTTTGTCAGCTTGCTGCTCAGTATGCTGGGACCATCGAGATCGGCAGCGAGCGCGGAGAAAGCCGCAACTCCGATATAATACAGGCTGTTGTTATTCTCTGGCGAATAATAGATAGCCGTACCTGCGCCGATAATTGCACCGATGACAAGATGAGTTTTTCCTTTCATGCATCCTCCTGGGTCTGACTGTGATGTAGAATATCTGATATACCGCGAATTTTTTGCTTGGGTCGGCACGATGATAGACTATTCTTTATTATAAAGGATACATCCGATTGAGGGAATGCGGTCATGGCATAGTATGCTTAACGACCGGCTTGAATGTCCGGAATGCTCGCGCAAGTGACTCGGTTTGATGTGGGCAGCTGATCGCCAGCTCCAAGTCACTGAATGAAGCTCAAAAACTAATTGAAAATACTTGGATCAGTGAAGGAAGGGAAAAGAAGAAGGAACTTGGCAAATTATAAAGCGCCCGCAACGGAGGCTTAGTCTGCTAATTACTCGCTGTATAAGTTCATCGTCCTATCGTTCTTCCGGTACATTTATGCTATACTATATAAAGTCGTTTTTTTATTAAACAATAAAATTTGAATATGGATCTTCGGGGTAAGGTGAAATTCCTAACCGGCGGTGAGCGTCGCTTTGTTGCATAAGCGGCGTTAAGCCCGCGACTCGCGGCTTTTTTAGATGAAAGCTGCGACTGATCTGGTGAAAATCCAGAGCCGACGGTAAAGTCCGGATGGGAGAAGATCAAAAGTAAGCCTGTTTGAAATTTTACAATTTCAGCAAGCTTATTTGATTAGCCCCCGTTGCGTCGATTTATGTCGATGACGGGGGTTTTCCAATGTTGACTCTGTATTCAGGCAAGGGGCTTAAGAGTATGGAAAATGTAAGTAGAAGCGTTAAAGTTCATCCTATCCATAAACAAGAGGCGAATCGTCCGAAATCAGGTTTTTGGCTGATCGTAATTGGTGCCGCCTTATGGGGAGCCGATCCGTTATTCAGAATTATACTGCTCAAAGAAAATATGACAGCGACGCAAATCACGCTGATTGAGCATATTCTCTTATTCATTATTATGACACCGGTGCTGTGGAAACATCGCAGCGAGCTGCAAGGTTTAAAGTTGCGGCATATCGGTGCATTACTCTTCTTGTCGTGGGGAGGCTCTGCGATTGCAACTATAATGTTTACCCAAGGTTTGTCCAGTGGCGACTTGAATACCGTCATTTTATTGCAGAAGCTGCAACCGATATTTGCTATTTTGATGGCAAAAGTGCTGCTTAAAGAAAGGTTGCCTAAGCATTTTTCCTGGTTGCTTATTATTGCACTGGCGGGGACATATCTGCTCACCTTCGGCTTTTCGTTTCCGTTTGGACAGGTGAATGATTTTGCTCAAATCGGTAGCTTGTTTGCACTCACAGCAGCAGCGCTATGGGGAGGATCGACTGTAATGGGACGATTAATGGTCGGTAAAATGCAGTCCGTAACCGTGACATCATTGCGTTTTATGTTGGCACTGCCACTTTTAATCGGCATTACGATTAACCAGGGAGATGCATGGCAGGTGTCCACCAATGCCGGCACGCTTACGGCAGTTTCTATCAACTTGCTGGGCCAAGCGCTGCTCCCGGGACTTTTGAGCATATTAATATATTACAAAGGTCTAACAACAACGAAAGCATCCGTAGCCACGTTAGCAGAATTAAGCTTTCCAATGGTAAGTGTATTAATTAACTGGATTGTATTCAATCAGGTTATTTCGATTGCTCAAGCCTTCGGTTTTCTGCTTATTTGGACTGTACTATTTACTATTTCCAGAAAAAGCTCGGCTTAGTTTTTTCTCAACATATGGTGTTTATCAAATCAAAGTACAATATTTATAGTTGCTCACTAATAATGGTGGACCATAGTTTGGGATTAAATAAAGTGAGATTGAAGAAAACCAGTGAAATATTCAAATAGAAGCAAATGTTGTATCTTACAGCAACTAAGGAGCTCCAATTCATAGAAGTCCAAATAAATTAGTTGTTATACATGGAAATTTATAAAAAAATCTAAATTTTGCAAGTGACGATTTGTGATAAGGTTTTAATAAAACACTAAACGGTTGGCTCCAAGAAGAACCAACCGCTTATTTATTATTTCTTAATTTAGTTTTAGGATAAAGGGGAGTTAGGCTCAACCAACATAATATAAGCTTCCTTTTCGGCTGATGGCTTATGTTCTACCCCACCTGGGACAATAAACATTTCACCTTTGGAAATCTTGACTTGTCCATCACGAAAATCAATAAACATTTCACCTTCCAGCACGATAAAAACTTTATCAGAACCTTCATGATCATGCCACATAAAGTCTCCAGCGATTTTAACAAGCTTGTATTGATTGTTATTTACTTCACCAATTACTTTGGGGGACCAGTAATCGTTCATTTTGGAAAACTCGTCATTTAGTTGAATAGCTTGGTATTGGATAATAATCCCTCCTAATTGTTGTTTGGGACGTTATTGATAAAAGAAGCCTTAGTTATTTAAGCAAATTGCTTATTATATTTTGCAATGCGTATTGAATAGCCAAAGGACCGCCAGTAATAGCGGAGGTATCCATCAAATAAACATTGCCTTTTTTCACTGCAGTCAGGTTCCCCCAGACGCTGCTTTGTTCCAGATCATGCATTAATGCTTCCTCTTTTGTAATATTACCAATAAGGAAAATATGATCAGCTTCAATCGTTGACAGCCCTTCGAAAGTAGAAAATTCATTAGGATTTCCTTTAAATGATTGGTCGGGAGTAAGTCCAAGCCCTCTTTCCTTATCGAATGCCAGTGTATAAACAGGATTTTCTTCACCCAAAACATTGAAGGTTTTTCCATCCCATGAAATGATCAAAGCTACTGATTCTTCTTTAACGAATTGCAAAGATTCACGTCCGGTTGCAATTTCAGTCAACATTCGCTCGATTACTTTTTCCGCTTCGTCTTCTTTTCCTATAATTTTGGCTACTTCACGAAGCCCATACTGCCAATCCTCAAAAATATCTTTGGTATTGAACACAATGACAGGAGCTATTTTTTCTAGTTCCTCATATAATTTTTCATGATGTTCTGTTGCTATAATAAAATCGGGGTCCAGAGAAAAAATCCTTTCAATATTTGGAGACACTTTGTCTCCCAGTTCTTCAGCTGTATTTAACTTTCCTTGTAAATAGGACAAAGAGGATAAATATTCTTTCTCAGTAGCCGCAACAGGCGACTCACCTAGTGCCACTAGTATTTCTGGGTAAAAAAACCATAGTGATGCCAATTTGTCAGGTTTTTTCTCAATGACAAACTCCTTGCCAAGCGCGTCCTGGAATGTTCTTGGCCAAGCAGCGGTTTCTATTTGAGCATCATTTGATATGGGGTCATCCTTTGTTTCATTTCCTTTATTTTCAGTAGCCGTATTACTGCAGCTTGTCAGTACGCCTACTAGTACTAGTAGTAGTAAAATCAGCAGTCCCTTAAATTTCAGCATATAATCCTCCAATCTTATGTTTCTCTGGTCCCTCATCAGTATAGTTCAGTCAAAATGATATCTGAATGGATGTCTGTTGACATAGGCATGGATTATTGATGAATTTTTCTCGATAGGAAGTAGGCGAAATACCGATTTTCTTTTTGAAGATTCTGCTAAAATAGAAAGGGTCTGTTATTCCGATAGCAAGTGAAATTTGCTGGATTGGCGCATTGCTTGTAAGTAACATTTGTTGTGCCGTCCGTATGCGATATTTCATTAAATATTCTGCCGGTCCTGCCCCTGTATATTTTGTAAATATATAAGTCAGTCGATTTCGATTTATATTATTTTGTTCTGCGATTGATGCTACTGTAAGACTTTGATAATAGTAGGTATGAATATAATTACAGATCCGCTCAAACAAAGCGTGTGATTTAGTACTAGTCTGCCTATTAATGCCGCATAGTAAAGCCTCATTCAACACTTCGCGAAACAGCATCTCTGTCTGAAACATGGAGATACCCTCACGCAGATTGCATACATGCCACAGCCGCATTAATAATTCCATGAGACGAGGAGAATGTCCTGTAAGGAATTCAAAATGCTGGTTAGAAAAGCAGTGCTTCCCTTGTTTGGAGTTTTCTATTCGATATAAAATAAGGATGTACTCCCAGTTGGTTTCACCCAAGCGTTGCTGCTCCAGTTTCATTTTTGCCCCGCCATGTATCACTTTTCCTGGAGAAAAGATATACGGTGTGCTATTAAATTGAAATTGTGTTTTTCCGGCAATCGGAAAGACGAATCCTGGAAAATGATCTGTAATACTGGCGTATGGAACACCTGGATTTTTAGCATAGCGATATATTCCTTTTACTTGAAAAGGATGATCTGCAAGATATGCAGCTAATTGATTAATGTCCATAATCAAAATGCCACCTCATTTCTAAACAATAAAATTGGACTTTCGACCGCTGTTGTATACAAATTTTTTCGAACAGTATCTTTATTGAATGAAAGTTTGCATACAAACATCCCCAATTCATCATGTATTGGTGATGTCCATGAGAACAGTAAGATCTCTTTACTCAGTGCTATTGTAAGTCAAGTTGTTATTCGAAACAACTTATGATCATATACCTCCAGACTTAACGGAGAAAGCTGCATGAAAGAGAAGGGAAACGGACATGTTAAAGGTAACAATAACTTACAACTTACTAAAGAAGAGAGGATAAAACATGTCAAGAAAACGTAGAAATTATGTTGTTCCAGGCGCGGAACAAGCGATGTCGGCGTTTAAGACGCAAGTTATGAAAAATGAAGGCTATACGGTTGATCCGCAACGACCAGATGATGTGAAATATGAAGTGGCGAAGGAGATTGGCGTTCCATTGAAATCGGATAACAACGGTCAACTTACAACAGAGCAAGCAGGACATATCGGCGGTAAAATTGGCGGATCGATGGTAAAAGAAATGATCCGCCTTGCTCAGCAACAGCTTGCTGATAAGGATAGACGTTATTGATTGCGCATGGTCAGGATGGAGAGTACGACAAAAAACACGAAAACGGCGTAATAAAGTAGCTCTGTTACGCAGAATTCGTGTATTTGGCGTAGTGGTTTAACGTAGTTAATGGTGTCTAAAGCGAATTGAAGTCAGCAGTTCAAGCCGCTTTCTGTGCGCCGCTTGTTTGACTAACAATTTTAATCTCTTGTTTGGAAATAAGCAGCATATAGACAACGTCCAGTGCCAGGATAATGATATACATAATCGTTAGCAAAATTGACTGCGGGTGTAGGTAGTAGCTGAAAATTGATGCGCATAGAGTGCCTATCATTTTGAAAAAACCAATCGACAGCGATTGTCCTTGCATGCCTTGCCTTTGCAGTAGTTGAATGAACAGGATGGACATAAGCAAATTAATACCAAATGCCGAGTAAAGCCCCATTTTATCGTTGAATTCTACTGCCGCCCCATAGTAGAGTAGAAAAAAAATAGTCATTAATGCTCCGGCAGCAGTGTAAAGCATGCGTTTGTTAGACCTCTTTTTCGCAAAAGAAAAGAATTGAAACAAAATGATGCAGTCCAATAGAAACCATATAAGGGTAACGATCTGTTGCAGCGGGTTAAAAGGCATTATAAAGGTATACGTAAACTCCCACGTAATATTTGCACAGATGGAAGCAAAGGGCATCCCGCAAGCTTTGTCTTTAAATCCCTTAAAAATGATGAGTACATATACAATCGTCCAAAATAAAGCAACTCCAAGCAGCAAAAAGTATTCTGCCATTAGCGGAAATAGATGTTCCACATAAATTCACATCCTTTTATAATAGGTATCTATTAAGTTGACTATATATATGAAACAAGCCTTATGCATATGCTGTTGAAATATATATTTGCAAGACATTGCAACTATATGAAACGTGTGTTAAAATAAAAATCAGCAAAATGGTAACGCAACCATTTGGAGTAAAAAGGAGGATATAGTCAATTGGTTACGTTAAAGGATGTGGCTAAGCTGGCCGGCGTGGCGCCCATAACGGTGTCGAGAGTCATTAATGAACCACATGCCGTCAAGGAAAAAACGCGGATTAAGGTACAGCAGGCCATTGAGCAATTGGGTTACAGTCCCAATCAGTTAGCTCGCGGTCTGGTTACAAATCGAAGTAATATGATAGGCGTAGTTATAACCAATATAGCGAATCCGTATTATGCCGATTATATATTAGGACTTGAGACAAAGGCGAAGCAGCTTGGCAAAAGCGTAGTAATATGCAATGGTCTCGACTATGCAAGTGCAAAGAGCAACTTAGAGCTTCTGCTGAAGCAAAGAGTAGATGGCATCATCTTTACATCTTTCGAGTTTCACTCGATTCAGATACAGGAGCGTTTTATTCAGGAACTGGAACAGCTTCATTTTCGGAAGGAGCATACGGTGCCGATTGTATTATTCAATCCATTTCCAGTCAACACTAATTTGCCGGCGATTCGGACAGATAATTATTCGGATGGATTAATGGCAATGAGACATTTGCTAGAATTGGGTCATGAGCGAATCGGACATCTGTCGCTGAACCGTGATGCGGGAGTATGGATGGATCGCTTACGCGCTTACAGGGATTCCTTGTTATCGAGAGAACTGTCTGTGAGGAGTGAATACATTCATTTGATTGAGAAGGAAAAGGTTAAGGATGCTGAGCAAGGTGCGTATCGGTTGTTGCAGGCAGAAGAGCGGCCGACGGCTATATTTGCGGCTAATGATATTATGGCAGTGGGAGTCCTGCAGGCTGCGCACAGATTGGGAATTAAAGTTCCTGAGCAGCTATCAATTATCGGAATTGACGGAATAGAACTGGCACAGTACAGTTATCCGAGTTTGACATCTGTGGCACATCCACGCTATGCGTTAGGTGAGCAATCGGTAGAATTACTCATCAATATTATAAACGGACAGGACAATCTGCCTGGGCACATCGTAAGTACACAATTGCAGACACGTGAAAGCACTGGTGCTCCATGGAATGGCGGGAAGGAAGAGGTAGAATGAATCGGAAACCGGAAGAATGGAAGGGCAAATGGATATGGAGCGAGTCGGAAAATGTTCTAACAGGTCCAGGCGAGCATGAAGTGGTTTATTTTCGTCGCAGTTTTGAGGTGGTTGAGCCAGCCGCCTCAAAACTAGTCGTTCATGTGTCTGCGGACAGTCGCTATCGGCTATATCTCAATGGACATTCAGTCAGTGTGGGACCATGCAAGGGGGATCGTTCCACTTGCTATTACGAAACGGTGGATGTAACTGACAAGCTGGTTGCAGGCATTAATGTGTTAGCTGCAAAAGTGGTTCATTATCGTCCATGTGAGCCGTTCCGTCTTGGAATTGGCGGACCGGCATCGGTTTGGCGGTCAGGACAGGGGGTATTTCTGCTAGAGGGAATATTGCAGGAGCAAAATGGTAACGCAACCATTTCAACGGATGAAAAGTGGGAATGTTTGAGAGATTCGGCTATTCACTTTACAGCTGGAGGTCAGGATACGCTGTATGTGGGCGGGTCGGAGAGAACGAACGGGCGTAAGCTGCCAGTAGGATGGCAAACGATGAAGGATAAGGGACATAGCTGGCAATCGGCGGTAGTTGTGGCGGATATTATGGATGTATTATATGGACAATTGACACCATGGCCGCTTGTTGCCCGTCCCATCCCCGCCTTGTATGAGGTGGAGAAAGGGTTTGCCGGAATCAAGCGTATCAATACCCCAGAAGCGGTTCCTGATTTTTATTTGCTGCATAACAAGTTATTAGGGAAAGGCTGGGAGCTGCAGGCTGGTGAGACGTTAATCATTGAGTTAGATGCAGGGGAATTGACCACAGGCTATCCTTATCTGGATCTTGCTGGCGGGCGCGGTGCAATCATTGAAATCTTGTATTCGGAATGCTATGAGAAGGAACCGGAGGCAACTACAAGGCGCAATAAGGATATGCGGGATAATCCGGAAGGCAGATGTCTGTATGGCGAAATCGATATTTATACAGCTGCGGGATCAGGAGAGGCAGCGAAAGGAGAATATGAGCGTTACGAACCATTCGAATTTCGTACCTTTCGATTTATCAAGCTGACGGTGCGTGCAGGCGAGGAAGCAATAAGGATTCATCGGTTCAATTACCGGGAAACCGGCTATCCGCTTGATGTGAAGGCAGCTTTTACAAGCTCTGATCCATCACTGTCTCCACTATGGGAAATAAGCATAAACACGTTGCGGCGGTGTATGCACGAAACGTATGAGGATTGTCCTTATTACGAACAGCTTCAATACATTATGGATACACGACTGCAGATATTGTTCACTTATCAGCTTTCGGCAGACGACCGGCTAGCGCGTAAGGCCATTTTTGATTTTCATAGTTCACTTATGCCAAGCGGCATGATTCAAAGCCGCTATCCGTCTGTTTATCCACAAATCATTCCAGGATTTTCTATTTACTGGATTATGATGGTGGCAGATCATTATCTTTACTTTGGCGATGCGGAGCTGGTACGTCGCTATCTTCCGACCATTGACGCGGTGCTGCACTGGTTCCGCCAACATATGGAATCACGCGGTTTGATGGGATCAATGCCCAAATATGTATGGTCTTTTGTCGATTGGGTAGAGGAATGGCGAGAGGGACGAGGAGTACCGACGGCAAGTGAGCATGGTCCTTTGACGATTTACAGCTTATTTTATGTACTGGCGCTTCAAACAGCGGCTGACTTAAATCGAATATGCGGACGACATTCCACCGCCAAGGAATATCTGTTACATGCAGCTGAGATACAAAAGGCGGTGCGAAAGCATTGTTGGTCACAGGAACGGAGAATGTTTGCCGATGGACCGGGTGTAGAACTATATTCACAGCATTGCCAGATTTTTGCTGTTCTTACTGGAACGATACCAGATGATCAAGCGCCTGAATTATTAAATCATATGCTGGAGCAAAGTGATCTCTCATCCGTTTCTTATGCCATGTCGTTCTATCTGTTTCGGGCGCTCGAGAAGGCTGGTATGTATGAGGCAAGCTACCCGCTATGGAACATATGGCGCGACCTGGCAGCAATGAATTTGACGTCCTGGGTGGAGGATCCAGTCTCGCAGCGAAGCGATTGCCATGGTTGGGGGGCAGTGCCTCTGTATGAATTCACAGCATGTATGCTTGGAGTAAAACCGCTGCCTGGCGGTCATGGAATTCTAATCAGGCCGAATACATCAGCACTAACATGGGCAAAAGGCACTGTAGCGACAGCTTTTGGCATCGTGTATGTCAACTGGCGGCGAGAGAATGGAAAATTTGCATGCGAAATCGAAGTCCCAGAGAATGTTCCGGCAAGGCTGGAGTTGCCGGAAGGTCAAATTTTGGAGCTGCCGCTGGGTGGACGAGTGTCATTATAGCAAGAGTGAGTCACTGATTTTTAGTGCTATGGCATTAAAAATAAATATATTTCAAAGGGGAGAATAACAATGAGCAAAGGAATAAGAAGAAAATGGATGTTGACGTTGTTGGCTGGCGTGTTTTTGCTGGCAGCTGCATGCGGCAAGTCCGGAGGTAATGAAGGGCAACAGCCGTCAGATGGACCCGCTGCGACAGGGAAGGCACCTACTTCTGCGGTGGTTAACGAAAACGATTCTGTTAGCTTGAAATTTTTGTATATCTGGCCGGAACATGAAGCGATCATGAATGAAACGATTCGTCTCTTTGAGTCAGAAAACCCTCATATCAAAGTTGAACCGGAAATTGTGCCGTGGGATAAGGTAATTGAAGTTATGCAGACAAAGGTAGCTGCGAATCAGGCTCCTGACGTCTCCTTTGGCTGGACGCATTGGATGGCACCGTTTGTCAACGAGGTGGATGCCGCTTTGCCATTGGATGATTATTTGCAGCAAGATCCTGATTGGAAGCAATCATTCATTCGCAGTGACTTATTAGACATCAGTGTAGTAAACGCTGACAAGCCGTTTGTGACCAATATTCCGTTCAAGCTTTCCTTCCAAGTGGTCATCTACAATAAAAAAATGTTTGCGGATCAGCAACTGGACATTCCGCAGACACGCGAAGAAATGGAAACCGTTATGGAGAAGCTGACGGAAAGCGGTGTTGTGCCGCTGGCAACCAGCGGCAAGGATGGACAGATTGATATGCTGAAGGATTCTTTTGCTGGCATGAACTTTATGAAGAACGGTACGGCACAAGGCGCTTGGCTTACAGGTGAGGAAAGCTACGAGTCTCCGGAATATCTTGAGGCGATGAAGTTGGCCAAGCTTTGGTTTAATAAAGGCTATTTCGGCAAAGATGCCTTTGCGGTCGGCAGTGATGAGATTGCCAATCTGTTGCTGACCAAGCGGGCGGCGATGATTCTCGGCAACAATAATCAGATCCCGGTGCTGCAGGAACAAATTGACGATGAGCTTGGTGCATTCCTGTTCCCAGCTGCTGAAGGACTTAAAATTCAGGCACCGCTTACAGCGGATGGATTCTTTGTTCTAAAGTCGACGAAATACCCCGATGAAGCGGTAAAGTTCCTAAAGCATCTTACCAGTGAATCCGTACAGAAGCTATGGGCTGCTGATAACAAATCTATGCCTGTACTGCGTGATTTGAACGTTGGCGATGACACAATTGATGGACTGATTGATCAAATTTCAACAAGCGCTACAGACAATCCGATACAGAAACTAAGCTATAATCCGGCTGAGCTATCGAAGCAGCTGCAGGCGGAATTTGCAGCGTATTTGTTAAATGACAAGGCGGATGTATCTGAAATTGCGAAAAAGATGGAAGCCGATCACCGCAAGACCATTGACAGCAGTCAATAGCCTGAGCCCTTTATAGAGGCTGTTCATTGACTGCAGACAACTTGAAGCAAAACAAACGGATAGCTCACGGAAAACAGTCCGATTTTGTTTGTAGTGACGGTTAATTTTATAGCTAAGTTGTTATTCAGAGTTAATCCACAGCTCTTACAGCAAATGATACGCAACCAACCGGGCTATGAAGCCCATAAGCAGTGTTGCAAACTGGCAGTCAGAAGCAGATTGCCAGTTTGCTCTTGAAGGAGTGAAGACATACATGATATGGCGCAAATATACGCTTGCTTATTTATTTTTACTGCCGGCAGTTTTGCTGCTTGCCGCCTTTTACATTTATCCCGTTCTGACAAGCGTCATTCGCAGCTTTACCGACTGGAACGGGTTTGACTCAGGGTTCCGCTGGGTGGGCTGGAGCAACTACGAGACGGTGCTGGGGGATCGCCATTTCTGGGCGGCAACGGGGCGTACGCTCCGATTTGCTCTTGTGACGACCATTGTCCAGACGGTGCTTGGTTTTCTACTGGCTTACTTTATCTATACACTTGTCTCCAAACGCTGGAAAAAACTGATGCGCGTTGCAGTTTATATTCCTGTTATTTTGCCGGGAGCGGTAGTGAGCCTGTTGTGGAGCAATTTGCTATCACCCAATTTTGGATTAGTCAACGAAGCACTTAGATCAATTGGGTTGGAATCATGGGCAAAAGGATGGCTCGGCAATCCCGAAACAGCTTTAAACACTCTTATGATTGTGAATACATGGAAATATGTCGGTATGACCATCACATTTTTTATTGTGGCAATGTTGGCAATCCCGAAAGATCTTGTGGAAAGTGCCAAAATAGATGGGGCTGGCAGCGGTACATTGCTCTGGCATATATTCCGACCGCTGTTGAAAGGAATTACTGAAGTCAATTTTATTTTGTCGTTGATTGGCGGCCTGAAAGCATTTGATTTGATCTATATGATGACAGGCGGCGGACCTGGTGACAGTACGACTGTACTGGGCATAATGATTTATCGCCGTGCATTTCTCTCCTTCCGGTTTGGCGAAGCGATTACGATGGGAATTGTCCTGTTTCTCGTTATTTTGGCACTGACCATTATTAGTCGCAGACTTATAGCTGCAAAGGAGGATGACTAATGACACGCAATAGATTGTTCGGGGTGCTTCGTACGTTGCTATTGAGCGTACTCTTTCTGATTATCGTCTATCCGCTCTTTTATATGGTGTTTAATTCTTTGAGGACGACTCGAGAAATCATGATGCAGCCTGCAGGTTTGTGGTCAGCATTCGGGCCGCAATGGTCCAACTATGCCGAAGCATTCGTAATTGGCAAGGTGTCGGTTTATTTTGCTAATAGTGCGCTAGTTACCATTATTACACTTGTGCTGACGCTGACGGTTGTAACATTGGCGGCATATTCTCTCGGCAAGTGGAAGCCTCCCGGCCATTCGATACTTTTTGTCGGATTTCTGGCGACCTTGATGATTACCGGGGAAATGACAACAATACCTGTTTTTCTAATGCTGCGTGACTTAGATTTGCTCAATTCTCATCCTGGACTCATTCTTGCATATGTAGGGGGAGGAATCGGAATGGCAATTTATTTGATTCGCAATTTTGTACTGTCTCTCCCGAAGGAGCTGGATGAAGCCGCCAAGATTGATGGGGCGGGCTATATGCGGGTATTTTGGTCAATTGATTTGCCGTTAATTGTACCAGTGCTTGCCGTTGTTGCAATTATGAGTTTTGTTGGCGTTTGGAGCGAGTTTTTCTGGGCGCTTATTACGATTACGGATGACAGACTGAAGACGCTCCCGCTAGGGCTGTTGAATTTCCAATCACAGTACAATACCAATTACGGTGTTCTTCTAGCAGGGCTGACTATAGTAACTATTCCATCTTTACTTGTCTATCTGTTCTTTTCCCGTTATTTTATTGAAGGGATGACTGCGGGAGCTGTTAAGGGGTAACCAATTCATACAATACAATGAGGTGTATAGGTGATGAAACTTAAACAAACAGCAGCAAGTTTCCTGGCGGCATTGCTTACTCTGATCTGTCTGCTGCAGCCTCTGTCAGGGGAGGCGGCAGCGACAGCAAAGGGGGCAAATGATATTGAAGCTGTTGATACTGCAACGATTGTGCCGGTTGATGGTATTCCAACTTTGCATATCAATGGTCAACCACAACCACTGATCGGCTGGTTTCAATGGAACTGGTATCCGGGGCTTGCACAGTCCGCTAACTATGCAGGCATACGTATTTATCAGCCAAGACATACGACTGGCTATCCGACACTTGAAGTGGGGCTGCCGCATATGGAGCAGATTGCCAATCAGGACCCGAATGCATATTTCTTGCCTGTGATATGGTTGGGCTCTAACACTCCGTTTGGCATCGATGAAAAGAATAACTCAGATGTGCACACCGATACGGGAGCTTCTTGGGGGGCTATCTCTTATGGATCGGATGAATGGCAGAATCGGGCAGAGCTTTTCTTGAGAGAGCAAATCCGCCGATATGAAGCCAGTTCTGTAGGTGATCGAATTTTGGGGTATATGCTGAGTGCAGGCAGTACAGCAGAATGGTTTTATGTAGATACTTGGGCGAATCGGGATTTTGATCGCAGCGTGAGCAATAAAGCAAAGTTCCGGCAATGGTTGAAGGAAAGATATAATAACGACGTTGTTAAGTTGCGAGAAGCTTGGAATGACGGACAGGTAAATTTTGAAAACGCTGACATTCCTGTGAAAACTGCTGGAGATCCATTTCTAAATCCGGAAACTCAGCGGCATTTAATCGATTATTCAATGTATCATAATGAAATATTGTCGCAGCGAATGACCTATTTGAGCAGTGTAGTGAAAGAGGAAGTGGCGAACCGGAAGCTGGCTGCCGTATATGGTGGATACACGATGGCGTTTGGGCAGTATGGTCCTATATCGGGAATGCTGGATTTTGAGAGCTTGCTTCGCCATGATGATATCGACTTGTTATATTCTCCACTGGATTACACACACCGCGACCTAAATGGCGGATTCACGAGTGTTCATGGTGCGATGGATTCAGCTCGTTTGTACGGAAAGCTCTACGTTGGTGAAGATGACTATGCGACACATATTGGCACTGATACACATGGAGCGCCTCCGCTTGCGGAAGATGTGGAAGGATCGCTGGCTCTTTTGTGGCGAAACTTTGGATTTGCGCTTTCCAAAAATTACGGCTTGCACTGGTATGACGATGCTGGCTATGGAGGCTTCAATAATGCACGGATGATGAATCATATCCGGCTAATGAATCAGATGGCTGAAGCGGCAATTGATTTGCCAAGGCAGTCTGTTACTGAAATAGCACTCGTTGTAGACGAGTATTCACAGCTAATCCAATCGGCAGGAGGTTCTTCTGTTAATGAACGATTGCGGCTCATTCGCGAGGAATTGTCCCAAATTGGCGCTCCTTATGATATTGTGCTGTTGTCGGATGTATTGGCTGGCAAAGCCGATCCGTACAAGCTGTATGTGCTTGCCAATGCATATGCATGGGACCAAGAGAGATTGACACAGCTGAACAATTGGGACAAAACGGGGAAAACACTAGTATGGCTGTATGCTGCAGGCTACTGGCAGCGAGGAATCGGAGGATTGGATAGTCGTTCCGCGCAATATATGAAGTCGGTGACCGGCGTAACGACCGTGGAGACAGGGAAGAAGAGCTTTGAGATTCTGCCAGCAGCGGGGAGCTCCTCGCCCTTGTTGACAGGGATTGGCTCTTTCGAACCGATCGGCGGGTCTAAACCAGCCATTCCTATGTTTGCCGCAGAGGGATACGAGGCTGAAGGATATCAAGTGCTAGGTCAGACGGGTACTCATGCTACAGCCGTGTATAAGGAACATGCAGGAGGAGCTGAGGTATGGATCGGCTCACCATCTATTTCGTCCGTACAGCTTTATCGTAATTTGGCGGATCTGGCTGGCGTCCATCTGTATTCGCGAACTGGCAAACAGGTGAATGCCAACGAATCTTTTGTATTTGTAACCTTGCCGGAAGCAGGAACAGAATCAATCTTATTTCCGGATACAGCGCCGCGCTATGACATTATGGCTGATGAGCTAGTGTATCCTGATCAGGCTGGCTATGTAGAGCTAACGTCAGATCATCCGGCTACATTTGTCTTCTACAAGGGGAATCCTGCTGATTTGAATCTGAACCGGCAAGGAGAGTATACGACAGATTTGGAACGGCTTGTCCTTCGTCTAAACAATGAGACGCTCAAGGAGCAGCAACTGGAAAACACTGCGTCACGACATTTCGAAACGACTGTCGGAGCACATACATCTCTTGCCGTAACAGGCATCACTACAGACGGTTACTATTTCTATAAGGACGAAATGAAGCATTCTCCTGTTTGGAGCAGCAGCAATGAACTGGTTGCCACTATCAACTCGGAAGGACAGGTGCTGGCACTTGCAGAAGGTCAAACTGTCCTTACAGTGACTGTAGGCGAAGTGAGTGCAAGCGCCCAGTTGGATGTCAGTGTTCCTGTGGAAGAAAGTTTGATTCAATTTATGCCAGCGGCTTCATGGAGCAGTTGGTCTATGACCAATGGCTGGCATCCGTTCACATTTGGAATTGGCAATGAATATGGCATTGGCGAAGAGATGAATACGGTGATAGCCGAAAATGGGCAGACCTATACCGATGTGTTCCGCTACGCGCCTCTTCAAAGCGGAGAGCAGGTAAGTGGATCGCTGGATTCTTTGCAAGTGCCCAACAAAACAAAGGTAAAGGCGATCGCAACCTTCCGTTATCCGCAAGGGGCGCAGCAGGGCACACATAATTCCGTTATTATGGAGGGGTATACAGAAGGCGGAGGCAATCATTTGTTTGTTGTACAGAAGGATTTGCCGGTAACGGGAATGGGAACCTCTGTGGAGGTGGACTTATCGGCTTATGCGGGACAAAAAATTCGAATGGATCTGAATGTGCGCCACAAAGGCACATCTTCCTGGGGAGATGCGGAGGTGTTGCTGACCGATTATAAATTCGTTTATGAAGATGAGAATGTGGTCAATGATGTGCAAAATCTGGAGTTTGAAACGGTAAACACAACAGTGAAATCAGGAACAAGTGGATTATTGCAAGTAAATGAGGTATACAGCGACGGTTCTCGCCATGTTTGGGTAGCAGGCGGAGATGCTCGCTTTTACAATGATCGACCGGACATCGTCCAAGTAGATGACAGTGGTCAATTTGTAGCGCTTAAGGAGGGAACGGCGCAGATTACGCTGGCAACTGATCAGTATTTGACCAGAGGTTATGTCCATGTTACGGAAGAAGAGTATGTGTATGAGGATTTGCTTGATGTGTATGAAGCGGAAGGGAGTTGGACGGTAGAGCCGACTTATGCGGGCTTTGTATTTGGCGGAGCCACCGAATACGGCGGAGCTTCGCGGCCAGCAAGTGTCGTCATGGAGGATGGACAGAGCTACGAGCATCCCATTGTATTATCCGGAAGTGATAGCGGGACAGGCATCAACGGCCGAATCAGTATGAAGGTGCCCAATCAACCCGAAGTCTATTTAACAGGAAAATTTGGATTTGTAGGTGAAGCGGGTGCGGCTGCCCGTCAAGCAAAACTTTTTATTAGATCATGGGATACAACTATTACTGGCAGCAATCCTTTCTATCAGGAATATACGATAACGGATGACGGAGAGCTATCCGCGTTTGAAATTAACCTGTCCGCGTTTGCTGGAGAAACGCTGGAATTAACGGATATTTATTTGCTCAAAGATGATGGAGAGGGGTCGGCACTAGAGATCGCATTGGTTGATTTGAGTTTCCGTATGCTGTCGCCTGATGCCGGTAAGCCTTCCGCTCTGATCGCTGACCGTCCGTATGTGGTGCTGCCAGTAGGTGGCGACGACAAGCTGACGGTAACTGAATTAAACAGTAATGGAGTTTTACAACCGCCTTCTCAATTAGTAACCTGGTCCACAAATCATACAGATACGATAGCAATCGACAGCGATGGCACCCTTTCCGCACTACAGCCGGGAGTGGCGATTGTACAGGCTGATATGGGGGCAGTGCGTACATTTATTGTGGTGGAGGTACGTCCCGAAGGCATGACAATTGGTCAATCAGCCGATCCGTTTCGCTGGACCAGCCTGCAAAGGCTGCCGCAATTCTCATTAATGGAGGCTGATATACCTTACTTCTACATTGGTCCGCATCGCCGTGAGGCCGTCATGTCTTCGCCATCATTGACGACGGTATCGGGGCCGATAGGAGCTCCTGGTGATGCTCATGTGACAATCAGCGGAACGGCGGCTAACGATGCATTGGTGCAGGTTTGGCAGGATAGGAATGCTAATGGATGGGTTGATGACGGAGATAAGCTAGTGGCAACGCAACAATTAAGCAATGGGAGCGGGTTTACAATCCAAGTGCCGCTTGGCGACGCTGGCAGCTATCGTTTTTTGCTAGCCAGCGCAAACAAGCTTGGCGAGCGCAGCAAGGAAACGGTTGTGCCGGAAGTAGAATATGTTGTCCCGCTGCCATAACATAGTATTGAGAGAGTGTTGATCAACAGTGAGCAACTTGGTATAAAACAAAATGAAAGATCACGAAAAGCAATATAGCTGTTGATGAAAGCTATATAAGTTGAACGAAAAAATAAAAGCAAGCAAAATGAGGGAGCGGGAGCTTGTTTAATAGGAATATCTGTTCAACTTATATGGCTTCATCTTGTCGTTGCATACTGTTAGATCTTATAGTTTTGTGGACAACCCTTCACGTTTACAGAAGAGGTTCGGTCCAAACTGTAGCTAATATAGGCTAGCAATGAGGCGGCGATCGCAAGGAGCGCTCCAAACCATGACACATCGATTAATTCCTTGTGCGTGGTAACAACCCCTCCAAGTGCTGACCCCAGTGCTATTCCAACATTTATGGAGACAGGCGTGAGCGATGAGGCCAGATCCTTTGCAGCAGGAAAATGTTTATTAGCCAAATCCATGAAATACAATTGCATCGTAGAGTTCATGGTATAAACGATAAGAGCAATGAAAGATATACTTATTAACCCGGCAATCATTGAGTTAGAGGTGAAATAAAGTGATGCAAGAATGATTGCTTGAATGAGAAACACATATCTAAGTTTTTTTATTCCATTATGGGTAGCCAACCTTCCTCCAATTAATGTGCTCAATACAGATACTACTCCGTAAAGTAAAAATACAAGACTAATGTATCGATGTGGGATAGAGAGCACCTCTTGCATCAACGGAGTTAAATACGTATATACGGTATATGTTGCTCCAATGCTTAACACTGGTATAAAAAAAGCTATTATAACACGCCAATTCGTTAATAATCCGATTTGTTTTTTTATAGAGCTTTGTATTCCCTTTAGTCCTTTTGGGAGTATTATCGAGTTTGTGATCAGAGTAATGATCCCCAACAATGTGGTAAACCAAAAAGCCCATTGCCAACCACCCCATTGTCCGATATAGGTGCCGAGTGGGACTCCAACTACACTAGCGATGGTAAAGCCCATAAAGATGATGGATATCGCTGTACCTCTTTTTTCGGCAGACACCGCTTCGCTGGCAACGGCCATGGCAAGTGCGATCAAAACGCCAGTAACCAAAGCAGTAATTATTCTGGAGACAAGGAGCAGAGCGTAGGAAGCAGATAAAGCGGTAATGATATTGCCTGCAATAAATACCCCAATTAAGGAAATTATTAGAGGGTACTTGGAAAATCGGCTGAATATAGCTGTCAATACAGGTGTGCATATAGCAAAAGATATAGCAAATGCTGAAATCAGGGCTCCAGCTGTTGAGATGCTTATGTCTAAGTCTGAAGATACCTCTGCCAGCAGCCCGACAATGACAAATTCGCTTGTTCCTAGAACGAAAGTCAATAAAAATAAGTTTAAAGTTAGAATCTTTTGTTGTTTACTCAAAAATAAATCTCCTTTCAAGCTCTTTCGACAGCAATTTGAACTTCGGCGACATATGTCTCAGGATCACCTGATTTTTCATGAGGAAGACAAATCTCCCGTCGCGGTTCATTCTCCTTTATTCGAAGTCCGTTTCGTTCGATCCAAACAGCCAATTCCGTGCTTGCTGTGCAAGCACTCGATGTCCGGCAAAAATGGATAAGTGTAGCCATGGTCAAAACCTTGGGCAATCGTCTCACAGTAAAGGGATGGCAGCTCGGGATTTCATGAGCTAACGGTCGAGCGACTTCTATATCCATTTCCTCCTCATTTTCTTCACAACCGTGCCATAGCACCATTTGAGTTGAAGGGGGCAGGCCTGATTTTCCTATATACTTGTCCAACTGTTTAAAAAGTTCCGGGATTTGCCTATATGATGTTTTATGGCGATAAGAAATAATAAGCTGCGACTCGATTTCCTTTAAAATAACATCGTGGGAAGCCAGATTTTCATATTCATTCTCGAGATGAAAAAGACGTTCTTTTATTCGAGTAAGTCTGTCTTGCTCCTTATCCAGAATGGACTGAATCTCGCTTTGCTTTATTCGAAACATGCCTTTAATTTGTTCAATTGGTACTTGCTCACTCATCATCTGATGAATTTGTTCTAGTGAAAAGCCCAATTCTTTATATGCCAATATCCGATTAAGCTGAAACATTTGATCAGCTGTGTAATAGCGATATCCCGTAAACTTGTCGGTATAAGCCGGCTTGAGCAAATTCAACTGATCATAGTAACGAAGGGTCTTGATCGAAACTTGACTAATCTTTGAGAATTCACTGATTTTAAACATATAGATACTTCCTTCCTGAAGGAATCTTTCAATCTTATAATTGTCATTCCCAAGTATAACTATCCTGTTAAGGGGAGAGTCAAGCTGGTGGATTAGTTTCATAAAAGACAGCTGCAACAAAAATAACATTCTTCGATGTTGATAATTGTTATCAACTCTATTAACATACAACTAAGTTGATTGTTGAGGGAGTGAGCGCGAGTGTCAGGGGATAAGGAGATTACAGATCATTTTACAGATGAGATGATTGAGCTTGCTTTACGTATATGGGTGCGTTCAGCAGTTTCGCTAATAGATGTTCGGAAAAAGGAACTATTGCAGAGCAAAGCTTGGGAAAATTACCAGTTGCCAGCCAGCATGTTTGTCTTCACACAGGGGGGCCCAGCCAGCGTCAGCCTGAACAATAAACCTTATCAAACAGGAAGATATGGGCTGTTTCATGCAGGTAAAGGAACAGTGTTGTCCATCACACCGCAGAGTAAAAACTTGCAGGCTTATATGGTATTGTACAGGGCAGAAACGGCACCATTTTATAAAAGAGAGATTAACAAAATGCTTGAACGTTTAAATCCTTTTACACAAGTATACGGATTCTCCCCTGAGAATCCCCTTTTTTTTATGGACAGATTTTGCGAGATGTTTCAATATTGGAACGAAAAATCAGTTTGTAACCAGTTTTACACAAAAGTTCTTTTATATCAGATGATTCATCAATTATATATGGAGCTGCACAAAGGCAAGATTCTTTACATGGAACCTGACTACATAGAGTGGACTAAGAGTTATTTGGATCAGCATTTTTCAGTGCCGCTTTCAATTGATAAACTTGCGAGAATGTTGCCGATCAGCCGAAGTATGTTAGGAAAATTATTTAGGAAGCGTGAGCAAAAAAGTATACAGGAGTATTTGAATGAAAAGCGTTTGAACGCTGCAAAAGCCTATTTGCAAAACACGAACACTACCATTCAGGAGGTTGCCACAGGGTGTGGTTTTGTAGACGAATTAAATTTAAATCGCATGTTTAAAAAGTACATTCATATGACACCAAGTGAATACCGACGAAAAAGGAATGATAAGTTTACCAAAAATGATATTGATAATGATTATCAACGATTCTACAATGAGAAAGAAACAGACGATTTAAACAAATTCGATAGAGGTGGGGCGTACACCATGTTTGCAAGGAAAAAAAGTAAGCAGTTAATTGCAGCTGCGGCGATAAGTCTGCTGCTGCTATCTGCATGTAGCTCGGGAGCACCGGCAAGTCGCGAGGAGGTATCTAGTTCACCTAACTCGCAATCGTCGGCTTCGGAATCGAAGGGGAGTGAAGCGGCCGAACAGATGAGAGTTATTAAAACGGTAAAGGGGGATGTGAAAGTACCGCTTAATCCCCAAAGAGTCGTCGTTTTGTTCAATATTGGCGATGTTCTTGCTTTCGGCATTACACCGATTGCCGTCGATAAATTTCCGGGGCAGGTTTACTATGAGGAGATCCAGCATATCACAGAACGTCCCAACTGGACGGAGCCGGAGGGGATGATGGCATTGGATCCGGATCTGATCATTATTTGGGGAGATCATTTTTATGACTCTCTAAAGTCAGTCGCACCGGTCATTATAGCACCTGATAATTTGGAAGAACGCATTACCCTGCTGGGAGAAGTGTTCGGGATGGAGGAGAAGGCCACTGAGCTATTGAACGATTACGAGGATAAGCTGCAGGCGGCAAGTGCACGTATTAGGGAGCTTGGGCTAGCCGGCAAAACCTTTACAGTCGTCGAAGAAAACTTTGGTGAGGGTGGCAGCGTCGTCATGTGGTACAAGTCGCAAGCCTATAATGTAATTTATTCTGATCTTGGCTTGCAAGCCCACCCGAAATTTGTGGAAGAATTCCCTGATGCTGAGCATCCCGAGTTATCGATGGAAGTGGCCGGTCAATATATGGGCGACTATATCTTCCACGTCAAAAGTGAGGAAGGGGATCAATTCGGGAAAAGTCCGGTATGGAACAGCATCCCAGCGATTCAAAACGGAAATATAATGGAGTTGAAGTCAGAGATGTTCTATTGGGCGGATATCAAGTCGGCGAATGCCCAATTGGAGGTCATTATGCAAAGTCTGGAAGATATGGATCGTCGATAGTAACCCGTTTGCAGGTTGCTTTACTTTAAATATATTTGTCCAGAAGACCAACGTCTTGCAGGGCGTTTCACTTCACAATGTACATGGTGATTGGGCTTGGATTAACGCTTCTCGTGTCGGCGGCTCGATTAGTTCCGGTGCTGTCGACATGCGGTTAGTGACCTCATGGGAGGCTGTATTCAACTTTAATCCAATTGTATTGGTATGGGGACAGCTCGCGTCGTGATGCAGAGCTTGCAGCTGGGAAAACAGATGTGGAATTTCACCGTTATAGTTAGGGGAGCTAGCATTTGTCTAGCATGTTAAAGCAGCCTTGATTTTATATGGGAAACAATGGGGATGTATTGACATTGATAATCAAACTCATTTGAATTACCATACTTAGTGAGATGCTTTTAATAAGGAGTGCGGGCAGATGCAAGATGAAGCAGATTTAAGAAATTATTTTACACATGAGATGCTGGATAAAGCGGTACGGTTATGGACAAGGTCTTCTATTGCGATCATAGATGTTCGTAACAGCAAGATTCATTCGGATAAACCATTGAAGCATTATCGTTTTCCAAGCAGTATGCTGATCTTTACATACGGCGGAGCGGCTATTATTCAATTAGATCAAATAAGCTATCAATCGGAGCAATTTACCCTTATTCATGGAGGTAAGGGGACGGAACTAACGATTCATCCAACAGATGAGATTTTGCAAACGTATATGATATTTTATAAGGCTGAAGCAGCTCCTTTTTACAAAAGGGACGTACATCGATTACTAGAGCATATTAATCCGTTTATTCAAGTCTTTGGTTTTTCTCCAAACAATCCTATTTTTTTTATGGAACAATTTGAGGAGATACATACTAGATGGGGAGAGAGGAATTCTCTTCATCAGTTTCATGCGAAGATTTTATTTTATCAACTCGTACACCGCATGTATGAAGAATTATATAAGGAAGATGTTCAATTTATAGAGCCAGATTATGTAGAATGGGTAAAGCAGTATTTGGATCAGCATTACAGGGAGCCTATCTCGATTCAGCATCTGACTGAGATGCTGCCTCTCAGCAGAAGCATGTTGAGCAAATTATTCAAACAACAAGAGAAAAAAAGCTTACAGGAATATTTAATAGAGAAGAGGCTTGAGGCTGCCAAAAAATATTTGCTGAACAGCAAAGCGACAATTCAAGAAATTGCAGCTGGTTGTGGATTTGTTGACGAACTAAATCTAATCAGGATGTTCAAAAAACATGTTCGGATGACGCCAAGTGATTATCGAAGAAAAAAGATACCCTATAATATTAATTGTGATATTGATAATGATTCTCACTACTCCTACAATGAGGGAGGACTAGACAAACTAGCCAAATTTAAAGGGGATGGGGAGTTATTCATGTTTGGACAGAAAAAAAGTAGGGATTTTATCATTGTTGCAGCTATGAGCTTGATGCTGCTGTTATCAGCTTGTGGGTCAAGCACGCCTAGCCATTCGGGAGGAGAGGCAAGTTCAAGTCCGACACAGACTCAGCCGACATCGGACGCTGGGAAAAAAACGGGAGAAACGGCAGCACAGACCCGGATAATCAAGACCATATATGGGGATGTAGAAGTTCCAGTGAATCCAGAACGAGTTGGGATTTGGGTGTATGAACAAGAAATTCACTCTTTGGGAAAAACTCCAGTGTCTATATCATCGGGCAGCTATCAAAACGTTTGGCCTGATATTACAGTGTTTAGTTATGCGCCTGACAAAGAGGCTTTAATGGCGCTTGATCCGGATTTGCTTATTACCTATGATGACGAGAATTTCTACAATGAGTACAAAAGCATTGCTCCAGTTGTCAATATTCCATTGGCTACAAGCTCGGAGGATACCTTGCGGTTAATTGGAGACCTACTAAATTTGTCAGATAAAGCAGATGAAATCATACAACAATTTAATGAGCAGGTAGAGGAATCCAAAAAGTTGCTGGAACAGTCAAATGCATTAGGAAAAACGGCTGTACTAATCGAACCGCTGGCTGATGATGTTTGGTTTTTTGATAATGCTTATGGACGGGGTGGCAACATTCTGTACGAGTATTTGGAATTTGTTATTCCTGATCTGGTGAAGGAGAAAATGGGCGATAAGCATTTTATGAATGTTTCTTTTGAGGTGCTTCCCCAGTATTGTCATGCCGACTATATCGTTGTCGTAACAGGCGAAGGATATGACAGATTAAAAGAGAAAGAGATTTGGAAATCAATACCCGCTGTCAAAAATAATAGAGTTATAGAGTTTGATGGATCAGTATTAAGCGGCAGGGGACTAGATACTCAAACGCTGAGTCATTTTACTGACAGCTTTACAGCTATTAGATAACATTTGAAAAGGACCGGAGGATTATACAAAATGAGCCTGCAAAAAAGCGGTTGGGTGCTGCGAGGTTTACGTTGTATACGGTTGCGGGGCTTGGATTACTAATACTCTTATTAGCGGCGTCGATTTTTTTGGCGCCGCCTATATGCGGTTGTTGACCGCATGGGAAGCGGTACATTTTTGTGGGGGAGGACATTAGGACGCTGTGGAGAAACCGCTCCGAGAGTCACCGATCAGAGGGCGTTTATACGATAAATCGTATAAGAGGCGCAACGCTCCCCCAGCCAAGTGAATAATCTGCGGAAAGTATTCTCACTTGCGTGAACAAATTTACATCATTCGTCCAAATGAAAAAAGCTGCCTCTAAGAGACGTCCGTCCTTTGCATTTAATTATCCAGTATCCAGAATCATATTTCCGATTTTCAGATATAGTTGGTGGTACTGTTTAATGCAATGTTAGTGAGCGAAAGTTTGAAATGTTAAAAATATCACTTTGTTCACAGTGGATTATTTATGGGAAAAAGCTCTGTTTACAACTTAAATATGTAATTAAAAGAAATTTATCCCTTGTAAATAAAAAATGCCCCCTATCCAAATGTGATATTTATCCAGCAAAATAGAAATGTGGAAAGCAATAGTGATATTTATTTTTTGGAGGCGAGGTGGTATTGCTAGTTATTCGTTTTGCTCAAGTAGATGCTGGTACGTATGGTATGGTTAGTTTTGCAAAACACTTGCTTGGCTAAATTGAAGGGAGAGATATTTGGAATGCATTTGGTTAATCGAAGTAAAAAATGGTCAACGCGTTTGATGTTGGCAGCAATCTTTCTTTTGATTGTAAGCGTTTTCCCTCCTGCTGCATTTGCAGCGCCTGTAAGTACGCAAGAAGACGATGGATACAAGGTAGTTGGTTATTTCCCTTCCTGGGGAGCCTATGGACGAAACTTTAACGTTGCAGATATAGATGGCTCCAAACTAACCCATATCAATTATGCTTTTGCCGATATTTGCTGGAATGGCAGACATGGCAATCCAGATCCAACAGGTCCAAACACACAAACCTGGGCTTGCCAAAACGAAGCGGGGCAAACCATCAATGTGCCCAATGGAACGATTGTGCTTGGCGATCCTTGGATTGACGCACAAAAGTCATTTGCAGGAGATACCTGGGATCAGCCGATTCGTGGTAACCTGAATGCACTAGTTAAACTAAAGCAGCAATATCCACATTTGAAAACAATTATTTCGGTAGGGGGCTGGTCATGGTCGAATCGATTCTCTGACGTTGCGGCTTCCGATACAATACGCAAGGCGTTTGCACAATCTGCAGTAGACTTTATTCGGAAATATCAAATGGATGGTGTCGACCTGGATTGGGAGTATCCAGTAGGCGGTGGACTTGAAGGTAACAGCGTCCGACCAGAGGATAAGCAAAACCATACATTGCTTCTGCAAGAAGTACGTAATTATTTGGATGCTGCAGAAATCGTGGATGGTAAAACGTACACGCTAACGATTGCTTCTTCTGCATCTCCTGCTTATGCTGAGAATAATGAATTGGATAAAATAGGTGAAATTGTTGACTGGATCAACATTATGACATACGATTTCAACGGCGGCTGGAGCAAGCAAAGCGCACATAACGCTCCATTGTATCTTGATGGGGAAGCTATAGCGGCTAATGTTCAGAAAGCAGAATCATTCTATACGGAAGCTGGTGTTCAGGGGCATCTTAACGCAGGTGTTCCAGCTGAAAAAATTGTACTCGGTTTGCCGTTCTATGGTCGCGGCTGGGCAGGATGTGCGCCTGGAGCGGAAGGTGACGGGCAATATCAACAATGTACGGGCGCTCCCGCTGGTTCATGGGAAGCTGGAGTTTTTGACTACGGTGATCTTGCAGCCAACTATGTAAACAAGAACGGTTTTGTTCGATACTGGAATGACGAAGCGAAGGTTCCGTATTTGTACAACGCCACATCCAAAGTATTTATCAGCTACGATGATCCAGAATCATTTGGTCATAAAATTGATTATATTAAATCGAATGGACTTGGCGGAGGCATGTTCTGGGAGTTATCCTCCGATTGTCGTGTCAGCACTATCTATAGCTGCAGCGGAACAAAATTGCTGGATGTTCTGTATGAAGAGCTAAACAATGGTGAAGGTCCAAGCACTGGGCCAGGTACGGGAGAGCCAGATACAACTGCTCCGACCGTTCCGACTGATTTGACAGCTACAAGTAAAACAGCAACTTCTGTATCGCTAAGCTGGACAGCTTCAACAGATAACAAAGCAGTAACAGGTTATCAAGTGTTTAAAGACGGTGTACTTGCAGCAAGCGTAACAAAAACAAACGCGACGATTGCAAATTTAAGCAGTGATACAACCTATATGTTTACAGTTAAAGCACGTGATGCGGCAGGCAACTTTTCGGCGGCAAGTGCTCCGTTAAGTGTGACAACTGATGAAATTGTTACTCCGGCTTGCACAGTGGCGGACTGGGGAGCCGACAATACTTACACCGGAGGCAACCAGGCGGTTTATAATGGTACGATCTACGAAGCCAAATGGTGGACAAAAGGAGATCGTCCCGATCAATCCGGTTCATCAGGTCCTTGGAAAGTGATTGGTCCTTGTGGAGATAATACCGGAGGCAACAATGGCGGCGAGGGCGGCAATAACGGCGGCGAGGGCGGCAATAATGGCGGCGAGGGCGGCAATAACGGCGGCGAGGGCGGCAACAATGGCGGCGAGGGCGGCAATAACGGCGGCGAGGGCGGCAACAACGGCAGCGAACCTGGCAATGTCGGTGCCTGGGCAGCTGGCGTTGCATATACTACTGGTACAGAAGTAACTTATAGTGGTAAGACCTACACTTGCTTGCAGCCGCATACTGCGTTAAACGGTTGGGAGCCAGCGACCACTCCTGCTTTGTGGAAACTGAAGGCATAATATGAATGAAACGGGATAGGCAAAGTGAAGCTTTGCTTACCCCGTTTTTTTAATGTAGAAGTAGCTCCACCCCAAAACTATTGGTTGACAGCAGGAAAAGAAAAAGTAAATAAAGCCCCTCCTTGCGACTGATTGTCAGCTTTAATTTGTCCGCCGCAACGTTCCACGATAGCTCTTGATATAGCAAGACCAAGTCCGTTTTCACCATTTTTCCCTTTAATAAATCGATGAAATAAATGCGGTAAGAGTGCGTCCTCTATGCCATTCCCGTCGTCGGTAACTGTAATAACAAGCTGCTTCTTGAGCTGTTGGACTTGGATTACGATTAAGTGCTCCGCATGTCTGATCGCATTTGCAGTCACATTTAGAAAAGCCTGAAGCAATTTATCATGGTCGGCTTGTACGCAAAGTTGTTCAGAAAGTTGTCCATCCAGCTCCCATTTCAGTTCCAGATGCTTGCCTTTAAGCAACGGATTAGTTCGTTCTACAATGTCATTTAGTATATCTTTGAGATTAACTGCCTCTGATTGAAAAATATCCGCTTCGCTGTCCAGCTTGGCAAGCAGGGTCATCTCAGAAACAATCTTTTTTAAGCGATTGCTTTCACTGAGTATTATATCAATGCCTTTTCGCAATTCATTTCCTTCAAAAATACCGTCGCGAATACCTTCCGCATATCCAGAAATGGACATTAGCGGGGTTTTTAGTTCATGGGAAGCATTCTGAAAAAAGTGTTTTTGTACTTGAATATACTTTCCGAGTTCACCTGCCAGTTCATATGCAGTTTGAGCGACAATTCCTATTTCGCCGCGAGCATTAATTCTCTGAACTTCTGAAAAGTTTCTGTTTTTAACCTTTTTCAGTTCTTCTTTTAACTTCATTAAAGGATTAATTAGCCTCCTTGTAATAAAAAAACTAAATAACATGGCAAGTAATACGCCGATACCCAATACAAGGAGAAGGCGTCCAAATATCGTTTTCTCAAGCTCAGTAACTTTACTCATGGGAGAAACAAGCGTCAAAGTAGCCTCAGGAAGCTTATTGACGTCAACAATATATTGATTATCAGTGGCACTCTGCAGTCGCTGCAGCACTTCGTAATCTATTGGCTGCAGTTCCAGTGATGCTTCAATTTGATTCAGTTCTAAAGACTGTGCAGGAAGTACTTCTTCTGGCTGACCATAGTTTATAATGCCCACATTGCCTACGTTGGAAACAATGACCTGAACGTCACTAATAGAGGGAGAATATATCCCTTCTACTTGCAAGTGAGAAAGGTTAGTCATATATCCTGGAGCAGTATTGGCAACCAAAGTTGCTGGCTTGCTTTGAAGCGTTGTAGCGACTTGAGAACTGATTGTTTTCAACTCCTGCTTTTGCACATTAATCAACTGATCGAGCAACACAAAATGAATAATGACTGCGCTTGTACCAAGAATAATAACTAGCAGCGAACTAAAAGCCAAAGTAATTTGATAAATTAGCTTCATGCCTCATCTCCTCCGCTTTTGCGCATTCGATAACCATGTCCCCACACAGCTTCGATTGGCAGCTGTTCTATCTTTTTTCGCAAACGTTTGATCAGATGGTCGACGGCTCGATCGCTGCCGAAATAGTCGTCTCCCCATACAAGCACAAGCAGTTCTTCACGAGTGAAGGCACGATTCGGATGCTGGACAAATACTTGCAACAAAGAAAATTCTTTGAAGGTCAAATCAACCTCCTGATCTTTCCAAAATACACGGCGTTCCTCGGGCAACAATGTTACAAAGCCTGTTTGCAAGCTGGAGGACCCCTCTGCTTTGTTTGGCTCAGATTCTAATTGACGTGTTTTATCGACACGTTGCAGATGTCTTTTTACCCGGGCTACTAACTCGCGCGGACTGAAAGGTTTGACAAGATAATCGTCGCTGCCCAGTTCAAGTCCCATTATTCTATCTACCTCGTGATCTCTAGCGGAAATCATTAAAATCGGCACCTCACCCTCAGCGCGGATTCGTCGGCAAAATTCATAACCGTCCATCCCCGGCAACATAATATCAAGCACCCACAAGTCAGGCGGATTATGCTTCCACAGCGTCAAAGCTTCTTCTGCTGAAGAAAGACCGATTGTTCGAAAATTCTCTTTCACTAAATACGCTTCTACCAAATTACGAATATGTTGATCATCATCAACAACTGCGATGAAGTAATTATTCATATATGCAAGCTCCCCTCCACAATGACATTATACCAAGCCCGGCATGGGTTGTGTTTTGTGCCATTGTTTTTCCATAAATAGACCAATGCTTTGCCACAGTTGAGCTTTATTGTTAATGCTGCAGGATAAAAAACAGTGAGGAGTGTTCAAAATGAAACATAACAAAAAGAGAATGATTCACAAGATGGCTCTAGCGGCGTTAATGGTATCAGCAATAGGGGCCCCTTCTTTAGTCGCCAATGCAGCTTCTGCGGAGGGCATCCAAAAGCAAATCTCTATGGTAACAGCGAAATTAGATATGAAAGCAACTTTGCAAGATCCTGTTGCTCTTGCAAAGCAGTACGCTCCTGATACCGTTCGTGCCTGGGAGGAATTGCTTGCCCAATATAAAGCTGCCCTTGCTGAAAAATCGCAGGAGATGACTGTTAATATTGAAGCAGTTGAAGCGTTCAAAACTACAACGCTAAATACTGGTGATGCAATAGAGCTAACAGAATGGAAGACAACAAATATCTCCTCTTTTGACATAGCAAAATGGAGTGATGCGAAAAAAATAAATCTAGCTGCCAATGGTACCTCGGCATCAACTGCATTGAAAACAATAGATTTAAATGTTTTTGATGCATCAAAGTCGGGTGCAATAAAAGCAGTAGAGTTAACTGCGCTTGATGCAGATAAGGAAAGAAAACTGAAAGTTGATGGAGAAGAGTTGGTAACAAAAGTTAGCTCAGCAGATGATTCATTAGCCCCTGCCCTTGCAACTCTAGAAGGCGATGCTAACGATATTAGCATCAGCATCAAGGCTGTTATGACAAATGCTGACTCGGTATCAAGTCCCCTAATTCAGGGACAAGTTGAATTGTCTGAAGCCGTTGAAGCGAAAGATTCAAGAGCGATTAAAGAGGCTTTGACGAAGCTTTTCCACATTTATGAAGACATGATCGAACAGTTGCAAAAATAATAAAACTAACACAAAGATAGCAAAATAGACGGAATGATATTTACCAGAGTCAGACAAGCTCCAAAAATGGGTTGGATGGAAATCGTATTGATTTTCGCCCAACCCATTTTGGAGTACATTAAGACAACTGTCGGGTCGATCAAATAGCGATTATTGTACGTGCTAAGACAGCCTGGGTTTTGATTGGTACAGCCTCCGACTATTTCTAACCAAAGGGCCTATCATTTGTACGTTTTATCGTATAAAATACGCATTCCAATACTTCGCTCAACGGATGTCTCACTAAGATTAAATAGACGGATCCTTTATCCACTCAGAAGTATCAGTAAAATAATTGGTTTGCCATTTTTGAGTGTTGGCTGCAGACTGATTCAATTCTGTACACCATGTGGGATAGATTCGCAACGCCATCTTTCCAGGTTTGTTTTCGGATGAAAGAATGCCATGATCTATTAGCACTTTTTTTGGAAACAAAAAATACCCAGATTTTAAATGATCATAGATGATGATAATCAGCAGATCTGAACGATCTAAATGTGTAAACGGCATATTTACACGACTATGCTTCTCCCAGAAAGCAACGAAGTAGCCTGCTTTTTTAGGTGTTTTCTTGGCAAGGCGACTTCTTATGCGCTTTTGTGTATCCCGATCAATGAAAACAAGCCCCTCATACTCCCCATTCTGCTTTTCGTAACTGTATATATCCTTATTTTTATATAGATCATTCAACATTTTTAATGATTTCACTTGTAACACTTCTTTCGAATAAAGATGTTTTTCTATGTTATGTTTTGATTTTACTATTTTAGCTGGTAATGTGCATCTATAAGAAAGATCATAGTCATCATAATTGTGTAATTGTGTAATTGTGTAATTGTGTAATTGTGTAATTGTTGGATTGTCAGGAAAGTTGTGAACAGGTTGTCTTTGTTCTGGGTGTGTATTGCTATGGAGTGTTTATACTCCACAAAGGGGTCAAAACTCTCCGTATAGCGGCGGAAATACTTGGTCTGTGTTTGATAAGATGCCTATATATACTCTTAGGATTGGGAAAGGACAGGGACTCGTATGACGATTAAGAAGGGGATTGCGCGTCTATTGCAAATTGCAGGGGAACGGCGTTTCCTGCTTGCGCTCTCCGGTGTGCTTGCTTCATTAGGCGCTTTGTTTGCGCTTGTTCCTTATGTTTCGGTTTATTTTATTCTGCGTGAATTGCTTTTGCATGCGGAGGACCCGACGAGCGCTGACAGTGCTTTTATGCTTGGTTGGGCTGCATTTGCTTTGGGCGGGATGCTATTGGGGATTGCCTGTTCCTATGGCGGAGGCATGGCCTCGCATATTGCGGCTTTTCGGATTCTATACGGGCTTAGAGTAAAGCTGGCTGAGCATATAGGCAAGCTGCCGTTAGGCTTTCTAAATCGCCAGTCGACTGGTGCAGTAAAAAAAACATTGGAACATAATGTAGAAAAAGTAGAAACATTTGTAGCTCACCAATTACCAGATTTTGTTCAGACAATTGTTACGCTGGTTGTTATGATTACCATTATGTTTGTGCTTCATCCAGGGCTTGCGCTTGCTTCACTTGTTCCGATTGTGCTTGCTTTTGGTGTGCAGACTGTAATGATGAGAAAGAATGGTACACGTGAAAGTGTACGCGCTTATCATGATGCGCTGGAGCGTATGAATGGTTCAGCTGTGCAATATGTTCGGGGAATGCCGGCAGTGAAAGTTTATGGACAAACAATCCATTCGTTTCGACGTTTTTATGCGGATATGATTGCTTATCGTGATTTTTGTCTGCATTATACGAACCAGTATCAGCATGGATATTTATTGTTCAAGGTTTTGTTAGGTTCGTTTGCAGCCTTTATATTGCCTGCCGGTTTATTTATTCTGAATGGACAAACGGATCAATTGGCATTTGGAACTGTTTTTTTATTTTTCCTGGTTATGGCTCCAGGTATTGCCTCCCCTATGCGCAACTTGCTTTTTTTGGCATCGACATTGCATGATATTGGTGAAGGGGTGGATAGAATCGATCGCATTTTTTCCGAGGCTGTTATTCCGGAAGCTCTACAGCAGCAAAGCCCGCAAAGATTTGATATTACCTTTGATCATGTCTCGTTTGCTTATGAGCAAGAGGACGGAAAGAAGCATCAAGCGCTGACCAATCTATCATTTCAGGCAAGGCAAGGTCAAGTTACAGCGTTGGTCGGTCCTTCCGGCTCCGGAAAATCTACGGCTGCCAGTCTGGTTCCGCGTTTTTGGGATGTAACGGAAGGGGCGGTGCGAATCGGAGGAATTGATATTCGTCAAATCGAATCTCGTCAATTGATGGATATGGTTTCCTTTGTATTCCAGGAGACGTTTCTATTTTATGATACCGTGTACAACAATATCGTTGTTGGACGTTCCGGGGCAACTCAGGAAGAAGTATATGCTGCTGCCCAAGCTGCGCAATGTCATTCGTTTATACTGGATTTGCCTGATGGTTATGATACTAGAATTGGTGAAGGCGGCGTTTATTTGTCTGGTGGGGAAGAGCAGCGTATTGCTGTAGCACGAGCTATTTTGAAGGATGCGCCTGTACTTGTGCTGGATGAGGCGACGGCGTTTGCGGATCCGGAGAATGAACATGAGATGCAGTTAGCTTTACAACAGCTTATGCAAAAGAAAACTGTGCTTGTGATTGCTCATCGTTTGTCTTCTATTCGTGCTGCTGATCAGATAATCGTATTGGATAATGGTCAAATTTGTGAGACTGGACAACATGATCAGCTTCTGGAAGCCAACTCATTATATGCCAGCATGTGGGCGGCGTATATGGACAGCGGGGATTGGCGGATGAATGCCAAACAAGCTGATTTGCAGTGGAGGAGGGACAACGCTTATGATTCGGATGCTGAATAATATTACCGCAGGAAATCCTCGTGTGCTGGCAAAACCAGTCTTTTATACAACTTTGGCTTACTTGGGAGCAATTGCGCCGCTTGCACTAACAATGGTTGCTTTACAATTGATCTTTGTCCCATTTGTAAGGACAGACGCGGTATGGCAAGTATCCTCCTTATGGTGGATATGCGGTGGTATGGCAGCAGCGCTTGTATTGCAATATGTTTTGGAGTGGCCGGCGTTTCGAGCTCAATTCTATAGCGCTTACAGCGCTGCTGCTGATGGTCGTGCACGACTTGCAGAGCATCTTAGGAGACTGCCGCTCGGATATTTGCAACGACGTGATCCCGCCGATCTTGCTTCTATGATGATGGGAGACTTTACTCTAGTTGAGCATGGTATCTCACATCTAGTTCCGCAAATGTTCGGTGCTGCTCTAATGCCGCTTATTACTCTATCAGGTCTTGCTTTTTTAGATTGGCGCATGGCACTTGCATTATTGGCTGCGTTGCCTTTGTCCGTATTGCTCATGGTGGTTACATCACGGATTCAGTTGCAGCTTGGGCAACGGCATGTGCAGGCGAAAATTGAAGCGACTAATCGTTTGCAAGAGTATTTGAACGGTATTCGGGTCATCAAAGCCTACAATTTGACAGGAGATCGATTTGTCAGACTAAAACAGTCCTTTGCTCAGTTAATGAAACGCAGTATTCGTATTGAAGGAGTAATGGGCCCTATTGTACTCAGTGCGATAGCTCTTTTGCGATCGGGATTGTCGCTGATGATTGTTTGCGGTGTTTATTGGCTGCTTGATGGTACGTTGGATGTTATTGTTTTTGCATCTTTTTTAATTATCGGTACAAGAATTTATGAGCCGCTAGCATCCTCTTTAGTTCATTATGCGGAATTTCGTTATTTTGAAAAGGCAGGAGAACGCATTATCCAATTGCTTCAAGAGTCTCCAATGCCCGGAGATAAGGAGCCTCCGGCAGCTAATGATATTACCTTCAAAAAGGTCAGCTTTGGATATAATAATACGAAGGTACTGGATACCGTTAATTTATCCATTCCTGTCAATTCTTTCACTGCACTTGTCGGTCCGTCGGGTAGTGGGAAGAGCACATTGTTACGTCTGATTGCCCGCTTCTATGATCCTGATTCGGGGACTGTGGAGATGGGAGGCGAACCATTGTCTGCAATGGACCCGGAGGCTTTGCTGCGGCGCATTTCGATGGTCTTCCAAGATGTTTATTTATTTCAGGATACAATCGCCAATAATATTCGATTTGGTCGCAGTGATGCAAGTCAAGCTGAGATAGAGGCTGTTGCGCGCGAGGCGTGTTGCCATGAGTTTATTATGAAGCTGCCCAATGGCTATGAAACAAATGTGGGAGAAGGGGGCAGTACTTTATCAGGCGGAGAGAAACAACGGATTTCCATTGCCAGGGCAATGTTGAAGAATGCACCTGTCATATTGCTTGATGAGGCGACTGCTTCGCTCGATCCCGGCAATGAAGTGCTCATCCAGCAAGCTATTAACCGTCTCATTGCTGGACGCACAGTTATAGTAGTTGCACATCGACTGAAAACGATAAAAGATGCGGATCAAATTATTGTGTTGAATAAGGGGAAAATTGTTCAGCAGGGTCAGCATGAGGGATTGTTGAAGGAGGGCGGCTTATACGCCCGCTTATGGAACCTGCAACAAGATAGTGCTGGATGGAAAATCTCTTCTTAAAATATAAATACGAAGCCTTTCCTTGATAAAATGGATGAGATAAGCCGTCGAGGAAGGCTTCTTTTATATATTTAATAGTCACAACCTATCCGTTAATGCTGATTCTATTCATTTCGAGCGATAAGACTTGCCGTTGTAGCCTTTTTTGTATATGATACAAATGATAATCATTATCACTGTGGGTGAGACGAAGAGTGAATTGACAGAGAACTGTGAGGGAATATCATTATGAGCATGCGAGAAACAAATGATTATAAATCCGGTTGGCAAGAAAGAGCAGGAATTAACGCTGAAGCTTATCCAGAATCTTACACATTCTCTTCAGGAATTCAGATGAATATTATGGATTGGCATGTACAGGAGAAACAACCAGGTATTTATAAAAGTGCAACACCGATGGCGGAATTTCATTACTGTTTGGCGGGCGCAATTGATGCCAATCTGAACGGGCAGGAACTGCGAGTATGTCAGAATCAGATGTTGCTCTCTTATATGCCGCATATCGAGATGGAAACGGAGTATCAGCCGGGTCAAACCTTGAAATGCATCAGTATTGCCTTTACGGAGCATAGTTATGATCAGTTGATTGCTTCCAGATTTCCAGAGTATAAGTTGAGTTTTCGCCAAATGCTTGGCAGCGGTTTGTACAATCATAGGGAACGTCCGCTTGATTCGCATATTAAGATTCTTCTGCGACAGTTGCTTCATTGCCCCTATCATCAATCTTTGAAATCTTTTTATATGGAAAGTAAAACACTTGAGCTGATTGCAGCTTCTACAGAAGAAATGTTGCTGAGCGAAAGGGAAGCACAGAAAAAATCAAAGATTCACGGCGATGAGTTGTTGAAGCTTCGCCATGCCCGAGAGGTTATTGTAAATAGGATGGATAATCCTCCTTCCTTATTGGAATTGGCTCGTATAGTCGGATTAAATGATAATAAATTGAAGTATGGTTTCAAGGAAATATATGGAATGAGTGTATTCTCATATTTGCGAGAGCGCAGGCTGGAGAAGGCTCTTGATTTGTTGCGCAGCGGGCAAGCGAATGTAAGCGAGACAGCATGGAAAATCGGATATACCAATTTAAGTCATTTTGCAGAAGTATTCAGGGATCGCTATGGCATTAATCCGGGCGAAGTTAGGCGTGAATCCTGCAGGGGAAGCTAAGCAAAACGGGATGAAATAGCTTGCTTTCCGTAGAACCGTTAAGATGCTCCGTCCAGAGGTGGTTTACATCTCAAGATGATGATAAGCTATTTTACATTGAGAATTATTATCATTTAAATGGAGGAGAAACAGAATGAATCGGCAACTATTACTGAATTGGACTGGAGCAGTCCTACTTATACTGATGCTTGTTATTTCCGGTTGCTCGAAGAACAACAATGATTCTTCACCTGTCAACAATCAGGAACAACCGGCAGATGGGCAGGAAAGCAATCAGACGCAAGAAGAAAAGTCAGATGACGGCGAGTCTAATAGCAAGGAGCAAGAAAAAACGGCAACGCGAACAATTGAACATATGGAAGGAACTATTGAAATTCCTGATCAACCAAAGCGTATTGTTGATATTTCTGGTATGACAGAGGATTTGCTTATTCTGGATATTCAACCTCTGGGAACAGCGAATACAGATCCATTCGACAACTCTCTAATAGACCCGCTCATTAAAGAAAAACTGAACCCATCGGCAATCCCTCTCGGATATTATGGCGGCGGTACGATTAATTTGGAGGCTATTATATCCTTGGAGCCTGATTTAATCTTAACGAATATTCGTCATCATGCGATCAATGACAAGTTGGCTCAAATTGCGCCAACCGTTATTGTCAAGGATAATGAATATTCTACCGACTGGAGAGGAAGATTTGTCCATCTGGGCGAAATATTCAATCGGCAGGATGATGTGAGCACATGGCTCGATGGCTATGATCAAAAGGCTAAACGACTGCATGATGAAATCGTAGCCAGAACGGGGGATGAAACATTCGGTATTATTGAAGTTGGAGCGTATGGCTATCGAATTTATGCCGATGCAGGTGTGGGTGATATTTTATTCAACGATATGAAGCTGAATAGAGTACCAGGAACGCCAGAAGGGGAATGGGGTGCCTCAATTAGTCTTGAGGGATTAACTACAATCGATCCTGATCATATAATATTACTGTATTCTGACACCGAATTGCAGGAGCTTGAAGCAAGCTCTATATGGAAAAATATGACTGCCGTTAAGCGAGGGCAAGTATATAGAATTACGAATGAAGTGCAGTATGCTCAAGCATTTACAACACTCGGAAAGAGTAATTTGATTGATACGATCAGCCAGCTAGTATTGAATAAGAAGTAACCAATGTATAAAAGCTTCTGTGGATAGAAGGAAATCCGCAGAAGCTTTTAATTTTTTGTGGCAGTTTATCAGGCGTTTTTTTCTGGCGCTTTTCTTGGCCAAATAAAATAGGCAATTGCAATGAGCAGGTCAATGATAACGATCCGTGACCACCACTGTATAGTACTGCTTAGAGCCTGAGTTTTTTCCGGTTCCGAGCTAATATAGATTAACCCATACAGACAGCCTAGTCCGATGATAAAGGCAATAAGATGTTTGAACCAGCTTCTCAAATAATGCTGTGCATAATCAAGTCCATAACGTTTGAGCGGTTTATCCCCTTGCTTCGTTATATAGTAGCGGAACCGTTCGTCTGACCATGCAATCATGCTTTTTCCGAAGACGACAGATACACCGATATAGACGGCTGAAATGCCATGGGCAGATGTTGCGACAGCACCGCGATACAAATCTATCCCTGTAATAGTAAGTAAAATTAAATCAATAAGTGGAGTGAGTACAAGTAAAAAGAAACCGAGTCGTTCCATGCGCAGCATATAGCGGAAAATTAAACCGGTAATGATGACTACCCAAAAAGCAATTTCACATGCAATAATGATCCAAGCAATAAAATTCAATGAGCACCTCCTATATTAAAATAATACACTTGTATTATTTTCGGTAGAGAAAGTATAGCATCTGAATAGTAATAATACAACTGTATTGTTTCGTTGTGTATCAATCGAGGAATTGCTACAATGGATGTATGACAAAAATTGTAGATCATGATCAAAGAAGATTATTAATAGCAGAAGCTGCTTTGCGGGTAATAAGACAAATGGGCATGAAGGGAGCAAGCGTAAGAAATATTGCTAGGGAAGCGGGATTATCATTAGGTGCGCTGCGCCATTATTTCTCAAATCAAGATGAACTGATTGACTTCTCTATGAAGCTGGTTAAACAAAGGGCAACCGCTCGAATTAACGAGCTAATCCAATTGGACATGCCGCTCGTTCAAAAGGTCATTGCCATCTTGCTGGAGCTTCTGCCCACTGATGACAACAAGCTGGCAGAGATGGAGGTCTGGTTTGCATTTACCGCACATTATCAAGGCAACGGTACTGTTTTTGATGCTTATCATGATGGCATCCTAGACCTTATTGAGCGCTTGGTTGCAAGCTTGCAAGAGGCGCGTCTTCTGTGTCCTGGGCTTGACAGCTCCATGGAAACGGAGAGATTATACGCTTTTATTGACGGATTAGCGCTTCATGCGCTGCTGGATCCCAAGCGGGTCAATTACGAACAAATAAAAAAGCATGTAGTTTATCATATGAATTCGATATGCAAGACCGGCTTGGAGGATGAGACTTTGAATCGGTAGAGGAGAGTATGGTTTTGAAGCAATATCAAATGGTTTGTGATTATAGAAAAAATGAGATGTTGGTAGATAGTTTTAATGAATTGGTAAAGCTAACGTTTGGAATGGATTTTAGCAACTGGTATAAAAGAGGGTGTTGGAGCGATAACTATATATGCTATCCCTTTGCGGATGGAGGGCATATCATTGCCAATGCTTCGATTAACAAAATGGTACTGACCATGGGTGATAAAAAGGTTGATATTGTGCAAATTGGTACAGTAATGACTCATCCGGATTATAAAAATCAGGGGTTGGCAGCCAAACTGCTAAACTATATTATTGAAAAATATGAGAAAGAAAACTCCTTTTTATATTTATTTGCTAATAACAGTGTACTTGACTTTTATCCGAGATTTGGTTTTCAAAAAATAACGGAGAGCAGATATTCACTAGAGGCAGCTATGTTAACGAAGGCGAACAAAGAGCAAGAAACATGGCGTAAGCTTAATATGGATCATGAGGCGGATTTTGTTTTGGTCAAGCAGTTTGCTCAACAGAGAGTCCCCGTTTCAACTTCTTTTGGCATAGCCGAGAATGGTGATCTACTAATGTTTTATGCACTTGTTGTCTTTCCAGAGGCAATTTACTATGATTCGGCAAATGATATTATTATTTTCTTTGAGCAGGACGGGGAGAAGCTTCATATATTTGATATTGTGAGCAAACAGCAAATCGATGCAGTGCAGGCTATATCCTCGATTGTGCCGGCAGAAATAGAGTCGATTCAGTTTTATTTTGTGCCGGACAGCAATCACTTACATATTCGATCTGAGCTAATCACTGAAACTGACGATACATTATTTATGCGCCCAGTAACAGATATGGATAAGGCTTCGTTTGTATTTCCAATTACGTCTCATATTTAGTTGTTGGCGGCAGCAGCGGCTGTTGATTAGCTGACCTGTTAAAGGTGAGAATTTGCATATAAAGGCGGATGCTATCGCTTCTACAGTTCCAGTTCCGCTTTCCGTGAGCTAGTATTTTGTTTTGCTTCAAGTTGTTCACATATAATCGACAGCCGCTGTCACAACCGTTTTTCTGAAAAAGAATTACTGTTGCTATTACTACTATTATTCGTATGATTACTATGATTACTTCACATTACTCCTGTAACTCCTGTAACTCCTATCTTACTCCCATCATTCATCATGTAGCTTATTAAAATCGCTATTTCAGCTTGAAGGTGAGGTGTCCGCGCTTGCGAACTAGTATAAATGCGGTAATAGCATAGATGATTGCTAGTAAGGTCATAAAGATGACGAAAGGTTTTGGTTCAGGACGTATAAAGATAACGATTGTACTTAAAGCTGATACAAAGCTTGATATAAAATGGTAAAGCGGATTTTTTATATTAAGCTCAGTCGTATAAGGCTGGAAGATATAATACATAAACAAATGATGAATCGAGTAGAACAGCGTCAATGCATAGATGCAAATCCATAGGTAGGCGATGTCCTTACTCCATAGCTCAGTGCCGGTTAATGTTAAGATGCTTGTAAGAGCGACAGCAAGCAGCGTCGAGATTACCGTATTTTGCTTAATAACTTTAATAAATCGAATATAAAAATGCTCATAGGCAGCTCGTCGGTAAAAGCTGTAGCGAAGCATGCTGATATCGCAATGATAGAAAATCGCTTTGCACAGCTTGTCGCCAACGAGCAAAAAATACATGGTCATTAATAGAAAAGGAAGAATATGCTTTACTTGAATTTGAATGTTGGCGAGCTGTTGTTGAAACAGCAATGAGCCTGCCAGGAGGATCAAACCTGCAATACCTGTAATGGCGAGCCGTTTGTAGTACGGTGCAGTAACGATACTATGATGTCGGGCAAAAAATAAAGCATTTAAATAACTAAAACCTTCTTTTCCATTAACATTTCTACCATCTGCCGATTGCCTCGTATAGTCGCTATCCTTTGTACCCACACTTGTTTTTTGCGCATCCGATACCATTTGTCCCACATTTAAATAAGGATCATCCCGTTTGGTTGCAGCATCTGTAATAGCTCGATAGTTTCGATAGCGATTAAGCGATAATGCCGCAGCGCCACCAACCGCGCCAATTAGTATAATAGCAAGCGGATGAAGCAGCAGTTTATAGGTTGGCGGCATATAGGACAAGTATAGCGGAAGAAAAGCGCCCAAATAACCCAATCCAATTACAAGCCAAACGATGCCAACCTGCTTGATTAATATGCACTTTGTTCTCTCAAAAAGCTTCAGATGCACATACTCTGTTGCGATTCTCCATAAAGTGGCTAGCAGGCAAAGCAAAATAATTTGCAAATAGGAGCCTTGCAGCAAACGGCCAAACAAGAACATCACAGGCAATAAATAGATGAAAAACGAAAGATAGCGACGTACCAATGCGTTGCGCATATAAGCATCGGGGCTAATTCTGAATAGCTTGATGGCGACATACTTCTCTCGTTTAGGCTCTAGTATGGTCGCACTGCTGACACCAGCAACAAGAAAGCTGATCATAAAGAAAATATGAACAAATTGCTGCCACTGTATTTCTTTTGGCAAATCTCCGCTCAGCCACTGGATAGGAAAATAGATAAGCAGACCAACATAAAGCATACGCAGCAAAAGGCTGGCGATTATCCGGATGATAAAAACGATAATGGCGATCGCTTGTTTCCCTGATAGATTGGCATAAAGCTCGTCTTTAATGACTCGTTTAACAAGCGGAAGCTTCTGCAAATAATAAATGATCAGGTTAGTAACGGTGGAGCTTTTAATGGTTTGCAACGTTTTAAAGGTGTTCAGCATGGTCATCATCCTTCAAAAGTTCTATTACCTGTTGTTCAAAGTCTGCACTTTGGAGAAGCTCTGATGGAACCGCTGACAGTACTCCTTTGTGCAGCACAACCAGTTCATCGCAAAGATCGGAGGCGAGCTGCAGTATATGAGTAGAGAATATTAGAATATGATTTGTTTTCATTTCTCTCAGCAGTTTTTTCATCTCAAGCGCAACGATCACATCAAAGGAAGTGAGCGGCTCGTCCAGCAAAATAACAGGCGGCTTAGTAATAAGAAAAAGCAACATCTGCAGCTTGTTTTTCATCCCGTGAGAATAGCCTTTAATTAACTTGTGGCGATCCTCCGTTGACATGCTCATCAGCTCAAAATACTCATCGATCGATTTATTGATTTGTATTTTATTTTGATTAATATCGATAAAGAATTTCACAAACTCATAGCCAGTCAAAAAATCAGGCAAAATAGGAAGGGAGTAAACATAGCCAACATCCTCGCTTTGCAGTTTTCGCTCCTCATTATTGGCGACTATTACAGCTCGTCCGCTGTCCATAGTCATTTCACCACTAAGACAGTTGAACAATGTTGTTTTACCTGCACCGTTTCTGCCCAGCAGACCATATATTTTTCCTTTTTCAAATGTAAATTCAGCACCTTGCAATACCTTTTTGGAATCAAAATGCTTGGTAATTTGTTCTAGTTTAAGCTGCATTGCAATCCCTCCAATAGCTTCCAAATCAATCTCTCTATTATGTTACGTCAAAATAGCCGAAAGGTCACATCCTATTATCTTTCAACAGCTGCAAATCGCAAAATATGTACAAATTCCTCCTCTTAATCCTCGCATTCCCTCCTTAACTAAGCAAATAAGCTCCCTTAACAGGTAGATAGAAAATTCGGAGTAGATAATAATTTGTGAAAAGGAGGATACAAAATGTCTAACCAATCGATAATGTTGTCAGACAACAAGCTGAAACAACAGGTTGATCCGCGCCGCTGGTTTGTGCTCGCTGTTATTTTAATGCCAATTTTGCTCAATTCCTTGAACACATATATGCTTCAAGTCGCATTGCCATCTATACAAACCAATCTAAATGCCAGCTTTTCTGACGCTCAACTGATCATGACCGGCTTTTCGCTTAGCTTGGCTGCGGCTCTTGTTTTGAGTGGCAAGCTTGGCGATATATATGGCAGAAAACGTATATTAACGATCGGAGTCATTGTTTTTACATTGATGGCTTTGCTAGGCGGCATAACAAGCAATTCAAGTCTGCTGATTATGATACGAATTGTACAAGGCTTGGCTGCCGCTCTTATCCAGCCGCAGGTGCTGTCGATGATGCAGGTCAACTATTTGCCCAGGGAAAAAGGGCTCGTGTTTAGTATATACGGTGCACTGATTGGGTTTGGTTTTGCTTTTGGATTAATTATTGGCGGTTTGCTTGTAAACTGGAATGTTTTTGAACTGGGCTGGCGCACAGTGTTCTTTTTTAATGTTCCATTTGGTCTGTTTGTGTTGCTATGCGTTCCGCTAATTCCTGAGTCTCGCGGAACAAACATCCAAAAGATTGACTGGAACGGAACAATTTTGCTGATGACAGGACTGCTTCTGCTTGTATATCCGTTATCTGAAGGTCAAAAACAAGATTGGCCGATTTGGATATGGGGCTGTCTTCTTGCTGCTGTATTACTGTTAACGGTCTTTGTAAAGGTAGAAACGACAAAAAAACAAAAAAATAAAGCATTGCTTATTGATTTAACACTGTTTAAGCAACGTTTGTTTAGTGTGGGGATGCTTGCAGTTATACTGATCTATCTCAGTATGTTCGCATTCTTTTTTCTGCTCACTTATTATTTGCAATATGCCCTTCATTTTGATGCTAGAGCGACCAGCTTTGCCTTCTTGCCATTGGGGATCGGATTTTTTCTTACATCGCTTCTCTCTTCCAAATTGGTTGACCGATGGGGGATGAAAGTGCTTAGTATCGGCGGGGTTATTACTGGAGGAAGCTGCTTTATATTTGTTTTCATGCTCCAAATTGACCCGGTTCATCTGCTGACTGCTCCTTATCTTGGCTTGTTGCTTCTATATGGCTTGGGATTAGGGCTTGTAACGACTCCGCTTACGCGTATTGTTCTTGGGACAATACCTGCAAAGGATGCCGGAGCTGGTTCAGGACTATTCAATACTTGCATGTACTTGGCTAACTCGATAGGAGTAGCATTAATCAGTATTTTATTTATGACATCCTTAGCTCAGGAGCTGACAGAGGCTGACTTGGCTGATTATATAAGAGCATTTTCGATCTCATTGGCAGCCTGCGGGCTGCTTGCTTTCGCTGCATTTGCATGTTTATGGTTGTTGCAGAGACAACAAAAGGTGAATGATTGAAGCCCTGGAGCTTCCTATGAGATTTTATGTATAGGAGCGGAAAAAATATAACATAGGGTTCAAAGCTTTTCAGTTCAGTTATTCCGTTTTTTGTACAACGCTTTTCCATGTAATCTGATGTATAATTGAAGCATATCCAGGCTGTATAATCGGCATAAAGCATCAATATGCGGATAGGACAGGACTGACAGGCAGGTGGGGAAAGCAAGTGTCGTTAAATATTACGGAGATTCATGATCTGTTTGATGAATATACAAGGCTGGTTAAAGGTGCAGTGCAACAAAATCAATGGGAGCAAAAGCTGATTATGCCGGCACATATCGGAAGCGGGAGCATAACTAGAACGCATATTAGACCCGGGATGGAAATTATGCTGACAGATGTTACTTTTGCACAGGATATGAAAGTTAACATTGAAGAAGGCTGTCAGCTCTTTGAGCTAAGCTATTGCGCTAGCGGTGAGATTTATTGTGAGTGGAGCGGCAAGCACAGTATTACCCAGGCAAAAAACGGCAATGTATTATATTTGGAAGATGTAAGGGTCAATGAAGAAAAAAAAGCTGGAGTCCGCAATCATCTTGTGGAAATACGCTTTACTCCTGAGGGATTGCTTCATTATGCAGTAGACTCATCTGAGCGTAATAAAATGGAGAGATGGCTAAAACATTACCGAGGAAACATTGATGATTATTCAATTACACCCGCCATACAAAAATGTGTTGCCGAAATGATGCATTGCTCACACAATGGTTCGATGAAAAGATTGTATATGGAAAGCAAGGCAATGGAGTTTATTGCTTTATTCAGTGAAACCGACGGCTATGGCGTTATTGGGGGGAGCTTGCTGTTGCAGCGGGACGATATGATAAAGCTGCAATTGGCGCGTGAGCTCGTGCAGAAGCATTTTGAACAACCGTTGTCGATTCGAGAGCTTGCGAAGCGAATCGGGATGAATGAATTTAAATTGAAAAAAGGATTTCGAGAGTTGTTTGGCATGACCATCTTTGAGCTTGTACGGCAAGCAAGAATGGAGAAAGCGATTTGGTATATGGAAACCGCCCACTTGAATGTCGGAGAGACAGCTGTATCGGTTGGATACAATAATGTTAGTAATTTTACAGCCATTTTTCGTAAGCATTATGGATGCAATCCAAGTGAGTATATCAAGCAACTGCAACATGCGGAATTAGAAAAAAACAAAGTCAAATAAGCGCATCAAGCCAGCAGATTACAGAATTCATATTCTGAAGCTGCTGGCTTGATGCTTTTTTATTCCCTTAATAGGGAAAGAAGCTCCCTTAACAGGTAGAGAAATAACTGAATAGAAGTGATAATCATTATCAGTTACTTGGCTGTTAATGAAAAGAGCCATTTTTTTATTAGTATGCAGAATGCACATTTACAGGAGGAATTTATTTATGTTTAAAAAGGCGTTTATCGTTGTGACGACGATCATTATCTGTGGTGTTGTTGCGGCGGCTTGCTCTTCTAAGGATAAACCAGTCAACACCTCAGCTGTTAATCAACCATCCGAGAGCAATACAAACAGCAATACAAACAGCAATACAAATCAGCCTAATGATACTGCAAGTAAGCAGGAAGAGAATAATCAAACCAATGCACATTATCCTCTAACCCTGTCGGTCTATACCGATGAAGGAAAACAGATAGAACAAACGATAGAAAAGGAGCCGCAGCGAATTCTGGTAATTGGTCAAGGCTTTGCCGAACTGATGCTGGCTTTTGGAGAAGAGGAAAGAATAGCAGGCGTTGCATATTTGGACAAGTCGTATTCCAAGTATGAAGAGCAGGTTCGTCAATTGCCTGTATTAACAGATATGTGGCCTTCCAAAGAAGCGGTGCTGGAACTGAAGCCGGATCTTATTATTTCGATGTCATCGGCATTTCAAAAGGAAAGACTGGGAGAGATCACTTTTTGGAATGAACGAGGTATTCCGGTCGTTGCAGGTATTAACTACACAATTGGAAGAACGATAGAAAGCTTTTTTGAGGATATCGAAAATTTAGGAAAGGCATTGAACATTGAAGAGAAGACAAATGCTTTTCTGGAAGAACAGAAAGCACGCATTGCCGCTGTTCAAGAAAGAGCAACGCAGGCAGAAAACAAGCCAAAAGTATTGCTTGTTGCTAGTGGAGGAAGAGAAACATATGATTATTACTCGCCATCTCTTTGTGTGATTGATGAGATGATTGAAGGGGCAGGGGGAGAATATTTGCAGCTCTCGGAAGACACTTATGTGGAAATGTCTGCGGAATCCATACTTTCAGTTAATCCGGAAAAAATTATTATTACTGAGTTTCAAAAGCCGGATAGCGAGGCAGCCAAAAATAAATTAATGCAAAATCCGATGCTGCGCAATGTGGCAGCCGTGCAAACAGGAGATGTTATTACAGCCGACTATACAAATGCGATTCGCGGCAGTCTTGATCTTGCTGATTTATATGAGGAAGTTGCCCGTTTTGTGCATCCTGAATTGTTTAAAGGCGATGAAGAATGATGATGAAAAAAAGAACAGTATTTTCAATAATTTGTATCCTCATGTTGTTCGCTGTAGCTGTATCAGCTGTTTTGTCTGTTTCCATCGGTCAAGTTTCCATCCCATTCAAGCAGTCGCTTCAAATTCTGGCTGGTCAATTAACAGGTGGATATTTAGGCGGAGAAGCTAGTTTGTCAGACGGAATGGCAACAGATATTATTTGGCAAATTCGTTTTCCAAGAGTATTGCTTGCAATGGTAGCAGGTGCAGGATTAGCGCTTTGCGGTACGATTATGCAGGCATCAGTACAAAACCCACTGGCAGATCCTTATTTGTTGGGAGTTTCTTCCGGCGCTTCGTTGGGAGCAACCTTTTCGATTATGCTTGGTTTTGGAGCGAGTGGCATCGTAGGAGAGCTTGGAGTTGCATCGTGGGCATTTATCGGTGCGCTTGGCGCTGCATTGCTAGTGCTTGCTCTCTCTGGCATGGGGGGGAAGAGCACATCAGTCAAACTTATTCTCGCCGGGACAGTTATTAATGCCCTGTGTCATGCATTATCGAGTTTTATTATTTATTTCGCCAAAAATGCGGAAGGGATTCGTTCCGTTACGTTTTGGACGATGGGAAGCTTGGCTTCTGCCGAGTGGAAGTCGTTGTTGCCGATCTCCATCGCTGTTCTTGCAGCAATACTGTTTTTCTTCTCGCAATCAAGAGTGATGAACACGATGCTGATGGGAGAAGAGACGGCTGTCACTTTGGGGATTAATTTGAATGCTTATCGAAAAATATATATGGTATTATCTGCAGCCGTAACCGGATTTCTTGTTTCTGCCTGTGGAATTATCGGCTTTGTCGGACTGATTATTCCGCATATTGTGCGGGGGGTTACTGGATCGGATCATAAACGTCTCATACCTATGTCAATTTTAACCGGTTCTTTGTTTATGATTTGGACTGATGTATTTGCACGCACAATTGTGCCCAATGGCGAACTGCCGATAGGTATTGTTACCGCCTTGCTGGGTGCTCCCGTATTTATGTATATGTTAATAAAAAAAGGCTACGGTTTTGGAGGGAAGTAATATGCGACTGCAGGCCGAACAAATATCTATTGCTATATCAGGAAAGCATATTGTGGATAATATAAGTCTTCAAGTGGAAGAAAAACAATTTGTAGGCATTATTGGTCCGAATGGCTGCGGCAAATCGACCCTGCTCAAAAGTATTTATAAAGTGATCAAGCCGCAGCAAGGTACGGTCAATCTTGGGGATATTGATATATTGAAAACGCCCAGCCGTATTGTTTCAAAAGAGATGAGTGTAGTCGGTCAGTTTAATGAGCTAAGTTTTGATTTTACAGTACACGAAATTGTGATGATGGGCAGATCGCCGCATAAACAGCTGATGGAGTCGGACAGTAAGGAGGACTATTCCATTGTTGCTGATGCATTGAGCAGAGTAGGCCTTAGTGAGTATGCGGAGAGAAGCTATATTACGCTTTCCGGCGGGGAAAAGCAACGGGTTATACTGGCACGAGCAATTGCCCAGCAGCCCAAGCTGCTTGTTTTGGACGAGCCTACCAATCATTTGGATATTAAATATCAGCTGCAGATGTTATCGGTTGTAAAAGCATTGAAGATTGGTGTACTGGCGGCACTTCATGATCTTACGATGGCTGCTGCATACTGTGATTATCTGTATGCGGTAAAGGAAGGCGGGGTAGTTGCCGCAGGCAAGCCAAATGAGATTCTGACAAAGGAATTAATTAGAGATGTGTACGAAATTGATTGTGAAATTTATCCGAATCCTGTAACTGGAGAATTGGCGATCGCCTATTTGCGGTAACTTGCAGTTATCACTACTTGTTTATAAGGATAGGAACATAGGGTATCCGGATGTTTGTACATCCGGTTATTCGTGTATCTGAGCAACTAAGCATCCGATCATCTAAGAATCAGAGCATAGGTGCATAAGTTTTTCTGGACTTCTCTTTTCATGATGAAAATTTGTTTACGCTTGCGGACGATAGTATTTCTCCAATTCCATTTTTACTTTTTATGAGTTTTGATTTTGGTTAGCTCGAAGTTGTCAACGGTTAAATCGACAGCCATATTTTAATGCTAAGACTAGTATTCATCTTTATTTTGAGCATGTATACTTGAAGGAGCAGTTGGTAATTGACATAATGATAATAACGGTAGCAAGTCGTATATTTCAGCACAGGGAAGGGGTTTGAAAACAGGAATGTTGAGTATAAGTCAAAAGAAAACGAAATTAGGATTATTATTTGTTATTGCTCTTATTGTTCAATTAATGGCTATGCCATTGCAGGCAATGGGGGCAAGAGAATTATCCAGGGAGGACCGCACGATTGATTATATCGCTTTAGGTGATTCTTTGGCGTCTGGAATTAATTCGGAGAATGAGCTTGCCAACGGTTACGCTGATTTTCTCGCAAAACGGATGGATGAAGCGGGAAAGCTGAAATCCTACAATAAAGGGTTCTCTATGCCTGGGTATACAACTACTGAAGTACTGGATGATATTTTGAATCATGTCGTACGCCCGGTTTATGGAACGGGTTATCCAGAGGCTGAAGCAGAAATTCAAGCAGCGATAGCTGATGCCGAAATCATTACGATTAGTGCGGGAGCTAACGATGTATTGGCACATATTGTCATTAACCATGATACAGGGGATTTTCAGGCTGATTTCTCAGCTATTATGTCCACCTTGCAAAAGGTCAAGAATAACTACAAATCAATTATCGAAAATATTCGTCAATTGAACCCGGATGCTCGTATTTATGTAATGGGGTATTATAATCCGTTTCCTTCCTTGCCAGAGGAGCTGCAGCCACAGCTGAAAATATTGCTGACTCAAATGAATAATGCAATCCGCAATGGCATTGCAGACACAGGAGCTGTCTTTGTACAGACGGGAGAAGCGATGGCTGAGGATGCGAAGTCATACTTGCCGAATCCATTGAACATCCATCCAAGCGAAGCGGGCTATAAGAGATTGACAGAGCAATTTTGGAAAGTAATGAGCCCAGAAATAGTAGAGCCTGTAATCGTGCTGCATGATGTTGTTGAGCACTGGGCTGAGCCGTGGGTGATAGACGCGGTATCTGCAAAAATCGTTTCCGGTTATCCAGGAGACTTGTTCAAGCCGGAAGCTTCGATTACACGTGCTGAGTATGTGAAAATGCTGGCAAACGCGATGCAATGGAGTGGGGAAGGCAGCATTAAGCAATTTGCTGATCGTGAAAAAATCGGCAGTTGGGCAGCAACTGCAGTTGGTCAGGCGGTAGAGCTTGGCGTTGTAGCAGGCTACGCCGATGGTACCTTTCGTCCCAATGCACCGATAACTCGAGCGGAAATTGCTATAATGCTCGCAAAAGCAGCCCAAATTTCGCTAGACGAGGTAGCAACAACGGGATTTGCTGACGATAGTGATATTCCGGATTGGTCCAAAAAATACGTGGCAGCAGTGCATGAACTGGGCGTAGTGCAGGGCAAAAACGGCAACAAATTTGCTCCAAATGAAAAAGCAAAGCGCGCAGAAGCTGTCGTAATGGTGCTCAAAATAATAGATGCTGTAAAAGCGAAGCAACAACCAATAGACTAACTGTGCTTTGGCGGGGGAGCGAGAAACTGCTGGAGTTTGTACGAAATGTCGTACAAAAGTGGTATGTGAGATGCTAAAGAGCTGGAGTTTGTACGAAAAAACGTGTGCTATGTGCAGTAACCTTGTGTTGCGTAGGGGCTGGCCTATTGTTACGTTGGTTAGTTAATCGATCTAAATAAAGAGCGGAATGGGATTACGCAAGATGGTAATCCGTTCCGCTTTTTTATAGATTTGTTACTGGAATTGGTTCAGAAGTACGGTGAGTGCAGGCAGGAGTATATGTTATGATGAAGTATGAAATTTAGATATTAAGATAAATAAAGAATTTAGACATTAACAAGGAGGAAAGGAGCGTTTATGAATCAAGTATTGATGAAGCGATTAGAAACCTTTCTTTTTCGAGAAGATAATAGTTCTCTGGTTGGCAAGCCAGCAAAGCAAGAGCAGATAAAGCTTGCAGAGCAGCAATTAAATATACGTTTCCACGAAGATTACATACAGTTTATTAGCACTTTTGGCGGGGCGTATGCGGGTCTGGCTGTACATGCTTTTGAGAACGGGTCGAGTATAGGAAATGAGACGGTTGTTGAATTGACCCTGTCCTTTCGAGAAAGTGCTGGTGAGGCGCCTTATGCAGAGCTTTTGAATGAGGGATATGTTATTTCGATTGATGGCAGCGGCGATCCGGTTGTTATTAATAAAGCGGGTGAAGTTTGGACTTGTTATCATGACACTGGCGAAAGTGAACGGCTGGCGCAGTCTTTCGATTTGTTTATTGAAGAAATTTTTGCTGAGTGGTAGAAATATTGCTATTGAATTTATGATATGAGACAGGAGTGTTGATGTAAAATGATTATTGACTATCGCCCTATCGATACGATTCCGTGGCATCGTTTGACAACTTGCTATGGCAGAGCAACAGACATTCCAACATTGATAGCAGAAAAAAAATATGATGAGCTGGCACAATTAATTGAGCACCAAGGTACACTTTGGCAAGCAACTCCTTGGGCGCTGCAACAACTTTTGTTCAGATTACAAAATAGCTCTGTAGATGAAGTGACTTCAGATGAGATTGATTTATACTTAGCAGTATCTTCTGCATTCGTTTGGGAGGAAGCAACAAGCCAGCCTGTTGAGCATATGGATGAACTGCTTCAAGAGAAATGGCTGTGGGATGAGGACTCTGATGAAGATGACGACGAAATGGAATGGGAAGAGGAAGTGGCGAGAGGGTATGAGGAACAAGCATTTGTAAGCTACTTTCTATATAGTGAGAAGCAATTGCATGATATGTTTCCGAAATTCAGGGAAATTGCAAAGCTACGGGCTGATTTGACAGAGTCAGTATCTGAATTGATCACATGTTTGGACAATCGTCCTTTTGAAACGATAATATCAAACCTTACAAAATAAAGAATTAAAAACTGATGTTGCACTAAGATTTTGTTTACAATAGGCGATGAAGGCTACAATAGGCTGTGATTTTTTTGCAGTAATTGAATATATGGCATGCGATTGTAATTTACATCGCCTTGAATATTTAATGATTAAATAGTTGAAACTGTATGTCGAATGGATTGTAATGGATATTGCATATAGAAGCATAATTTTTGCTACGGTATATTGTTAATAGAGGAAGATAAGCTATATGGAAAAAGCGAAAATAAAACATACCAAAAGTAAAATCCAATTTTTTCTCTAAAAGTATTGCAAAAGTTGGAACAGGTATGTTATATTATAAAAGTCGCTTTACACAATATGGAGGCTTAGCTCAGCTGGGAGAGCATCTGCCTTACAAGCAGAGGGTCAGCGGTTCGATCCCGTTAGCCTCCACCATATATATAGAGTAATAAGTGATAATGACGCGGGGTGGAGCAGCACGGTAGCTCGTCGGGCTCATAACCCGAAGGCCACAGGTTCAAATCCTGTCCCCGCAACCAAAGAACTATCGGAGTGGGCTAAGTATAGATGCTTCGAAGATATGGTGCGGAGTTGTAGTTTGGGATTTACTTAACTGAGCTCGGAGAACATCGTATTGAGTAGTAATTTATAATGACGCGGGGTGGAGCAGCACGGTAGCTCGTCGGGCTCATAACCCGAAGGC
>JBEBPB010000027.1:0-79614 GCA_040396195.1 Paenibacillus nanensis
TCTATGGGGAAGATGAGGGACAGGAAGGGACAAGCTGCCAGCCGTTTCGCTATAATGGTCAAGATGGGGTGCAGCAGGATGGGAATGGCTTGCTGTATATGCGAGCCCGTTACTATCATCCCGGGCTCAAGCGCTTCTTAAACCGTGATGTCGTGCGCGGGGGGATAACAGAAGGTCAAACGTTCAACCGCTACGCGTATGTCAACGGCGATCCGATACGCTACGTAGATCCATTGGGATTGTTCAAGTGTGAGGGTAAGGGGACGGGTAAAGTTACTGGTTCACTAAATGGCTTAACAGATGCAGAAAAAACAGTTGTGAATGATTTGACTGCCCGTGGGAAAAATGTTGAGATTATTCCTAAAGACCCAAATTCTAAAGTTAAAACACCTGACTTTAAAGTTGATGGAGTTAAAACAGAACTCAAGACTTTAGAAAATCCGAATGTTAATACTGGCATTACAAGGATACAAAAGGGATTGAAACAAGGAGCAGAAACGGTAATCATTGACGCTAGGGGAGCAGGATTGACTGCAGACCAAGCAAGTCAGATTATTAATCGTGCTTCCGGGACATATCCTAATAAAACAATTCCCGGCAAGGTTGAAATTTGGACGAGTGAAGGAACTATCACATATCCTTAAGAGGAGGGGTGTCAATGGCAAGATTACAATGTAAATGTGGTGCTACACTTTCAAATTCAAACGCACCTAATGACGTAGAGTTAAGGGTTTATACGGATAGAGAATGGGACGATATCATTAATTTAGGAGATTCGATTGACCCAGTTACAATACCGTTTCCTCGATACGATGTTTGGAGATGTACTGAATGTGAGAGAATTTATGTATTTGATGGGGATGCAGTAAAAAAGACATATGTGTTAGAGAAGGGGGATTAATTCAGTGGGGCTACTGGAGTTGTCAAAAAAAGTGCAGTTTGAAAACACCCTCATACAGAAATCTCGTTACTAAGCTGCTTGTGACAGCATTCTTTCACGATAAATAGTTGGGGGCCAGCCCCTGGATTAGAGGTGTAGATCCGTCGCCTGTTGTAGTAAACCATGATGTATCTGAAAATGATTGATTTCATATAGGCCATCGGATAGCGCTCCGTTCGGATCTTGTATAGTTTTTCTTTCTTTAGCGTAGCAAAAAAGCTTTCCATCCTTGCGTTATCATAGCAACGCCCCGTGCCGCTCATGCTTTGAATGGCATCGCGTTTAGCCAGACTCTCCCGGAAAGCATGGCTCGTGAATTGGCTGCCTCGATCGCTATGATAAATCATTCCCTGAGCATTTCTTGCTTTACAGGCGTTCTCAAAAGCTTGGATGCAGAGTTCCTTGCGCATGTTGTCGTCTATGGAGATGCCCACGATCTCTCCATTGAAACAATCCAGTACCGCGCACAGATAGAGCTTGCCGTCTGAACAAGGGACTTCGGTGATATCCGATAGCCACTTTTGGTTGGGTGCTGAGGCGCTGAAGTCTCGCTGGATCAGGTTCTCGCTCTTTTGAGCTGCAGCATCCTCGCGTGTAATACCGTTTGGATGACGCTTCACTTTCTTCAGCAGGCCATGCTTCTTCATGATTCGGTAGACGGTGCTGTAACTGGTCGTGATCTCTATTTGTGACAGCGCCAGCACAATACGCTGGACACCGTAATTACGGTTGTCTTCGTTTTCGCCAATAATGTCTTTGATTTTGACCAGAAGAAGTTGCTGCCGCTCCTGTTTGGGTGTGGGCTTCAAGCTACGGTAATAGCCCGATCCGCTGACAGCAAGTACTTCACACATCGCTTTGACGGTCCATCGATCCCGCCGTTCACGGATGTAAGTATAGAGCTGGCATGCCTTTACCGCTTCCGGTCTTTTGCGAAAAAACCGAGTGCATCCTTGAGAATTTCATTCGCACGGCGCAACTCGCTTATTTCTTTTTCTAATTCGATTTCACGTGAAGCCTTTTCGGTAGATGGATAAGCGCGTCCGCTCCCAATATGCGCTCCGTCGCCATACTGGGTTCTTCGCTTTCTCCATTCCTGCAAAGTATAGTAGGCTATGCCTAACTGCTCGGCGGCTTTCTTTGGTCCAATCTCATCGCTCAATCTTACTGCTTCTTCTTTGAAAGCTTTGTCGTATCGATTCATAGTCTCTTGTCCCCTCGTCTGCTTTCATTTTATTTCATATGAGGGGGTTTTTCGACTGCATTTTTATCGTAGCACTCCAAAGTTCAGACAGGTGGTAGAGAACTTTCGGTCGATGAATATTTAAAGAGGCTCGATAAGGCAGATGAAATGTATGAATCCTTTAGAAGATCGAATGTTGATGTTCAGGCTATTGCTAAAAATACTGGAATGTCTGAAAGTAGAATACAAAGAATAAAAGAGCATTTACTTTTTAAAGAACATGGTGTTGGACGCTTTGAAGCATTATGAAATTGCACAAGCATGGGATAGACTTCAAAAAGGGACATTTAAGCAACCAGACATCGATTTATTGAATCATGAACTTTTTAAATCAAAGTTTGAAGGTATTTTTAAAACAGACTATAGGACTGCACACGATAGAACAGTTGATTCTGGTCGTCCGTGGTATCCACCAGAGGGGGAGTAAGTTTGGCTTCGTATGTTTTATTGCTAAAAGAACATGAAGATGACGAGAAAGTTGTTTACAAGTTTGGTCCAAATGAAGATGTTATGGGGAAAATTGAATTGAATAAGACAACTAGGAAGATTTCTGAAATAGAGTCTTTACCCGACCCTAATATTCCAAGTAAATTCTATTTTGATAGAGCAGCTCAAAGACTAGTGGTTTGCTTAGTTAGAGAGGGGGGCAAGTTCCCAGAAAGAACTGCCTTTGAATCATGATTATCTACGTCTTGAAAGGAATGATTCCTTGCCAAATTGATGGGGCTTCCCAGTACCGAATGAACTCACTATTCAATCAACAGGAGTCTTTACCCATGTAATACCCGTATAAAGATTTCGCCATTTTGCTTGTACGCACATAAATGCTTTAATTTTATACCCTGAATAACTTAATGGCACTACTATAGAACAGGTTGATTATGGTCAGATACCACCATGATTGACCTGCTTTTTGTTTTCTTCGCTTTCTTACGTTTTTTCAAAATAAATTGCAACAATGTACATTACCACAACGATAGATATGGTGAAGGGACTTGGTCGTAACTTATGTAAGACGACTACTGTTATGGTAAGGACGAAATCTATTAACGGGGAAGGTCATGTGTTAAAGGTTAGCCATCTGCCCCTTTAAATTTATAAAAAATTCGGAGGGGCAGTACATGAATGGGGTACAGCATTCTACGACTTATAATTATGTAGCAGATCCTTGTTGGATAAGGTTGCTGTCACCCAATACGATGAGCCACACCAAATCCCCCCTTCTATATGATCTGAAGCGTCTCGTTTCTCGCAGCTCACCAGGACGTACAACGTGTATGTATGCGATACAGACGGCAACCTGACAGAAAGCGGCGAGCAGAAGGAAACGACAGCGCACTACAGCTATAGCTCGGATAACCGTCTAGCGGCGTGGGGAGATTACCCGACAGAGATGGATCAGGAAGGGAACCTGCGCTATCTGACCGATGGACGAGATATGGACGCGTATACGTATGACGCCCGTAATCGCCTGATACGCGTCATGAGAAAGCTTGTAAACATCATCTACTGCATGATGAAGAACAAAACGCCTTACATACCAAGTCCTCTGACAGAGCGTCTAGCAAGCTGATATAATGGTGGTAATTGGTAAAGCGGTTATCACCTTTTTTTAATAGAGTTTAAGATTACAAATTAGGGGAAAACCTAAAGGGTGGCGTCCTAAATATGTAGATAACTTGACTGATTCCCAAATCCTTCTAGGTGTTAAACAATCACCAAAAAGATTGTCGACCCTTGGCAGGTCTTTTCGGGCAGAAGCAATGAATGCTGGAAAATCATGGGCCACGAATAATAACAGCAACGGTAGTATCTACGTTGACGATTCTCTATCGTAAATGCGTTTGGAGTAGCATGATTGCGACAAGGAGAGGACTATGTGCAACAAACATTCTTGTTTATGGATAGGCATTATCGTATTAATATCAATTTGTTTAACCGCCTGTGAAAGGAACGATGCCAAAGTGGTCTCAGAGGCGGTACCTTCTGGATTTATTTCATTAAAAGAAGCCATCGATAATACGAACGGCTCTCTGCGTTACATGCCGTAGGAAAGCCAAATTGCATTTTTGAATGCTGATAATATCACAATATATCAAACGGGATTCGAAAATAGAGATTTTATTGTTAAATATAAGGGTGGATACTATATCAATGAGGAAGAGTATTCAGAATTGGTTGAAATTTCGATTTTAACTATGGAACAGCAAAATCAGACATATCATTTAGGCGACACAGTCGAATTGTGTAAAAGTGCAACCGATCAATATGCAATCAAAGTGGATGCGGTCGAGGTTGGAAATCATCAACGAAGTGAGGATATATACAATCAAATTTTCTGTAAACGATGTTGATTATGCTTATCAGAAGAAGCAATTTTGATCATTTTGAAACTGAAAGTGGCAGGATGATTAAGGATTTTACATTTTTAGATAAAGAAACAGTACAAATTAAACTTCTAACAGGGGATAAAATTAGCATGATCGTATTAAAAAAAGCCCTGCTAACTTTGGGGTAAGCTGGTTGAAGCATCAATTATTTGACTGAAGGTGTCTTAGATGAGTATTTTCTATAATAATTTGCCATTACCGATATTTCTAGCCATAACATTTATAATTCCTGTTGCAGTTTTAGTGTATTTTTATAAGCATAATCATGAATACCCATTTCTATTTTTGGTAGGAATGACGTTTGGGAGTCTTTCTGCAGTTTCAACAGGTATAGTTAGATTTTCACAAGAATTCAGATTATTTGAGGAGTATTCGAATTGGTTAGGTGTCCTTCCAATACCTTTTGTGATACTGACTATCCCGCTTATATTGGCAGGGGCATACCAAAAGGTTAAGCACGATGAAATCAAGAGGAAGCAAATAATGTTTATATCACTTATGCAACTTATTTGTATCTTAACAGTAATAGCGATAGTGGTATTGAAAAAATTAGAGTAAGAAGTACAATTTATTTCCATCAAACAGAGTTAGCCAATCGGCGGGAAAACCTAACCCTTAGTCTTGAGACAGCACAAATATGCATTACCAGAGCAAGCGGCTTGCCCACAAGTTGATTCCCCACAAGAGTGGCTTGCAGTATTTACTTTCCGGTTGGGACAGATCAAACGTTTAGAAAGGCTGTATACTGTTCTGCGGCTCATGAATCAACTGTGGGCAGGCCGTTTGTTTCATCAGGTTTGGGAGCACGAATATAAGATATATGGCAAGGTGGAGATACGAATTGATTATCCCCGTACTCAAAGGTATAGATATTATTGAAATTAAAGATGATTTGAAAGGTTCAAGATTAAGAGGTACAGCTTATATTTCTGAAGAAGACGATATTGGTTCTGATTGTTTTTATTTTCAAGTTTTGACTCCTAAGTATATGCTGAAAAGTCTCAATGAAAATAAGGTGATAAATGGAAGATCGACGTTTATTATTCAAAACTACTCGGAAGAGTTGCTTGAGTTAGAAATTAAAAAAATACTCCAAGATTGTATTCGACCAACATGGGATGAAGTCGCAAAAGCTATTAATCGTCATTTGAACTGGGAATACGACAATATTCAGTTCTTTACAGAAAAAGAGATAACATCAAAATTAGATAAAAATATATAATATATAATGATTAAACCCTCGAGGACTGGAGATTTCCTCTAGGGTTTTCTTTTTAGATTTCCCCCCAGTGTCGAATGAACCGGTTTGCACGTCAGGAAAGAAATTACCCCTCATCACCTCCGTATGAGTTTTCTCCGAAATAGCTGTACGCACATACAAAATACTTGTAAAAATAATCCTTTCATCTCAATCTGCTTTTTTGACATAGTCTTAAATTCGATTCCACCGTATTCAGAAAGTGAATTAATTTTATAATACATAGTTAAAGAACCGTAGACTAACCAAATGAAAGCAGTTCTATTTTTTAAAAAACTGTGCAGCTTGTTCTTGTGACTGACGATTTAAACGAACACATACTAATTTCGTACAATTGTAAACCAAAGTAACCAAGTTAATATGAACCTTAGCTTTCTGTCCCGTTTGATATTTTACATTGTTCCGTTGGAAGTATTCTTATAGATAGGCCTTCACTCTTTCAACTGCAGATCGTCTCTTAGCGATTTCTTTCCAATTCTTTAACCTCTAGCTGGGGTGGTATATTTCCTAAGATCGGTTGTGATCTTCATTTTATAGACTTTTTGACAAAGTGAATCATGTGCTAATGGACAGTCTTCACATTCTTTCGGTTGAACATATGGAACAGGAATTCCAGCATGGTATTATTTGATACCGATAAAAATAGTTGCAATACGTTTAATGTTGGTTGGAGGAAATCCTAATTATTATATGGCAGAAGAGACAACTCCGTTTCTTTTAGCCTTTTGGAGATCGTTAAAGTATATAGTTAATTTCATTCTTCATCTTATTCTTTTGCGCTTGGGTGCAGAATCTTTTAGGAATCGATTTATCATTTATTGTTGGAATTTAAGTGATCGGAAGAATTGGATTAAAGGAAAATTATGAGTTGGGTAACAAAAAGGCAAACATTCAACCGCTAAGAGTATGTCAATGGTGATCCGAGATTTAGCCCCACGATCATCAATTTAAAAGAAATAAAGACCTTAACTTATGGGAGGTGTTTGAATGTCCTTTGTAATTTTTGATTTTTCCCAGTTTCTTATCTTTAGCTGTGATGAATCAATAATTAAGAACGGAGTAGCTCAATTTGAGAGTCTAGGGATGAAAGTGTTATTAAGAGTTGAGATAGTTAAAAAGAAACTAACGTATTTGAGTCCATTTCTTCAGGAAAATGTAATCGAGCTATTTGACCAAGAATTTGTAGGAGTATTTGAAGATTGGATGGAGGAAGAAAATTTGCCAATCGAACTTAGTAACCTTAAAAGTGAAATAAGTGAATTTTGTAGTAATTCAAACAGTAAATCTTTGAAGTTAATAATCATTTCGTGCGTCTCTCTTAGTTAATTTTGTAATTATAACTACAGAAAAAATTGCCACTGAAAGTTATAATGATTATACATTCGCTATATAGCGTAATCATGCACGATTTTTGAATAGGAGAAAGGGGCATGTTATGAGGGTAGTATACAGTAAAGTGCTGATTGCTATTATGATTTTTACGATGATTGGAAGTACAACTGTGGGAGCTGCGGGTGCTTCAGCAATAAACAGTAAGCAGCCTTCGAGTGGCAGCAACGAAGCTTTAACTAGCTTATCCGTATATGCCGGCAGCGGTGAGTTTGAGGATTGGGATGGGGCGGCTCTTGAAGCCTCTTTCCGTATGCCACAGGGAGTTACTGTTTTGAAGGATGGGACTGTACTTGTTGCAGATAGCAAGAATCATCTAATACGAAAGGTGAAGAATGGGCAGGTTTCCACTTTTGCAGGCTTTATGCTGGATGGAGATGTGAGTGGAACTACAAGCGGAGGCTGGCACGACGGTGCTAAACAGACCGCTGTATTCAACAATCCAATGGGCATGGACAGCGATTCGGCAGGCAATATCTATATTGCGGATACAGAAAATCATAGGATTAGAAAAATTTCAACTGATGGAACAGTATCCACGATTGCGGGAGATGGTGTTCTTGGCAGCAAAGATGGATCGGGTACAGAGGCAAGATTCTATTCTCCTCAAGATATTGCTGTGGCTGAGGACGGAACGGTGTATGTTGCTGATACATTGAATCATTCGATTCGGCGTATTGCTCCAGATGGACAGGTGACTAGCCTGAATGCTCCGTCTGACCGTGTTGTTGAAGTAATAGCAGGTTATGCTGTTCCTGCAGGTGACTATGCAGACGGTGCCTTGTCTACTGCGAAGTTCAATGAGCCGTCTAGTCTTGTGATAGACAATAAAGGTAATTTGTATGTAAGTGATGCGGGCAATCATTTGATTAGATATATAGATTTAGCAAAAGGGACTGTGAGCACAGCTGCAGGTTTGCCTCAGGGGAAAACGCCAACATATGCGGAGGGAGCTTTGTATGCTGAAGGCGGTTATGCGGATGGATCGAGTGCAGAGGCGCGCTTTTATTCCCCCAAAGGACTTGCCATAACGGAAGAGCAAGGGCTGGTTATTGCTGACAGCTTCAACCATGCAATTCGTTATCTTATTAATGGTCAAGTAAGCACGATAGCAGGTGTACCAACACAGTTTGGTTATGCAGATGGCATCAATGGTCATCATTTGCTTCATCATCCGACTGATGTAGCCGTTTTGTCTGATGGAAGCATACTGATAGCAGACAGTTATAACAATACAATTCGTGAGCTTCAATTTTATAAGCTTCCGAATAATTTGCCGCAACATGATCAAGTAAAGGTTGTGCTTGAGGATCAAGTTATTGACTTTGATGCGCAGCCTGTGATTGTGAAGGGACGGACGATGGTTCCAGTCAGAGCGTTGAGCGAGGCTATGAGTTATAAGGTGGACTTCAATGACAACGAACGTACAATCGACATAACAAGGGATGGTATGAGGATCAGACTGCAGGAAGGAAGTCGTATGATTTCTTCCCAAAGCACAGCAGATGAACCAGAAGTGAATCAAGAGATAGACGCTGCTCCATTTATAAAAGCAGGTCGTACTTATGTTCCGCTTAGATTTTTTAGTGAGGCATTTGGGGTTGATGTTAGATGGGATCAGAAAACAAAGACGGTTATTTTAAGAGAGATTGCAGAAAAGATTACTCAGCAGCCTGCAACAGATCGACATTCGAGAGTAGCGAAGCTTGAAGAAATCAAAGGGACGGTTTGGATAAAACAAGCGGGCGGTGCATTGGCTTATAGAGCTTATAACGGCACAAGTCTTCATCATGGTGATTATATTAGCACTGAAGTTCGTTCAAGCGCGGTATTGAAAACGGTTGATCGCAAGGATGAAATCACGATTAGCGAAAATTCAGAGCTGTATATTTCTAATTTAAGCAATACGTTTGATGTAAAAAACACCAGCTTTGTGCTATGGAACGGACTGGTTGGAGCGAGTGTGTCCTCGCTAATAAACTCTAAAGATACCTTTAGGATTATGACACCAACTGTTATGGCCAATGTACGTGGAACGAATCTAGCTGTAAGTGTCGATCCTGTTACAGGGATACCTAGAATGTTTGTGAACAGTGGGCTTGTTCAAATTAATGGGAATGGTGCCGCTTCATCATCAGCAGCATCGACAATGATCTATCCGGGGCAACAAGCTAGCGTTATTCCTGGATCAGATGATGAACCGTTTATTATGCCAGGTATGGTTAATCCAGCTGATTTGGTTAATCAATTTTCACCTGCTGTTATTGAAGCAATATTGAAGCAGAAACAGAAGATAGATCAAGAGAATGCAGAGATGCTGGAGCGAATAAAGAATGGAATCATTGGATCTAATCCCAATGAAAATCCGTTTGGTCAGTCTCAAGATGATCTTGCCCAATATCAAGAAAATTTAAATAATCTGCTCGCCAATATTGCAAAGCAGGCTCTCTCACAAAATAAAATGGATGCCAACCGGTTACAAGCACTCATTGCTGAGCTTAATAAGCAATCAGCTGCACCGATTGATTTGAATAATGTTCCTCCGCTTCAACTATCTGAGCAGCAGAAGCAACAGATTGAAAAGCAAAAGCAAATGGAAGAGTTAAGAAGGAAGCAACTGGAGGAACAAAACAAGCAGCGTGAACAGCAGCTTCAGGCAGAAGAGAAATTATCTTCCTTGTTAGTCCAAATTCAAGCTGAAAAAGCACGGAAAGAGCAGGAAAATAAAAGGCAGCAAGAGGAGGCAGCAAAACGAGCAGCAGAGCTATTCAAGCAAAGACTGTCAGAAGAGGAAAAACTAAAATTTGAACAGCAGCAGCAAGCATTGGCGCAACAAAAACAACAACAGGAGAGAGAGCAGAAGCCGAATGTGTTAAGTCCGTCACAGCCGGCTCCAGTTCTTCCGGTTAATCATGCTCCCGAAGTTGTAAGTCCTATACTGGATATGCTGGTGCATACGGAAGAACCTATCGAATTCAATTTGAATGAGATTTTCCATGACGCTGATGGGGATTCTTTAACGTTTGAGGCTAGTTCGAGTAATACTGAAATTCTTAATGTAAAAGTAGAAGGAAGCAGTCTTCGCATTTCTCCATCTGGCATGGGTTCAAGTAAAATTATTATAACTGCGTCGGATGGCAGAGGGGGAACGGCCGAAACATCGTTTAAGTTCGGGCTACATTATGAAATATACGAATTGGCCTATGAGACAACACCGGATTCCATAACACTTCATTGGGGGCTTTATTGGGAGGATAATGAGGGGAGCAATTTGGGCTATAGCATCTATATAAATGATGAGTTATATGATTCTACTCTTGAAAGCACAATGGAAATTGCTGAGCTTAAGCCAAACACAACCTATATGCTGCGTGTAATAGCTATGAATGAGAATGAAGAAATTGAAGAAAATGAACAGATTGTGGCATTCGCAGACCTTGCTGTAACGACCGACGCTTCCAACTGAATAATATAAAAATTGAAAGAGAGCCCGCTTGATAGGCTCTCTTCTTAATCCTTATAAACGACTGTCGGATCTACTAGCCGATATATCGCTCTGATAATGGGGCACAAAAGCCCATTTTTGTTTGTAGTGACGAATAAATTTTATGCTTAAGTTTTAGTAACAGTTAATCAACAGCCTCGTGGCAACCGCTAGAGAAAAATTGCTAGGAAAACGGACCCATTTGCTTCAAAAATCACTTGCCGAATCACTTCTCACCATCAACCTCACGTACACTGATCCATTTATAGCGCTGTTCTTGTATGCTGTCGGTACGGATATATACCCAGTTTTGCGCTGTTTTCCACTTACCTACTAGTGGCTTGCCCACATATGGCGAATTCTTGCGATAGGAATCGGGGGAGGTGTTACTGAAATTGGCTTCATAGCTAGGCCAAATGTCATCTCCAGCTCCTGGTTTGTCAATTATGTCATGGAGCAGCTCCCAGCGTTGCTTGGATAAGTCGCCGCCGCTCGTTTTGTCTATGTATAGTTGCAAATGTACTTCTTCAGAGCCGCGATTGCGTACAACCAGTTTATAACCGATCCATTTATTCAGTGGCAGCGGATTTTTGTAACCCCATGGATAGACGGCTTTACTGTTCACATTGTGGTTGGGCTGATGGTTAGTTTCTTTATTAATGTCACTATCGCCAAAGAACTTAATTCTTCCTCCATAACCACGGTTGTCGTCATTACCTTCGTCATTACGTACGGCGTCTGGGTGATGCACGGTTTTCACAACAGCTTGCAAACCGCCCCAGCTTACTCCTCCGTCAAGTAAACTGTTAACCTTGCTATAGAATGTGACTTCAACATTATTCCAAAAGTCGGCTTGTTTGGCGTCACCAATATAAATACGAGGTACGACATTATATTTATCGGTGCTGGCGTTAGTTACGACTAACTCCTTGTTATGACCCTTGCCGATAATTTCGTAATTCGCATTTCCGTGGTTGAAATTAATAAGCGGATCAAAAGGAACCGTTCCATTCAGCTGCTTCCGTAATGTTCGAGGCCAGGTGGAATTGTCAGAAGCCCAGCTATTTCCTCCTTTGGAGGTAGAATAGAGCATAGAGATGCCGAATATATCTTTCATTGCATTTTGTTGCGACCGTTTATCAGCTCCATTAAATTGATCAGTACTAGAAGCAGGAGTTGTTTTACCGATTGATGGAGCTGAAATAACACATTTGGAAAGTAAAATAAAGCAAGCAAGTGAAGCAAACGATAGTAAAATTATAGTTATTTTTTTTCTGGATGAAGTGATAACAATCCTCTCCTTTCTCCGAAGGGGTGTGTTTGACCTTTATTCATCTATTAATATTTGCGTATCATAGTCTACCTATAGATCCTTTATTAATAATATCGGCAAAGTTGTCAGTTTGACAAATAGGTTTTCCAAATTAAAAAGACATCCACAATTGCAGGATGTCTTTCAGATTATAAAAAGTATGCAATGACTGCTTGCCAGTCAAATGGTTTGGCTTTTTTTTGAACTATTTACCTCAGCTTTAACGCTTCAGCCGGGGGGTTTTTCTCGGCTAATAGTTTTTGCTCAATTCGTTCAATGATTGTGTCGAGATCGTTCATTTTTGCCCAGTAGTATTTTAGCTCACTGCCGATTGTGAAGAGGGTGGACATTTCGACGTTCATGTCCTGATAGGTTTTGAAGCTTGGAATAATTTCTCGATACATTAAGAAACGAGACGGACGATTTTTAAGTTGTTCTTTGCCATTCCACTCCGCAGCAGCTGCGACAGCCGGAATGCTAAGAGTCTGCTGGCGCAAGGTTAATTGTGTATCATAGGAAGTCAAAAAGTCCATTAGCAGCTTTGCCGCCTGCTTATTAGCCGATTGCTTGGAGATGGATAGTCCAATAATTACAAGCTGCGTCCTGGGCTGATTCACGAACGGTATCGGTGATATATCATATTCGAACGGCGCATTTAAAAATGAGTTCAAGCGCATATAACTGACGATGACCATAGATACATTTTGATTCAAAAAGACAGATTCTACTTCTTCATCATTTTCAGAAAAATAGGGTGGAAATAGTGTCTTGTCTTGAATAAGCTGGCAGTATTGCTCCATGCTTTTTTTGAATATTGGGTCACTTAGACTCAAATTTGGTTGATCAGAGCAAAATGAGAAGTCATTTTGCAATAAAAACAGTGGCCAGCGATTGTCTGATGGCGCATGAAAAAATAAACCATAGCGGTTTGGGGCATCGTGCAATGCTCTGCCGCAATTTTTTATATCCTCCCATGTCCAGCCGCTATTTGGCTCAGGAAGCTGTTTTTCTGTGAAATGCTCTTTGTTGTAACATAAAATAATAGGACTGAACAAGAACGGCTGGGCATACTGCTTGTCTGCCTTCATAAATGGCGTATTTAGGAATGAATAAATGTCCATCCGTGTTTCGACTGATTCAAACAGCAAGTCTTGATCTGACAAGCTGCCATAATCGAGCAAGTTAATCGTCAATAAATCAAGCGATGGCACCAAATCCTCAATTACGGCAGCCGAATCTCTTGGATTGTCTGGCAACCTGACCGGAATAACCTGAATATGAGGGTACAGTTTCTCAAACTTATTCAGTAGATCAAAAATTTTGGCCTCATTGATTAGTGTTGAGTAGTAGCCGAAGCGAAGCGTGATTTGTTCACTGTTTGCAACAGCAATTATCCTTGCTCCGATACGTGGTATAGATTCAATAAGTCCTTCTCCTACAAGCAAATCAAGTCCTTTTCGAACTGTGTTTTTACTTAGTTGATACTGTTCACTTAACTCTACTAAAGTGGGAAGGAAACTTCCTATTGGACGTGCCCCGTTCGTAATTTCCTCTCGCAATACAGTTACCATCTCTGCGGTTCGTTCTCTCGCAGATGTGCGCTTTGCAGTACTTCCTGCTAGTATATTTGATTTTCTATTCATCATTTACATTACTCCTAAGAATAGCACTTTGATCACATTATACATCTATCCCACTATTGGGTCAATTTATAGACGTAAATATAGGTTGACAAACGAAATAAATCATTCATATAATGATACTAAGTGATTCAGAGAAGATGGTATGTACGGTATGTCTGTTGTTTGAAACTGTATTTGATGCAAAAATGTTGCAGTTTCGGATTTTTATTGTAATGAAAAGGGGGTTTTTCCGCTGATTGTTCGCAATCAAACTAGGTCAAGAATGATACTGAAGGTGAAGAAACATTGGCAGCTGTACTTGGTAATATTTATACCTCTGCTATATATAGTTCTATTCAAGTACGTACCAATGACGGGTGTACAAATTGCTTTTAAAAATTACAACTTTAAGCAAGGTATCTGGGGAAGCGATTGGGTAGGGTTAAAACACTTTACGAATTTTCTTAATTCCCCTAACTTCTGGGTGTTAATAAAGAATACACTCGGAATCAGTTTGTATGCGCTTGCAGTAGGGTTTCCGATCCCAATAATTCTTGCGTTAGCTTTGAATGAAGTGGGAAGCAAGTTTAAACGATTTGTGCAAACTGTTACCTTTGCTCCGTTTTTTATTTCGGTTGTAGTAACCGTTTCGATGATTTTACTATTTTTATCTCCAGAGCTTGGTCTCATTAATAAGATTTTGAATTTGTTTGGAATTAACTCTATTCACTTTATGGGTGAAGCAAAGTATTTCAAAACAATTTATGTATTATCGGGTGTTTGGCAAGGTATGGGCTATGGTGCTGTTATTTATATTGCCGCATTGGCGGGGATTAACCCTGAGTTGTACGATTCTGCAAAGGTAGACGGTGCTTCCAGATGGCAAAAAATAAAAAATGTTGATTTGCCGGGCATTCTGCCAACTGTTATTATTCTGCTTATTTTAGAAGTTGGACAAATTATGCGGCTTGGCTTCGAGAAGGTTATTTTAATGCAGAACGCGTTGAATTTGGAGTCATCCGAAATTATTGCAACTTATGTATATAAAGTAGGTTTGCTGGGGGCGAATTTTAGCTTCTCTACAGCAGTAGGTTTGTTTAACTCGCTCGTCAATCTGGTTTTGATCTTGCTTGTCAATGCTATTGCGAAGCGGGTCTCAGCAACAAGTCTATGGTAGCGGGAGGGAAGGATATTGCAGTCAACTTCAATTAAAAATAGTTTGGGCGATAAAGTATTTCTTGGTTTCATTTATGCATTTCTATTTGTAGTATTAATCATTATTTTATACCCGCTGATTTTTATTGTAAGCACTTCATTCAGTTCAGGAGATGCGATCAGATCAGGTCAGGTATGGTTGTTCCCGGTGGAGTCTAGCCTTAAAGGCTATGAGGCGGTTTTTAAAAATCCTGCTGTGATGATCGGATATTTGAATACGTTTATTTATACGATTTCGGGAACGATTATTGCGGTGACGTTAACAATTGCACTGGCGTATCCACTATCCAAAAATACATTTGTTGGCAGGAATTTTATTATGGTGCTGCTAGTAATTACGATGCTGTTTGATGGCGGACTAATCCCTTATTATTTGACGGTAAAAAACTATAATATGCTGGATACGATTTGGGCGGTTATTATTCCGAGTGCAGTTGGGGTTTGGCAAGTGATTATTGCACGCACGTTTTTCCAATCGACCATTCCGGATGAGCTGTCAGAAGCGGCGGAACTGGACGGCTGCAGCGATCTTCGCTTTTTATGGAGCATTGCTATCCCGTTATCCAAACCGATTATTGCGGTGCTGGTGCTTATGTATGCTGTGAACTACTGGAACGCCTATTTTGATGCATTTATATTTTTGAAGTCAAAAGATATGTTTCCGTTACAGTTGGTTTTAAGAGAAATTCTTATTCTCAATTCAGTGGAGAGCATGACTATGAGTGCTGAGGCGCTGCAGGCAAGACAGGATTTGGCGCAGCTACTGAAATACTCGCTTATTGTTATCTCTAGTGGACCGATATTGCTATTCTATCCTTTTATCCAGAAGTATTTTGTAAAAGGGATGCTGATTGGTTCCATTAAAGGTTAATGATAATAAAACTAAAAAAGGGGAAATGTTGCGATGAAGAAGGCAGGGAAAATGGGTTTAGGCTTGTTGCTCGCAGCTATGCTGCTGATTGCGGCATGTGGCAAGGGCGGCGGCACGAATGCGGGAACTGGCGCCAATAATGACGGAGATGCCGGTACTGAAGGAGAAACAGGCGGCAAAAAGGTAGCATTTACTGTTTTTACTTCTACACCTCCATGGATTAAAGATTTGAAGACTAATACATTCTCCAAGCTGGTTGAAGAGAAGTTCAATCTGGATATCACTTGGGATGTAACAACTGAGCCAGATGTGAAGAAGCCGTTAATTCTGACTAGCGGTGACTATCCGGAAGTATTCTATAACATTGATATTACTAAATATGAGCAGCTGAAATATGGCAAAGACGGTATTTTTATTCCTCTTAATGATTTAATTGATCAGTATGCGCCAAACTTCAAGCAGGCGATGGCTGATATTTCTTATTTGAAAGATGGCATTACAGCGCCGGACGGCAATATTTATGCTTTGCCAGCTATTAGTGAGTGCTTGCAATGCAACTATGCACAGAAGTATTGGATTAATACAAAATGGTTGCAACATGTGGGCAAGGAGATGCCAACAACGACTGAAGAGTTTTATGAAGTTTTGAAAGCATTCAAGGAGCAAGATCCGAATAAAAACGGACAGAAGGATGAAATTCCGTTGTCAGGTGCGACAAATGGCTGGCATACGAAGTTGACAGGCTTCATTATGAACGCATTTATTTATAACAATTCAGCTAACTATTTTACAATGGACAACGGTACGATTGATATTGCTGCTAACAAGCCGGAATGGCAGAAGGGCTTGCAATATATGAATCGTCTTTATAGCGAAGGCTTGATTGATCCAGAGGCATTTACACAGGAATTTGATGCGTTGCAAGCTAAAGTAAATAATAAGCCTGATCCGCGTGTAGGTGTTGCAGCGGTTGGTGCCTATAACAATATTACGATTCAATCCGAGGAAGAGAAGCTGCGTGAAGATTTTGATGCAGTTCCACCGCTGATTGGTCCGGATGGTGTGCAATTGACAGGGTACTTTGGCGGTATCAACTCATCCCTGTTTGCGATTACGGATAAAGCTACGGAAGAGCAGCAAATAGCAGCTATTAAATTTGTAGATTACTTGTACTCTGAGGAAGGTACGCTGTTCTCTCAATTTGGTCCAAACCAAGAGTATTGGAAGCCTGCTGAGCAAGGGGAGCTGGACTTTAACGGCAATCAGGCAAAATATAAATTCGACAATGCAGCTTTGAACTCGGCGGATGCTAATCAAAATGACAGCTGGGCCAACTATGGCGTATTTAATCGTTCTGCTGAATTTAATGCCTCTGATGTAGGGCCGCAAGATTTGTATGCATTGGATGCGAGCCAGGTTCGTTTGTACAAAGAGACAATAAATAAGTTTGTAGGTAAAGAGCCTAAAGAAGTACCTCCGTTCAGTTTGTTTGTTGATCCGTCTGAAGTAGATGAGATGAGCCAATTGGCTGTACAAATCAATAGCTATATCGAAACTTCCATGTTGAAATTTATTACTGGACAAATGGATACAGAAAAGGACTGGGACAGCTACGTAAAAGGTTTGGATAATTTGAATTTGGCAAGATATTTGGAAATCAATAACAAAGCATTAGGCAAGTAGAATGAATCAAACAGCTAATAAAATGGTGAGATGCTGACTTAATAGGAAACAAGCGGTAAGGCTCGTTTCACGCGGCTAGGAGAGCCTTGGCGATGCAACATACAGGTTGAATCGTTAAGGCTCTATTTTGTGATGCGAAAATGGTATGAACCATAATAATTCTACTTCTGGAAAGGAAGATCATAATTGAAGATAAGGAGATTGTTAGTTTCAATGCTTACAGTTACGTTAATGAGTTTGTCGCTGATGGATATGTCGTTCAATAACACAAGGGCGGAAGCAGCTGGTCAATCCTTTTATGTAAGTCCAACAGGCAATGACAGCAGTCCCGGAACAGAAGCTCAGCCGTGGAAGACGCTGGCTAAAGCAGGAGCAGCTGCTGCGGCAGGAGATACGGTTATTTTCAAAGATGGTACATATAGTGGAGAGCTTATTCCTGCACGAAGCGGGACTACGGCTGCACCAATTGTATTTAAAGCCCAAAACAAAGGAAAAGCAGTGTTTACGGGCAGCGCTAGTTATGGGCAATTCACTCCCATTATTAAAATTGCTGGGAAGTCCTATATTACGATTGACGGGTTTCATGTGAAGCCGCAGGATACAGAATATGCTCGCTGGATTCTGGTCGATAAATCGGGCAGCACCTGGTCATCGCATATTATGATTTCAAACAACACGATGGAGCATACAGCGTCTGGCTGGAATGATACCAATCCTGCAGTTTTTCGCTATGTGACTCAAATTAAACTGGTCAGCAACGTATTTCGAGAGGCGCTCGGCGGTCGGGATATGATTACATTCCATGATGCTACTCATATTGTTGTTGAGGGCAACGATATTGGACGCGCCAGTCATTCACCGATCAATTTTTCATCGGATATTCCGCTTTTCGGCTCAACCAGCAAGGTAGTTATGCGTAACAACGTGTTTCATGCGGAGTGGGGAAGAAATTTTGAAGTGTTCCAGACACCGTATGTGCTGTTTGAAGGAAATATTGTCACGGATCAATATCAGGGAACAGGAGCGGCAAGCCCGGCAGAATCGAAAATATATGCGGATCCCGGAATCGTCCGTTTTAACCGTTTTTTCCGCAACTGGACAAGACCGCTGGATATTACCCATTATGATATCGTAGTCAATTCCTCGCTTCCGGCGACTAAAAACGTTATGTTCTATAACAACATATTTGATAACAACAATCAGACAGTTTTTACTTCATATAGTGATAAGCTGTCAGGCAATGTGTTTAAAAACAACGTATTTTCCATGAATGATAAAGATGGAGCAAATCTTGCGTTTTCATTTTGGAAGGGCTTTTTATTTGACAATAATATGTTCTGGTCAGGAGAAGGCATCGAGCCATACTTTAAGGCAGGAGAAAATAGATTAATACGCAAGCTTTATGAATTGCAGCCAAGCAGTATGTTCGTCGGCAATACAGTTGCTGATCCGAAGTATAAGGATGCCGCCAATTATAATTATATTCCTGGGGCAGGAAGCCCATTAGTTGATGGAGGAAAAGCTTTGGCATTTGCTGCAAATGCAGGCAGTGGAACAAGCTTGAAGGTAGACAATATCAGGTATTTCTATGATGGCTGGTCGATTGAAGGAGAGCAAGGAGATTTGATTGCCATCGGCTCATCAAGCAATCGGGCAAGAATCGTTGCAATCGATGAGGCGCAAAATACGCTGCAATTGGATCGAACTGTAAGCTGGCAGCAAGGCGATGGGGTGAGCTTGGCATGGTCCGGTTCGGCACCGGATATGGGTGCTTTTGAAAGCGGCACAGAAGGTAGAGCGGAAATTAGAGTAGAGGTTGCACCGTTTACAGCAAAGGCAGGCAGCCCTGTTCAATTAAAAGCTGCGGCAGTTGGCGGTTTTACTCCTATTTCCTACACATGGAGCTTTGGCGATGGAACGGAAGGAACAGGTTCGCAAGCAAATCATACTTATAGTGAGCCAGGCAAATATGCAGTCTTTATGCGAGCGGTTGATGCAAGCGGGAAAGCGTTGATTGGCAATGGTTACGTTAATGTTGTCGCTAGTGATCCGACGGCTCCGTTATTTACAAGCGATTTTTCAGAAAATAACAATGACTGGTGGAAATTCCTGTACGGATTGCGCGGCAATGAGGTGCATAATCATGAAATTATTAATGATCCCGATACTCAGAAGAAAGCGAATCATATTTTTGTTATAGACAATTACCCATTGCTCGAAATGACAGCTCATCCGGCGGAGTGGGATATCGATAAGTATCCATTAATTAAAGTGAAATATAAAATTGCTCCAGGCACACCGCTTGGTTTTTATGTAAAAGCATTTGATGGTCTGAAGGTAGATCGCTTTGATATGGTTGGCACAGGCAGAGAGATGGTGCTGGCTTCCGCTGCGGCAGCGGAAATGCAAACGCCATATACGTTAATTGATGATGGTCAATGGCATACTTTAGAGGCGGATGCCAGATTGATCCGTGATCAATACCCTGATGTTAATGTATTGCAGCTTGCCGGTTTTAAAGCTTTGTATTTTCCGGAACAAGGCGAGCATGAGTATTTCATAGAAAGCTTTCATATTATGCAAGATACGCAACAGCGACTGGATACCTGGTATGCGAAACAGAATTTCAGCGGAGTCTACTCTCTCGGTGCAGCCTATACAAACAGTTTTACAACAACATTTGATTTTACACCATTAAGCAATGGCATTGATGGAATAGTCGGCTATGCAGCTTCTAATGTGAGTCAACCGTCATGGAATAATCTAGCGATTAAGCTGCGCCTTGATCCGAAGGGATACTTTGAGGCGGTTAATGGAAGCAACTTTATGAGCGAGAAGAAAATATCGTATCGTGCTGGGCAAACCTATCATGTTCGTGTAGTTGTTGATATGTCGCAGAAATACTACAACTTGTACATTACTCCTCCCGGCAAGGACGAGGTGAAAATTGCACATCGCTATGCCTTTGAGGATCAGGCGGCTGGCAGTACGGCTAATCTGGGAAAAATGGTGCTGATTACACCGCTTGCGAAGGATTACAGTATGCGTGTAATCAATCATGCAGTCGATACTTCCGCAGTAGACCCTGGCGAGTTTCAAAATGAGACGACCAGTGGCATCAATTTGATTCCTAATCCTGGTTTTGAAGGATCTGGCTTAGGCAGTATGAATCCATGGAATAATTGGTGGACAGCTGGCGCGGCTTCGATTACAACAGAGCAGGCAAAAAGTGGTTCGCATTCCTTGAAGCTTGTTACGAACGGCGATAATCAGGCTGGCGTATTGTTCGTTGATGTGGAGCCAAACAAGGATTATGTGCTGAAGCTTTACGCCAAGGCGAGTGCAGCCAACAGTGTGCTTGTGAAAGTGACTACGGATAACTTCCAGGTTATTAAAGCTTATCCGGCTTTTACCCAGAGCAATGGCTTTAAAGAATACAGCTACAAATTCAATAGTGGCAACAGGAATAAAATTGCGGTTACGATTTGGGATGTGGGAGCGGGAGCTCAGGTCTATATCGATGATTTATCTTTGGAAAAAGTGATTTAATGCTCGCAAGTGAATAAGTAAGGTGTCAGTGAAAAGCTGCTTGGTATGAATACAAATTTGCAAAAAGAGGTGTGTAGTATGTTGAATTTACGTAATAAACGAAATAAGCATATGTTGGCATTTATCCTTTGCTTTTGTATGACAATGCTGTTGCTGCCTGGTATTCCAGGCGACTCGGCAACCGTTTCTGCACAGAGCTTATCCATCCCCAATAGCGGTTTTGAAGTTAGCGGTGCAGGTGGGCAGATTCCTGGCTGGACGAAGCCTTACGGCGCTTCATTGAGTAAAATCGACTCGTCCAAAAGCTATGAGGGTACAAGCAGTGTCAAGCTGGATAATCGATCTGACATTCAGCAATCTGTAGGTGTGCAAAGCTCCGCGCTACCTGCAACGGCGAATAAGGTATATGCAATAAGTGCTCAAGTGTATGTTGATACAGGCTCGCCTTTTCTTTATATGTACTTTTATGATGCAAACGGACAGTTGTTGAAATCCTATCAAAATTTTTATAATGTTGCTTCTTCGCAATGGACCAAGCTTCAATTGAAGGGAAAAGCACCTGCACAGACTGCATCTATGAAAATTTTACTCTATGGTGCGCAAGGCTATTCGAACGCCTTCTATTTTGACAAAATTGAAGCCATGCAACAGGAAGGAGACGTAATGATTACAAATGGCGATTTTGAAGAGCCGCTGGTCAATGGCCAAATTTCTGGTTGGACACAAACCTTTGGGAATGGCGGTATTACGCTGGATTCGGCGTTTGGATTTACAAGTAATTCTAGTGTAAAGTTTGATAATCGCAGTCATAGTCAGCAATCGCTAGGCTTGCAAAGCAGTAAACAGGATATAACTGCAGGAGTGGAATATATGTTGTCGGCTCAAGTATATGGAGTGCAAGGCTCGCCGCATTTGTATCTGTATTTTTATGATAGTCAGGGCAACCAGCTTAAAACGTACAACTCCTATTTTGATATTCCTTCCGACACATGGAGCAAGATTAGTCTGCAAGGAAAAGCTCCCGTGGGGGCTGTTAAAGTATCGGCGCTGCTTTATGCGCCATCAGGATATAGCGGAGCATTTTATTTTGACAAGGTTAGTCTTGATTTGGCAAGTCACACTGCTGTTAATTTAGGCATTCCAATTCGCACTGTTGCGATTAACGGCGCAGCTTATGGCAAGGGCGCAAACGGTGAGGATTTGACTTATGTTGTACTCACCAGTGCAAACTCCGTGTTAAACATAGTTGACTCGCATACACTGCAGGTTGTTAAAAAGTTTACGCTGGATGGAGCGGAAAATGCATATGCGCTAACAGTAGCTCCTGATGGTACCTTATATGTTGGGGCAATGGGGAACGGGAATTTGTATGCATGGGTGCCTGGCAGCAATACATTGCAAAATTTGGGCAGACCGATTGCTAGCGAAGGATATATTATGTCGCTCGATACCGATGCGGCAGGAAATGTGTACGGAGGAACTTATCCAAGCGGAAAAGTATTCAAATATACGCAGGCAACATCAACCTTTCATGATTATGGCACTGTAGCAAGCGGCTATCAATATGCACGTTCAATCGCTGTATCAGGCAATAAAATTTATGTAGGTCTTGGTACAGTGAATGCCAAATTGTACGAAATAAATGCGGTTAGCGGTGCCAAAAAGGAAATTGTAATGCCTGCATCCCATCAAAATGAGTTGATGGTTTATGATTTGGATTTGATTGGCGATAAACTGTTTGCTCGTGTGACAGAATCGGCGGATTTGCTTGTATACAATTTGACAAGTCAATCATGGTTCGATGAAATTCCAGGCTTCAACGGACCGGATGTATCCTCGCCAGATCCGCAAAATCCAAATTTGGTATATATCATTCGCAAAAACGGGCTTTATTCTTATGATATGCAGACAAAGACATTGACCAATACCGGATTTAATGATCTCTGGACAGCAACAGGTTATGATTGGATAACGCTGAATGATTCAAATTATCCGGGGAAAACGTTAATCTCAATCGATTACAGCGGCAGAATGCGTTATTATAATCCTGCAACAGGCAATAGCAAAGTAGTAGGAGCTTCCTTGCAAGGTGAGCCTACAAATATTCGTAATTTGGTTGAAGGGCCCGATGGCAGGTTATATATAAGCGGTTTTTTGGGAGGATTGGCTGCTTATAACGGAAATACTCATGCAACTGAGCTGTTCCCGCAAGGAACGATTGGACAGGGCGAAAGTATGGTCACACATGGGAATAAGCTTTATATCGGTGTTTATACCGGTGCGAATATTTTTGAGTTCGATCCAAGTCAGCCATATGACTTTGGCACAAATCCTAGTAATTTGTTTGCTTTGCATGATGATGGGCAAGATCGACCGTTTGCAGCGATTAGTGCAGGTAATGAGGTGGCATTCGGCACAGTTGCGAATTATGGACAACTTGATGGCGCGCTCACTTTGTATAATCCAGCCACAATGCAAAAGAAAGTAAAAAAAGCAATTGTACACAATCAGGGAGTTGTTTCACTTGCTTATAAGAACGGAAAGATTTACGGTGGTACAACGGTTTCCGGCGGTCTCGGCATAGCGCCTACGCAATCTGAGGCAAAACTGTTTATTTATGATCAAGCTAGTGATACAAAGGTATGGGAAGGGGTTCCTGTTCCTGGTGAAAAGGTAATTGGCGGTCTTGCTTTTGACGATGCCGGTTATTTATGGGGAATTACAAATGGCAAGCTGTTTAAATTTGATGTGAATCAAAAACAAGTAGTGCAAACGATTGAGCTGTATCCTTTCAATTGGTCAGGGATTTCTCATGCATGGAATGTGAGCCGATTATATTTCCAAAATGGATACTTGTATGGTCAAGGCGTTGGCAATGCGTTTAAATTCGATCCGCAAACGATGGAATGGGAAACGTTGATGCATGATGTATCTAATTTTTTGGTGAGCAGCAGTGGAGAGCTTTACTTCTCCCGTACAGCTGAATTATTTAAAATTGAGCAGCAATAGGAAAGAGGCAGGAGGATTACGATGTCCAGAAAGGTAACAGTAAGTACAATCGGCCCGTACAATGTAAAATTGTCAACCGATGGGTCTGTGGATACGGCTGTAGAAGAAGTCATCGATCATTTAAAGGCAAAAATTGATCAGGTGCTGCCGGATCAACCGGACTTAATTTGCTTGCCGGAGCTTTGTGATCAGCCAGATCGATGGTCGGGCATGCATAAGCGTCAGTTTTACGAAGAAAGAGGCACGCGTGTGCGTGATGCTTTGGCTGAACTGGCACGTCAGCATCAGTGTTATATTGTCTATCCGCATTGCCGAAAGATGGAGGAAGAAACATATCGCAACTCGATTCTGTTATTGGATAGAAACGGGGAGGATGTCGGGTACTATGATAAAAATTACCCGGTAGTGCCGAATGAGACAGTAGGTGACGGAATTGTTCCAGGCACTGAGGCGGTCGTACTGCAATGTGATTTTGGAACAGTCGGTTTTGTGATTTGCTTTGATCTTAATTACGATGATCTGCGTCGCAAATACGAACAGCTTCGTCCAGATTTAATTGTGTTTAGCTCGATGTATCATGGTGGGTTAATGCAAGCCTACTGGGCATACTCATGCAGGGCGCATTTTGTTGGCGCTATTGCTTTTGAACCGTTGAGCACGATATTATCTCCGCTCGGAGAGCAACTGGCGGCATCTACAAATTATTATGACTATGTTACAAAGACGATCAATTTGGATTGTGCAGTCATACACTTGGATAATCATTTTGACAAGCTGTATCAAATGCGCAAAAAATATGGTCAAAAGGTAAGTGTAATCGATCCTGGAAATTTGGGTGCTGTATTAATTTCAAGCGAATCTGATGAATTTACTGTGGAGGACTTGCTAGCGGAATTTGAATTTACTCGAATTGATGATTACTTGCAAATTTCAGCGGAAGCACATAACGAAAGATGCTCTAAACAGTAACAGCTGCTTTAGAGCTGTGAAAACTTGCAGGTTCAGACCTTTAGGTAAATTTAAGGGAAAGTCGCAACAAAAATAAATGGAAAAACCACAAGACTAGAGAATTTGTTCTCTCATCTTGTGGTTTTCTATTTAAAATCTTGTGCAAGTTAAGTAATTCATGATGTTATTTTGCATAATGTTTCTATTTTATGATTGCTTACACACTTAAGTTAAATCGAATGCTGGTATGCAAAATATATGTTTCAAACAGAGGAGGTGATTAGATGATGGTACTCAAAAACCTCACATTATTTGAAGCTAAGTATAAAATAGGAGGCAGCTGATTATAGCTGACTGCTAGCCCGTTAGTCTTTTGTTAAAGCGACGATACTATCCAGTTTTTCTATAAGAGAGGCTTCTGTTTTTGCAATTTCTTTAAGTGTTGTACGAATGCTGTCATTAATTTTCAACAAATCTTCAATAGTGGGGTTAGGACCAGTTACACCTGGCAATGTGCCCAAAACATATTGCAGTTTTTCACCTTCGGCATTTATGATATGGCTTAGACCGAGCTCTTCCAAAGCAATTGACATAAGCAAGAGATTAATTGCGTCTTCCTTCGTAATAGTTATCTCAGGGTTAATGTCAGGGATATTAGCTTGAGACATTCCAATCACTCCTTAAAATGTTGTAAGTGTAGAGGCTTAATATTCAAGATCAGTGTTTGAACAGTAGATAAGAGGCAATAGGAATTGCCTGATAAAGCCTCCTTACATAAAAAGTAGAATCCCTCATAGCGAATAATCAAATAGAGGCGCAATGCATTTGAACGGCGAAGCAATGAATTTATCTGACTGTTTTTTGTCAAGCACTGCTTTGAAGATAAGCCATATATAACTAACTTTATGTACTGTTTTATAAATTATGATCTCTCTTTGTACAAATTAATTAATCTTAAATATGAAATTCCTTATTTTTACACAATATGAAAATTAATAATCATAATAGGCAAGCTTTTATTAAAAAATGGATTGTTAAGCTAAGTGGGACACCCCATGCTTATATTTTTCTAACTCCACTAGCAGATATGCTTCTTATTCATTCCCATCCTTTTTTTAATATGTGTTTATGTTCCTTTTGTAAACCTTTACAAATTGATTGCAATATGTTAATTTTAATTTAGTCATAGAATATGACAAAATAGAAGAAGCTTCGATTAGAGCGCTGTCGACAATGGTTTCGCCAGAAGTATTCCGGTAGAACATTCGGACTCAAAAGCTCTATTGTATTTGTTTTGGCAGCAGGAAGTGAAAGGCTTGATCCATGCTCCAACTATTAAAGCAGTTAGATAAGGAAGTGAAGTGATGAATAGAGAACAACTCGCTGAATTTTACAGGCAGCAATTGAACGAACATTTTATACCCTACTGGGAAAGCAAAATCGATTTGGAGTTCGGAGGCGTTTTTTCTTGTATTAGCAATATAGAGGATAAAGTGGTTAGTACACGCAAATATATTTGGTCTCAAGGGCGTTTTCTATGGATGGCGGCACGTTTGCTGCTAGCCGCAAACCGCTATCAGCTTGCAGTCAGCAGCATCTGGCATGAGGGACTTGAACAAACCTATCGTTTTTTAAGAGCGCACGCCAAAATGACCAATGGACATGTGGTTAATGCAGTGGAGAGGGATGGCGTCCAAATCGCCGAGGAGCAGGATGTAAGTATTTTTGCAGATTGTTTTTACATTCTTGGTATGAATGCTTATGCAATCTATAACAATGATCAAGAGGCTTATGATGAGGCGCTTGCTGTTTATCAGCTTGTTACTGAGAGAATAGCTGAAGGGCAATTCAAATCTGATCCTTATCCAATTCCTGACGGCTTCGCTTCACATGCTATTCCGATGATTTTGATTAATGTGGCGGAAGAGCTTTATGAAGCATCCCAATACTTGCATAATCCGCAACAGCAGCGATTGAAGCAAGATATTAAACGGTATTTTTCAAAAATAATAAATGAACATACTCAAAACAAGCGGATTGTCGAAATGTTGCCGGCAAAGGAAGAACAGCAAGCCACGCTGCTTGCACGACATGTCAACCCGGGACATACGCTTGAATGTATTTGGTTTCTGAACGATTCTCTCAAGCACTTTGAGACTAATGATGCAGTAGCTTACTCTGCAACTTTGAAGGAAATTACACTTCATACTTTGGAGCTTGGCTGGGACAAGCAGTATGGAGGGGTGCTGCGTTTTGTAGATTGCAACAGCGGTCAGCCGACGGGAGAACTTATCGATACACCTATGGAGCAGTTAATTAAAGAAACATGGGATACCAAACTATGGTGGCCTCATTCTGAGGCATTATATACAACGCTAATGTTTGCAATCCAGGACAGTGAGTATAAAAATAAATTTGAGCAATGGTACGACAAGCTGCACAGCTATATTTTCAATATTTTTCCTTCGGCAAGCAAAATGGAATGGACGCAAATACGCGACAGGCAAGGAGAGCCGCTAGCCAAAGTTGTAGCGTTGCCGGTGAAGGATCCGTTTCATATTATTCGAAACTTTCTGTTGACGTTAAAGTTGTTGGCAGGCGATTACAGATGGAAATAGCTGCTCAATCAGCACTGATTACTTCATTAAGCCGTTTATTCGAAAAAAACAATAAGGGAGATAGAATAAAATGAGAGAAATCATACAAGAGAGCTTAGTTTGCCGTGTATATGAAAATAGAGAAGAGATGGGCAAGCATGCCGCAGAGTTGGCAGCCAACCATTTGCGCGAGGTTTTGGCAAAGCAGGATGAAGCGCGAGTAATATTTGCTTGTGCTCCTTCACAAAACGAGACGTTAAAATACTTGACGGCTGCTGAGGGAATCGATTGGGCGAGGGTTGTTGGTTTTCATATGGATGAATATATCGGCTTGCCGCTCGACTCTGATCAGTGGTTCAAAATTTATTTGCAAAATCATTTGTTAAACAAAGTAACTTTAAAAGAGTTTCATTTTATTGACGGAACAGTTGACCCGGAAGAAATGATGGCTATATATACGAAGCGACTATCTGAAAAGCCGATTGATCTGGTTTGCCTTGGTATTGGCGAGAACGGTCATATTGCATTTAATGATCCGCCAGTAGCTGATTTCCAAGACCCGTTGCTTATAAAAAAAGTAGCGCTTGATGAATTCAGCCGCCAGCAGCAAGTAAATGATGGCTGTTTTGCTGCATTTGATGATGTGCCGGAATTTGCGCTTAGCTTGACTATTCCGGCATTGTTGAGTGCTGAATTGATGGTATGCTCCGTTCCAGGTCCTACTAAAGCAGCAGCTGTAAACAAAACCTTGCATGATGAAATTTCGGTCTCTTGCCCTGCCACAATTATGAGAAAGCATGACAATGCTTATTTATTTGTTGACGAGGCGGCTTTTGCAGAAGCTGCACAGGATGAAAGCAAATGATTGCAGTTAAAGGGGTTTATAACGGTGAGGCAGTCGAGGTCGTAATTTCGGGCTCGAGCATTTCTGAGGTGCGAAAAATCGAGGATAAGCAGAACTTGCCCTATTTGAGCGCAGGGTTCGTAGATTTGCAGAATAATGGCTACAAAGGCTATGATTTCAACAAAGGCCCCTTATCCGAGCAGCAGTGGGAAGAGGTATTATATGAGCTCGCCAAAGAAGGGGTTACGACGGTTTTTCCAACAATTATAACGAATGATATTCAAGTAATCGGTGAAATTTTTGCAAGCAATATGGCGGTGCTGGAGCGAAGACCTGATTTATTGCAGCATATTGGCGGCTTCCATTTGGAGGGGCCATATATTTCGCCAGAGGACGGAGCAAGAGGCGCTCATGCCAAGCAGTATGTGAAGGCGCCGGATTGGGAAGAGTTTGCGGATCTGCAGCGCAAAGCAAAAGGGATGATTAAGATTGTTACACTATCACCGGAATGGGAAGGCTCCGGGCAATTTATCGAGCAGGCTAGCCGATCTGGTGTAATCGTTTCGATTGGTCATACTTCAGCGACAAGCGAGCAGATTGAAAAGGCGGTACAGGCAGGAGCCTCGATGTCAACGCATCTGGGCAATGGCGCTCATGTGATGATGAAACGGCATCCCAACTATATATGGGATCAGCTGGCTGAGGAAAGGCTGACGGCAGGGGTAATTTCAGATGGTCATCATTTGCCCAAAAATGTACTGAAGGTATTTTGCAAAACAAAAGGAAAAAATCTGTTTCTTGTCAGCGACAGTGTTGCTTTGGCAGGCATGCCGGCCGGAGACTATACAGCTGCTGTTGGCGGTACTGTAACATTGGCTTCGTCAGGGCGCTTGCATTTGAAAGAAAATGAAAATATATTAGCGGGCTCAGCACAAAATTTACGGCAATGTATTGAGTTTTTTGCTGGACAAGAAATTGGCAGTCTGGATGAGGCTATTGAACGAAGCAGTGTACTGCCAGCAAGCATTATCAATATCCCGGTAAAGCAAGGGATTGCTCCTGGTGCCCCGGCTGATCTGGTGCTTTTTGAATGGGATCAGGCAAACTGTCAGCTTCATGTGCAGAAGGTTTTCAAAAATGGGGGGAAATTAGTCGAGGAGGGCTGAAATCAATAAATTTTTGATTGTTTTAAATTGTAAATTAAGAAATGAAACGATAAAAAGAGTATACTGGGAGGAGATGAAACTTAAAAGGACAGGAGTATAAAGCGTAAATGGTGAAGGGAACTGCAATTTTAAGAGAGCGAAATAAACGAATGCTCTTATCCCATATCAGACAGCTTCGCGAGACATCAAGACAAGAGCTGGTTAAATTATTAAATGTAAGCAAAAATACTGTTTCTTTAATTGTTGACGAGCTGATTAAGGAGCAGGTTGTGATAGAACAAGGGGTTAAGGAGCCGGATCAAAAGGGCAGACCACGCATCCGACTAGTCTTGCACCAAGATGGTTACCGGGCAATCGGATTTACGATTAACCAGTATGAGGTTCAATATCAATTAATAAATTATTATGGCGATGTGCTCGAGTCGCGCCATATTGCTGCTGAAGATAAGGGAGCGCCAGAAATTGTTGACCTGGTAGAGGAATTGATCGAGCAGTTGCTGCGGAAGCATGACAATATTATAGGCATTGGCTTGGCGGTTCCGGGTATTATCGATACGGCTGACTGGAAAGTGCTGACCTCAATTTCCATGCAATGGAAGGATGTATCCTTCAAGCAATTATCGAAATTTTCTGTGCCGATCTATGTGCAAAACAGTGTGAATATGGGCGCGCTGGATGTGATGAATCGCAATTCACTAATCAACAGACAAGGAGCATTCTATGTCCGTATCGGCAATGGCGTCGGCGGGGCGTATATGTTCAAGGATCAGCTTGTGCACGGCGCTAGCTGGACTGCGGGAGAGATTGGACATCTTTCCATTGATCCGTCCAGGGGACAATGCCGCTGCGGGCAGTACGGCTGCCTGGAGATGCTGGTGAAGCATCGGACGATCAAGGAGGAACTGCTTCGGTTGAATGAGCCTGTTGTTACGCAAAGCGAGACATTGCTATTTTCCAAGGATCAATATGGCAGTAAAGGGGTACAGCAATTAATGAGACAAGCTGGTGAATATGTCGGAAAAGCGCTGGTTCAAGTTATTCACCTGATGAATCCGGAATATATTGCAGTGGACAGCTCCTATAATCGCTTTGATGAGTTTACGAGCAGCTGCCGGCAAACTATTGCTGACAATGCGCTATCCTCGACACATGGGACGTTATCCATTTTGTTTGAGGAAGTGCGAAGCAATTTATGCAGGGGAGCGGCACTTTATTCCATTTACCGATTCGAGCAGGCGTACGATCATACGTAGTTAGCTGAATCAAAAGTTAGAGGTTGTCGAATAACTGCAGATAAACAACTGTATTGCAAAATTAAATTGTCCCTTTTGTGATCTTTCATTTTATTTTGCTCCAAGTTGTTATCAGTGATTAATCGACAGCCTCACTTAGTTACTTATTTCATGCTGTGCTTTTTTTCGTTTTGCAAACGGCAAATAAAGCAAGAGAAAGAAGCATAAAGCGAATGCTTCCAGCGATAATAAATACCACGGGTATGGTCCCAAAAAATCAAGCAAGGACGCTGTTTCCGGTTTGTACGCCAGAAACATGTAGTTCCCCCCTAACAGCCAGTTCAGCGGCAGTACAATAACCAGCAGCAAATTCAGCGCAAGCATCGTCAGTCCTACGGATTTGAGAGTTGGTCGCAATCCTTCCACCCAAACCATATAAAGCACAGACAATATAATGACCATATGTGCAATAAAAAACTGAAAGAACCTAAAATGCGGAAAACCATAAAATAAAACAGGAGTCAGCAAAGCTTGAATAGCTCCCCCTATTCCGATAAAATATACGATTTGAAAAATAAATTTTTGTCGCAACAGCAACATGATTATACATAAATAAAGCGAAATGCTGCACAACTCTAGCGGAAGTGTATCTTTCACATTGAAAATTTGTTCTTGCCAGTACCACCAATTTAGAGAAAGCTCTGCAAGCAGCAGTATGGAAGCCAATACATATCGTCCTGCCCGACTTCTGTTTCCTTCTTTTAACCAATGCCGTCCAATGTACAATAGGGCAATCGTTCCAGAAAATAATAGCAACATAACCAAATGCTCAGCTGAGAAAGCATAAAATCTGCTTTCATCCCCTATAATAGCCTCGAACTGCAATGCTATCTCCTCCTTTCAAGGCATAATTCATCTTTATCTATATATGACGCTCCAAAGGAGTAAATTGTTCCCAGTATCATACAGTTAATGATGTTCCATCTGCATTGCTTGCTCTTTTGTAGTATGCACTGTACCAAATGGATGCTCAGGAGGGGCGTAGACAGAATAGAGTTTGATCGGCTTATGTCCTGTGTTCGTAAGGTTATGCCATGTTCCAGCAGGCACCATAATCGCGTCGTCCTCTTTGGCATGCACTTGGAAGGTAAGGTTATTTTTACTGCTGCCCATTTGCACCAGCCCATCTCCTTCCTCAATGCGTAGGAATTGATCCGTGTTTGGATGCATTTCAAGCCCAATATCGGAACCCGGGGCAATGCTCATCAAAGTAACCTGCAAATGCTTGCCAGTCCAAATGGCTGTGCGGTAATTACGATTGTGTTCTGCCGCATTTTCAATATTTACTACGAATGGTTGGGAGCCATGGTCCGTAATGCGTGCATCATTGCCTTCTGTCTCCATATTTGCCAGTGACTCTAAGGTAGCATAGCCGCTATGTTCAGCGTAGATTGTCTGAGCGGCGGCCTGATCTTCATCAGCCTCGTCATGAATGGCTCTAAGCCATGTTATGTTCTGTTCATCACAAAGGGCAGCCTGACCAAATAATTGCTGTATATTCGGATATGGCAGAAGCCCGCGATGCTGCTCATAAGCCTGTAAGCTTTCCTCGTCTGCAGCACAAGCTCGTATGAGCCCTTCTTCATAGCTTTCATAGTTGATAGGTTGAACGGCATATGCAGGAAACTGTCCTGTCAAGGAAAAATACAAATGGTTCATTTGTTGAAAAATAATCTTTTTATTCTCAGCCGCTTGCTGTAAATTATGCTTTTCAATTTCAGTTGGCGCTGCTTCAGCCAAACGATAGTACAAATCCATGCCAGCCAGCTCACGCTCAATACTTGCTTCAACCGATACAAGCATTTGATAATCAGGATATCTGAATTGCGAAGCAGGATCATTCCAGGCAGTAACTGGTTGAAAAACGTTCATAACCAATGTTCATCCTCTCTGCAAAGTGATACCTCATCATATGCCCATCTAAACGTATGGTGCTTGCGGTTTATTGGTTAGGCGTCTGCAAGGGAAGACAAATACGAAATTCACTGCCCGCTTCGGCAGGTATGCTGCTTGGCGGACTAATAGCCAACAGAGTACCACTATGTGCTTCTATAATCGATTTGCTAATGGCAAGTCCTAATCCTGATCCGCCATTGTTTCTGCTTCTTGAGGAATCGCCCCGATAAAAACGATCAAACAAATGCAACAGCTGCTCTTGTTGAATGCCTATCCCGTTATCACAAATACTTATGATGAGATTATCCTGATCCTGCGTAACCAATATTGCAATTTGTCCACTTGTCTCATCGGTATGCTGCACTGCATTAAGGAAAATATTGAGCAAAACTTGCTTTAATTGATCCTCATTAGCCTGAACTGTCCAGGACATAGCGTCAAACTTGGCGGGAGGAAGCTGAAGGGTGATGCAGCGTTGACTGGCAAGCATACGCAACTGCGGCTCCAGTTTTAACAGCAGCTCTGGTACAGATAATGGTTGTAAATCGCGCAGGGGCATTTGATCCAGTTTGGCAAGCAGCAGCAAATCCTCCACCAGCTTATTAATTCGAACAGACTCCTCTTGCATGCTTGCCAGCGCTTGCTGCAGCTGAACAGGATTGCGGGCAGCGCCACGCTGCAGCACATCAATAAAACCATGGATTGAGGTAAGCGGAGTACGCAGTTCATGGGATGCATCGGCTATAAAGCGGCGCATTTGCGAGGTGATTTCCCTCTCCACCATAAATGAACGGTCAAGTCGAATCAGCATATTGTTAAAGGCTGAAGACAAGGTATCGATTTCGGCTTGTCCTTGATCGATTGGCAGACGTACAGCCAAATTTCCGGCATCCGTTTTTTCTGCGGCGGTTACAATATGCGATAGCGGCGCCAGGGCACGAATAAGTGTCATTGTATAAATAAAGGTTGCTGCAAGTAACGCAATAAGGGAAATCCCTGCATAAACCGTCAGCTGTACAAATAAAATCTTATCCAGCGCCGACGTTTGAAAACCTGCCTGCAAAATAAAGCTAGTTTCACCCGGAGGACCAAGCGGCCGGAATACAAGCAATTGCTTGGAGCCGCTGCTATCTGTTTCTGTTCTATAATAAATGCCTTTGTTATCCCGTAAATGCTCTACCGCTGCTTGGTATTGCTTATGAGTTAAGATTATTGGCTTTAGCTCGTTATGTTCCGATAAAGTGCTGGAGCTGCCATCCTTTGCAATCAGACTGAGTAACAAATCGGGCTGATAGATTAGCTGCAGCAACGGGGAGAGCCGCGGTGGCTGATTCTTATTGTTTTCTTCCCCTGTCAACAGTTGCAGATTAGGAGGCAATGCTGATAACTGAGCCTGCAGTGTCTCTGCCTTATTGCGATATACAAAATCTCGCATAAAAAAATACTGTAATGTTCCAACAACGAGTAGTACAGCCGAAAGCAGCAATAAAGACCTTATAATAAGCTGGCTGCGTAAAGATTGTGAGTGAAGTTTCCAGCGCTTCCTCATAAGCTTCATCATAAATCCAACCTGTATCCGGCACCGCGCAAAGTACGAATCCGTTTGTGCTCTGTATCCGCCAGCTTTTCTCGCAAGGCGCGTATATAGACTTCTACAATATTGTAGTCCCCTCCGAACTGATAGCCCCAAACATTGCTCAATATTGCAACTTTGCTGAGAACAATACCATGATTCGTGACGAGGTACTCCAAAAGCTTATATTCTGTAGGGGATAAATCTAGCAATTGATTCTCATAAAAAAACTCCTTGCGCAAACTGTCGATGCGAAAAGGTCCGATATCAATCTGACTAATAAGATGGGGATGCTGGTTGCGTAATCTTGCTGTGATGCGAGCAAGCAGCTCAGAGAAGCTGAATGGCTTTATCATATAATCGTCTGCACCAAGCGTCAGTCCTTTGACGCGATCCTCGATCTCATCTCTTGCCGTCAGCATAATAATCGAAATATGCTGACCAGTTGCTTTTATAGATTCGCAAACAGCGAAACCGTCAATTCCAGGCATCATAATATCCAAAATAACAAGCTGTGGCCTAAAGCGTTGAATGGCTTGCAAAGCTTCTATGCCATCAGTAGCTCTGCAAGTCATATAACCTTCATTTTGCAAACCAATTTCCAAAAATTGAACAATACTAGGCTCATCGTCAGCAATCAAAATTTTGATAGGGGTGCTCATAGGAACTCCTCTCGGCAAAAATAAGAGATGGACAGAGTATAGCATAATCAAGTGTGGCAATTCATCTGCTTCGATATCTAATTATCAGCAGAACACCCAGTAAAAGAACTATAGAAATGCTGAACACAATAAACTCATTCTCGGCGTTTCGCTGTTTTGCAGTATCGCCTGGCATTCCTGGGAAATCACCTCTGCCGGCTCCGCCTCTATTGTTCATAGGAATCATTTCAAAGTTTAGACCCGAAGGGAGATTGCCGAATGCATCCAAACCTTTGCCAGGAAAGGGCATCTCTACGTTGGATTGTTCTTCAGCATTGTCTTCAATGCCTTCTTTACCGTCTGCGTCGTCAATACCTGCCATAGCATCTTTGCTGTTCATAGTTCTCATACCATCAGTGTTGCCTTTACCTCCGGTATTTCCCATACCAACTCTGTTGCCTCTGCCAGCGCTATCTTCCATCCCAGCTCCGCCGCCCATATTGGCGAAACCACCCATACCACCCATACCGCCGCCGCTGCCCAATCCTTCTGCTGAAGCAGGCAGGATGCCATCAAGCTGTTGTGCTATTAAAGCGGTTTGGGAGCGATTAAATGTTTTTAGCTCTTGCAAGCCTTGCCTGTACTGCTCATACGTATAAAATGCGGTCGGATCGGTTTCGACATAGTGATTTATCAATTCAGAAAGCTCATCCACTCGCGCATCAAATTTGTCCGGGGAAAGAAGTCCATTTATCGCATTGGCCAAAATAGTATGGTACTGCTCCTTGTATAAATCGTTGTTGAGAAGTATATCTACCAGCGGGCGATCGCTAACCTTGCCTGTCGTAGGCTCGTCGATTAGCAGACTGTCAGCTTTCCCGAAACCTCCAAAGGACATATTGAAATCCCAGGGCAATATAGAGAAGCTACCCTTATGTTCGTACAAATAGTAATTATGTTTGAAATTTCCGAGATAGCTGTCAAAATTAGCTGTGGCGGTATTCAAAGCAATGTAGCCAAGCGCATGGCTAATATTAAGCGAATCACTATAATTCTCGCGGGAATTTAGTGCAGCAAGCATATTTAGAAGGGATTGATGACTGGTCGTTTTGGATTTGACTTCCAATCCGGTATAATCGTCAAAGCTGTCGAAAGAGCCAAGCTCACTGCCATCCCCGCCAATGGATTTATACAAGGCTCCTTGTGTACTGCCAAAGTTGCGCTCCAAATAAGCGGTTCCGATTTGTTCAACTGCCAAATATAATCCCCAAGGCTCATTGTTAATATATATTTGTACAAATGAATATTTGGGCACTGGCAAGCCCAATTGCTCAGCAAGTTGGTAGGTGAGAAACTCGCGCATAGACGTAGCATCGCTATAATTGTTATTTAAATTTATTTTGCTAATACCGGCAATCGTCTGATTCACATATTCATCAAAGCTTAGTTTGAAGCTGTAACGGTCAGAATCCGGCTGATTGACAACACTGCGCAGAGAAGAGTTGCCCTTGGTGCGAATAGCTACATGCTCATAAAGCAAACCGTTATAATCGACTGAAGCCTCTTTGTATTGCTCATCGGCGGCATTGTCCAGCATATCCTGAAAGCTCACCTGATCAATGAGAATATTAATATCGATAACTTTATCCTTCGGAAAAACAGCAGTATCCAGCTCATTCTCACTAAATTTTTGGGGAAGACCGCCAACGATTGCTGATGCCGGGCTGTTTATGCGGCTTTCCGGATTGTTGAATGATGAACAGCCTGTTATACCTAATAGAAACATTGTTACAACGGCTGCAAGTATACAAGCTTTGTATCCTGTTGGCATTGTCAGCCCTCCTTTTACAAAACATAGTCCCCGCTGTAGCTGATTAATACAGCATTATGCACGCCGGGAAGAGCAGATAGCTGATTTATGACCTGAGTATCCTTGGCTCCCAGCCGCATTTCAAAAGTAAGCTCTATATTTCCGGGAGTAATGTTTTTTTGTTTAATGTTAAAGCGTTTCACAACAGTCGGTATTTGCTTGTACAGCAGCTGTTCACTTTGCTCATTAATACAATTAATGACTAGCAAATATGGCGTATCGCTGTTCCCGCCCTTAACGAAGATAAATAATATTAAGCCGACTACTGCTGAGCTAATCATAGCTAGCGAATAGAAACCAGCCCCTGTTACAATCCCTGTTGCCGCAGCCCAAAACAAAAATATAAGATCAGTGGGATCTTTAATTGGCGTACGAAATCGAACAATGGATAGAGCGCCGACCATACCAAGAGACAGAACAAGATTGGAATTGACTGCAAGTATAACGATTGCCGTAATCATTGTCATGCCCATTAGCGATATATTAAAGCTTTTAGAATACAGTACCCCGCTAAAAATTTTTCGATAAAGAAAGTAGATGAACAATCCGATTAAAAATGAGGTTGCCAGTGTAATAATTATTTGCTGTACGCTAATTGTGGAGCCAAAGTTTTCTAAAACAGATTTTTTTATAATATCGGAAAAGCTTGTACTATTTGTATTGTTTTCTCCCATACTATTGATCCTCCCAACTATTTTGTTTGAGCCATTTACGACAAATCACATACTTTGACGCTGATTGCCGTACGAGTCCCTCCATCTGCAAAAGACAGCGAATCGCTTCAGGCAAATATTCATCGTATTTAATTTCCATAATGATGTTTCCGTCATCCAGTACTGGAAATACAGGAGCCGACTGGTCAAATAAATCCAAATTATTGAGGCCCGTCCGCAGTTGCTTATCAAAAGTAATTCGGACATTGCCATAATAATTAATAAAGGCCTCGCGAATGTAATCAACAATAACCTTTGGGCGAAGCAGCCGTTGCTTTGCTTCGTAATAAATTTCGGTTAACAGCGGTTTGTTCTGTTCAAACAGCGGTTGGTAGTTGTTTGCCATAATACTTGCATATAGCTCCTTAGAGATGGGTTCTTTTATTTTGGATATGGCATCCTGCTGCTTAATCTTTTTTTCAAAATGAATAATCTTGTCACTATGATTGTAAATTCTAATTCGGTATTTGGTGCGATTGGCGACTCCGCTCAACTTCTCATGCAAGGCCTTATTATTGATATCATCAAAATAAAGGCTGCGAATATGGTACTCTCCAGCAGTACCGGCATGCTCATCACGCTGCAGCAGAAAGCTTAGCCGTTGTCTAAGCAAATGATAATGCTGATGGCTAACATAATATTTCAGTTCATGGCGAAATTTCGCCGCGCTGGGGAACTGCGTTGCCCGCCAAGTGCTTGCCTGTAGTTGGCTTACGTTCAGTTTGCTCACCTCGTTTATTAATAAATGTTTAACAATTGCTATTCTAGGAGAAGGAGCTTATTTCTAACTGAAGCGAAACTGAAAAATTGCTGAATGGGGGAGAGATAGAGGTTATAACCAAACTAGCTCTATACAAATAAAATTCTTATATAGAGGCTAAGTAAAGGGAAAATGACCATGCCAGCGGCATGGTCATTTGGGAAGGATTTAAAAGAGTTTTAAAAGGGAACTTGTTTACAGTCTTGCCATCGCATGATGAGCTGCCTCGATTGTTGTGTCAATATCCTCGTTTGTATGAGCCAATGTCAAAAACCACGCTTCATATTTGGAGGGGGCGAGATTAATCCCTTGAGCCAACATATGGCGGAAAAATAGTCCAAAACGTTCTCCGTCAGTGTCTAACGCCTCATCATAATTGGTAACTGGATGATCGCAGAAATGAGTGGATAACGAGCCGACAATTTGATTAACAGTAAGCGGTATGTTGTATTTATTTGCTGCTTCACGCAAGCCTGCTGCCAGCCGCTTGGCAAGGCTGTCCATATGCTCATATACACCAGGAGCAGAAAGTAGTTCCAGACAAGAGATACCCGCTGAGATGGAGGCTGGATTGCCTGCCATTGTCCCTGCTTGATATGCTGGTCCAAGCGGAGCAACCTGCTCCATAATATGCTTGCGGCCGCCATAGGCACCGATTGGCATACCGCCGCCAATAATTTTGCCGAGCGCGGTCAGATCCGGCTCGATTGCAGCATGATCCGAAAATGCGCTGAACGTTTGCGAAGAGCCATTATGAAAGCGGAATGCGCTGATGACTTCGTCGTAAATGACAAGCGCACCTGCTTCACGAGCCATGGAACACAGCCCTTCCAAAAAGCCGGGATGCGGCATGACCATGCCAAAGTTTCCAACGATAGGCTCCACCATAACAGCAGCAGTATCATCGCCCCATCGCTCCAAAGCTTCTTTTAAGGCATCCAGATTGTTATAAGGTACAGTAATAACCTCGTGAGCAATGCTTGCAGGAATACCAGCGCTATCGGGTATGCCAAGCGTGGAGGGACCTGAACCTGCGGCTACGAGTACGAGATCAGAATGACCGTGATAACAGCCAGCGAATTTAATAATTTTATTACGATTCGTATAAGCGCGGGCAACACGAATTGTCGTCATAACCGCTTCAGTGCCAGAATTGACAAAGCGAACCTTGTCCATGGACGGGATTGTTTTTTTCAGCATTTGAGCAAGTGTGATTTCCAGTTCAGTAGGGGTACCGTATAAAGTACCGTTTTCCGCCGCTGTTACAATGGCTTTTGTAATATGGGGGTGAGCGTGTCCAGCAATAATTGGACCATAAGCCGCCAAATAATCAATATAGCGATTATTATCTTCATCATAGAAGTAAGCGCCTTTGGCTCGCTTCATAAATACAGGAGCTCCGCCTCCAACCGCCTTAAAAGAGCGTGAAGGACTGTTCACCCCGCCCACAATATGCTCAAGTGCTTGAGCGTACAATTCCTCTGAACGGGGACGGCTGGAGCTTTGAATGGAATCGATTAGGCCATTGCGTTGGACACTGTTTGGGTTATTGTGCTGATTATTTGTTGACATAGCGCAGGACTCCTTTTTTAAAAGAGAGCAGCCACGCCAAATTGCCAAGTGTAGCTAATAATCCACACTTTTCCAATCGAGCGCAGTCTGCTCTATCTAATGAATAGTATTAATGACTAGCCGATGAGGGAGTTGGAGATGCCAAGGGGGTTGTCCCGGTCGCATCTGTGCCTTGCTGTGTTTCTGTTTGGTTGTCTTCTGATCCTTCTTCCAATCCTTCATCCGCAGATAACACTTCTTGTACATATTCTCTAAGCTTGTTTTCATCACGAATACCGATAACATCTGCTCCGTTAACCTTTTTTTCTATCACAAGATTCATCGGAGGCAACTGAGCTGATCCGCTTATTTTCAAATCGAAGCCAAGTGTAGCAAGTTTGACCAAATCAAAGAAATCTAAATTCATGTGCACATATGGCTTGAGGCTTTGTAAAATTTCCGGCAAATTAATGATGTTCCAGGTTGATTTCATTTCCTTCGCCACAGCCATCATAAAATTACGTTGTCTTTCTGTTCTTGTAAAATCACTCATTTTATCATGACGGAAACGTACATATTGCAGTGCTTTATCTCCATCCAGCTTTTGATAGCCTTTTTCCAAATTAATATCGTAACGGTTGCCATCAGCGTTGTCTCTATAACGCATGTTTTTTTCGACATCAAAATAAATGCCGCCCATCGTATCAATCAAAGCTTTAAAGCCTTCAAAATCAGTATAAACATAGTATTGAATTTCCAGCCCCATCATATCGCCTACTGTTTTCATTGCCAGCGGAGGACCGCCATAAGTAACAGCAGCATTAATTCGATCTTGCCCATGTCCTTCAACCAACCCATACGTATCCCGCAAAATAGAGAACAAATGAGCCTTTTTAGTAACCGGATCAATAGACGCCACCATCATGGAATCGGATCGAGCTGTCTCACCTGGCTGAGCGTCCCGCGCATCAACACCCATTAATAAAATATTAACTCGTTCTTTACCCTCCCATTTTGGTACTTCAACTACTTCTTCTGGAGGGACGGAAGGGAATATATTGTCATCTGAAGATGGATTGAAATCGTTGATTGCGTTAATAACGCCAATAGCCCAATAAATAACTATACCAATTGCAACAGCCAAAACAGCTGACAGCGATATTAACAACACTTTTCGTTTTGATTTGGGAGTTTTAATTTTTACATTTCTAGTCGATCTAGGTTCCATGTTTGCTCAAAAAATCTCCTTTCAAAGGTACACAATAATAGATCGTTAACTACTACATACTTTATAGAAAACTTGTAGAAAACTTTGTGGAAAAACTGCTTGCAGAACAGTAGTCTCGGACGATAAGCATAAGGCACGACGGCATTTTGTACGAAAAAACGTACAAACGGGCGCTTCGATTATGCTATTGCTTCTATTTGCCGTACGTCAACTGTTGTTCTTATTGCTATGGTTACTTTTATTGTTTCTGCTACTTCTACTTCTACCTCAAATACTGCTGTTAAACTAATGACTATAACTGCTGCTACCCTTACGATTTAACTCCAACTCTACTCCTAATCCTGTTACTTTTACTCTACGTCCTCTGCTTAGTGTTACTTGGGCGGATGATGAACTTCAAATACGACATCTTAGAAATAAAATGCAAACATAACTAAGTTAAATGGAAGCTTCAAAAGAAATCTCCAAAGAAAATTTTAGAAGATATCAGTAAGCAAGTTGCAAGTAAGGTTTAAGTAATCTATAGGCAAGTTGTAAGCAATCTTCAAGCAAATGTTGACTTCATTCGTTGTATCTCATAAAGACGCTTTGAAGGTCATTATTTGTCAGTTCAGTCCGTTTTGACGTATATATGGTATCATAAAATTATAAGGCTGAAAGGCGATTTCTTGCAAGTTAATATCATATTATGCAATGTACATCGTTATTTCCCAGGAAATGTCGAACAGAAGGGGGCTGCTGCAGCGCAATGCTGGCAATTGATGTCAAAGACCTGAGAAAGCAATTTCGTGTGCAGAAAAACCGCGAAGGCTTGTCAGGCGCACTGAAGGATTTATTTAGGCGGGAGTACCGTGAGGTCGCGGCAGTTAAAGATATTTCATTCCAAATTCCGCAAGGGGAAATTTGTGGTTATATAGGAGAGAACGGAGCAGGCAAATCGACAACGATTAAAATGCTGACAGGTATTTTGGTGCCAACTGCTGGAGAACTTCGTGTGAATGGGTACATCCCGTTCAAGGAGCGTGAGAAATTTGTAAAAGAGATTGGTGTCGTATTCGGTCAGCGCTCCCAGTTATGGTGGGATATTGGTGTGATTGAATCCTTTCAGCTGCTGCGAAAAGTATATGATGTACCTGCTGATGAGTTTCGCAAAAGGCTCGATTATTTGACGGAGCGGCTGGATTTGGGAGATTTGCTGAATCGCCCAGTTAGAAAGCTCAGTTTGGGGCAAAGAATGCGATGCGAGCTGGTTGCCTCACTGTTGCATAATCCAGCAATTCTTTTTTTGGACGAGCCAACGATCGGACTGGATATCGTCGTGAAGACAGCTATTAGAGATTTTTTGCTGGAGATGAATAAGGAGCATGGTACGACGATTTTGCTAACTACACATGATTTGCAAGATATTGAGGCGCTATGCTCGCGTGTCATTATGCTTGATGACGGACAAATTATTTATGATGGCGGTTTGGAGGAACTGAAGGCTCGCTGGAGCAAAGGCAAGGAAATACAATTTCAGTTTGGCAGAGCCTTGCCGCTAGATCGCCTGCAGCAGCTGACGGAAGGCTTGAATGTAAGCTGGAGTATTGAAAATGAAGTGACAGCCAAGCTGTTCGTTCCCCATGAGGTCAGTATGTCTGATGCGATGAGCAAGGTGGTAAGCGGAGCGGATATTCGTGATATTAAAATATTTGAAACAAACACTGATGAAATTGTTCGGGAAATATATCAGGCAGGATCGGCTCAAACAGTTCCAGGCGCAATTAAAAAGGAGCCAGTAACTGTATGATAAGTGCTTACGTTGATTTTATCCGCATTCGATTTTTGACGATGCTGGCGTATCGCGTAAACTATTACAGCGGGATAATTATTTATGCGATTAATATTGGGGCGTATTATTTTTTATGGCAGGCTATATACGGGCAGCAAGAGGTGCTGCAGGGCTTTACACTTGCCCAAATGACGACCTATATTGCAGTATCGTGGATGGCGAGAGCATTTTATTTTAACAATCTGGATAGAGAGATTGCCAATGAAATACGTGATGGCAGCGTGGCAATCCAATTTATTCGTCCCTATTCTTATTTGTTAGTGAAGCTGATGCAGGGGCTTGGCGAGGGATTGTTCCGATTGCTGTTGTTTATGGTGCCGGGATTATTTATCGTTTGTTTAATATTCCCTGTGCAGCTTCCAACTGATCCCTTAGTTTGGGTGCTTTATGCTGTTATGCTGCTTCTCAGCTTTCTTATTAATACTCAAATTAATATACTGACTGGGCTATCAGCTTTTTTTGTGGAAAATAATCAAGGCATGATGCGGATGAAGCGTGTAATGACAGATTTGTTTTCTGGTGTTATAGTGCCGATTGCCTTTTTTCCTGGTTGGTTGGAGAGCGTGATGAAATGGCTTCCGTTTCAGGCAATTACCTATTTGCCCAGCTCAGTTTTTACGGGAAGAACGCCGATAGCTGAGGCGCCCTCGCTCTTGGGGCTGCAGCTTATCTGGTTTATTTTATTGCTTGTGCCAATCTGGTTGGTTTGGAAGGCAGCCCGCAAGCGGCTGTTTGTGCAAGGGGGCTGATCGCAGTGCGTTATTTTGCATTATTCGGTGAATATTTGAAAAACTATGCCAAGACTCGACTGACATACAGATTTGATTTTTGGATTGAGGTCTTCTCGGATCTATTGTCACAGGGCGTCAATTTGGCATTTATCTTTATTGTATTCCAGCATACTCCTTCATTGGGGGGCTGGTCGCAGGCTGAAATTGTTTTTGTATACGGCTTTTTTATGATTCCATATGGTGTGTTCAGCACTTTTTTTAATATTTGGAACTTTAGTGAGAGGTATATTGTAAAAGGAGAAATGGATCGCGTTTTGACAAGACCTGCACATAGCTTGTTTCAAGTGCTGTTGGAAAATGTTGATCCTCCCTCTTTGGTCGGTTCATTCGTCGGGGCTATCATTATGGTGTTGAGCTGGCAGCAGCTGGGCATGTCCTTTCATGTGCTTGATCTCGTCATATTGCTTGTGTTTGTAATCGGAGCAGCACTTATTTATGGCGGGATTTATACAGCTATCAGTGCGATTTCCTTTTATTCGGATGCTCCAACGGGAATTGTGCCATTAATGTACAACATTCAAAGCTATGGCCGTTATCCGGTCAATATTTATAATAAGCTGATTCGCTTTATTTTAACCTGGCTATTGCCGTTTGCTTTTGCAGGTGTAATACCTGCGTCTTATTTTTTGGAGAAAAAAGCTGATGATATATCTGGACTCGCTATGCTAACTCCGGTTGTAGGCTGTATAGTATTCGGGGTTGCGCTATGGGTATGGAATACAGGAGTACGACGATATCGAGGGGCTGGTTCATAGTGGAAGGGCAATTGGTTTATTGCAGGTACAATAGACACTGGATAGATAGCTTCAATAAGCTTCAATGAACTTAAAACGATAGTTAGGAGTAGATAAATTTGTTGGAAATAGGTAAGCAGGCGCCAGCATTTCAACTGCCGGCATCGAATGGCGAGGACATTGGATTGGAGCAATTTAAAGGTAAAAATATTATATTATACTTTTACCCGCGTAATATGACCCCAATTTGTACGCAACAAGCATGTGATATGAGAGATTACAACGGTCAATTTGAAAAGCTAAATACAATCGTTCTTGGCATTAGCACAGATCCGGTTAAGTCACATTTGCGCTTTAAAGAAAAGCATCAACTGCCATTTTTGCTGTTGGCGGATGAAGAGCATCAAGTGTGTGAAAAGTACGGAGTTTGGCAAATGAAGAAATTGTACGGCAAAGAATATATGGGGATCGTGCGCTCGACTTTTCTGATTGATGTACAAGGGAATCTGGCTGAGCAATGGCTCAAAGTAAAGGTTAAGGGACATACAGAACAGGTGCTTGAGGCTGTGAAAAATCTGGATCAGCAGGAAGCAGAGAACGATAAATAGGCAAAGTGTTGAGCTGCAGGGGAATGAGGAGTAACAGCAAGAGGAGTGGCAACAAGAGCAGTAGAGGAGTGCCGGAAGAGTTGCAAGTGAAAAAGAGGCTGTCGCCTGATCATCAGTTGATCAGGAGGCAGCCTCTTTTGTATATTCAAGTGTCTATTTGCTCTAGTTGAATATAACGTTCGCTCAGCCACTGCAGCCAATAGCAATTTTGTTCGTCTATAAATAGTAATTTTGTACGTCTAAAAATAGTAAATTGCGGGGAAACTGATAGAAACATTATTTAGTTTAATAGGAGGCGTTCTCAAAATGATAGTTTCTTCGCGTGAACTACTCTTTCACCGTTTATTTGCGAGATTAGAAGGAACCTTGCTAGGCAAGCAGGAGCCGATCAGACAGTTTGTTACAGCATTGCTGGCAGGAGGGCATGTGCTGCTTGAAGATATACCGGGTGTAGGAAAAACTCTTTTGGCAGAAGCATTTGCCAGAGCTGTTGGTGGGGATTACCGCAGAATACAATTTACATCTGATTTGATGCCTGCTGATGTTGTTGGCGGCTTGGTTCTGCATAGCGGCAGTCATGAGCTAGTCTACAGAGAAGGTCCTATTGCGGCAAATATTGTGCTGGCAGATGAAATTAATCGTTCTTCTCCTCGCACACAATCTGCATTGCTGGAGGCAATGGAGGAGAGAGCGGTCACTGTAGATGGAAAAACAAGACTGCTTCCTGATCCGTTTATGTTGATTGCTTCGCAAAATCCGTTAGCTTTTGAAGGAACATCACCACTGCCCGAAGCGCAGCTGGATCGATTTATGATGTGTCTGTCCATCGGTTATCCTGGCGAACAGGACGAATTGCAGCTGCTTGAGCAATTTGCTTCAGGTGAGCGCGGACAACGCTTTGGCATTATTCGAGCGCTGCCTGTACTGACTGTGGAGGATTGGAAGGAAATGCAGCAGGAGGTACGGCATGTACATGTTGATGATTTGCTGCTCCAAGCGATGGTTCAGGTTGCTGGCATAAGCCGTAATTCCGAAGCAGCACTGCTTGGTTTAAGTCCACGCGCAATGCGAGATTGGCTGAGGGCAGGACAGGCGGCAGCATATATTTCGGGGCGGGGTTATATGACTGCTGACGATTTGGTCAGCACAGGATCCGCCGTCCTTCAACATCGTATCAAGCTTCGTCCTAGCAGTAGCGGGGGAGCCATGAAGCAGCAGCGTCTGAGTTTTATTGAAGAGGCAGTTAGAAAACATTTGGCACATATGCCGCTGCGCAGCAGTGGAAGGGCGCGATAATGCAATGGGAAATTTTAAAATCAATGTGGTAACAAAGAAAATGGCTCCTGAAATGGAAAGTTATTTCCCCCGTCTGAGCACACGCTGGTTTGCGTGGATTGTTATCCTGACGGTGTTTGGGAGCAGCTGTGCTGCAGTGTTTTTTCGTGGTGAAGCTGTGGAATGGCTACTGCTTGTTATAAGCGGCTCATTAATTACATGTGGATGGATTGTTCCGCCATTAAGCTTGATGGGAATAGAAGTGCAGAGAGAGCTGGAGCGGGCAGAGGCGGATAGTGGCGAAAGTGTAAAGTCAATCTTAACGATAAAACGGAAGCTTGCAGTTCCATTAGGATGGATGATTGTAGAGGAAAAGCTGGTGAATAGCAGCTTATTGGATAAAGCAGCTTATATCTATGTGCAAGATAAAAAAAAGAAGAATGTCCAACAAATAAATAGTTACCGGCATAAGAAAAGTAAGGCATTCCAATGGTTAGTGCCGGATACAAGTCAAAAAAAACAGTCGATTGTTTATCAATTGGAGCATTTGGAGCGTGGTTATTACAACTATGAGCCTGTTACAGTGCTTGCAGGTGATTGGCTAGGTTTGACAATTTGGCGGATAGATATCGTTGTGAATGGACAATTGTTGGTTAAGCCGATACCCAAACAAAATAAACATATCCGCAGGTCTGATGTTGGAAATGAGAGGTTAACCAAGTATTTTTTCAATGATAAAGTTCATATGGAGAATCAGCTCGGATTACCTTATGGAGAAGGGATGACTACTCGTCCCTATTATGAAGGGGACCCGGTTTCCAAGCTGGATTATCGCGTCCTCGCCAGAGGCCAGGGTTTGCATACTAAGGTTAGCGCGGAGAGAACAGGAGCAACCGTCCTTCATCTGGTAGATAACAGTAGCTACAACCGAGCGATAGAGAAGCAGAGGCACAATGAGCAACTGTTCACACAAGCGATTAGTTGGCTGCTTGGCGATATGATGGATGCAAGTCCTTCTGGTAATAACGGTAAGGCGGCAGTTCAACTTTTGCACGGCAATATGGGGCGATTTTTTATTGAGCCTGACGGAGACAAAAGCGTTTATTACGAAGAGCTGCGCCGGCAGTTTGCTTATATGCAATTACATGCCTTATATGAGGACGAATGGTCTGCTGAATGGATAGACGAAGAGGCAAAACTGTTAATGTTAGCAATTCCAATCGTAGTTGTACACAGCATCAACTGGCAGCAAGTCAATTGCTGGCTTGAACTGCTTCAATTGCTGCAGTCAAGCAGTCATACTTCATCCAAAATTGTACTTTACTTCACGGTTTCTGAAACAGTTTTGAGCTTTACGATGCGTGAAGTACAAAGAAAGCTGGAAGGGGCAGGGGCGAGTGTATTCTGGCTGTTTGCGGGTGAGGAGCTAAACAACAATCAGACTGGCGACTCAAAGCAGCGATATGGTGAAGTCGGGGAGGTACAGGCGAATGGTTAAAGACGACCAGACAAAAGGCAAGGATGAGACATATGCATTTCGCTGGCTGACAAGCGCTTTACTTTTTGGATTGTTGCTTGAATGGATCCATCCCTGGAGCAAGGCTGATGTATGGTCTTCGCCAGTCATCCCTGTTGCCATGACAGTATTTATTGGAGTTTTGCTAGCGGTTAGTTTATTGCGGCTTCCTTTGTTATGGGAAATAGTAATTGATGCACTAGCTGTTATATTAACGCTAGCGTTTATTTTTCACGGCGAATCAGGCACACTGTTGCAGTTTCTCGTGCAGTGGCCAATACAGACGATTCATAATGTAGAGGAAATTATCTACTATGGACTTTCTGTTATGTCTGGTGAAGTGCGAACTTTATTGCTTCTAATCGGAATTGCCATGCTGATTCCGGCTTTGCAAAGATTGATGTGGCTGCGATTGACAGGAATCAGTATGGTAGCATTTACACTTGTTTATTTAGTTGCACTTCATGTATGGCTAGGTTTCGCTGTCACTTCAGGTATGCTGCGTGCTATTTTGCTCGGCATGCTGCTTACTTCGGTTACCTTGCTCCCTCGAATTCAAAAATATACGGAACAAACCAAACAAATTTGCCACTCAAGTCACGAAAAAAAAATGTATTGGAGATGGTATGGGCGAACGGCTGCTGCTATAGTTACCGTCTATTTACTGACCATGCTGCTAGTCCCTGCTGATAAGCCATACTATGAGCAACCAAAGTGGGTTGAGGCAGCATCACAGCATATTGCGGAGTTCTTTGAGCAAGCAGGACATTCCTCCAGCCAAGGGACGGCTGTCACAGCGATGGCATCGAATGAAACCAGCACCGGGCAGTCCTTGTCAGGATATAGCTTTGATGACAGCAAGCTTGGCGAGCCGTTTCAAGAAGATGAGAGCGTGTTTTTTAGAGCCTACACACCTGTGCAAGGCTATTGGCGCGGCGAAGCGAAAAATTATTATGACGGAGCTGGCTGGAGCTCTGAAGCTGATACGATGGCGACATCCTCTTATTTGACGGCAAGTGATGAAGACGCGGTGGGAAATTCCGGGCAAAAAGATAGCGGAATCCCAGGAAACGAACAAGCGGTCATCAGGCAGACGATTATATTTGCAAAGCCGCAAAGCTCGTTTCCGTTTTTTGCTTCTGGACATCAAGGAAAGCTAGTCAAGCAAATAGCTGCCAATCCTCGAAGAAGTTTATACTCTTACATTGAAAATAACCAAACAAGCGCCATCTATCCTGCTTCGTCGCAATCTCTAATCGAGCAGTATACGGTTGACAGTACGCTGCCTGTTACAGATGAAGCTGTGTTTTTGCTGGATCAGCAAATATCGGCATTTGCTGAACGATCCGGCATGAGCGAGGAAAGGAGCGAAGCTATTGATTTGCTTCCCTATTTGCAGCTGCCGAAGGAACTTCCAGCTCGAGTAGCTGCATTGGCAGCAGAAGTGTCTGGAACAGGTGTCAACAATCGCTATGAGCAAGTTAAAGCAGTTGAGCAGTTTCTTAAAAGCAGTTATGCCTATACGCAATCGGATTCAACTCTGCCTGGTAAAAATAAAGACTTTACAGATCACTTCTTATTTGAGCAAAAGCAAGGTTATTGTGTTCACTTCTCCACTGCCATGGTTGTCATGCTAAGAACACAGCAAATACCTGCCAGATGGGTGAAAGGATTTGCCCCGGGCATAGAATTGTCCGTTGCTTCAGACTCTGCCGAGGAGGGTAAATGGTATGAGGTGAGAGGCTCTGATGCTCACGCTTGGGTTGAGGTTTATTTTGACAGCTTGGGCTGGGTGCCGTTTGATCCTACTCCAGGCTACGGCGGACAAAATTTCTCAAATGAAACAATTGCAGCTCAGATGAACAAAACGTCTGCTGGAAACGAAGGCAATTTGTTTTCTTCAAGCAAGGCAACGGGGAGCCTTGGCGTTAACAACGGAACAGGAGCTGCTACTCATGCTCAAGAGCAAGAAGCGAAGGAATCAAGGCAACAGTTCTGGACAAGTGCAAATACTATAGCAGCTATACTGTTTTCTGAAAAGAGCAGAGGGGGGTTGAGCATGCTGAAACAAGCCTTTGAGCAATGGAGTGGAAAAATAGAAACTGCCGCGGCGGCTTTATGGAATATGCTGGTGGAGAATAATGGGAAGATAACGATTGTAACTTTATATTTATTCGTATCGTTTGGAGTCGCACTGCTGACTGTTCTGCTATGGCTGTTGAATCAGCGGAAAATAACGGGCTATTGGTTAAGTTTGCGGTATAGACGAGCATATGAGCGACATAAGCGTCATTACGCCTTGTTTTCGAAGCGTGTAGAAAATATGTCTATGAAGTATAACCAATATAACGAAGAAGTGGATATACTGAGAAACAAGACCCCCATCGCTTTTAGTCAAAAATTTCAGCTGGAAGCGGGAGAAGAGCTTGGCACATTTGTGCACTCTCTAGATAGACAGACAAAACGAAAAAACAGAGGAAATGAAGCCGAACAAACGGCTGAAATAAAACAGCGTGACGAATCGCTTCGCCTCAGCTACCTATTATATTCGGAGCATATATGGGAGCAGGTATATCAAATATTTACTTATAAGCGAAGCAGGTTTGGTTTAACGGATGAGGAGAAGAGAAGCTGGAAGGAGAGCAGCTCCATGTTGCTGACTAATCGTGAACGGCTGCATTCTATTCGTCCACTGCTCGGCAAGCAGCAACTAGCAGCTGCCGAAAAGCTGCTCGACTGGTATGATGAGGCGGTTTTTGATCGCAAGCAAGTGTGGCAGCATGCACCAAATCCGAAACAAATAAAGGAAATTTATTCCTGCATATGCAGGAATGAATCCGGCATTGTAATGGCAAGCAGTCAGAATGGATTGGTGTGAGATTGGTGTGAGATTGGTGTGAGCATGACAAATTGATGTTGTTTGCAAGCTGTACCTTGACTCTTTCAAACGCGGTTATATATAATTACTACATTAATTGAGGGAGGCTCGGTAATGACTAAGCAAACAGAAATCGTCGTAGTTCTTGATTTTGGCGGACAATATAATCAATTGATTGCTCGCCGCATCCGTGATTTGGGAGTATACAGTGAATTGCTGCCGCATGATACATCAATCGAACGTATTCGTGAGTTGCAGCCAAAGGGGATTATTTTCTCTGGTGGGCCTGCAAGTGCCTATGGGGAAAAATCTCCACTGGTTGATCCGGCTGTATACGATTTGAATATTCCTATTCTTGGCATCTGCTACGGTATGCAAATGATGGCATTGCAATTGAACGGAAAAGTAGAACAGGCTGGCAAGCGCGAGTATGGCAAAGCAGAAGTTACTTTCGCTGAAGGCAGTGCAATTGCCAAAGGTTTGGATCAAGTGCAAACGGTATGGATGAGCCACAGCGATCTTGTTATTGAGGCGCCGCAAGGCTTCCGGGTTGATGCAAGCACGGAGCATGCTCCAATTGCAGCTATGAGCAATGCTGATCGCAAAATGTATGCTGTTCAGTTCCATCCTGAAGTGCAGCATAGCGTGTATGGCAATGAAATGCTGCGCAACTTCCTCTACAATGTGTGCGGTTGTGACGGAAACTGGACGATGGAGTCATTCATTGAAGACTCTATTCGTGAAATCCGCAATCAAGTTGGCGATCAAAAGGTACTGTGCGCTTTGTCCGGCGGCGTGGATTCATCCGTTGTGGCAGTATTGCTCAACAGAGCGATTGGCGATCAGTTGACTTGTATGTTTATCGATCATGGTTTGCTGCGCAAAGGCGAAGCTGAGAGCGTAATGGAAACCTTTGTTGGCAAATTTGATATGAAAGTTATCAAAATCGATGCTCGTGAGCGCTTCTTGGGTAAGCTTGCCGGCGTAGATGATCCAGAGAAAAAACGCAAAATTATCGGCAACGAGTTTATTTATGTATTTGATGAAGAGTCCAGTAAGCTGGATGATTACAAATTCCTTGCACAAGGAACATTGTATACAGACATTATCGAAAGTGGCACAGCTACGGCTCAAACGATTAAATCTCACCATAATGTTGGCGGTTTGCCGGAGGACATTAAATTTGAGCTTGTTGAGCCGCTTAAAGCACTATTTAAAGATGAAGTTCGCAAAGTCGGTGAAGAGTGCGGCTTGCCGCGCGAAATCGTATGGCGTCAGCCGTTCCCGGGTCCGGGTCTTGCGATTCGTGTGCTTGGCGAGGTTACAGAGGACAAGCTTCATATCGTTCGTGAATCTGATGCGATTTTGCGTGATGAAATTGCCAAAGCTGGTCTTGACCGCGAAATTTGGCAATACTTCACTGCACTGCCGAACATGAAGAGTGTTGGCGTAATGGGCGACACACGCACTTACTCCTACACAGTAGGTATTCGTGCAGTAACTTCCATCGACGGCATGACAGCAGACTGGGCGCGTATTCCTTGGGATGTGCTGGAGAAAATCTCCGTGCGTATCGTCAACGAAGTAGATAACGTAAACCGTGTAATTTACGATATTACCTCGAAGCCGCCGGCTACGATTGAGTGGGAATAAAAAAACAAAATCCCTCTAAGTCCTTATTTATAAGGGGTTAGAGGGATCAAATTTAATGCGTGATACGTAAATGAGACACTTCTTATTTTTCACCATTACCAATTGTTGTTTCTAACCACTGGCCAGTAGAAAATTTAGAACAGATCATGAAGGCATTAGATATAAAACACATGAATGATTTATTTGAATATAATGAGAGTCCCGGTGAGTAAATCGGGATTTTTTTCTTATTCAGTAGCGAACGTATGTTTTGTATAATAAAAACGACCGTTCTTGTTGGGGTGACCGTATTAATTGTAAAGGATGGCATTGTGATTGGTACTTGGAAGCAATAAAAAGGTTTATTAAAAGAATATAAACTATTTACTTGCTATGAAGAGGATTCTTGAAAAGCAAAAATCAAGAAGAATTCATTCGAATGAAGCTCATTAAAAGAAGCAAAAACTAGAGAATGCTCCATCTTTTTATGAATAAGATAGGACAAAATTTTAGATTATCCGTATAAACACTGAACATATTGAACCTTTTCAAGGGCTAAATAAGCTATTTACCACTAATTTACTACTCTTGAAAGGGTTTTGATACGACGAATTATCTTTGAAAAGAGAAGAAACAAAGATAATACCAATAAGGATTGTATATGATACCATTAAAGTAGGAATTTAAAATAGGAGCAATGGTAATGAAAAAAAATAAATATTTAGGAATTGGTATGTCACTTGGATTAATCATTGGTGCTTGTATAGGGAGTCTTACAGATATAATTATGAGTAACAGTAATTTTTTGTTAAGTCTACCTATAGGAGCAGGATTTGGAATGCTTATAGGAATTGTTGTCGGCTCTATTTTAGACAGTCAATCAAAAAAATGAGAGAATATTAAGTTCCAATTTGCATACTAAACTTAAAATAGTGCTGATAAAATAAAATCAACGGAAAACACTATTCAATAATGTTGAGTTATCTGCTACGTATCTCATCTTCATCACCCCTCCAACAAATGTCATTGAAAGCCCATAGCTAATTTCCTTGTTCAGTGGTCAGCCTAGGCTTTATAGTTTGTGGTATCTCACAATGCATGCAATGTTTATACGATAAATCGTACAAAATCGCTCTGTGAAGATAAAAAATTAAAAGATTTTAAAAGAATTTGAAATTGCGGTTACTCTCTTTGATCATCTAGTCTCATTAGAAGAAGGTGAAAAATAATAGTAGTAGTAGCGAGCAATGAGCGATTGTTCTTGTTGATCATTGAGTGAGAGGAGATAGATGAGTGAGTATGTTGGAGATTCATGTTTATAAAGAAGTGTTGCTGACCCATTCGATGGTGGCAGCGGGACCTATTCCGAGCGCTCAGGATCCGGACGGGGTGTACCCTTATGAGAGTTTTGTAGAAACAAGCCGCCGCCCGATTCTGAAATCGTATCAATTCGTGACGTTAGAAAACGATTATGTTAAGGCGACTATATGCCCCGATCTAGGTGGCAAGGTATATTCGCTGATTCATGCCGCGTCCGGCAAAGAAACGCTTTACGCGATCCCTGCGGTTCGACCTGTGCGTATCTTGCCCCGGCAATTTTTTATTGGCGGGGGAATTGAGGTCAGCTTTCCTATTTCTCATTCCCCTGTGCAGATCATGCCTGTTCTTTATCGGACGATGGAGACAGAGGAGCGGATATTCGTCTGGTGCGGAGAGAGGGAAACTCGGTTCGGCATGCAATGGACGGTAGAGTATTCGCTAGGCAAGGATGACGACTTTCTAACCCAGCGCACTCTTTTTTATAATCCGACTACTGAAGCGCATCCCTGGATGTCATGGTCCAATGCGGGAGTGCCTGCCCGCGCAGATACTGAATTTCACTTTCCGAACGGACCTGTGCTGGCGCATGGCGATCGAATGGAAATGCTGGATTGGAAGAAAGAGGGAGCGAAAAGACAATCTGACATTAAACGAATGACGGGCTACTTTTGGCGGGAGCCGGACAGCGGGGCTTTCGGCGTTTATACGCCAAGTTTGGGGAGCGGTTTGTATCATGCAGCCGATCGCCAGTCGATGCCCGGTATCAAGCTATGGTCGGATGGCGTTGGCAAGCACGAGGCTTGGGTGACCCAATATTCGCTTGATGGGGAGCAATGTTTGGAAATTCAGGCAGGACCGATTATGGATCAATCGATTAAGCAGGAACTGGCTCCTGGCTGCTCGCACCAACATGTCGAATTTTGGTTTCCGACGAATCGGCGACTGGATATTTATCAACTAGCGGTTCCTGAGGTAGAGCTGCCAGACGCTGACCAAATTCCTTTGTTCGGTTTTGCTCGCGGCGGGGAAACGGGAATATGGGAGCAGGTGGCGGAGGCATGGCATAAAAAAAATCCTGAGCTTCTCCCAACTCCGCCGGAGACGGACGATAACAGATGGGCTATCTCCGGTTATGAGGAACTGGAGAAGGCGCTTCGCTTTGCAGCGGCAAGCCGTCCCAATCAGGAGAGCGCCTGGCGAATGCAGCTTGGCGCCTGGTATGCGGGCAAGGATCGGATCGAAGAGGCGCTTGCGGAGTTGGAGGCTTCGGGAGAGGATCGGGCATTAGCACTGGCTGCACGGTTGTATCGGCGCAATAAGGGAGATAGAACCAAGGCGGCAGAGTGTTATCGCAAAATTAAATCACAGACGTTCGCCCTGCATCCACAAGTGACGTATGAACGAGATTTGGCGCTGTCCGAGATTGGATCACAAACGTTAGCAGAGAGGGAATACTGGCTGGCGCAAACGAGTGCTCTTCAGGATGAATGGTTGGCGGAGCGGCGCGCCGCATGGCTGGTGGATTCGGGAAGATTTACCGAAGCGAAACGCTTGCTGGAAGAGACGACTTTTCAACTGGTTCACCAGCGTTACGCTCGAACGAAGCTTTGGCGGCGGATTATGGAGGGGCTAGGCGAGCTGGAGCGTGAAACACCCGCCTTCCTGGGCGAGGACGATTTGTTCGAATTTGGCGCATATCGGGAATATAGAGAGATTATCGACTAACGTTAGAAAAACAAAATTACCATCTATCTTCTAAGGGTGCTGTGAGGATATCGATAAGGTCAGTTCAATAAAAATTTGAATATAACAGCGGTTAGAAGTCCATTTTTGTTTGTAGTGATGAATAAATTTTAATACAAAAGGGATCGGGTTGACCTGAAAAATCGTTATTGTTATCTGTAGAGCTACGGTTTATAATGTGATTGTGAAGTTATAACTTCATTATAATTGTTAATATGGTGTATAAACTTCAGATAAAGGAATAGATTTAATGGAGAAGATTCAAAATCAGGTTCGCCAAATGTTCGATGGTTTGACGGCAAGTCAGCGGAAAGTAGCAAAGTTTCTACTGGAGGACCCAGGCCGGATTGCGACATTATCGGCTAAGGAGGTAGGGGCTTGCACAGATACAAGTGAGACGACGGTGATTCGCTTCAGTGTCGAGGTCGGTTATACCGGATACGGTATGTTGCAGAAGGAAATTCAAAATGCGCTGGTAGAGAAGCGGAAGAATGTTAATCCGATCGTTAGTCTTGGCGAGTCGGCAGCCAGCGAGCCGGAGGACTCGGCAGCCTATATCTCCTACCGCAGGAGTATGAATATGGGGAATATAGAGCGGACGCTGGCGGAGCTTAGTTCAGCGGCGCTAGAGCAAGCGGTTGAGCTTATTCGCTCGGCTCCGCATATCGTGATTATCGGATTGCGCGCATCGTTTGCTCCCGCACATTGGCTTACTCATTCGCTGAATATACTTCGAGGCAATGTGCATCTTTACCACGGCGGCATGGAGGATGGAAACTCCTTACTATCCAGGATCCAGCCTGGCTGGTTGGTGATAGCGCTTTCTTTTCCGAGATATATGCGGGAAACAAATGAATTTGTAAAAGAGGCCAAGCAGCGCTCTGCTCAAATTCTTGCGATCACTGATCGGGAATTATCTCCTCTTGGGTTGTTGGCGGATCAAGTGTTGAAGGTTGAGGTCGAATCCCCGGTCACTTTGCAAGGAATGCCCGCAGTGTTCGCATTGCTAAACACACTGACCGGTTTTTTGACTGTACGGGACCGTTCGCAAGTGCAGCAGCGACTGGAGCAGGAGCAGGCGAATGGGGCGCGTTCTTTTTATTTTGTCAATCAGGCGGATGACGACTGACGGGAAGAGGCCGGCTGAAACAGGCGCTTGCGATTTTCAATTGGAGGAGAGGAACATGGGGGAACTGGTTTATCGCGCAGTAACGGATTTCAATGAGCTGCGGGTGCTGTCTGAGCTGCAAGGCACTGCATGGTCCAAGGATATGTTTACATCAGCAGTTCAGATGAAGGCGGCTGTGCAGCATGGCGGGGCAGTAATCGCCGCATACGAGGACGAGAGAGCTGCCGGCTTTTGCTATAGCTTTGCCGCCTACGATGGCAATCAAACGTATCTCCATTCTCATATGATGGTCGTGCATCCTGATTTTCGAGACCAGGGGGTAGGAACCAGTCTTAAGCTGGAACAACGTCTGTGGGCAATTGAACATGGCTATTCAGCCATTACCTGGACCTACGATCCATTCCAGCTTCGCAATGGTTATTTAAATCTTTGCAAGCTTGGAGGAACAGTGAATGTCTATATACCAGCATTGTATGGATTCGACGAGCAGGGTGATCCGAGCGATCGCTTTCTAATCCGGTGGGAGCTCATGTCTCCATCGGTTTGCTCAGTTATACAGAGCAGACCGAGATCTGAGGCACGATGGAATACTTATGTGAAACTAGCCAAGGATGCTTTAAGCCCCGATGCAAGATTTCCAATGTGGCAATCCCTCAATGAAGGCTATTTGTTAGCTGTACCGCATAATATCGCAGCGATCAAGAAGAGCAGACCAGAGGAAATCGTTGCGTGGAAGCTATGGCTGCGCGAGTTGTGTGAGAAGGCATTCAGCCGTGGCTTTCGGGTCGTCGGTTTACTTCGGGGCGATACGGAGGTTGACTATTACGTGCTGGAAGGAGAGAGATAAATGTTGAACAATTCCGAGTGGACTCCGCTTATTCAGCGCTGGCTGGCAGAGCAAGGCGCGGAGATTGAGCGCATGTATAGGGAATTGCATCAACTGGCTGAAATCGGCTGGCAGGAGCATCGTACAACAGCTTATATCTGCGAGCGGTTAAGTGAGATTGGACTGGAGGTGCGAACGTTTGCGGAGCATACCGGGGCAATTGGCAGCTGGAGAGGGAAGAGTGCCGGTCGCAGTGTAGCATTGCGCGCGGATATGGATGCGCTTTGGCAGGCGATTAACGGACAATGGAGAGCTAATCATTCATGTGGTCACGATGCACATATGACGATGGTTTTTATCGCGGTTCGTTGTCTCAAGGAGATTGGATATCAGTTTGCAGCAGGCGAGCTGCTGACCATATTTCAGCCGGCCGAAGAAACGGCTGAGGGGGCTAAAGCGCTGTTGCAAACAGGAATGCTGGACCATATAGATTGTATGCTAGGTATCCATTTGCGCCCGCAAAGAGAGCTTGCTAACGGACTGGCATCGGCGGGTATATATCATGGAGGGGCAGCAAAAGTGTACGGCAGAATTCAAGGTAGGCAAGCTCACGCTGCACGTCCGGAGGATGGCATCAATGCGTTGGAGACGCTTGCTGCTATTGTAACGGCTCTCAAAGCTATTAGATCGGACCAGAAAAACGGCGGCTCCTGCAAGGTAACGACAGCACGAGTGCCGAACGAAAGCGATAATGTTATTCCGGACGAAGCGGAGTTTATAGTGGATATCCGTGCTTCGTCGTATGCAGAGTTGGAACAGTTGACAGAGCGCGTACGGCTGACAGCGATAACAATTGGCGAGGCTGATGGAGCTGAGGTGATAGTCAACCCGGTAATCAAGGCGGCGCCGGCTATTCCGAGTGCTGATATGGAGCAGGTTGTTAGCGAAGCTATCGTGGAAGTGCTAGGTGAGAATGGACTGTCCTCTCCTGTTATTACGCCGGGAGCGGAGGATTTTCATTTTTATTCTACGGAGCGCAGAGAGCTTCAGGCGACGATGATCGGACTGGGCTGCGGATTGACACCAGGGCTGCATCATCCGGAGATGAGTTTTGATCATGGGGCGATGAGTACAGGTGCAGCCATTATGGCTGTCGCCGCTATTAAGCTACTGGAGGATGGACAGCAAAGATGAATATACGAAGCGTTACACTAAGACATATGAGCATGCCATTATTGAAATCGTTTACAACAAGCTTTGGAACCTTGAAGGATAGGGAGTTTATCGTGGTAGAGGTGACGGATGAGCAAGGAAGATCGGGATGGGGAGAATCGGTTGCCTTTGTTGAGCCTTCTTACAATGAAGAGACGCTAAGGGGCAATTGGTATCTGCTGGAGAGGTTTTTGATTCCGATGCTAAGCAGAGAGAAAGTGAGTCATCCGACTGATCTGGCGGAGAGGTTTGCTCCCATCCGCGGCAATAAGATGGCGAAGGCGGCGCTTGAGACTGCTTGCTGGGATTTGTATGCGAAGCAACAGAATCAATCGCTCGCAACGGTTATCGGAGCTAAGAAAACATCGATCGAGGTTGGGGTCAGCATTGGCATTCAGGCATCACTGGAGCAATTGCTGGAGATGATTGATCAGCGGCTTCAAGCCGGCTACAAGAGAATGAAGATCAAGATAAAGCCAGGATGGGATATCGATATTGTTGATGGGGTTCGTCGGAAGTATCCGGATATCCCACTTATGGTGGATGCGAATTCTGCGTATACGCTGGCGGATGTGGAACATCTGCGTCAACTGGATGATTATCAGCTTACGATGATAGAACAGCCGCTGGCACATGATGATATTGTGGACCACTGCAAGCTGCAACGGCAGTTGCGTACGCCAATTTGTCTTGATGAGAGTATTCATTCGGCCGATGATGCACGTAAGGCGATTGAACTGGGGAGCTGCCAAATTATTAATATCAAGACAGGTCGAGTCGGGGGATTAACGGAGGCAATCAAGCTGCATGACCTGTGTATGGAGCGGAAAATCCCGGTATGGTGCGGAGGCATGTTTGAATCGGGCATTGGTCGGGCGCATAATATCGCATTGTCAGCATTAAACAACTTTACCTTGCCGGGAGACACAGCTGCTTCTTCAAATTACTGGGAAGAGGATATCGTTGAGCCGGCTGTTATTGTACAAAACGGTACAATCGATGTGCCGGAAGGCCCGGGTATCGGCTATGCTGTAAACCTAGAGCGGCTGACCAAATATATGCTGCATCGCGAAGCTTTTAAGGTATAGGCTGAATCGGACGTTATCGCTTCTATAGTTCCTATTTTGACTTAATCTATCATTCGGGGAAGGTGAAGAGTATGTTTCTTAAAGGCGATCATAAGAACGACTTCTTCAAATCGATTATTATTTTTGCGACTTTGACTGTTGTCATGATTGGTGCTTTCGGATTCTATTTGTACGCCAACTCCCAGACATTAGTGACGAAGGAGATATCCCGTGATAGTTTATATCGGCTTCAGCATGTACGTGATTATTTGGAGATAACGATACTCAGGCGTTATGAGGAGCTGTTTCAGGATAAGGTGGTCTCCACGGCATTTCAAAAATATGACGGGCTGGGTTCGCTGTTGGATGAACCAAACAGCAATCTGGGTTATCGTTTTTTAGTTCTGCATAATGATATTCAAAATGTTAAGCTGGCACAAGAAGCTCTTTCCAATGTGACCGTGCATTTTTTGAAAACGGGATACACCGTTGATTCCCAGTATTTATATGAGAAGCCCGAAAACTCGAAGGATGCTGTCTTTATTGGACAGCTGAGCGATTTTCCGCTCAATCGCTGGACGATACGCAACGGCAGAGGCAATGAGCAAGTAATCACCTATTTGCGAGCGCTGCCTTACGGCTCTACCCATGATAATGCGAAGGGATATTTGTTTCTGGATATCAGTCTTGATTATGTAAAGGGACTGCTAGGCGGGATGCTGAGCTCCAAAGAAGAGCAGTTTTATCTTGTGGATGAGGGCGGAACCACGTTATTGACGAATTCAGGAGAGACAATGAGAAGCTTTGACGGTGATAAGGAGCTTGCTGAGACAGCAGCATCGGTAAGTGTGAGGGAAGCGGAGAGACGATCGACAGTATGGGCTTACTCTCCTGCAAGCCTATCCAGATATAACTGGGGATTTGTTTTGGCACGACCGTTGAATTCGTTGTTGCTTGATTCAAAGAAGCAACAACATAATTTGTTAATATTCTCTCTAGTAACTGGGGTCATAGGTTTGACGATTTTATTGCTTATGTCCAGGCGAGTCTATATCCCGCTGAAAAAGATGACGAGCAGCCTTCAGACGCTGCACTACAGTTTGGAGAAGACGCGGCTGTTGAAGCTGATACACGGCGATATTGAAGTGGCTGCCTCCTATGCTTATGCAGACCAATCGAAACTGGCGGTGGCATATATTCGGCTGCATTCCGGAGAACTGGATCCTATGACGCTTGGTCATTGGTTTCAAGGCAGATCCTTTCGCTGGGAAGCTGTAGCAGTTTCTCGTGCGGAGCTGGTTGTTATGTTTGTGCTGGAACCATCCGATTCGAGTGCAGATCAGACAGTCAAAGAAGCGCTCCGACTGCTGCAAGACAAGTTGGACGGTGTTTGCCAGTTCTCTGCCGGATATGGACAAGCGACAGACAGGCTGGCTGAGGTGTGTGAATCGTTCAGAGAGGCGAAGCACGCAGCCAGATATGAGTTTTTATTCGGTCCCCTCGCTATTATTGGCTTTCATGAAGTGGAAGCTCGTCGCAATGCCTATGAGGATATGAATTTCGAGAGCTTCGAGAAAGGGATTCATACGCAAAACATGCAGGCGGTTTCGGATTATTTGAGAGGAGTCAAGCAGACCCTTGTCGATGATGGCTATGGCATCGAGACAGCAGAGTGGGTGCTGATGCAGCTAAGTGTTTGTATGCGCCGGATGGCACTTCATTATCGATTGTTTGATCGTCTGGAACTCCCGGATATGTCGCTGATCCTGAGGGAGGGCACACTGGTAGAAGGATTGGCGAGAATTGAGTCCAACGTTTCGCAAATGATCGTTTGCTTGGGCAGCGATACTCCTCACGCACATGCAGAGACAATCCATATCATACAACGTTATATTCATGAGCATCTGTATGAGGATATTTCGCTGGATCAAATGGCTGAGCTGGTATCCTTCTCCCCTTCCTATATCTCCAAGCTGTTTACAGAAGTATTGCATATGCCATTTATTGAATATTTGAGCCGAGTTCGACTGGAGCATGCAGCGGAACTGCTGCGCGACGGTCAGGAATCAGTGACCCGAATTGCAGAACGGGCGGGATATAGCAATGTCCAATATTTCTGTACAAAATTTAAGGCAAAATATGAAATGACACCGAATCAATATCGCAAGCTTGCCCGGGCGACGGTGCAGACGGAGGTTGTTTAATAGTTTGTGTCTGAAAATGGAGCGGAATTCCATAAGGGAAAGCCGCTTTTTTTTTCGGAAAAAAGGTGTTCTTTTACATGATTATTTTAGTTCGCATATGTGGGGGGGGCAAGCCGGGCAATTTTGGTTAGAGACTGCCAGATCAGCGGTTTATTTAACTAATTCTGCTTCAAAGTATACAAAATCACATAAATCTGAACTGGATTTTGAGATTAAATTCCTTCTAAAATAAGAGCGAGCAACAAGTATTACTGGCAACAAAATCTACAGATTGGAGACTTGCTCTATGGCATCATTGACAAGAAGGAGTCAGCAGGCGGCTGAAAGCAAATGGAAGCGCTACAAAAAGCATAAATACCTGTTTATACTATTGCTCCCGGCATTGATATGGTATTCGGTTTTTCAGTATGCTCCACTATATGGCGTGCAACTGGCATTCAAGGATTTTCGTGTATTAGAAGGAATCAACGGAAGCCCTTGGGTCGGATTTAAACATTTTGAAGTGATGTTTACTTCGACCAGCCAATTTTGGAGAGTATTTCGCAATACTGTAATCATCAGTTTATATCACATTATTTTTGGATTTCCAGCCGCCATTATTCTGGCGCTCATTTTTAACGAAATTAGAGGAAAGATATTCAAGCGGATTACACAGTCGATCAGTTACTTGCCGCATTTCCTTTCCTGGGTTATTCTTGCAGGTCTGTTTGGAACGATTTTATCGCCAAGCACGGGGATCGTTAATTATGTTCTGGGTCTGTTTGGGGTAGATGCAATCTATTTTCTGGGTGATCCCGCTTACTTCAGATTTACGCTGGTAATCACAACTATATGGAAAGAGGTCGGCTGGGGAACAATTATTTATTTGGCTGCGTTAGCCTCCATCAATCCAAGTCTATATGAAGCAGCCAGCATTGATGGTGCTGGACGATGGAAGCAAACATTGCATATTACATTGCCGTCCATTTTACCGGTTATCTGTATCATGTTTATTTTTCAGATCAGCGGCATACTAGATGCAGGCTTTGACCAAATATTGAACCTGTATCATCCAGCGGTATATGAAGTAGCTGATATTCTGGACACCTACGTATTCAGGGTTGGTCTGTCCCAGATGCAGTACAGTTTAACGACAGCAGTCGGCTTATTCAAAAACGTGATCGCACTCCTCCTGGTATTGGGAACCGATTACTTAATTAAAAAGGCAGGCCAGGATGGGCTGTTCTAAGGAGGCGATACGATGTTTGCACGCATGACAATCGGCGAAAAATGGTTTCAAGCATTTGCAGTAATATTCATTACCGGAATAAGCATTCTATTTGTGTATCCCTTCATTCATGTGTTGTCGATCTCGCTCAGCACGCCGACTGAAGCAATGCGACCGGGCCTGCATCTATTTCCTCAGGAGTTTTCTTTTGAGGCATATCGGAAAGCGGTTTCATCTGCGCAAATCTGGTATGGCTTTCGCAATACTATATTTCGAACGGTCGTTGGCACGGGGCTGTCCGTCATCGTAATGGTTATGGCAGCTTACCCGTTATCCAAAAAATATTTGCCGGATCGTCGCTTCTATACTCTATTTATCGTAATGACGATGTTTTTCAGCGGCGGGCTTATTCCATCCTATTTGCTGATTAAAAGTCTGGGAATGTACGATTCTATGATGGTCTATATCATCCCAATGCTCTTCAATACATTTTCGCTTCTTATACTGCGCAACTTTTTTCTCGGCATTCCTCAGGAACTGGAGGATTCGGCACGAATGGACGGGGCTAACGATATTCGTATTCTGTTCTCCGTTGTGCTGCCGCTGTCAGCGCCGATTATTGCAACGATTACGCTTTGGTCAGCGGTCCGCTATTGGAACGAATGGTTTCAGGCTCTTATCTACATTCAGGATCAGACCAAAATCGTTCTTCAAATCTATTTGCGCAGACTCGTCGTAGAGAATCAGGACATGGAACTGCGGATGCTGATGTCTCAGCAGCCTGGTCAGGAAACTGTGACGCCGGAAACAGTCAAAGCTGCAGTGCTTATGATCATTACCGGTCCGATTATTATTGTTTATCCATTTCTGCAAAAATATTTTGTTAAAGGAGTTATGATCGGCTCCTTGAAAGAGTAGCGGGGCAAGCATAGGTTTGGATAAATGGGCTATGTGTACATTGACTAGCCATTTTTCATACATGAAGCTTTTAAAAAAAGGGAGGAAAAGGTATGATAACAGGTATTAAATTTAAATTTTTGGCGGCTGCGATTGCCGTTATTCTGCTGCTCTCGGCATGCGGCAGTGGTGGAGGAAATAGTAAGCCATCCGCCAGCAGTGACACATCGTCTACACCAGCAACAGAATCATCGGCGCCTACTGCACAAGTGGAAGAGCCGATCAATCTGCTATGGCTGAGTTTCGATCCGCCAGAGGGTGATGATACACCGGTTCAAAAGTATTTGGAAGAGCGCTTTAATGTAAAAATCGAGAATATGCGCGTGGACCGTACCAGTTGGACAGAACATCTTAATATCCGTCTGGCAACGGGAGAAATCCCAGATCTGTTTTTCTTGTGGTCACAAGGGGAAATTCTGGATTATTCCAATCAGGGCTTGCTGAGCGAGTTGCCTATTGATCTAATCAAGGAGAAAATGCCTAAATATGCAGCGTCTGTTGATGAGATGGATCCTGCCATTTGGGATTTGGCAGTTGTAGACGGCAAAAATTTTGCGATACCTCTTTACTGGCTGGAAGGACTGACACCGTTTTTGCCAGCTTACAATGGTGATTGGTTAAAGCAGGCAGGCTTTGATAAAGCACCAGAGACGCTGGAAGAGTTCGAGAAGCTGGTATACTATTTTGCAAAGAATGATCCTGATCAGAATGGTAAACCAGATACGATCGGCTACTCAGGCAGTGGTAAGGATTCACTTGCTACACTGGCATTTAATTCTGTCTACTCGGCATTTGGCACAAGCCCTGGCGCCTGGTTGAAGGATGAGGACGGCAGTTTGATCAATGCAATGGTTTCCGAAAGAACCCGCGAGGCTCTTAAAATACTGAATAAATGGTATAAGGATGGCGTTATTGACAAGGAATTCTTGACAACAGATTATGCAAAGACACGACAGGATCTGGCGAATAAAAGAGCAGGTATTATCGACAGAGGCATGTGGAACAGCTATGCGCTTGCCATAGAACCGGAATTCAAGGGACAAAACCCGGATACAGAGCTAGTTATCGGCAAGCCGTTAATTGGTCCCTACGGGGATAAGGCAGGCTTCTCATGGGGGGTCAAAAACAATTTTGTCGGCATGGGAGCTCAAGTAGCAAAGGACCCGGCAAAAATGGATAAATTGTTTGAAATGTTGGATACGATGATTTCAGACGAAGAGGTTTATAAAATGACTTACTTTGGCGTTGAGGGAGAGCATTATGATCTGGTAGAGGGTGTTCCAACGCCTAAAGAGCAGTATGTAAACGCAACGGAGCGCGGGGCAAAGGTTGGAGCAAGCAGTTACTATAACGTATTTGGCACCAAGTCCAGCTATATGACCAAATTTGATATGTCGAAGGAGCAAGCAGAGTTCAAAAAGAAAACGACGGAAGGTGTTCCTGCATTCAGTACTTTGCTTACATTCATCGTTCCGGAATCATCTCAATATCCGGACTTGAATCGGATACGCGATGAATACTTGATCAAATTTATTATTGGTGAGGTTAATCTGGACCAAGGCTTTGACGATTTTGTCAAGCTATGGAATTCTTCTGGAGGAGAGGAACTGACGAAGGCGGTTAACGATCGTTACGTCACATTGAAACGATGAATATATTGAATTTGGCAGGTTCTGCCGCTGACATGCAGCTTCGCGAGGAGATCGCGGAGCGCTGCCGGCGGCAGCTTAAGAAGCTGGCGGATGCGAGAAGTCGTGCCGCAAGCAAAGAAGAATGGGAATGCTTGCGGCGCCAGCTATTGGATGTTATTCGTGCGGCCTTCCCCTCGTTCATGTATGATAGGAGACCGCTAACTTCGCGAGTAGTTAGCCGTCATAACTTTGGGGAATACCGGGTGGAAAATGTTATTTTTGAGTCCTACCCGGGATGGGAGGTAAACGGTACGGTTTATCTGCCCGCTCAACCGGGGCAATACCCAGGCGTCATCTGCCCGACGGGGCATAGTTGCAAGACAGGTGAGAGCTACCAAATTTCGGCGCAGACATTCGCGCGCAACGGCTATGCGGCAATCTCGTTCGATCCGCCGGGTGTGGCTGGAGAGATTGGACATATGAATGATCATTTTACCAATGGGCTGATCGGCTACCTGACGGGAATTTGGAGCAACACGCATTTCGTTTTGGATGCGATACGATGCATCGATTATTTGGAAACAAGGGACGATATCGATTTCAGTTCGGGCGGAGTGGCGATGACTGGCGTATCCGGCGGTGGTGCGACAACGATCTATGCTTCTCTCCTCGATGATCGTATCCGTTTTCTAGCTCCGGTTTGTTGTCTGAACGAGCATGAAGAGTTGCACTTGACAGACTGGTATACGAGCTGTCCGGAGCAGTTTGGAACGGGACTGATCGCACATGGTATCGACTTCACAGATTTGATTGCTCTGCAAGCGCCTAAGTCGTGCCTGATCGTCGGAGGACGCGAGGATGATTTGTTTGACTACCGCAATACTCAGCGCTTGTATCACGACGCGGCGGACGTCTATAAGTTGTATGACCGAGAGAGTGAGTTGGGATTGTTTTTGGATGATTGCGGTCACTCATATTCTCTGAATATGGCAAACGAAGTAGTGCGCTCGATGAATCGCGTGTTCAAGCCGGGTGTTCAGCCGCTCTCGCTGAGTTTGGAGGACTTGTCGGTTCAGGAGCCGGAGCTGCTGCACTGCCATCCGTCTAACGAAGTAAACATGTATACAATCAATAGGGATGAGGGCAGACGGCTGTTGAATAGCCGTAATGTACCACAGGGAGATGCCGGTGTGATCTACCTGAAAGAGCGGCTGCGGCGAACGCTCCGATTGGAGAATGCAGACTTTCCTTTGGAGACAGGCGCCAGCTTGCAGGTAAAAGTGCAGGAACAAAAGCAGACTGGTGCATACCAGTTCCATGCTGTCAGCTTGCGCACTGCGTTCGAGTGTAAGGTACCGGGCATAATAATGCGAAGGACGAAGTCTTCCAGCGGTGCTATCGGCGCAAGTGCAAATGCATTCGGCAGGCTGCCAGCCGTATTGATGATTGACGAAGCGGGCAAATGGGATGGCTTTCGCAGCTTCGGCCCGTTGACAAAGCTTGGAGATGCATTGGTATATAGTGTTGACGTAAGCGGCTTCGGGGAGCTTGCGCCCCGCCCGGTCTGGCATGATGTGGCGTCTTGGTGTGATATCGAACGGGTGCTTACGTATTTGTCCGTAGCTGTAGATCGACCGCTCATGGGCCTGCGGGTGCGGGATGCCATGCATGCTTGGCAGTATATGCGCGGGCTGCCGGAGGTTGATCCCAATCGACTCATTCTGGCAGGTAAGGGGATGGGAGCAACGGTGGCGCTGTTGACTTCGATGCTTATCGGACCATTCCACAAGCTGGTGCTATGGGATTCGTTGTTGAACTATCAGGCGTTGACTGAGGAATTTCCGTTCGCCTGGAAGCAAAGTGTTGTCGTACCGGACATTTTGCAGCACTTTGATTTGCAGGATTTGCTACAAAACGCTCCCTGCAGTAAAAAAACGGTTATCAATCCGCTGAACGCCGCACGGAAGTTCGTCGACCTGGCGCATGCCAGTGCGTTATATCCGGAGGACGTACAGATTTTTACCGGTTTGGAGGAAAGCCGAGCCAAAGATGCCTTTGTGCAAGCGATTTTGGCTGAGTAGCGAAATCCCGGCTCCCCTTATATGCAGCCGTTCTTGTCATTGTTTAATGACGGGAACGGCTCTTCGCGTGCTACTTTGTATGTTAGACTTTCGAAGGGCTCACGCCTTTTATCTTTTTGAATTGCTTGCTGAAATAATAAATATTTTGATAGCCAAGTGCGTCGGCGACCTCCCCAACCGTCATGCCATGCTGACGCAGCAAGTATTCGGCTCTTTCAATTTTTTTCTCGATCATGTAACTTTCAATCGTCTGTCCCATTACTTCCTTGAATTGCAAGGAGAAATAGCGAGGAGAGAGATAGGCTTGTTCCGCAAGCTCACTGATACTGCGAGTGTTGCCGGGGTTTTCACGAATGGCAGCAGCGATTTGATTCATGACGACATAATGTGGATGGCGCTTGCGGTTTCCATCTGCGTTCATAGTTAATCCCTCTCTTTCAAAAGCAAGCAGGAGAAGGTTAAGCAGTAGCTCTGTTTCTTCCGCATAATGAATTTCCTTGATCGTTACTACTTGAATAAATCTCTCCAAATAGGCTTCAAAATAAAAAGGAGCAGTGAACGTATGATACGCTGGAAGACCTGCCAGTGCTTCAATCCTCTCTTCAGACGAGAAATGAATATAAGTAACAGTAAGCGGGTGATCCGGATCATGCCAGGCATTGATTCGGTCACCGGGGCGGAAAAGATAGCATTGATTCCGCTGAATTTTCTGTTCCAGACCATTAAGTATAATTCCGCCCTCACCGTTCCAAACATACCAAAGATCAAAGTCAGTAAATGGATCCTCGCTACGATTCCACTTCCAGTTCCGCTCACAATAAACCTTCCCGCAATGGGAAGAATGACGAACGGATTGCAATGGGAAATCTAGCATGAAAACCACTCTCCTTTTATGTGGAAAAGTATAAATTATTATTCGAATATAACATTTATTCGATAGCCTTGTGTAGATATAATTTATTTATTAAATACGTAAATTTTATAAACGAGAGGGTGTTGGAATAATGTCTACTCAATTAACTCCGCAGGAAATCTCTGATCGCATGTATCGTTATGATCGTATTTCTGACAAATATGCAGGTCTGCATGAGATTACCGAAGATAAGGTGCAGGAATATATGGCAATGGGCTATTTGGCTGTTGAAGGAGTCCTTGATTCCGCAGAGGTGAAAGATGCGCTTGATGCTATTATGGATATGGTTTTTGTCGAGAAGAAAGGCGCTTTATTACAGTTTTCCAAACCGGAAAAAGAGCTTCAAACGAATGAGGAACGGGAGCTGGCGGTTCGGAAAGTAAGCAGGTTTGTGGAGAATGACGATAGGCTCAAGCATATTGCTTATCATCCGGACATTTTGACGAGCGTCGAATTGTTATTGGGTGAATCACCCAAGCTCGTTCAAGATATGGCTTTGCTGAAACCTCCTATGGGAGGCGGTGAGAAGCCTTGGCATCAGGATATGGCATATGGACCACTGGCTTACAATAAACCGGTTATCGGCGTGTGGATTGCGCTGGACGATGCTGAACTGGATAACGGCTGTATGCATGTGTTGCCGGGCTCTCATGCTGATGGAGCGACTCCACACTATGCAGTCCGTGATTGGCAGCTTTGCGACTCTCATATTGCAGTGGAGGAAGACGTTGCAATTCCATTGAAATCTGGAGGGCTAATGTTTTTTCACGGTTTGATAAAGCATGGTACACCCTATAATCTTTCGGAAAAGAGAAGGCGTGCGTTGCAATTTCACTATGTTGGGCAATCCGCTGTGAAGCTTACACCGCAGGAATACAAGCGTATATTTACAAACGAGATGACCGGAGCGGAGTGCTAGATCCGCAGTTGACAAAAGCATGCTGTTCCCATAGGAATAGCGTGCTTTTTTGTTCAAAAGGATAGAGAAGGTTGAAATTCAAAACTATTTTTCGTTTGTGAACTGTAACACAAATGGGGAATCGTTTTTTTTATATAATGAAACAGAACCACGCGAGTTTTAACAAAGGGAAAACGAGTTTGAAATGTAAAGGTAGTGACGCAGTCTCAAAAGATTGATTGAAAGCAAACTAAGCAAACGTTCACGGTTCATGTCTGCATTCTATATTGGTTAGTGTGTGATAAAACATAACGGTTGTCCTGGCGGCTAATGTGATGAAAAAGTAGCTTTTCAAAAGCTAACGGTTGCGACAGCGCCTATTTGTGGAAACATCGCCGAAACTCGCTTGATATGATGAAATAGCCGCCAGGACAACCGTAAGAAACAAAAAAGGGGAAAAAATCGCCGAATAAGCGCCAGGACAACCGTTAACCATTAGGAACGAACAATGATTCATCACCTCCGTCGGAAGAAGGCTGATTTGCACAAAATAGAATAAAAATGTCTTACAATCCGCTGAGAATATTATTAGCAATGCTTTAATCTATCCTGTCAATACCAATGAACTTACGAATGAAGGGAAGCAATTAATGAGTTCTGGTTTGATCCAAAAAAGTTATGTATAAAATATAAACACATGTGTTATAGTGCAGAGAACAAGGTTTCTAGCGGGCATTATGTCGATCTATTTATAAATGTAACGGAAGGTATATATGAGCCTCTCGGTATTGTTTAGAAACTGCTTTGAAGTGTGATTGCTTGTGATCATTAAGGCAATTTTCATAATTGGTCATTATTTTTATCATTAGGAGTGTTGCTAAGTTATGCACAAGAAGGTTTGGAGTAATATTATTTTAGCGTTTGTTTTAGTTTTTTCTTTATTTCCCGTATATTCGTTGCATACAACTGCTACCTCATTGGTTATAGAACCACTTAAAATCGATGATGGAGCGATGCTAGAAAACACAGCACCTGTATTGAGTGCAATTGGCAATAAGACAGTGGACGAAGGAAGTCTGTTAACTTTTACAGCAACAGCGATAGATTCAGATTTACCAGCAAATACGCTGACGTACAGCTTAGTAGGAGCGCCAACAGGAGCCATCATTAATGCTGTGACGGGGGTGTTCACATGGACACCAACGGAAGCTCAAGGTCCAGGAAGCTATACTTTTACGGTTCGTGTAAGTGATGGGACTTTAACTGATGAAGAGCAAATCACCGTCACGGTTAACGAAGTAAATGTGGCGCCAGTGCTTGCTGCAATTGGCAATAAAACAGTGAATGAAGGAAGTCTGTTAACTTTTACAGCAACAGCTACTGATTCAGATTCGGCTATTTTGACATATAGTTTAGTTAATGCACCAACAGGAGCCAGTATCAATGCTACGACGGGCGTATTCACATGGACGCCAACCGAAGCGCAGGGTCCAGGAAGCTATACTTTTACGGTTCGTGTAAGTGATGGGGTATTAACTGATGAAGAGCATATCACGGTTACAGTTAACGAAGTGAACACTGCACCTGTATTGCAAGCAATAGGGAATAAGAGTGTGAATGCAGGAAGCCAATTAAACTTTACGGTGTTGGCAACGGATGAGGATGAACCAGCGAATACCTTAATCTACAGTCTAGTCGATGCACCAGCAGGCGCTGTAATAGACAGTCAAACAGGTGAATTTACTTGGACGCCGTCAGCAGCGCAAAGTTCGAAAAGTTATACGTTCATAGTAAGAGTGAGTGATGGTCAGTTGACGGACGAGGAAACCATTACAGTTACGGTTAAATCAGTCTATATTGATGTTGTCATACCTGAGCCTTCAGTAAATACAGTTCATCTATTAGTTAATGGGAAGATTGTGAACGCAGGTATTGCAAAAATTTCTGAAATTAATGGGCAAAAAGTGACTACATTTGCTGTAGATGAACAAAAGTTGATGCAACGATTTGAAGAGGAAGGTAAGAATGCAGTCCTTACGATTCCAGTAGCTCTAGATAGTGACGTCGTTATTGGTCAAGTTAATGGACATTTGGTTGAAAGCCTGGCAAAGCAGCAAGCAACTATTGTTTTACAAATGAATAATGCTTTATACACGATACGAGCAGAGCAAATGGATATAACAACAATTTCTTCTCAGTTTGGAGCAAATGCAGCATTAAAGGATATGAAAGTAAATATTGAAATTGCTGAGCCGCTTAAGGATATGTTGCAAATTGTGGCTGCTGCAGTTCATCGTGAAGGGCTAACTCAAGTTGCTCCACCGCTTAACTTCAAGATTAGCGTGGAATATGATGGGCGTACCATAGAAATATTGCGCTTTAAATCCTTCATTGAGCGTACGATAGCTATTCCAGAAGGAGCCGATCCGAACCAAATAACAACGGGTGTGGTAGTAGAGTCAGATGGCTCCATTAGACAAGTACCGACTCGAATTATGAAAGTAGATGACAGATATTATGCAGTTATTAACAGCATGACCAATAGTGTTTACTCTATTGTCTCGAATCCAATAAAGTTTATTGATGTCGAGAATCATTGGGCGGAGACAGCGGTCAACAATATGGGATCTAGAATGGTTGTAAACGGAATAGGCAATGGGATGTATCGTCCTGACCAGGATATTACTCGAGCTGAGTTTGCTGCTATTATTGTTCGTGGGCTAGGACTGCGTTTATCTCAAGAAAGCAGTTTATTCACAGACGTAAGTACAACAGCTTGGTATTGCAGAGCAATTCAGACTGCATATGAGTATGGTCTAATTAATGGATTTGAAGACGGAACATTCCGTCCTAATGATAGGATTACACGAGAGCAAGCGATGTTAATTATGACCAAAGCGATGATGATTTCGGGACTGAAAAAAAGTAAGGATAACCATTCCGATGCCGATGTAATAAGGACATTTACTGATGCTGGCACTGTATCGGAATGGGCGCTAGATGGTGTTGCGGAAAGTGTTAGCTCAGGTATCATTTTAGGCAGAAATAAAAACTTATTAGCACCTAAAGCTAACATTACTAGAGCAGAAGTGGCTATGATTATTCAAAGGCTGCTTCAAAAAGCTGCTCTGATTGATAGGTAAAACATCGGCAAACCGGATGAATACACATCTCTATAGTGTTGGATTTCAAGGTATGTAAACTTGCTTCAAACAAAAAGGGGCTGACCAGCAGTCAGTTTTCACTGACTTATTTGGACACCCCCTTTTATTTTGGGGACTTATTGTGCAGCCCCTTTAATTTCCTTTTTCAGCTTTAAAAATAAGAATACTACACCGACTTCTACAATTAGCGGGATAAAAATATGATTTAAATGTAGCAAAAGTACACTGATCACAATAGCTATACAAATAAATATTGCACTGTATCGGTAATTTTTTGATTGATAAAAGAAAGAATACGGTAGTAAATGTGCCCCATAAATAATTGCATATGCAGGTAAGACCCACATAGGTGCTTTAACTAGTAAAAGAACACAAATAACTAAATACAAAATTTGATTGTTTGTTGCAATCAGCAGCCCATTAATCAGCGGGTTTTCTTTATAAAATAAATCAACATTTAATATTTTGGCACAAAGAATTGAAACAGGAAACAGCAATGCACCACAAGATAAAATACCGATATTCTTTATTGCTAAATCCAAAGGCAGCAAAGTGATTGTTGTAATCACTGCCCAAATAAATATCGAGGCCATTATAAAAGGAAGACCCTTCTTTTGTTTCATGGCAATATCATCTAATAATGTTTGTAAGCTAGTATTGTAGTTCATTTCTGTCTCCTTGGTTTTCTAGCGCTTTATTCAAACTAGCCGCTATTTTTTTATTATCATATTTTGAGAAAAAATAAAATCCGATAAAATGGCCGACCAACGTTATCGCGAAAATTAGCAACAAATAAGGTTGAACCACTTCAAATGCTTTCGGTGATAAAAGATATACACTCGCTGTACTGCATAAGAAATTGGAGAAAGTGCTAACCGTAATTTTAGTAGTTACTTTGAATGTAGAGTAGTTCCATAAATAAGGATAAGCTATACCAAAAACAATCCCCATTAGAGTGCTAATACCAATTAAATTCCAAATATAAAAAAATTGAATTATTTCTTTGTGGAGACTAAAAATAGTAGTTAAAAGAACAATCCCGACCATTCCCAAAAATGAAACTTGAAAAAATCTGTTTTTTAAGTCTTTTATCATATCAGCCTCTCCTTAATAGACTTTGCATAATGCCTACTAACAACGTACTTATTTTGTTGTTTGGTAATAACCTCTAATCTGGCATGACTTCCCGAAGCAAATGAGTGTATTTGATCTAAGTTCAAAATCATTGAATTATTGATTCTAACTAATCCGAATGACTCCAAGTAAGATAAATCTTTTAAAATTTTATTGAGAAAAAGTACTGTACCATCTATTAAAAAGATTTTGGTATAGTGACCTGACGCTTCAAGTGTTTCGATATCATTTAATTCAGTCATAACCTGACGATTTGTTTTGGGATCCGTTGCGAGCAAGGTTATGGATTGAAAAAAGCGTTGTTCAAACGTTAAAAGCAAGTCTTGATTCGATGGGTTACTAATAATTTCAATTTCAGAAGATGGCTTATTTGACTTCCAAATATAGTTGAATTTCATGCTGAGCTCCTTTCTGTTCTTATCGTAGCAACACTGCTTAAAACTTGCGATGAATTTTTGTTTTGTTGCAAAAAAAACAGGATTTGTTGCAATATTGATGGCGTAAAGGGAGAATGAGAAACAAATGCAGGCAGAGTACTCCTTCAGGTTTTTGATCAGATAGAGTTATTTATCGGAAAAAGAACTGGATTATTTTTGAATGCTACTATAAAATGGGATTGTGTTATGAAACATGGTTTCTCTGTGTGAAACAAGATGGAGGGGGATAATTTATATGGTTTACCATTTCTATGGTCTTGACCACATTCAACTGGCAGCCCCAGAAGGTTGTGAAACAGTGGCTCGGAATTTTTTTAATGACTTATTAGGTTGGACGGAGATTCCCAAACCGGAAATTCTAAAAAAACGTGGTGGTGTCTGGTTCCAATGCGGCATTCACCAAGTACACATCGGAGTACAAAAAGATTTTGTTCCCGCTACAAAAGCTCATCCAGCATTTCACGTACAGAACTTGGACGAATTGCGTGAATACCTTCGGCAAAATAGCATTCAAGTCATTGATGACAATTCAAGGGATGATGAAGGTGTAAGACGCTTCTATATAAACGACCCTTTTGGCAATAGACTTGAATTTTTAGAGAGAGGCAATCGATCTGATTAAGGAGGTATACTAAATAGAAAATAATTTATTATGTATTAAAGCTCGGCTCTGAGTTTATAAATTCAATTCGTTGTTTATTTTTAAGTTTTGTTTCAACTGCATATACGCTGCACTCAACCAAGGATGTATGACTTTAATATCATGTTTTAAAATATAATCTATATAATAATAAGCAGCATTTTCTAAAGATATATCTAATGCGTGTAACCCTTTCAAATATGGAGGCTGTCCATCCTGATCCCATTCAATTTTGTCTGCTACAAACACGACCAGGTCTAATGTAGAATAGTTCTTTTTCAAAGTGGTGTGACATTCTATCGCTGATAATATCTCTTCATCAAGAATGCCGAACTGTTTTTTTGCTATTTGTTTAGAGATTTTTTGATGAATAATCATGGGAAACTCTTTTTCTGCATCATTTATTTCTATACCAAATTCTTTTGCGATATCAATTCTTTTATTACTCGGATAAATTGCAGAAATATCATGTAAATACCCCGCAATTTCAGCTTTTTCGGGTTCTGTTAAATAGTTTTTTCCCAGTTTATAAGCATATTCACCTACTGAAATGCAATGAAAGTAGGTAGATTCACAATTTTGTTTAAAAAGAAAATCTTTGATCATATTTTTTAAAGCCTTCTGAGCGCTCATTTTCTGAATACTGCCCCTATTCTTTTATATTTTCTTGTACTTGTTACTTGTTACCATTATAAATCTATTATACCTTCTCGTTCCCTCAGAGTTATTCTCGTTCATCTGGCTTCGTTTGCAGTCGTCATCGCTTATATAGATTACTCATTCTCCAAAGCTCTATCCGTTTCCTTTTGCCGAAATCGAACTGTCCGCTCGATCCCCATTATCTCCTCAACAAGATCATAAGCATATAAGTCATGATTGATTACATAACTGGAACGCTCAATATTGTGTTTGATAGCACTGATTGAGAGTGCCGGATCAAATTTTCTAATAAGCGAAATATGTTTTAACATGCGATCGTTGCTATCTATTTTTAATTGAATATTGCTCATTGTCAGTCACTCCTAATCCCATGTTCCATATAAATTTAGTTTAGCATAGTTGGAAAGGAGTCGAAATGTAGTCAGGGGAAATCAATTATTGCACTGTTTTGTTCCATTTGTTATAGTTTGTATATAACAAGCAGATGTTAGAAGAGATTATCTTTTAGCTTGTTATATCGTCTATTCTCAGTTTCGGGTTTGGATATTATATTCATTAGGGAAAGTGATGGAGGGATTGGAATGAGTATTTTTATAAAAGAGAAAAAAAGACTGGCATTGTTTCTTTCGCTATTTTTAGTTTTATTATTACTGTTGTCCGGCTGTGGAGGCTCTAAAACGAATGAGAAGAATGAGCCTTCTTCGACTGTATCCAGTACAGAATCTCCACAGAATTCAGCGAGTCCCGGTCAGGTTGATTCTTTGAAGAGTATAGAGGGGGCTTGGGAAGGTTCAATTCATACACCTAAACCACTGCTTATTATTATGAGATTTGAAGAGGATAAAGGAACGATCAGCATACCGATTCAAGGGATTACTGACTATCCATTAAGTGTAAAGCTTGCTGATGCTGAGTTGTTTATGGAGATGAATGTATCCGGGCAGAAGATCACGTTTGACGGTAAGGTGGAGCAGGATCAAATTGCAGGAACGTTCAAGCAGAACGGCCAGTCATTTCCTTTTGAGCTAGCCAAGAAAAATGGCGATCAACAGGAAGATAACGCAAATATAGTCGAAACGAAAATTTCAACGGGCATGATGAAGGGACAGCTGGAGTTGCCCCAAGGTGAAGGGAAATTCCCGCTTATGGTCATTATCGCTGGTTCAGGACCTACGGATAAGGACGGAAATTCGCTGGTCATGCCGGGCAAAAATAATAGTTTGAAAATGATTGCTGAGCAGCTAGCCGAGGCAGGCGTTGCCAGCATCCGATACGATAAACGGGGAATTGGCAATAATGCCGCATTGGGAGGAAAAGAAGAGGATATAGTTTTTTCTGATTTTGTAGACGATGCAGTAGCATGGATTGAATTTGCTAGGCAGGATGATCGTTTTTCTCAAGTTGGTGTTATTGGTCATAGTGAAGGCTCACTAATTGGCATGGCAGCAGTGCAACAGGCAGATGCGGACCTCTATGTATCTGTGGCAGGGGCAGGCAGAACGATTGATGAAGTGTTGCTAGAGCAGCTATCTGCACAATTGCCGGAAAAGCTGGTGGAAGAGACGAAGAGTATTCTGGAGCAACTTAAGCAAGGAAAACAAGTCGATAAAGTGAGTAATGAGCTAGTGAGTGTGTTCCGTCCATCTGTGCAGCCGTACATGATTTCGTGGTTAAAATATGACCCGCAGCAATTGATGAAGCAGATGAAGGTACCAGCACTTGTGATTAATGGTACTACTGATCTGCAAGTACCGGCAACGGATGCTGAACTATTGCATAAAGCGAATGAAGCTTCAAAGCTGCTTATCATAGACAATATGAATCATGTGCTTAAAGAGGCTTCAAGTGATCAGGCTGAAAATATGGCGACCTATACCAATCCTGACCTGCCGCTTGCCAAAGGCTTTATGGACGGGATTGTACAATTTATGAAAGGGTCAGAAGTCATTCAATAACGATCTCGGTATGCAAATAATTAAGCAGTAGTAATAATAGGCGTAATAGCAGTAGTAAGGGGAGTCGTAATAACCGTAATGATAACAGTATTAAAAACAAAAGTATTTTATCAGTAGCTACTATATAGTTTAGAAGTGTTTAAAGCAGGTTAGGCGGTGACAGGCGATGTTTCTAAGTATTGATTTGCAGTCAGAAACACCGATATATACACAATTAGTACAGCAAATTATTGAAGGAATTGCGCGCAAGGAATTGCTTCCTAGCGAGCCGCTGCCATCTGTACGCAGCATGGCGGCGGATTTGGGCATTAATTTGCATACAGTGAATAAAGCTTACAATCTTTTGAAGCAAGACGGTTTTGTGCAAGTGAATCGCAAGCAGGGTGCGATTATCCATCCTGATGCTTTTCCTGCGGCAGATGAATTGTATATGCAAAGGCTGCAGGAGCAGCTGCGTCCATTAATTGCAGAAGCTGTTTGCAGGGGACTATCACAGGAGCAATTTAAAAAGTTAAGCCAGCAGGTTTACATTCAATTTGAAAATGTGGAGGCTGAGGAATCATGAGTGAAGGGTGGATGATTACACTTATTCTGCTGATGATGGTACCGATTGTTTTAATAACGACAATTATGCCGTATTTAACAAGAAAAATTGAATGCTTTGGTGTGACGATTCCAGCTGAAGCGCAATCTGATCCAGATATTATCCAATATAAAAAGCAATATATAGTTTTAAACACTTTGTTGGGGATTGTTACAACCGTTTCGTTAATCGTATGTTCTCTTAATATAAACAGTGAAAAAACATGGAGTTTACTGCTGGTTGTTCATTTACTTGCATTTATGCTATTGTCATTTTTTAATTTTATTAAGCAGCATTATGCGGTGAAGAGGCTGAAGGAAAGCAGAAATTGGCTTACTCAGTCGGCAAAGCGAATTATTGTTGATACTAATTTTCGCAGAAGAAAATTGACTGTCTCTTATGTTTGGTTTCTTCCACACTTTTTGCTGATTGCGGGGACAGCACTAATTAGTGTACTTGGTTACGATAAGTTTCCTGAGCAAATTGCTATGAAGTTTGATTTCAGCGGGAAAGTGATCCGAACTGCTGCGAAAAGCTGGGGAACAGTGTTATGGCCAGTTGTAGCTCAAGCGTCGATGCTGATTTTATTTTTCTTTATACAAATCGTGATCAGTCGCAGTAAACAGCTGATTGAGAGCAGTGATCCGGAAAATTCCTTACAACGCAATATTATCTTTAGACGCAGATGGTCTGCATTTATGATGATAGCCAGCTTTTTATTTATGGCATTGTTTTTATTTATCCAATTAAGCGCTATGTATACCTGGACAGGTACAGTTGTTACTATTGTGCCATTAGCTTTTATAGGCATTTTTCTAATCGGAACGATTGCATTGTCGGTTTCAACCGGTCAAGGGGGCAGCAGAATTAAAACAGACGGTAATGCAGCAGCGTCGTCGTCGACTGCAGAGGCAGATCATGACCAGTATTGGAAGCTTGGAACATTTTATTTCAATCCGAATGATCCTGCTATTTTTGTTGAAAAACGATTTGGAACTGGCTGGACGATGAACTGTGCAAGACCCTCGGCTTGGATAATTTTAATAGCTATTATTGCGATTCCAGTTCTACTTACCTTATTGCTGTCGTAATTTGGGAAGTATAGATCAACACAAGCGTTGTATTAAACCGTACCACAAACCGTACCACAAACCGTACCACAAACCGTACCACAAACCGTACCACCATATATATTTGAAAATTGTCGCTAACTTCGTCACATGAGAGGTAGAAGCGGTTCGTGACTAGAAACAGCAGATTGCCTTGTGAATCCCCTGATTTAAACCGTTCGCCGCATGTGATCTCATCTAATGATAGCAGAAAGTTATGAAAATGCTGAGAACATTCATGCTATGCTAGTGGTCTGGATATGAAATGGGAAATGGGAAAATGCTAGTTTATACGAATACGTACAAAAGCCTTTACGTAGATTCTTCAAGTGGCTGGGGAGAGATGCGCATATTGTACGAATTATCGTATAAACGCCCCCGGATATGAGCTTCACGGAGCGAATTTGTACGAATTATCGTATAAACGCCCCCGGA
>JBEBPB010000028.1:0-75252 GCA_040396195.1 Paenibacillus nanensis
TCTATGGGGAAGATGAGGGACAGGAAGGGACAAGCTGCCAGCCGTTTCGCTATAACGGTCAGGATGGGGTGCAGCAGGATGGGAATGGCTTGTTGTATATGCGTGCCCGTTACTACCATCCGGGGCTCAAGCGCTTCTTGAACCGTGATATCGTGCGCGGAGAGATAACAGAAGGGCAAACATTCAACCGCTACGCATATGTCAATGGCGATCCGATCCGCTATGTGGATCCATTGGGGTTGTTTAAGTGTGAGGGTAAGGGGACGGGTAAAGGTGTTCAACCAAATGATATTGTTCCATACCGCCCAAGTAACGCCCCACTAGAGAATCATCACGGTGTACTCGATGTTTGGGCAAAGCATAATGTGCCAAACTATGTAAGTAGGGGGGCAGATACTCCTACGATTGCGTTGACACAAGCGCAGCATAATGCTACAAAAGCAGTATATCGGGATTGGCTATTCGAGAAAACTGGTAAGAAGGTTGGCGGCGCTGTGGATTGGACGAAAGTTTCCCCACAGGAAATGCAGTCATTAAGTGAAAGAATGTTTGATGCTGCAAAAGTTCCTCAATCAGCAAGGCAAGGATATTACAACGCCTTCAACAAATATAATTACAGGGAGTAGTTCGAGATGGACGTTCGTGAAATCATCGAAGCCGTTAAGGGGATGCCTGATTGTTTGGTACTACCCCCTAAAAGGCTTCCACAGATTGAAGTAGATTTAAGAATGCCTGATGACTTACGAGAATTTTATGAAACCTGTGGAGGACTTATCCTATTTCAACATGCTGACTATCAAGTCAACATTGTGCCTCCTGAGGATTTTGTTCTCGCTAATCCTGTAATAATTGGAGAAAGATGCGAGGAAGATATTTCTTCGAACTGGTACATTGTTGCAAACGATGGCAATGGTGAATACCTTACGATTGACCTTGACCCTATTCGACTAGGCAAATGTTACGATAGTTTCTTTGATAGGCATGGAGTTGTTGGTGAGTCTCAAGTTATTGCTATATCTTTTACTGAGTTACTAAATAGACTTGTACAAAATAATGGTAAGTACTGGTATTGGTTGAATGAGGATTTTGTTTCTTTGGGCGATGCATATGATGTCTGATGAAACTTTATAGTCTTTAGAATTGAGACCTTGATTGGCTTCGTGCCTCTCAAGGTTTTTTCCTTGGTGGGGCTGCCCAGTGTCGAATAAACCCATCAATCAACCAATAACACATATAACCCATGTAATACCCGTATGAGGATTTCTCCATTTCGGTTGTACGCACATTAGATGCTTTAATTTTATAACCCAAATAACGCAATACCGTTACAATGAGCAGGTCGATTATGGTCAGAAAGCACCATGATTGACCTGTTTTTTGTTACCTTCGTTTTCATACGGTTTTTTCAAATACATTCGCAACTGTAGATTATTATGCAACGATAGGGACGGTGAGTAGGACATGAATCGCAACTTCCAAGATGGATAGTGCGACAACTATAGTAAGGGCGGTTATACAAAGAATTGCACTTTATCCGCAACATAACTGACTAATGCAACGATGATTACTGTGTCAATAACAAACTGGTAACGTGCCAGTTGACATATACAGGTAAGGTAACGTGAAGGCTAGCCACCTTGCCCTCTAGTATAGTCCGAAATTCGTTAAAAAAATTTCGGTCGGGGGGGGGGGATGAACGTGGAAGGAGTGAAAGTTTCGATTGACCGTATTGTTATTGACTTTACCAATGTCTATTGGAGTTTCTTCAATCCCTTTAGGCAACGGTTATGTCATTACTTGGATGCTTCGTTTTACGTCCTAGATAAAGGATTTAGGTATCACATCCAAGTCAACGATAAAGAACACTATTTGCATATCTCTTATCAACTTCTGTATGCCAAGAAGTCTAAAAAACACACGCTTCGAATCGAATGTCATCCTGATAGTTTGATTCATTTCAAGTCATGGCTCATGCAAATGAAGAAAGTTTGTCAAGATATTCTCTTTGTTCGCTGTGATGTAGCATTTGACATTCCTTTGCCCTTGTCTGAATTGTTTACTTTATCACTGACGGGGCGGAACATGCACAACGAGAAAGGAACTCGTTACTCGAATGAAAGACATCAGCGTCAGGTAGCAGGATACTGCCGAATTTATGATAAGAAGTTGGAACTAAGGGAAAAGCGTGGGGAGATAATCAACGAGGAATTGACGAGGTTCGAAATCGTGTATGCTCCAAAGGAAAAGATACCGCTTCATCTTTTGGTTCAATATCCGCCCTTGTTCAACAGGTTTTATTTGTATGCTCATCTGATTTCACCGGAACAGTTGAAATCGAAACTTCATCAAAGAGTTATTGGGTTGATGAGCGGTGAATTAGAACAGCGGCAAGTCACAGGGCATTACCGTAGGCAAATTGAGGATGAAATGAGGAAACGCTCGATTCTTGATTTTGATAATGTAGCGGCGGAGCAATGGGAGGATGCTGTAACACTACCATGTGCAATACTGAGCGGCGTAATTAATAAAGTAGCTTGTACAGTTTAACATTACGTTATCTCAATTAATTCGTCGATGCGTATTTCAAGTTTCTTGCATATAAGTTCCAATGTTTCAAGGTACACTCTGTCTACTCGGTCTGAGCAGAGGTGGTTGATTGTACTAGGTCGCAATCCCGTTAATCGTGCTAGTTCACGTTGCGGCATATCTTTCTTGTCTAGGATTTCTTGAAGTCGGACTTTGATAGGCATACTTTCTCCCCCATGTATAGAGTAACGCTTGAGCGTACTATTGGAATTATAACATCGTTGATGCATAATTTCATTGAATGTTTCGGTTAAGCGTTATATAATTAGCGCATAGTTCGGTTAACCGTTACAATAATCTCAATTTCTGTAACAGTGGGGGGAATCAGCATGAATGTCATCGGTTACGTCCGAGTATCAACGAGTGGACAAGCAAAGGATGGCTACAGTTTAGCGTACCAACAAGATGAAATCCGCTCCTATTGTCAGGAGCAAGGATGGAATCTGATGAACATATACAGCGATGAAGGTATCAGTGGGGCTAAGGTCGATGAAGAAGCCCTTGAGGTGGACAGAATCGGCTTTCAGAACCTGTTAACGGCTATTGCTGCCCCAAGATGTGGATGCAGTTGTCGTACTCAATACAAGCCGTCTTTGGCGGTCTGACATCGTGAAAGTTCTCGTTCATCGAGAGTTCAAAAAGCATGGCGTGGATGTTCGTAGCATTGAACAACCGACTTACAGCATCTACAAGAAAGACCCATCCGATTTCTTAATCAATGGGCTTATGGAACTGCTTGACGCATACCAACGGCTTGAAATCTCGATGAAGTTAAGTCGAGGACGCAACAAGAAAGCACAGCAAGGCGGCTACGCAGGAGGTCGGGCGGCGTTCGGCTACAAAGCGAAGAAAGGTAAGAAGGCAATTGAAATTAATCGGGTTGAAGCTGTAGCTGTCCAACGTGTATTTGAGTTAAAGGAATTATTCCCCGACTGGTCATTGTCGGAATTGGCGTATCAGATGAACGACGATGGCTTTACAACTCAGCAAGGCAAGAAGTTTACAAAGGTACAGATTAAACGCATCCTTGATCGCCGCCCTTTATACGAAGGTACTTATCTCTACGGCGGCATTGAAGCCAGTGGGCTTCATCAAGCCATTCTATAGGCGGTGGCGGCATAGAGAAGATGGAAACCTACAATGGCTACGTCGAGCAAGAAGACAGCTACTACAACCAATTGGCAACGTTGGAACAATGCCAATATGCGATATTTGACCATATCTTCCGATATGGCGAAATTTTCGACAAGCTAACGGCGGAAGAAGTATTGCTTGCCGTCCATCAATTAGAAGACAAGGTACGTCTGGAACTTTTACATTTGAAATTGGCAAAGGCGTTTTTGGCGTTTGAACTAAAATAACTGGTGACATTCAAGGCAATAAATAGAGAGGCTTGCGTCCCATTGCGGCTCGAAAGAGTAACGCTTGAACTGAGGTTGCCCCTATTCTTTACCCACGTCACGACAGAATCCGTAATCAGAGGTGAAGTCTTTTGAGTCACTACAAGCAATATCACATCTATGTCGGTCTGGATTTACATAAAGCCCACCATACCGCCGTTATCATTAACTGTTGGAACGAGCGGCTTGGTGAAATCCAGATTGAAAACAAACCGTCTGCCTTCGACGACCTGATGAAGTTCGTTAAGAAGCATATGGCAAAAGGCTTGACCCCTGTTTACGGGTTGGAAGATACGGGCGGCAACGGCAGAGCCTTAGCCGTTCACCTTGTCGAGAAGAAGCAAATCGTTAAGGAAGTCAATTCCGCCTTGTCTTATAGCGAACGAATGAGCCATGCCACGACTCAAAAGAGCGATAGTTGGGATGCGTTCTGCATCGCCAAGGTACTCCTTGCAAGGCTCGATGAACTGCCGGATGCGAATCCGCAAGACTTGTACTGGACATTAGGACAATTGGTAGCAAGACGGAACGCTATCGTCAAACATGCCAGTGGTTTGAAGAATCAAATGCACCAACAGTTAAGCTATCACTATCCGTCCTATAAAAAGTTCTTCTGTGACATCGACGGTAAAGCCGCTCTTGCCTTTTGGGAGAAGTATCCTGCACCGCATCAAGCGTTAACGGTGGGGGTGGATGAACTAGCGGAGTATTTACGTGAAGCAAGTCATAACACCTGTTCCATCCACCCGTAAGGCAGAAGGAATACTGGAATTGGTGAAGCAGGATGGAGAGACGAAGCGAAACTTCCAAGAATACAGGAATTTCCTCATCGTCAACATGGTCAAGGATATGCGGAGAAGTCGAGAACTCATCAAGCAAATCGAGGAACAGCTTCGGCAGGTATTGGCACAGACTGATTACAAGCTAGAGTCGATGGATGGAATTAGCACCGTAACAGCGGCGGAACTCGTCGCTGAGGTCGGAGATATACGCCGCTTTTCTAATGCCGATAAGCTAGCCCGTTTTGCAGGAATCGCCCCTGTACGCTTTAGTTCGGGCGGCAAAGGTAAAGACCAAGCTAGCGGACAAGGCAATCGAGTATTGAACGCAATCTTCCATAACCTAGCTGTTCAACAAATACAAGTAGCTAAAGGCGACAATAAGAAGCAACGGAATCCCGTCTTCTACGAGTTTTACGGGCGGAAGCTAGCCGAAGGCAAGACCAAGAAGCAAGCCCTCATATGCGTCATGAGAAGACTTGTAAACATCATCTACAGCATGATGAAGAACAAGACAGAGTATCGGGCGGCGAGTCCTCTAACAGAGCGTCAAGCAAGCTGATATAATGGTGGTAATTGGTAAAATAGTTACCACCTTCTTTATTCCTAAGTTTAAGATTACTACTTAGGGGACGGGTAAAACTGGAGCGTATAATCCTAATTTCTCAGGGGCGACTGGGCAAGGGTTAGGAAAACTTGAAAGGATGGAAATAAACGTATCACAAAAAGGGCTTGATATCGTAAAAAACCATATTTCTACATTTGATTCCTTTGCTCCTAATCATGCGATGATACAACGAATAGAAAACGCTCTGCAAAGTGGTAAACCATTGACAGGAGCGGATGCTAGTTTTTATATGCATGAAGTCTCTGAGTTTACAAAAATGGGAAAAGGTATGGGCTATGATGCTGCTCATGCATCTGCCATACAGAAATATGAAGTTTCTCCTTTTAGTGTTTATCATCCTGATGTTATTAAATCCATGCCTGGAGAATTTAATTCTTCTTGGTTTAAATTTTGGGGGTTGGAAAAGTGAAAGCTATAATTGATTTAGGTAAATTCAGGAAAACAGTATTATGGAAAAATGAATTCCCCTCACTTCCTAATGAAGCAGAACAAGAGTTGGAAATTTCATTGGAATTAACTAAGCCAGTAGTTTCTGAAAATAAAAAACTGGCAGTGGAATTGAAACTGCCTAGGAATAGTTCGTACTATGCCTTACTTGGTGTAGAATTTATACCGCATCAAACCTCAGAACTAAGAATAAAAATTAAAATAAGTAATAGTTCCGATGAATTGTACAATTCGGGGTTAGAGCTAAACGAAGAGATTTATTTAGGTATTCCCTCCGAATATGCCAATTCAATCATTAATTCTGCAAAGGAAGTCGTGCTTGAGTCTAATTGGCAACATTCAGGAAACATTACATTTGCTTTAGGTGCTCATAGTTTAGTCGGTTCTAGCGAAGTTGTTTTTTCTAAAGTAACTAAGGTCTTAATAGCCTTATTGAAAAATGAACTATCGTCAGATACTTTTCTAAATGATGAGTCAGTCATCCTTTCGGAACTGGACAAATAATTTGTTGTTAATGTGATAGAACCTTGATTGGTTTTATGTCTTTCAAAGTTTATTCATTGGTAGGGCTACCCAGTGCCGAATGTACTCATCATTCAACCAAATAACATATATAACCCGTGTAATACCCGTATGAAGATTTCACCATTTTGTTTGTACGCACATCAAATGTTTTAATTTTATAACCTGAATAACGCTTTTCCGTTACATTGAACAGGTCGATTATGGTCAGATACTACCATGATTGACCTGTTTTTTGTTGCCTTCGTTTTCTTGCGGATTTTTCAAAATAATGCAACTGTAGAATACGCCGCCCCGATAGATAAGTTGTCTAAGCCATCGCACTTTCTAGGATGGATAGCCCGACCATTCATATTGTCAGGACTTATCTGCAAATTGTCCGCAACAATTTGCTATTTGCCGCGATAGTTACTGTGCAAGTCAATAAATCTGGTGACGACCAGTTGACATAGACAGGTAAGGAGACGTTTCGGGCTAGCCGCCTTCTCTACTCGATAGCCGCCCGATGGCGGCATAACAGCACAAGAAGGAAGGGATTGCAGATGAAACTGGCAAGTGCCTTTTTTTGCACTTTACTTGAGCATTTTCACGCTGCAATCTTCGGCACTTTTATTATGCAATAAACAACTGGATCACCTGTTAGCGAAGTTGGACGAAACAGGGGAAGTGAAGTACAGGAGAAAAAATAGTATCTGCTGAATTGGGTTCATATGATATTACTTCTATGTCTGGACGCACGATGTACTCCTATGATACGAAACTTAGTAATATGCTTGATTTATCCAATCCAAAAGTAAGGAATCAGTTAAATGTTAAACTTGAGGATTTATTGAGTGATTATTACAAAGTAAATATAGGAAGAGCTACAACGCATCATTTGGGGGAATTTGCAAAATATAATGGATATAATGGAATTATAGCTCCGTCTGCAAGAGCTGATGGTGCGCTAAACGTTATCCTGTTTGATGCATCAAAACTCAGAAAATAAGGAGAAAGTGTATTTTGAGTAAAATTACAATTGATTTACTTGCAAATGCATATAATGAAAAACTGTGGAGTAACTTTGAACAATGCTTTCCACGTATTAAGCAAAAAACTAGTGTCATGATGGGAATACCTGATGATATTCTGGCAGCATTGGTTGCGATTTTGGGTGAAAATTCAATTGAGCAATGGTTAAATACGGAACTCAAATTACTAGATAATAACAAAGCAATTGATTTAATGAAATCAGAAAAAGATATTAAAGCATTAAAAATGTTTATACTCAGTATGCCAAATTAAACATTTCTGAAAACCCTACTAGTGAGAAAGAACTTTATAAACTAACGTACAGTTTTTAAATATTTATAGAAAATAGTTAGTAAGTCCATTCGACCTTGACTTTTAAAATGGGTAGAAGAATAGCTAAACTATACCTTGATTGGCTTAATACCTTTCAAGGTTTCTTTCTGAGGTTCTTCAGTGCCGGAAGTATTCATCGTTCATTCAATAATACAAATAACCCATGTAAATCCTTCGTTGTACATACATCAATGCTTGAAATTACAATCTAAATAGCGCTGTTCCATTGCATTGAACTGGTCGATTACGGCCAGATACCTTCATGAGTGGCTTGTTTTTTTATTATTTAACTAATGGTATGGCATTACGAATTATCTGAATCAGTCGATTGTTCGGCTTAGGTGTTGCGCTATCTGACCGATGGACGAGATATGGACGCGTATACGTATGACGCCCGTAATCGCCTGATCAAAACGCGTACAAGCGAGTATGGCTACGATGCGGAAAACCGTCGCATCTGGCAGAGGGAACGGACGAAACAAGGCTGGCGTGAAACCCACTATGTGTGGGACCCATCGGGGGTGCAGGATGGACTGGATCACCTGTTGATGGAGCTGAACGAAACAGGGGAAGTGAAGGCCACCTATATTTACGGACATGGGCTGATTGGCCGTGAGGACGCCGCTGGGCATTACCACGCCTATCACTATGACCTGCGTGGCAGTACGCCGCTGCTCAGTGATGAACGAGGAAATGTGACCGACCGTTATCGCTATGGAATTTATGGAGAAGATGAGGGACAGGAAGGGACAAGCCGCCAACCGTTTCGCTATAACGGTCAAGATGGGGTGCAGCAGGATAGGAATGGCTTGTTGTATATGCGTGCCCGTTACTACCATCCCGGGCTCAAGCGCTTCTTGAACCGTGATATCAGAAGAACAAACATTCAACCGCTACGCGTATGTCAATGGTGATCCGATACGCTATGTGGATCCATTGGGGTTGTTTAAGTGTGAGGGTAAGGGGAATCCTTCACGTGAATATGCAAAGCCTAGTCTATGGGAACGATTGACAACAAAAAAATTATCTACAGATAAACTAGTAGCAAATCCGCTAGACGAATTTTCTATGCCTCATATTGGTCCTTCAGACAGAGCCTTATCAAAACATATGAAATATATTGCAGAAAACAGAAAAATTGATGTAACTGATGGACCTATCGTAGTGAAAAAACTAAATATTTCCATATTATTGATGATTTTAAAATTTTGGAAAAGGAAGAGGGTAAATGGGGATAGAGAGTTATTTTATAAATGTAGTTTTTAAAGGAGCAAAACAAGTAAAGCAAGCTGGCAGGAATGAATTTATTGGAAGTACAAACCTAGTAATTAACGATGTAGAATTTTATATTAAAGGAAAAGGAGCTAAAGAAATAGGTATACACAAATACTTATTTGATGATTCAATAATTATTGAATTGATTAGGGAAAATAATTCTGTATTAGCAATAACGTTGCAAGGATGCTTATCATGGTATCCACAAGGATTGAATACAATGGTTTCTTTTGCAAAGAGTTTAAATAACGAACTTAGTCCTATACACTTTAATTATCCTGCATTAAAGGACTATTATCCGATTAAGGATAGCAACGTATTCATTGAGGAAATTATGTCTATCTATAGTGAAAAATATGATAATTTGAAAAAACAAAATAATCATATAATGAATACAAAGTTGCCTCCTGGTAAAGAATTCTATCGTTATAAAGACAAAAGTAATAATGTTATATTTAAAATGCTAAAAAAATATTTAAATGATATTTCATTCACTTTGTATATCAGTATTTTTCCCCGATAGGTGTAACCTGTCGGGGGCTACCTTATTGAAGAAAACAATTGCATAAATGTTTTAGTAGTGGCTATACAACCTTGTGGCTGAGAAATGCTTATAAGGGTTTAAGGATGGTAACTATTTGTGTAAACCCACAGGAACAGGAAAATATCCTGTTTGAAATGCGGTAAGTGGGGCCAAGTGTGTAGTGAGCCCATTATTCAATTAATGACCTAACCCTATGAAGATTTCGTCATTACGTTGTTTGCACATAATTAAAGGTTTTAATTTTTCACCTAAATATCGCTATTGCGTTGCATAAAACAGCTCGACTATCGTCAGATTCAACCAAGCCTATCCTCTAAAGCCTAATCCAGCTCAACCATAAGTTGAAATAGACTTTTCCGTATCCAATCAGTAGTAACCTGTTGCTCCTCATAATTAAGTTACTACTCTTTAATTCCCAACAATTTCGATATTGATAATCATAATCAATTAAATTACGATAGGCGTAGGGAGTTTATTGAAGGAGTGAGCACAGTTGTCGAAGGAAGGTCACTTAACGAATTTGTTTACGCAAGAGATGATTGAAATCGCTGTTCAATTATGGTTTCGTTCCTCGATTTCTCTTATAGATGTTCGCAATTATGTGCTGGAGCCGGACAACCCGCTGGAAAAGTACAGAATGCCGACCAGTATGTTTATTTTTACTCAGGGCGGACAGGCAAGCGTGACACTTAATCATATTTCTTATCAATCCGGGAGATTTGGTTTGTTTCATGGCGGAAAAGGAACGGAGCTGTCTATATGCCCGATGGATGCTCGTATGGAAACATATATGGTGTTATATAAAGCGGAGACGGCTCCTTTTTATAGAAGGGATATTCACCGTCTGTTGGATCAATTGAATCCGTTTATTCAACTGTTCGGCTTTGCGCCGGCAAACCCACTTTATTATATGGATAAAATCCAGTCGCTTTATAAAAGCTGGAATGTTAACGTAGTCAGCGATCAGGTTTATGCGAAAGGGCTGCTTTATCAACTGGTGCATGAAGTCTATAAAGAACTGGAGCACGGAATGGTTCGGTTGGTGGAACCGGATTTTGTTGATTCAATTAAAAGATATTTGGATCAAAACTATATGGAGCAGGTATCGATTCAATCATTAATTGATATGCTGCCTGTAAGCAGGAGTCAATTGGTGAGGCTGTTCAAAAAGCGTGAGCGAAAAAGCTTCCAAAGGTATTTGAATGAAAGACGCGTGGAAGCCGCCAAGCAGTACTTGCAAAGTACAAGTGCAACGATTCAGGAAGTTGCGCTGGGCTGCGGCTTTGGGGATGAATTGAATTTGCAAAGAATGTTCAAAAAGTACGTCCAGATGACACCGAGTGAGTATCGGTTAAAAGTGATGCTCAATATGGACGTTTATGATGTTGATAACGATTCTCACTATCCTTACAATGAGATTGGGTTGCAAAATGCAGCCGAATTTAAAGGAGACGGGGAGTTATCAATGTTCGGACAGATTAGAAGTAAGGAGATTATACTGGCTGCTGCGATGAGTTTAATGCTGCTGCTATCGGCTTGTTCATCGACTGCGCCTGCAAATAATTCAGCATCGGCGAGTCCAGCACCTGCACAAACTCAAACGCAGGCTGCGGAAAGCACACAACCGGAGGGGACGGAGGTTAGGGAGCAGACCCGTATGATCAAAACAGACCAAGGAAATGTTGAGGTTCCGACAGATCCGAAGCGCATCGTATATTTGGTTGGCAACAATGTTGGCGATATTTTGCCATTTGGAAAAACAGTAGTCGGTGTAGATATTTATGGCGATCCGTCCAAACGTCCCGAGTCATGGAAGCAGCAATGGGGACAGCATGTGGAGGGGGTCAAGGTTGTGCCAGGAAAAGATTTGGAGGGAATTATGGCTTTGGAGCCTGATCTGATTATTGGTTCGCCAACCTGGGCTTCCTCATCACCTGAGCAGCTAGGTAAAATAGCGCCAACTATTTTTTATAACGAGATGGCTTCATTGGAAGAGCGAATGACTTTCTTTGGCAAGGTTTTTGGCATGCCAGAGCGGGCCGAAGAGCTGATTGCGGAATATAATTCAAAAGCAGAGGCGGCTAAGCAACGTCTGAAGGAAGCGAATCTGAATAGTAAGAAGATTGTATTTCTGCAAGGGGTGGAGGAAGGCGAGCCGGGCTTGCAAGGGGACAAAACTAGGGGGATTATTTATGAAGATTTGGGAATGAGTGCTCCTGAACTTGTTGAAAATGAATTTTTTAATCGGAAAAATCCTAAAACAGAAGGTTATTATGCGCCAATTTCGCTAGAAGTGATTGGCAAGTATTTGAATGAAGCGGATATTATTGCTTATACGAATTTTGGTACTGATGCAGATGAGTTGAAAAAGCAATTATCTGAGGTTGAGATATGGAACAGCTTTCCAGCTGTAAAAGCAGGCAATGTAATGTTATATTCTGTTTCGGATACACTGAGCGATTACGATTATGCCAGCCGTATCGTATCTTTGGATACGTTTGTGTCAGCGCTGTTGGAATTGCCGATTGCTAAGAAGTAAAGGGCTGAAGTCGATTTTTGTTTGCAGTACGGATTGTATTATGCAACTGAGTTGTTTACTGACACTTAATCGAATAGACAGCCTCAACCAATAGTGTGCAACTTGACAACACTGGTCGCCTTCCTGTATAAATATATTTAAAATATTTAGAACAATATAGCGACAATATTAATGAATGGAAAAGTAATCCTTTGCAGATAGTCTTAGCGAGCCGGGAGAGTGGGAACCGGTACGGATGTTTGGGATGAAACGGGTCCAGGAGATGGTATGCCGAATAAACAGCAGATCAGTGTCAGATTAATGGCTAGATCAGTATCAGCTTTGTAGGCGTATCCGGTCAGTAGACCGTTATCAACTAGAGTGGTTATTCCTTGGCATATACTATAAGCCAAGCTGTTTAACAGTTAGAGTGGTACCGCGTGAACAACAGCTCACGTCTCTTTGTATAGAGATGTGGGCTTTTTTTATTATTTAGAAAAGGAAGTGCAGAAAATGATCAATTATAAGCTTCAGCTTGCAGAACAAATATCTTTATTGCTTGGTAATATGGAAACACACGATATTATGCAGTTAATGGAGACGCCGCCTGATCCGAACCTTGGAGATTTGTCATTGCCTTGCTTTCGGCTGAGTAAGCAGTTGAGAAAAGCGCCGCAACAGATTGCGAGTGAGCTAAAGGAACATTTGCAGCATGACATAATTGGAAAAATGGATGCGGTATCCGGATATTTGAATATTACCTTTAATCAAGTAAAGTTTGCTGAGCAAATTATAAATGAGATTTTAACGAGCAAAGAAAACTATGGTGCTGCGAATATAGGCGACGGCAAGACGGTAGTTATTGACTATTCGTCGCCCAATATCGCCAAGCCCTTTCATGTCGCCCACCTTAGATCAACGGTAATTGGCAGGGCATTAATTCGTATTTTTTCTTTTATGGGCTATCATACTGTCGGGATTAATCATTTGGGAGATTGGGGAACGCAGTTCGGCAAACTGATTACAGCATATCATCTGTGGGGAAGCGCTGAAGCGATTGAACAGAAGGGGATCGACGAGCTGTTGCGCCTGTACGTCACTTTCCATCAAAAAGTGGATGAGCAGCCGGAGCTTGAGGATCAAGCTAGGGAATGGTTTGTAAAAATGGAGCAGGGCGATGAAGCCGCACTCCAGCTATGGAAGTGGTTTGTTGACATTAGTATGGCGGAATTTAAAAAAATATATCAGCTGCTCAGTGTAAGCTTTGATTCATATGCGGGCGAGAGCTTTTATAATGATAAAATGGCACCCATTATTGCAGAACTGAGAGAGAAGAAATTGTTAGTGGAGGATGAAGGTGCATGGATCGTCAAGCTGGATGAGTATGGCATGCCGCCTGCTCTTATGCTGAAGAAGGATGGCAGCTCTTTGTACCATACAAGAGATGTCACGGCAGCATTGTACAGAAAAAAAGCTTATCAGTTTGACAAGGCCATTTATGTGACTGATTATGCGCAAAATCTTCATTTTCAGCAATGGTTTAAAGTGGTCGAGATGATGGGATATGATTGGGCGCAGCAACTCGAACATGTACCTTTCGGAAGGATTAGCATTGAAGGAATGAGCTTGTCCACAAGAAAAGGCAATGTGCTAAAACTGGAGGAAGTGCTACAGAAGGCAATTGGTAAGACGAAAGAGATTATCGAGCTTAGAAATCCTGATTTGCCTAATAAAGAGGTGGTTGCCAAACAAGTCGGAGTAGGCGCAATCGTGTTTAATGATTTAAAAGGGAATCGGATTACAGATATTAATTTTACTTGGGAGGACGCGCTGAATTTTGACGGTGAAACAGGACCGTATGTGCAATATGCTTATGCAAGAACTTGCAGTGTAATTTCCAGAGCAATAAATGAAAAAGAGATTGACCAGGCAACGGATCTACTACGTTTTGATGCTGAGCTATTGCAAAACAAAGAGGCTGTGGCTGTCATCAAATCACTTCAACTTTTTGGCGGGCGGGTTGAGCAAGCAATGCATAAACTGGAGCCGTCAATTGTGACCAGATATCTGATTGGGCTTGCGCAGGATTTCAATCGCTTTTACCACGCATGTCATGTATTGGTTGATGATTTGGAGGTATGCAAAGCAAGACTAGCTTTAGTGCAATGTGTTAATATCACACTTGGTAATGGATTGAAATTAATCGGACTCGAAACGCCTGAGAAAATATAAGTCTGAGCGGTCACAACAATTATCAAAATAGAGAAGTTTGCGCCTTCTATAATAAAAGAGAAGGAGTGAGCGCAGTGAATGATCAGGTTCAGTCGATGATTGATTGGATGGAAGCAACGATCAGAACGAAATTTTCTTTGGATGCACTTGCAGACTATATGGGCTACTCTCCCTACTATTGCTCGTTTAAATTTCATCAAGCAGCAGGTATGACGATTAGAAGGTATATTTTACTAAGGAGATTATACTTGTCCACCGATGATTTGTTGGCAGAACGTAGAATTATTGAGATTGCTCTGGATTATGACTATTCTTCCCAAGAAGCCTATAGCAGGGCGTTTAAAGCTGTGTTCGGTATCACTCCCAAAGAGTTTCAGCTTATGAAGCTCCCTGTTCAGTCATTTGCAAAACTTACTCTTAACAATAAGGAGGAATGGCGCAAAGTGAGCGATATTAGAAAGACCGAAGTCGAGAAATTGAAGCAAGAGAATAGTGCGCCGTTTGAGCATGAGGTGCTTAATATCTGCAATGGGCAGGCGATGTATGATGATTTTAAACGGAACCAGCTAATGGGAAATTCAGATTATGTCCCTTTTAACGAAGCCATGTGCGTGAACAGAACGACACCAGTTGTTTTTAGCAAAGAGTTTATAGAAGTGAGAGCGTCTGGACATCAGGATACGGTAGATCATTATACAAGCAAAGTCATCGATCCGTTAGTGAGTTTGTTTCGTAAACAATATCGCTGTATCGTATTATGGTTTGGTGAAGATATGTTTTGTCAAATGAATCTGTTGACGCTGCTTGCTTATTTGGAGCAGTCAGGTTACAAGGGGCAGCTGTTTCTGCATAGCTTTCGGGAAGATGAATTTAAAGTCAATCAAATAGAACTTCAATTGGGCTCTTATAGCGATGTCTATAAAACAGTTTTTATGGAGCAGCAAAAGCCGACCTGTGAGCTGCTGCCAGTTATGTATCAGTCGATCGATCTTTATTTGGAAATGCTGCAAGACGATAACCGAGTCACGAAGTATATAGCAGTTCATTCTGAATGGCCGACAGCTGAGCTTGTGCAAAACTTATTTGAGATTTTTCCGAACGTGGGGTATGGTGATTCGCAATATATAGAGTTGATTAGGAGGGGGAAAATACGGCAGCGATAGAATGCAAAATAAAAGGAGGGAAGCGACAACCGCTTGTCTCCTTTTATTTTGCAAAAGCATTTATATGCCAAAAATATGCCAAAAGCATTTTATGTTGTAAAAGCATTTAAGTTTTCACTAATCAAGCCTTGTATGATTGCATTCAGCTAATGCAATAAATTACTTATACTGCGAAGTGGTCAGTGGTATGAATACAGCACCGTCTTTTTTGGCATCAGCATACACATAAAGTTCATCTACGCCGCCGATATTTACTTCTACTGTAGTCAAGCCATCTGCTACTTTAATAACAGAAACTTCCTTCAAAACTATGTTTTTTCCAGAGTCCTTAACAACTAAATTTTCAATATCCTCACCTATCGCAGCGATTTGCAGCTGCAAGGTTTGATGTTTCTTTTTAGGATATAGCATAAAACTGCTGGAACGATTACCCTTAGCGCCGTCAAAATACGCTTCTTTATAGTCTTTACCTTTGTAAGTAGTATGATTCGGGTCTTTCGTATGGTACATATTATCAAAACCAACGGACAATGCTGTCCCTTCGATTTTCTCACCAAAGATAACGGTACGTGTTGCTTGGTCATAATCAACAGCTACACCCAGTGCATCGGCAATAGCTCTTGCAGGAATGTAGTTATTGTCTTTATACAAAATAGGCACGAGAGTGTTGCCTTTTCCTGTTTTAAGCTGTACTGGAGCACCATCCACCTTTATTTTTACATCCGGGTTTAAGTAAGCTTTAATCTCCTGCAGTTTTGTAGCGGCGTAAGCACCTGTTCCCATACTAGCCACAATAGTTACGCTAAGAATGGCTGCCAATGTCTTCTTTTTCAAATTATCTTCCTCCTTGGAAATAAGTAAATTTTATAACATAGCTGAGTAAATTATATAAAAATCGGGGAGAAAATCAAGAGACTTATTAACTAACATACGCTTTGGTTTTTTGTAAATATCCAGTTGAATAATAAACTTTTTAGGAAATTGAAAAAAATATAAATATAGAAGAAGCTGAGTAAAGATTTTGCTCGGTTATTATTAAAAATGTTACTTATTCCAAATTTGTAAGTTGTGCTTACTCCAATGGATCGAATAGAATGGACGAGCAACTCAAGGCTAAGCAAGAGGTGGGCCTTGATCGTTATTCCATATTTTAATTTAATTCAATCGAAACCGTTAAAGGAGAGTAATCTGATGTTGTTTGATCAAAAGGCTGTTGAAAAAATTTATAAAGCAATAGCTGCATTTCCAGTAGTAGCCTCCAGTTGGGAAAAGGTATCAGGCAGGTTGTCTAAAAAAAAGAGAGGGGATGCTGTTGAACTTGAAAATATATATAAACAACTGAAAGAAAGAGCTGCTAAGTATGGAGGAAACAAAAGGTTTTCACTTGGCAATCACGTCCGCAAGGTATCAGAGGAAGCTAAAGAACTTTCCTTTTATTATAAGATGACCGAAGAACCTCACATCTTGCAATTAATACTGTCGCTTATTCGTATAGTGGATCAAGAGGAAAGCTGGGTATATCAGTTTGAGGGTACACATAAATCTGATCTGTGGACAGCAGATATAGGAGTAAACATGGCCTTTGCCTTTTCGGCAATTCAATATGAACTTGAAGACGACGAACGAATAGTTATCGCAGAACATATTTATAGAAAAGCATTTCTTCCGCTGTTCGAAGACTGGCTTGATCCTGTTAAGCGCTTACACGCTTTGGATACGATGGGGCATAACTGGTGGATGGTTTGCGTAGCGGGTGCGGGTGTTGTGCTGTTATTATGCGGAGAACAATGGGAAAATAGAGGAATGCTATTGGATATTATAACGGAAAGCATGGAAGAGTGGTTCCGTTATCCAGGCAATGTGCTGCAAAATAAATTCGCAAATTTTGGTCCAGATGGAGATTATATTGAGTTTATGGGATATCTGGATTATTCTTTATATCATTATTTAATATTTTGCGAGCTTTATTATAAGCAGAATGGGACACTTCTTGCAGCAGGTGAAGAAGTACTGTGTAAACTGCCAGCACTGTATGAAGCTACGATATATTCTACATCAGAGGGGTGGAAATGGTTGCATTTTGGGGATACAAGTATGAAGGCAACCAACGGATTTATATGGCTTTGTTTGGCATCTAGATTGCAAGATAGTCGAATGCTGGATTACTTTACGAGGTTGAAGGGAGAATTAACTGATTTACTTGAGTTTTATTTTTATCCTGAGAGTATTGAGAAAATAAAGTTAGAAAACAAAACATCGAAAGTAAAGGATGATCAGGAGTCGCAACATATGCTACTGAGACATACCGGCATTGCTATAGTAAGTAGCTGCCAGCGAGCAAGAGAAAGCGAGCAAGCTTTAGAGCAAGATTTGTATTTTGCTATTAAAACGGGTGAGGCATGGAACCATAACCATCGGGATACAGGAACCTTTGTTTTGGTAGCTGGAGGAAATGAGTTTATTGTCGATTCTGGTCATTGCACATACTCCAAGCCACAGTATGCCGAATATTATTGCAGTTCATTGGCTCATAATGTCGTGCTTCATCAGGGGAGGGGAATACCTGATGAGGCCAGCTATAGAGGAACTAAATTTACTGGCAGAATACCAGTTGTTTTAGCTGCTGAGGGTTACCAATACATACTTGCAGATTGTACGGGTCCTTATGCTGCAATTTATGAACGGTTTTACCGTCATGTATTGTTAATTGGGGGGAATATCATTATGATTGATGATTTGTACGCCCATGAAGCAGGGAAGTTTGAGTGGCTGCTGCATGTGAAGGGAAAGGCTGAGATTGCAGAAGACAGAGTAACCATTCATAACGGTGAAAAGTTAATCGTTGAAAATCTTTATCCGTTGCACAAAAACTATGAAGTACTTACAGGATATTTGCATGTTGATCAAGGGGGGGAGCACTTTCCAGAAGGGGATATCGCAAAGATAACCACAACTGTTCCAAGCAGAGAGGGAAAATTTATTAATGTCTTTCTTACTCCTTTAGAAATAAGAAAGGGTACTCAGGTTGAAAAGTTTGGTGATGAGAGCTGTTTGGGAGTAAGACTGTTTCATGGCGGGAAGATTGAAGAAGTGTATGTTAATCCTGCGGCAGATGGGAGTGTCATGCATAATAATAGCGTTCTTAACTGGAATGATGTGAAAACAGACGGGTTTATAGCACGTATTTGTTTGGACAGAGAAGGGAAATTGCTGGAAATCAGCTTGCATAACGGTAGTTTTCTACATTATCAAGGTGTTTGCTTATTTAGCACTTTATTAAAATGTGACGTTGTTATGAAATATACGGATGAGTTTCAAGCACATATTGAGCTGAGTGAGGAGGCATGTTGTTACTTTACAGAAGATGTAGAGAAGGTGAAGCAGGAGTTGGGCTTGCACTCTAATTTTATGTATTTAAAAAAACGAAGATTAGTAAAGGGGACCAACTTTATTTGTATTAATCATACAAGTTCCTATATCTAGAAATGAAAAAGGGGGCAACTTATGTTATTTCGAAAGCCTTGGTTCAAAAAGTTGCTTCTTTCCTACTTGCCATTGTTTGTGGGCATTTCCATTATACTGATCCTTATTTTTGTATGGGCAGCAATTGAAGAGGGAAAGCGAGAAGCTGAACGTGCCAATCTATTATTTGCCCGTCAGGTTTTACAGTCTGTTGATTATTCTTTACGCACAGTAGATCAGATGATTTTGAATGAAATAGGGAGCAATGAAATTTGGAGTCATTTTTTCTACCCCCAAGCAGGAGCTAATAAATATTTGACTGAATACGAGCTATCTAAAAAAATAGCCGGTATTGCAAATAATTATCCCTTGATCGATTCTATCTATTTGGTAAGGTTTAGCGATCAGGTTATTATGACCAACTATGCGAGGCAAGAACTGGACAATATGATGGATAAAAAGTTTATTGCTCAAATGCAGGAGCAGCAAACAGCCAATTATCGTTTTTGGACAAGCCCGCGCGACGCACAAACTAGTGGGACTCAAACTCATCAGATGTTCTCCTTAGTGACTCGCTATCCGCTTTTGTCCGGGGATGAGGGGATGATGATTGTTAACATCCAAACATCTGCAATAGGAAATCTGGTAGCGGGACTGTCTGATTCTGAATTAAATTTTGTTATGCTCTGTGACGAAACTAATCGTTTCATGACGGGGGCTGTTGGCAGACATGCTGTTTATACAGATGATCATGCGGGATGCAAACAGAAGAATACTCTATCCAAGGTTCAATCGGATTATACGGGATGGACCATTTATAGCGGCATAAATAAAGAGGGCTACGCTACGGTGTATAATATCTTGTCCAGTCTGTGGATTGTGCTGGCTATTCTGGTTGTGCTTGGCGGAATGGCGGCAATCATCTATTTGACAGCTCGCAATTATAAACCAATTGGCAAAATCATAGATCGCATTGAGAGAGTTGGAGGCACCCATGCTGTAACCATGTATGGCAGGGGCAAGGATGAACTATTATATATTGAACGTGCTTTAGATGAATTGATTAAGCAGACTGGTGAAGATGTTATATTTAAACGGAGACTGTTCTTTCAAGAATTATTTCAGGGCAATCGCATTATCGTACATGAAGAATGGGAGCAGCAAGTACAGCATTTGGGATGGAGAAGTTCCGGCGCGCTGCTTCAGGCAAGCCTTATGGATATAGATCGCTATGATCATTTCTGCTCGCAATATACGGAGCATGATCGTGGCCTAATTCGGTTTGCTCTCTCGAATGTTGTATCTGAAATGGCTCAAAGACAAGGGCATTCTATTTGGACAGAATGGTTAACAAATCAGCGTATGGGGATACTAGTTTCTTTTGATAGCGAACAACGAAGTGATCAGGACGTTTCCTTTCTTTTCGTTATGAATGGCATGGTGCAGTGGGTGAGGGAAAATCTGCATATTACAGTAACCATTGCATTAGGAACTGCCGTTGAGGAAGTGGCTGATGTAGGAGCTTCTTATGAACATGCAATGGAAGCATTGAAATATAAATCTGTGTTTGGCAATAACCGTGTAATTGCACAAATGGATCTGCCGATACAATCTGCAGGGGATGTTTATCATCAACTACAACCGATACGCGCTATGGTAACAGCTTACCGGCTAGGTGAAGAGAAATGGCGTCAGCAGTTTGAGCAAATTATGCTGGAATTGGAACAAAATTTGTTCTCACGAGATGATATTGTTAATTTGATGAATTATATGCTCTATCAGTTGAATCTAGAGCTGAGCGAGCTTCCGGAAGAAATCGGGGGTTATTGGGAAAGTACAGCTGCTCCCGCACTGAAGTATGTTGTTGATCGTATGGATACATTGGAAGAGCTTGTGTCCGAAATGAAGGGAATATTAGAGGAACTAGCCAGGTTGATTGAGCAGGTCCGCAAGCAGAGTGCTTCGAATTCGATGATTCAAGAGGTGCGTATTTTTATAGAAGAGCACTATCACAATCCTGATATGTCGTTAACCTACATTGGGGAGCAATTTCATATAAAATCCAACTATATGAGCCGTCTATTCAAGGAAGCAACGGGAGAAAATTTCGTCGATTATTTGGCGAGGATTCGCATACAAGAGGCAATGCGTCTGCTTAGAGAGACTGAACTGCCTGTTCAGGAAATTACAGGCCTGGTTGGGTATAGTCATTATGTATCGTTTAATCGAGTATTCAAAAAAATAGCAGGTGCAACGCCTGGAGATTACCGTCGTGAAGCCGTCCGTTAGGACGGTTTTTTTATGTGAAAAATGATATAAAGCCCGACAATACACACTTTTAATGCAGATTCCAATTCTGTTATCTATTGCGAAAGGTGTTAGTTGCTGCGGTCAATAACAGGCATCTATAATGCAATTGTATCGACCGGGCAGATGCAACAGGAATTAGAAAGGTGGAGCTTTTTATGAGGGGAGATCAACAACATTCGGGGACTGTATCGGCTCAGTTTGAGTCATCCTCCATGCGGGGGAAACACCATATGGCAAGCAGTCGGAGATGGAATTTGAATAAGCCGTTAGTTATTATGTTTATTCCGGTTGTTGCCTATTTTATTATTTTCAAGTACATTCCGATGCTAGGCATTGTGATTGCATTCAAAGATTATAATATGGCGGATGGAATATGGGGAAGCCCTTGGGTGGGGGTGGAAAACTACAAATATCTGTTTCAGAATCCTCAAATGATGAGTGTAATCCGCAACACATTTGTACTTAGCTTGTTGAATGTGTTTGTTGGATTTCCGTTTCCGATAATACTGGCTATCCTGCTTAATGAAGTGCGTAGGGCTTGGTTCAAAAAATGGGTGCAGACGTTTGTTTATTTGCCGCACTTTTTGAATTGGGTTATTGTAGGCGGATTAATTGTTATGGTATTTGCACAAGAGACAGGTATCGTCAATCAAGTAATGAAAGCGGTGACGGGTGATGCTTACCCGTTTTTGTATAAGCAGGTTTCCTGGTTATCGATTTATGTCGGATCAACCATTTGGAAAGGAGCCGGCTGGAGCGCCATTATCTATTTGGCTGCGTTAACAACAATTGATACTAGCCTGTATGAGGCTGCCGGTATGGATGGTGCAAGCAAATGGAGGAAAATATGGCATGTTACTTTGCCAGGTATACGAACAACGATAGTACTGATGTTTATTTTGAATATTGGCCATGTGATGGAGGTTGGCTTTGACCAAGTATTTGTATTGCAGAATCCTCTAGTTTCCGATATTTCCGAAGTCATTAGTACCTGGAATTTCAAGTATGGGCTTGGCAGCGGAGAATTCAGTTACGGGACAGCTCTGGGGTTATTCGAATCCTGTATCGGTTTGGTGCTTGTGCTGACAGCTAATGCAATTGCACGCAAGTTTGATCAAGGACTGTGGTAAGTGACCAAATAGCAATCATTATAGGGAGAGAACGAGAATGAAAGATACTTTGGGAGAGCGAATTTTCTATACCGTTAATATTGCCATCCTGACTTTTGCAGCATTAGTATGTTTGTTGCCCCTGATTCATATTTTGGCGGTTTCTCTTAGCAGTAATACGGCAATCGCGACAGGGAAAGTCAGTTTGTGGCCTGTTGAGCCAACGTGGCGTGCCTATGTGAGCATGATTGAGGGTACGAATATACTAAAAGCATTTCAAAACAGCCTTGTCATTACAGTGGTTGGAACAGCTTTTAATATGTTGCTGACCATATTGGCTGCTTATCCTTTATCCAAAAAGAGTTTTTATTTCAGGCGTTTCTTTACACTGGCTATTGTATTTACAATGCTGTTCAAGGCGGGACTAATTCCGGATTATTTGCTAGTAAAATCGTTGCATATCGTTAATAGCTATTGGGCACTATGGTTGCCAGGGCTCATTAGTGTCTACAATATGTTGTTATTGCGTTCCTTCTTTACAGCAATTCCTGAGGAACTGGAGGATGCGGCAAGAATAGACGGATGCAGCGAGTGGAAGCTCATTTATCGCATTATTCTTCCTCTATCATTGCCGGTGATTGCAACCCTGACACTGTTTTATGGTGTTGCGCATTGGAATTCATTTTTCAATGTGATGATTTATATTAATGATTCGAATAAGTACAACCTTTCTGTATTGGTTCAAAATATGATACAAAGTTCATCGCTATTAACAGAAATGAGCCATCTCAATCCAGAGGATTATCGTATGCTTACGCCAGAATCAATCAAATCTGCGAGTGTTATTGTGATGACTCTTCCCATGCTTGTGATCTATCCGTTCCTGCAGAAGTATTTTGTAAAAGGAGTCATGCTTGGTGCGGTGAAGGGGTAGAAGCGAGCACAAAAAAGACTTGAAAGGGGGGATGTACTGGCATAGTAATGCTTTTTAATGTGGTTTCTAAAGGCTTGTGTTTGTGTGAAGTATTGAGCGAGAATAAGATGATGGAGGGGTTTAGATGAGAAATAAGAAGTTTAAAGCAGGATCGGCTGCTGTGGCATTAACTGCAATATTGGCTTTTGGAACAGTTTTATCTGGATGCAGTGGTAACAAAGGTACGAGCGAAAATAATCAAAATCCTGTAAACTCTGGTCAAACAGAAAATCCAAAAGTAGAAGCAACAGATTCACAACAGCGTGGACAGATGAGTGTCACTATTTATGATCGCGGTCAAATCCCCCCTGATGAGGGCACCTATGATAACAATCGCTGGACGAAATGGGTGAACGAAAAGGGACCGGTTGATGTAACCTACGTACCTGTTCCAAGAAATGGTTCAGATCAGAAAATCCCGGTACTCTTCGCTTCCGACAGCGCTCCTGACCTTGTATTGGAGTACAGTGCTGTAATGCGCAACCAGTTATGGGCGCAAAAGCAATTAATGCCTTTGGATGATATGATTGAGAACTACAGCACCACCTATAAAAAAATGCTGGAGCAATTTCCACAGTTGAAGCAAGTCTCGGCAATGCCAGATGGGAAAACGTATCAAATAGGTCTGGTAAATAAGCCAACAGCACTTACTGTTATGGTAATAAGAAAAGATTGGCTTGATAAGCTAGAGCTAAAAGTACCGGAAACGATTGATGAATTCTATGAGACAGCTTATGCTTTTGCGCATCAAGATCCTGACGGGAACAAGAAAGACGACACTTTTGGGTTTAATATGAATCAACATACTATTATTGACAAGATGTTTGGCAGTGAGTTGTTTATTATGGAAGACGGAGAGTTAGTTAGACAATTTGATCGGATTAAGCCAGCAGCAGAAGTGAAGAAAAAATTGTTTGAGAACGGAATAGTCGACAAAGACTTCTTGACAGACAAGACAGGTCAAAAAGCACAACAGGATTTTGCTAACGGAAAAACAGGAATCTTTGTAGATTATGTGTCCAATGTCAAGAAGAACTATGAAATTTTAAAACAAAATGACCCCAATGCAGAAATTATTCCTATTCTTCTTCCAGAAACAACATTTGGCCAATACAGCCCTGATTTTGGCTCTCCGATTGATGTTGTAGGAGTAGTTAATGCTAAGGCTAAGGACCCGCAAGCTGTTATGCAATATATTGATTTTATGATCGAAGCATCAACCATTGAGCACTTCTTATATGGGGAAGAAGGTGTACATTTCACTAGAGGAGCAGACGGTATACCTGAAGCGATTGATAAGGAGAAGAATACAAAAGAAATGGGCTACAACGGCGACTATCGGATGTTTATGTCTAAATATGCTTTAAAAGAATTTCAGAAAGACGGTGTTTCTCTTAGCTCAACAGATCCTTTTGATCAAGAATGGATAAAGCTTTCCTATCAGATGGACGAGATGTATATTGATCCAAGTCGTCCTGTACCGGGATATACTCATTTCAAAATTCGACCTAATCTTGAAAAAGATATTAATACGACTGTGGATAGCGGTTGGACACAATGGCACGATATTATATTGAAAGCAGTAGTTAGTAATGGAGATTTGGATGAGGCGGTTCAGCAAATTAAAGATTTATGGTATAGCTCCGGTGGGCAGAAGGCAGAGGATTGGCATAAAAACTGGTATCAAGAAAATAAAGATAAATGGGTATTTATGGATGATATCTATGAAATGAAATTTTAAAATATAAATTAATGAGATATGAAGTGACGCTTCCACGTCTGCAATAGATGCGACGAAGGGAGCGTCTTTCTTGTAGCTCACAGGAGGAATGAAAAAAAAGACGCCAATTGGATGAACAATCGGCGCCTCAAATGAGAATAGGTGAGTCCTTTTATTTGGTTGAAGTGAATAGCAACAACCGATGAATAACAGCGGCAGCCTCCGCACGAGTGGCTGTTGCTTTAGGCGCGAAATAATTCCCTCCTCTGCCATAGATCAGCTTGTGCTGAGCGACTGTTTGAACAGCTTTCAAAGCCCAGTTTGATACCTGCTCCAGATCACTGAATGCTGCTGCTTGGTCATTAGTGTTTTTGTTATCGAGCCATGTTGTAGTTAACAAGACTCGAAATAGCATAACAGCCATTTGTTCACGAGTGATGGTCTGCATGGGGGCAAATATCCCATCTGCGACACCTGTTGCAATACCAGCTGCATGAACGGCGGCAATATCTTTTGCATACCAGTTGTCCTCTGCGACGTCCCGGAAGGGAGGGAGTGCAGGAAAGCCATCTGTTGACAGCTTGAGAGCACGTACCAGAAGCGATGCGAACTCTGCTCGAGTAACTGTATGATTCGGATTAAAATTGGTATCACTTACCCCTTTAATAATATGCAGTGCAGCCAGTTCTTTCACTGTTGGATACGCCCAGTGGCTTACTGGAACATCACGGAAAGAGCGATCATACTCCATAACGGCATATATGCCATCTTCTGTTAGTTTTATCTGCATAGCTTGTTTGTCAGATAGCAAATTACCGCCTATATAGGTCCATAGATTAGTGACTTCATTAAACTTGTAGATACCGAGTAATCGTTCATCCAATCTTTCCCCCGTATAGGGGAGCTCAGCTTCCAGTGATTTGACTCCGTTTGCTGTTAGGGTAACTCTGAATAAATCGCTTGCAGCTCGAAAGCTGGTCATAGCTTGTGCGGCTGGGGTTGTCGCTGCATCACTGTTTTTAGATAGCAATAAAGCAACGATCTCAGAATCCGTTATGCGTGTAATCAATTCATCCTTATCGCTATCTTCTTCGTCAGGCGTTGTTGGGATGATCGGTTTTACAGGAATCTCCGGTATCTCTGAATGATCGGAATCAGACAATTCCAGCAGATACGGTTTCCAAGGTTCCAATGTGATGGAAGAACCATTCAATTTGGATCCCGAAATTTTTTCGTTTACCAATGCTTGAACCGTTATCCCGTCTACTTCCAAATACACCGTTTTGGGCTGCCCTGAGTAATTGATGGCATTGATCAAAAGATGACCGTTGTAATCGACGCTGCGCCATTCTATACCGTAGGAAAGCTCATCTGTCGCAAGATCCTTGAGCTGTACAGCTAATTGATCGTTTTGTTCCAAGAGTGGAACAAGGCCTTGGCGGATTTTCTCGGCAGATCCGCTTGCATCCAACATAATAGAATGATCGGCAACAATGATTCTATCCGCAGCTGACAATGGTTGATTATGCTCGTTAAAGCTAAGTGAGTGATTGCCAAGCATAATCGATTGGCCTCCTTGTTCTACAAAGTGGAGAATTTCTGTCAGTACAGCTTCCGGAACGTGGGTGGCTGCAGGTATAACAAGCAAGCTGTAGTCGCTTAGACCACCTGAGACGATTTGATCCTCAGAAACAAAGCGGATACTTTGTCCTGCATATGAGAGGGCTTCATAGCTTCTATACATTGTGTTGAAATAGCTATTGTTATATAAACCTGAAGGCAGAGAATACAAGATGGCCGTTTGTGCAGGAATGTCTTGCAGCGCTTTTACCTCGTAGGCTAATCGATTCAGATCATGATTGGTTTTGCCGATAGCTGCGACTACATCAGGTCTATGCAACAAGCTGCCTTCAAAGACACTTGAAGTATCATAAGTACGTTCCCATACCCAAGCAGTGGAGGCGCTTCGGCCGTGAATAGCGCCTTGCCAGAACAGACCTTTGGCATGAATCGCCTGATCCGCATTGTAGCTGGTATCCCCATCCTGGATAAAATGGTGCTCCGAATTAAACACAGGCGCTTGATTAAAGGAGCGTTGCAAATCATAGATGAGGGCTTCATGTCGAAATGAATTCGGGCGGTTGCCAATTAGATTATACGTATCATTTCCATTAATTTGGCTAAGTTTAGAAAATTTCTCTATATCAGTGCCACGTTCCAGGCCAGGTCCGAGATCCGTCATAATCTTGACATGGACAGGCAATTCTGGCGCAATCTCATGAACAATATCCGCCATCCATTGATGCCATTCTATTAAAAGACTGCTATTGAATATCATATAGTCATAGCTCAGCGGGTTGGCTCCGAGAGTTGACGGCATAGCAATTTCTTCGAAAGAAGTATAATTAGTAAGATAAATCTGATTCAACTCGTCTATATTGTTATATAGTTCAGCTAAGTATTGATGCCAATCCGGCAGATGGGCGGGGTTCAGATTGGCATGGTAAACGGGTTCATTAGACAATGTGATGCTATGAAGGGAAGGGTAGTCCTTCACCAGTGGAATCAATGAGCGCAAATATACCTCGATCACTTCTTTGGCTTTGGGATGATTGATATTAAATTTTAAGAAACCCTTATTTCCGTCATTACGCACCTCTGGATATTTCTGTAGAATCCAGTTTGGAAAGTAGTGAGGGGATACAAGCAGATTTACAGCGATATTATGCTCCTCCCCTTGTTGCAACGTAGAAAGTACATCTTTCTCAAGACGATCTGTTGTTATGAAATAATCTGTTTGGGGGACTTGAAATCCATTTGGAAAATCCTCAAAACCGCTATTTTCTACTATATTTATAATGCTGCCTTCTTCTGTGACTGCAATATCATCGATCCAGATTGTCCCTATATTCTCGAGTACAAAGCTCATATCTGTATTGATATTGGCGGGACCAGTCGTATAACTTGCGGTTAACTCTGTCCAATCATAGGTACCTGCAGGAAATTTGGTTCTCAGACTCCAGTTTGGCCCCCCAGGGAACCATGCGTTTTGACCTTCAAGTCCTTCAGCCTTCACCCATGCCTTAAAGGTATATGTGGTATTGGCCTTCAATGACAGATTCTGCCAAACCCGCACAAATACGTTAGAGGCTTTTGGAGATTGATTAACCATTTTCAAAGATTTACTGCCGCTTTTGCTCATAGTTTCATCAATATAAGCCTCTCCGGATACATTGCCTGATTTTCCGACTTTAAACTTAGGAATATTTCCGTCTTTTTGCAGCAGCATCCTGCTAGGACCTATCTCTACCTGTACGATATTGGCCCCAACATCCTGAAACTTAGGTATGTCGCTCCGTACTTGATCAAAATGCCCGTAACCATTCAAGAAAATAGGCCGATTATTTTCTGTGTGTCCTGAATGTCGTTCGATGGAATCTCCTATAAAGTTGTAACCATTAAGCTCTAGCGGTCCGGTTACATATCGAGGAACAGTCAAAGCTTCCTTAGTGCCGCTTAAGTAGCTTTCCAGATTGTTGATTGTCTGGTTATACATCTTCTCAAGTTCAGAAAGGACATAATTGGCCCGTTGCAGACGATTATTGGAAGCATCCTGTCTTCCATAGTTAATAAAGTCAAGCAGGATGGTGTAGTCGACTCTCTCGTAATCAGTAGAGATCCCTTGAGCTTCGGCTTGCTGCAGCAAGCCGGTCAGGATTGGCAGCTGACTTTCAAGCAGGTCGAAACGGTCAACAAGATCGTTTCCGCTTACAATAGAAACAATCGGAACGTGGAGGGTTCGCTTTATATCTGTTAGGGTTTCCATTAATTCAATATCAGCAGAATATTCTCCACTTTGCGATAGAAAGTAAGAGGAAGATAGATGAACAGCTTCTCCCGGAGATAATTCAATTTGCTGATCAAGATCAAAAAAATTAGAATTCAAAGTAAGCGTTTTCGAATATGGACTGAAATTTACTATTGTCAAGATGTAGGGGACATTTTCCCCTGGCTGAGTCTCATGTTTGGTATTAAGCCAAAAGCTCCATTCATCATGAAGAGGCACCGGATACAATGTACTCATTTTATTTGCATCTTTTACCCTTCCGATGGATTCATTCCACTCTATCCAGCCCCTTCGTCCTTCTCCGTCGTTATCATTAACCAAAAGTGAAAATTGAAATGGTTTATTATCTGGATATTCGGAAAAAATAGCGCCCCAAGGTATTGCAGCCTCATAGACGGTTTCATTGCCTGAGCGGGAGGAGTGCAGAGTAATACTGTTTTTATCCAGTACAGCCTCTCCAACTACCCAGCGCCAAATTTGGCTTTCCCCATTGACCAGACTAAAGCCATACTCCGGGCCATACACACCATTATTACCAAAAGCAAGTTGAAGACTGTCGCCCATCCACATGTAATCATCAGCTATAGCGTGATGGATATTATCCGTTACTGTGGCAGCGAGATAAAAATAATCTTCATCATATGAGATCATGGCATGAAGGGATAGATCTTCGTCGCCAGCCCATCCTTGCAATTGCACCTGTTCATTGTTTGCAGGCAAATGAATATCGGAGTTGTCAACCCAGTCATTTAATTGACCGTCAACTACAATACCCCCATCAGCGTGAAAAATAGGAATGTGGGATGCTGTTCCGAATCCCGCTTGCAGGGAACTCCATGACTCCGTTACCTCCTCTAGAACTTCAGCGCTGGCATGTTGAGGGAGGGAAGACATGCCCAATAAATGAAATAGTATAAAAAAAGATGAAACCATTGTAAAAACTTTTCTCATCAAACCTACACCACCTTGAAATTAGAGTTAATTATGAGGAAAACTTATGCGTGCATCCGCCAGCTAATACAGTTGTATTATTAGATGAGTTGCGTTATTAATACAGGTGCTGCTGGGACGGGATGTTGAAGAGAGATCATCAGTTTGGTAGCTCTATCAATCTTAGTAATGTAACAATAGACTCTGCACGGGATGCGTTGGCGAGTGGTGCAAATTTATTGCCGCTTTTCCCTTGCATGAGAAGGGCTTTTTGTAAGGCGTGAACAGCCGGACGTGCCCAATTCGCAATTTGTGCATCATCGATAAAGCTAGTCTTTCCTGTTGATTGTTGCAAAGGCAATTGAGCGGCTTTTGCCAGCATAACTGCCATCTCCATTCGTGTAATAGTTGCTTGGGGACGGAAGCTTCCGTCGGCGTAACCAGTCACAATACCTGCTTGTACTGCCTGCATAACAGCTTTATTTGCCCATGATTCAATTTCGGTTTGATCAGTAAAGCTGATAACAGAGAATGTATCCGTATTTGCTGAAACTTCTTGGTTTGGATTTGTACCTGCAGCTTTAAGCCTTTTATCAAGTGACTTGATCAGCAATACTGTAAACTCACTGCGTGTTATTACTCTGTCCGGTTGGAAAGAGCCATCAGAATATCCGCTTGCAAGTCCGATTGCAGCTGCTTTGCGAATGGCTTTCTCCGCCCAATGTCCACTTAAATCGGTGAATATTGGTTCATTATCATTCGTTTCTTTATCATCATCGTTCTCTTCAGTTTCATTGTTTGTTTGCGTCGGATCTGGTGTGCTTCCGCCAGGCCATGTTGGTGTTCCGTGATCAATTGGGGTTTCATCCTTTGAACCTGCCAGTCGTATCGGTTTGAAAAGTGCAGGATTTTTCGCTGTACCGATCCCGGAACCCCATTCGATATAGCCTTTTCTTCCCTGACCGTCATTATCATTAACGAGAAACGAGAAGCTGAACAAGCCATCAGCAGGGTTAATTGGGCTAATGCTACTCCATGGCAGGGCAAGCTTATAAATCGTTTGCTTCGTATCTTCATCACGTTTTACGAGCAATTGCCCGTTTTTCAAGCCTGTAGTATCTCCATTAGCATACCAGCTATAAAGTTGCGGGCCTTCCGGTGTTAAGGCAATCCCATACTCGAAACGTTCTTGACGTTCACCGGGATAACCTGCTGCCAGAGCAAATTGTATACTATCACCTTCCCACATTTGTTCACCTGTCGCCGTTTGGAAGAAGATATTATCTTCAATTCGCGCACTAAAATACAAATTTTGTTCGTCCCAGTTCAGCCAAGCTTGACCACTCAAGTCCTCATCACCAGTATATGGCGATAGCCGATTATTTCCTTCCGTAACAAAATCGATTGCTGGCAAGCTTGCCAACTTATCAAACGCATCGTCGATTGCTACGGTTTTCTTTGGAATCGTAGTAATGGAGGAGGGATCGGGTATAACGATTTTGTTGTTATAGCTTAAAGCCAGACTTTGCTGTGCATACAACTTTAGTTCAAAATTGTAGGTTTGAGAGTCAGCAAGCTTGCTTAATGGCAGTAATATCTCTAATTTAGAATGACCTGCAATTGTTTCTTCAAGCTGCTCAATTCCATTGGTGCTGCCAAAACTCCATTCAAGTTTATCCACAGCTTGTGGAGATGTGGACTGATTGTTAATAGTAACACGCAAGAACTCAGCATTTTTTATCTCATCCCACTGATGCTTGGCAAGTAAAGTAAATGGAAGCTTAATATGCATCTGAGCTTCTAATTTCCCAATTACTTGATTATTTACTAGCAATTCTGCGGTGACTGGCCATGTGCCTGCCTCTTGTTGTGGCGGCAATGTAATACTTAGTTCTTCCCGCACTCCAGCATTGACCTTTACAGGGAAGGTTGAATTGTCGATTTTCAACAAAGCATCAATCGGTGTGGAATCTGGAGCGGTGTTATTCACAGTGAGCTTCATAATAACTGGCTCACCGATTACAGCTTCGCCGTCAGAAAGAATAAATTGGCTGTCAGCAGGCACTTCCGTAAGCTCGCCTCTTACATAAACAGGCTGTTCAGAAAGGGACAGGAAGACTGAACCGTTTTGATCTGGAGCATAGCTTTGTGCAACCCCCATCATATCCGTCACAATTACAGGAGCAGATGCTTTTAAAGTAATTAGCGTTGGTTCGGAAGACCACATGACCCGAATATCCTCGTTATGATCACTAAACAAATAGCTGCTAATAGAGTCTTGTATCGTTTCCTTCTGTTCAAAGGTTGCTTCACTTAATGCTCTCGCCATTACCCCGTAAGCCACGTAGGAAGGCTTAGGTACATATTTGCCATAAGGACTTGCAGCATTGCGAACAATACCAAAGTTCTGTTCTCTTTCCGTATGCAAAATACCATCATCCATAAAGTCGTACCAGAAATATTTTTCTACGCCGTTCGCAAGTGCGAGTATATAACTTTTAGCCAAATAAGTAGCTTGGGTCCGTTCACTTACACCTTCAGTTCCTTGATGAGAGGGCCAGCCTAACTCACTGAGCCAAATCGGTTTTGTCTGTTGATTGTTATACTTTTTTATCAGATTTTGAAGATTGTTCAAATCTGCAGCCAGTCCACTCTCGGGTGACAGAGGGTAGCGGTATGGATGAATGGATATGGCATCCAAATACTGCAATCCGCCCAGCTTGAATAACTCCTCAATCCAAGCAATAGGAGCCCCCGCTGTGGCAGGTCCGACAACAGTAACAGATGAATGCTGTGATTTAATCTTTTCATAAGTTGCTTTAAGCAACGGCAAATAATGCTGACTGTTATTGTTTTCTCCCAAACCATGATTGAACTCATTATAAACTTCCACAGCATCGACCAAAGTCGGATATTTATCTACGATAGCATTTCCATAGTTTGCAAAACCGTTATGTCCATCATTAGTATGTGGTTTTTTTCCCTCGTCATATAGTGGATTGCCATAGGATAATACGATAAAAGGGTTAATTCCATATTGTTCAACCGTATTCATATAAACGTCGTGTTTTGCTAGAAAGTTATACTGTTCTTTGGTTTTTTCTATTTCTTTCCAGTAAATTTCATCACGAATGGATTTGGCTCCTGCTTTGCTGATCAAGGAGATCAATTCCGGTTTCCATGTTTGACCAAAATGTGTGGATAACCCAAAAGGAGAGTCATCAAATTGGGTAATGTCGAATGGCTCAAGTATTGCGAATGAGGTGTCTTTTACCGCTAATGGTTCTCCGTTTTGAAATGACTTTACCTGTAAGGAATAATAACCGTTTGTGGTTACAGGAAGTATAATTGATGCTGTACCATCAGGAGCTGGAATGGAACCGCCAGCAACTTGCACTCCGCTAAAATTTGTTGCAGTCCAGGCTATTTCATCGCCGGATGTTAGTACATCTATGCCAGCCTGCTCCCCTTGAATAAATATATTTCCCAAGTTTTTTTGATAAAGTTTAAGAGGCGGAGCAGGAGAGAAAGCGGTTACATTATTAATCTGTATTTGCCCAGCTTTTTTCCCATCTTTAAAATCCTTGCGCTCCAAAATAAGCGCCATTCCTTTGGCAGGAGCATGCCATTGTCCATCATTGGCGCCTCCCCAATAGGAATAGTCAATCCCCCCGTTAAATACATCAACAGTAATGTCCTCGTACTGAGCATTTGCTTCTAATGCCAGCTTCTGCTGGTGTACTTGTCCAGTGCTGTCAATCAAACGAAGCCGAACAAAAGAACTGTCCTCTGTTTTTACTTGCATGTCCAGTTGCTTAATATCAAGCGGATCAAAGGTACGGCGAGCAGCAACATACAAGCCTCCAGCAGTGAAGTCACCTATAAGCTTTGCTGTATAGCCATCTGTACCCATAGTTAAATCCGGTACCTGAAACTGTTGAAAAAGACCAGTAGCTCCTGGAAATTCAGGACCGTTTTCAAACAGCCAGTCATCGAAAGCATCTTTAAAATTACCTAGCTCTGTAGTTTCCAGTGTTACATTTGCAGGGACTGCCTCGTTGGCTGCTAAAACTGGATTAATGGATGCACACAGCAGAAGTAATGCAAATAATGCGATACAAACTTGACGTGTTTTTTTATTTCTTATCCGATTCATTGTTTACCTTCCTTTACATGTAATTTTAAAATCTGGTTGCTAACAGCTAAACCGTTTTTTTAATGCTCAATGTTAGTCATCAACAGTTGGATCATATATCGTCATATATCAAACCCCATACCTCTTTGTCTATCAGCTCCTTTCTGTTCATTTTAAAATCACATTATCCGCCAGCAGATACAGTTGCATTATAAGTAGTGCAAGAATAGTTGGGCAACTAACACCTTTCGAAGAGGTAACAAAATTGGAATTACAAAAATAAAACTGGATATTTGTATGGGTTTGTTGGCAATGCGTTATGAAAAATGAATAATTTTAATAATGAGAAAGGAAGTCTGTTTATGGTTATGCTAAAATAAAACAAAGCATTTTTATGATGGAATATTATTTATAAATGAGGGATTAACAATGAAACTCGAAAGACTGCAGCAGCAAATCGCTTTTATTATGGAAATTGATAAGCTGAAAACAATTTTGCGCAAGTCATATATTATGGATCAATCAAGGGCAGAGAATGATGCGGAGCATTCCTGGCATTTGGCGATTATGGCTGTTGTTCTGATGGAACATGCGAATACAGACAAGCTTGATATTATGAAAGTTATTAAAATGGTTTTGATCCATGATATTGTGGAGATTGATGCAGGAGATACGTTTGCTTATGATGATGCGGGGCATACGGACAAGTATGAAAGGGAGTTGGCAGCTGCCGATCGGATTTTTGGATTATTGCCTGAGGATCAGGGGCAGGAGTTAAAAACATTGTGGGAAGAATTTGAACAGCGGCAAAGTCCAGAGTCACAATTCGCGGCAGCGATTGACAGGCTTGCCCCAATGCTGCTGAATTATTATACCGAAGGCTTTACGTGGAAGCAAAACGGGATAACGAGTGATCGAGTGCTTGCTTACAATCGTCATATTAATGACGGATCGACTGTGCTTTGGGAGTATGCGCAGCAGTTTATTGATGATGCAGTGCAAAAAGGTTATCTGAAAAAGGGGGAATAAGATTGAAGTGAATAACCCAATTGTAAAATTTGAGCTGTGGTGGAGCGAGGTAAAAGAGATTGGATTAAAACATCCTGGTGCGGTCTGTGTTTCTACTATAGATAGACATGGTTTCCCGTCTGGGCGATTTGTAGACTTGAAGGATATAATAGATGATTGCTTTATATTTTGTACGAATTTGGATTCTCAAAAAGGACATGATATTGAAAATAACGATAAAGTAGCGTTAACGTTCTGGTGGGAGGCAATTGGTTATCAGGTCAGGATTATTGGCCATGCATTGCAAATTTCTTCTGCTTTGGCAGATCGGTATTGGCAAACTAGACCCCGTGATGCGCAAATAACTACTTTGAGTTGTCAGCAAAGCAAGCCGCTGTTGTCTGAACATATTTTGCAGGAGCAATTCGAAAAAGTAAAAAAGAATGCAGGAAGCAATGATATTCCGCGACCAGACAATTGGGGCGGTTATACCGTAAAACCCGTTATGATCGAATTTCTAACATTCAAAGCAAGCCGTCTGCATCTTCGTGAGCGTTATACGATTAACGGAGGGAGTTGGGGAAAGGAACTGTTGCAACCGTAGCGATACAATCCGATCCGAAAACTAGCAAAGAGTGCAAAGTCATCAACGAATATTTTACATCAGAAAGGTTGCTAACGAAAATGGAAATTATAGAATTGCCTATAGCGTTTGAATTTAATAATCAAAAAAATTGTCTATACCCTAGTCTTATCGTTATGGATAATGAACTAACGTTGGTGGATACTGGCTATCCAGGATTTCTGCCGCTTATCGAGCAAGAGATTATAAAGGCTGGGTTTGAACTGGGACAATTGAAGCGAATTATTATTACTCACTATGATGATGATCATATCGGCTCGCTTCTTGCTTTCAAACAAAAATACCCTAATGTTCAGATTGTAGCAAGTGCGGTTGAAGCGAAATATATTAGTGGCGTGGAAAAATCAGAACGGCTTGTTCAGGCTGAACAAATGCTTGAGAATATGACAGACGAAGCGGCTGAGTTTGGCAACTGGTTTGTGCAGCAACTAAGCAGCTTGCAACATGTTGCAGTCGACGAAACCGTACAGGATGGTGATATGATTTTGCAAAACCAATGCAAAATTATAGCGACACCGGGACATACGTCTGGTCATATTTCATTGTATTTTCCAGCCTTGCAGACTGTAATAACAGGAGATGCTGCCGTTGTTGATAATGAACAGCTTATCGTAGCGAATCCACAGTTTTGTCTGAACCTGGAAGAAGCAGAGCGATCATTAGATAAAGTGAAGAGTTTGGACGCACAAACCTACTACTGCTATCATGGCGGTAAGCTAGTAGCCGACTAAAGTGGGGTAATGAGGTTGAAGTATGCAATGGGGGAGTAAAAGTACTAGTTTTTTCTTTATTATCGCAATGAATCATATGAACAGAAAATGATTGATTTATATTGAAAATGGGACGGAGTGGATTAGAAGTATGGGGATGATAGGTAATTATATTGCAGTCGATAGCGAGTTAATAGAAAAGATTGTATGTGGTGAGCTGCAGTTGGAAGAGGTAAATCCGGATGGATATCCATCACTTGATATCGACAAGTCATGGCAGGCGATTTTATTTACATTATGCGGAGAAATTTTCAATGGAGAATTGCCGCTAGGTTACGTAGTACCGCTAATGAAAGATCAGGCACTTGATTTTCAAGAATACGGAGCATTTTACGTTTATCCGAAACAAGTTGCTCTTGCAGCAGATGCATTGAAAGAGATTAGCGAAGCTGATTTGCGCAAACAATATAATTTTGAGGGCATGGTATCTGAGGCAGTCTATCCTGTTATGGAAGATGAGGATGAAGAAGAATTCTTTACCTATATGTTTACTCACTATACCGAACTGCGTTCTTTCTTTGAAACAGCAGCAGCAGCTGAGCAGGCAATTATTTTTTGGATTTCGTAATCAGGATCGCAAGTTTGGCATTGAGTAGATTTAAGCTTAAAACTCATGGCTGATTATTCTATTTAGGAATGTATGAAATTTCTATATTTGGAATGAATCAGCCATGTTCTCCACATCCTCCACATCCTCCACATCCTTCACTAACGGAGTTTTAATTTTTAGATTTTCTACTCCATCAATAGCCTTAGTTATTATCAAGTTCACTAGAAATTTTGCCAATGAGCGTACATGTTTAATTTAGTTTTATTCTCTGAATCAGGTGGAACGGTTGCCACAACAGAATGTCCTGTTTAATATATCCTCTAAATTGAATTATGCTAATAGTAAAGGAATGTTTACAACGAAAGGAGCAGTTTTGTGGAATATTCAATATTAGTCGTGGAAGATGAAGAGAAGATTGCAAGACTGTTGGAGATTGAACTTGAAATAGAAGGCTATAAGGTCAAATGCTGTCCAAATGGTCTGCAAGCACTGGAACAATTTCGAGCGGGCAAGTGGGATTTGGTACTGCTGGATATCATGCTGCCAGAGATGAGCGGAATTGAACTGTTAAGGCGTGTTAGAGCTAATGATTCAACAACGCCAATTATTTTGCTAACCGCCAAAGATTCAGTAGAAGATAAAGTATCGGGTCTGGATTATGGCGCAAACGATTATATTACGAAGCCGTTTCAGATTGAGGAACTGCTGGCGCGCATCCGTGCTGCACTGCGGCTTCGAGTTGCAACAGATCTTGCAAACAGCGATACAGAACAATGGCTCCAGGCCGCCGACCTGAAAGTAAACGAGCTAACTAGGGAGGTTATTCGTGCAGGTGAAGCAATTGAACTGACCCCAAGAGAATTCGATCTGCTCGTATATCTTCTTAAGAACAAACGACAGGTACTTGGGCGCGAGCAAATATTAGAAGCGGTATGGGGCTATGATTATTATGGAGAAACCAATGTAGTTGATGTATACATTCGTTATATTCGCAAAAAAATTGACAATGGCAAGCAGCCTGAGCTTATACAGACGGTTCGCGGTGTTGGCTATGTGTTAAAGGAAACGAACTAGGATGAGACTAAAAAGCAAAATCCACTTTTATTCGTCCATATTGTTTGCGGTGTTGATTATTAGCATGAATATTTCGATCTATTTGTTATTTAATCATTTTTCCTTGAAAAGTGAAGTGGGACAAGTAGAAACGGACGCGGCAGCGATTACCGCAGGCATACAATCGAGCTCAGCTTCGATTCCTTTGCCTGATTTGCTGCGTGCCTATGTGCCTGCTGATGGCATGCTGCAGATTGTTTCGCAGAGTGATACTCGGTTTCCGCCTATTACATCTCCGACGCAGCCGCAGTTAAGCGAAAGAACTGTAGCTTTCTATTCAGAAAAAAAGACAGAGATAATCAAATTTGGGGATGAAAGTTATGTTCTTGTGTCCATTCCGGTTATTTGGCAGAATGGTGAAGTTGTAAATATTCAAATCACGGAAAGTTTACGAGAAACAATGAAAAATTTACAGTCACTTCGTTTTGTGCTGGCAGCGGTCACCTTAATCGCTTTAGTTCCGGTTGTTATTTCTGGTGGTTTACTTGGAAAGCTAATTATGCAGCCGATTCGAACAATGACTACCACCATGCGTGATATCCAGATGAGCGGTGAATTCAAGCAGTTGTCCCTGAATAGCAAGTCCAAGGATGAGCTAGTTGAAATGGGGGAAACATTCAATCGAATGATTGAATTGCTACAGAGCAATTTCGCGAAGCAAGAAAGCTTTGTAGCCAATGCATCGCATGAGCTGCGTACGCCGCTTACTGTTATTGAGAGCTATGCAAGCTTGTTGAAGCGAAAAGGACTGGAGCGGCCTGATTTATTCAACGAATCAATTGAAGCGATTCATTCAGAAGCGATACGTATGCGTGAGATGACAGAGCAACTTCTGTTGCTAGCAAGGAATAAAGAACAGTGGCTGATCAATAGGGAACGACTTGATGTGGCAGAGCTAGCTGCTGCAAGTGCGACAGCATTTCAAAAGGCGTATCATCGTGATGTTCATGTAGAAGGAGCAGCACGACTGTTTGTGCATACCGACAACCAACTACTCAAACAACTGCTTTTTATTTTTCTCGATAACGCCTTTAAGTACAGTCAGGAACCAATTTCAATTACACATGGCAAATTAGAAAGTATAAACGGTGAAAAGGATGGTCAAGCAGGACAAACGTCTGAAAAAGTTTTGATTCGAATAAGTGATCGCGGAGTTGGTATACCGAAACAGGAATTAACTAAAGTTTTTGATCGATTTTATCGTGTCGATAAAGCGAGAAGCAGGCAGAATGGCGGCTTGGGTCTGGGTTTGTCGCTTGCTAAGGAAATTAGCGAGGCACTAGGTGCACAACTAGAAATAGATAGCTTGGAGGGTGTTGGTACAACAGTAACTATACTATTGAAAAACGAATAGCACACTTACAAGTTGAAAAAAGAAAAAAGAGGAGCAGTAAAATATTTTTCTTCTCATTAAATTCTCATATTGATCCGTTATAATGGGAGGCAAAAGAGGTGACCGATTTGAATAAAAGATGGAGATGGATTACACTGGCTGGTACATTTACAGCAGCAATATTTATTTTTCTGCTAGCCTTCAAGCCCTGGGAAGGGCAAGCGAAAGCCATGACTGAGGAAGCAGTGAAGGAAGCCATACTTGCTCAATATTCAGGAAAAGTAAATGAGTCAATAAAAAAGGGCAACCGTTACAGACTGGAATTGGAAACAGAGCAAGGTGTCTACGAAGTTGAAGTTAGCGCTTATAGCGGGGAGATTCTGGCTTTGCATCAGCTGAAGTCATGGGTTTCTACTAAACCTGCCTCGCCCAGTCCAACTGGCAATCCACTGTCACCGACACTAACTCCAAATCCTGCGAATACTAACGGTGGTTCATTAAGCCCTTCTGCAACCCCAAAGCCTTCACAAAAACCTGAGGCAACATACCCTGTTTCCACTGCCAAACCAAGCAGTAAGCCTACAGATAAAGTAAAACTTATAGGTGAAGAACAGGCAGGCAAGCTAGCTGCGGCTCATGTCAAAGGCAAAGTGGAGGAAATTGATTTAAAGATGGCAAAGGATGGCAAAGCATACTATCTTGTTGAGGTGGATGTAAAGAATCGCGGAGACGCTATTGTGCAAGTGAATGCCATTTCAGGCGCGATTATGTCGGTTGTATGGGAAGATGATGATGACAATGAAGACAATGAAGACTAATATGTATTTACTCCTTTCTCATCAATTTTTAATGTAATTTACGGGTTCTTCTCATTTCTTTTGTATAAAGTAATAACTGTAGAAGACAAAAGAAAAGGAGATGGAATGAAATGAGGATGAAAAATAGAGTAAAGGTAATAGCCCTATGTGCAGCAGTTATTGCAACCAGTGCAATCGGTATTGGTGTTACTTCCTCGAATGCAGCGGGAAATCAAGCAAACAAGTCTAATACACAAAAGATAGGTTTTGAACGAGCTAATCAACTGGCGCTTGAAGCTGTGGCAGGTCACATTAAAAGTGTAGAGCTAGAGCATGACGATGGAGAAACATACTATGATTTTGAAATGATCAAGGACAATAAAGAGTATGATGTTCATATTGATGCTTATAACGGACAGACGCTGAAAGTGGAAATGGATGATGACCGGCGGCAGCCAATGGAATCTCAAGCTCAAAAAAATAGCGACAGCAAATCAACTGCAGGTCCGGCAACCAAGCCGAATGAATTTAACCGTCCTGCTCCATCAAGCAAGCCGGTAACTTCAGAGCCGATTAGCAAGCCCAAAAGGTCGGACAAGCAGCAAATGATCTCAGTAGAACAAGCAACACAAATAGCGACTAATCATGTTAATGGTAAAGTGAAAAGCGTAGAACGCGACTCTGAAGATGGGATGCGCATCTATGAGGTTGAGCTAATGACCAGCCATGGCGAGGTAGAAGTGGATATACATGCCTATACAGGTGAAATATTAAAGGTTGATTATGACGATAAATATGACGATGATGATAATGATCACGACGATTATGATGATGATCGTAATTAAAAGGCGTGATACTAAAATTAGAGCGGCTCTACTGCACCATGCAGTAGAGCCTTTATTCATATTCAAGTATCCAAATAATGTGGGGAATTGTACTATGCAGTGTTAAAATATAAACATAATAGTTATCATTTTCTGATTGCAGCGCGCATAGCTGAAAGAAATTGGTGTGAAGGAGCAGACAGATGCCAATAATAATTGACGATAGTGTAATGTGCAGATTGCGTGAAATTAGTCAAATGACTTGTCCTATACCAACAGGTGGTGTTGCGCATGAATTAACAAGGCACCATACATTGCTTTTTCTGCAACTAGGAGCTGCACAGATAAATAGGGGAGAAAACGTTGTTGAAATGAGGCGGGATTGCGTCTATTACTGCGCTCCGCAAACGACATTGCATGTTTTACCTCGTACAGTCGATTCAGTTGTGCATCGAATAGAATTTGATTGGTTGGTCGAACGGGATAATGGAGCATTCTTCCCTTTAAATCAAATTAATTTTGAATCTTATATCAAACTAACCTTGACGAAACAGATGCTGGAATTAGTTGAAAATATTTATTATCAATGGAATAGCCCTGTAAAAGAGCAAAAATTACGTGCACAAGCAGGAATATACGAACTGTTTTATCTTATATTCAATGAACCAGTCAAGGAGCAATTTGATCTTTTAGATAAATTGGAGCAGAGCAGGAAGTATATGCAAACTCATTATCGTGAGGAAATAAAAGTATCCAGCTTGGCATCGCAATTGGATATAAGCACTAAATATTATATGGAGCTGTTCCGTAAGTTTTATGCGACAAGCGCTATGCAGTATTTAACTGATCTAAGAATGGAAGCTGCAAGGCGCATGCTTGCAGGAAACAAAACCGCTATACGCGCTGTTGCCAAAGAGGTTGGTTATAAGGACGAATTTTATTTTAGCCGCCGTTTTAAACAAGAGAATGGAGTGTCGCCGACCTTATTTATGCAAAGCAGAAGACAGAGGATAGCGGTGTTGGACAGTGCGTTTATCGGACTTTTATTGCCCATTCATTATATCCCGCATGCTGCTCCGCTTCATCCAGTATGGCGCTCTTACTACTATGGGGAGATCGGTGATCTTGTTTCACTAAAATTATCTATTGGTCGGTCAGATGAAGTTATTGATGCAAATATTAAGTTGCTGTCCCAGGTGGAAGACCAGCTTGATTTGATCCTGTATCCTGACTATTTGAATGAGCGGCAAATCAGACGTTTGGAACAAACAGGCGCTGAACTATGTTTGGTAAAGTGGAGTGAACAACCATGGCATGAGCAATTTATTGGATTAGCGACTAAGCTGTCTTCATTGACTGAAGCAAACAGATGGTTGGCAAACTACCAGTTTACTGTAGACATAGCTAAACATCTGTTGAAAGAGAAATTGCAAGAGCGAAGTTTATTATTTTTGCTTATTGAGGGAAACGTTTGTTTTCAATGTAATGATAGAGGCATAGTAGAAACAGTGTTCGGCGAGCTGGGGCTGCGTTCAGCGGCTCCGATTTTGATTGATGACAAAATACCTTTGTCGATTGAACAACTGTTGGAAATTAACCCGGATTGCTTGATGCTTTTGATTTATCAGGATGAAGAAACGATGAATTATTGGCGCAGTTTACAGTTGGATGAATCATGGGCAGAACTACGTGCTGTTCGTACAGGTCATGTTCATTCACTACTGCCGTTTCCGTGGAGAGATTATGCGCCACTCTCCATTGATCTGATGATCAAGGAATTGATGGAACGATTGTTATCCGCCTATCGTCCATAGATATTACCGACTTTCATTCATGGACAGCAAAATTACTCTTTTCTATAATTGATAACGAGAATCATTTTCGAATAGATGGAGAGGGGATTTGTTGTGTTAAGAATACAGTATAAGAAATGGAGCCTATATATTTTTTGTATAACAATTGTAAGTGTTATGGCAGGATGTGCCACATCCGAATCGCCAAGCAATAAACCTTCTAGTACACAGCCAACGGAAACAGAAATATCTGGATCCGATGCGAAACAGGAGAAACAAACAGATACTCGAACGATCCGCTATCTAGGGAATAGCTACACTGTTCCCAATAATTTGAGCAGGATTCTTCTTTTGAATGCATTTGAATCGTTGGAGGATGCGGTATTGCTTGGCTATGAGCCGTATGCTGCCAGTGCAATCGGGGATGACGAAGATCCGTTTCCGGGATTTTTTGGAACAGTGACTGCCAATACAATTCCTCTGCTCTCGGAAAGTGAAGATAGCTTGGAGTATGTACTTGATTTGGCTCCTGATTTAATACTCAGTACGGATATGGAAACAGCGAAAGTGTTGGAACAATTGAACAAAATCGCTCCTACAATTCCAACTTCACATTTGGGACCGGATTGGCGTGATAATTTGGAACTGTTGGCGGAACTTATTGGCGAACAAGAAAAGGCACAGCAATTGATAAGTGATTATGAGCAGAGCAAGGCGAGGGTAAAAGAACAGTTGCCAGCATTACAGGACAAAGACATTATGGCGATACGTATGCGGGGAGGAGAAATGATGGTTTATCCGAAACATCTCTTTCTAAATGATGTTCTATATGGCGAAGCAGGGTTGCCAGTTACTGAATTGATCAATAAGATTGATCAGCAAACTGTAATTTCGCTTGAAGGTTTATTTGCTGCCGATCCGGATTATTTATTTTTGCAGTTTGATTTGTATGAAAACAATAACGACGAGAAGTTGTTGTCTGATTTGTTGGAAAATCCAATCTGGAAGGGACTTAAAGCAGCTAAAAATGAACATGTCTTTGTAAATGCCGTTGATCCGTTGCTTATGGGTGGCGGTACGGCCTATGGCAGGATGTCGATTCTTAAGGCTATCGAGGAGAAATTGCGTTGATGTCAGGGAAACTAAGGGATCAATCAAAAGTTTTGTGTTTGCAACAGCTTTTCAAAAAAAAACATGAACAGGGCTTATTTGATGGAACGATACTGGTAGCACAGCATGGAGAAGTTCTTTACGCTGATTCATTTGGCTGGGAGTGTAGGGAACAGGAAATCCCTCTTTCCATGCAATCAAGATTTGAACTAGCCTCGCTTACCAAGCCGTTAACTGCTCAAGGAATTCGGATTTTAATACAGAAAGATATGCTTAAAGAGGATGATCCACTGCAGAAATGGTTGCCTGAGCTGACTTATCCGGGAATAACTATAAAAAATTTAATTCAGCATACCTCTGGGCTTCCAGATTATATGGAATTGTTGGAGTGCTATTGGAATCAAGGTGAAATTGCTGGTAATGCTGAAGCACTTCGTCTGCTTTCTAAGCATCATCCACCTGCATACTTTGCACCTGGTACCCAATTCAGCTACAGCAACACAGCCTATATGTGCCTTGCTTCTATTGTGGAGAGAGCTTCAAATGATACTTTTTCCGATTTTATGCGTTGCTATGTGTTTGAGCCGATTGGCATGAACGATACGCATATCATTAATCGCCGATTGCAGCCTGAATGGACAGAACTAAATTATGCTTTTGGTTATATTCGGATGGCTGATGGGCAACTTTGTTTACCAGATGAATTGCCGGAATTTCAATATGTGTATTATTTGGACGGTATACAAGGAGATGGAACAATTCATTCTACAGCACTCGACCTGCTGAAACTAGATCAAGCGCTTCGTCAAAACCAGGATGAGCGATGGGATGAGGCAAAATTTTCCGAACCGGTCTTCAATGGATGGTTTACAGAGAAAAATGCAAATACAGGTCGTGTTTTAAGTCATAGCGGAGGATGGCCCGGCTATTCGACTAGAATGTGCCGATACTTGGACAGCGGCTTTACGATTATTCTACTATGCAATGTAGAGCCAATTGATTATCGGAATCGCCCTGAACAACCTGAAGACTGGCAAAAGCAAATTGAACAAATTCTCATGTTCTAAGGTAGCTCATTGTTATTCAAGAAATCAGGGAACAACAGTGTCCGAAAATCATCTCTCTTTTGTGGCAACCTGGTTGAGTCAAACATTAGTTCAACTTATATAGTAGTAATCACAACTACCGAAAAAAATAAAAAGGAGGATGAACAGTGCGTATTTTCATAATTTTTCTTGTCCTCGTAATTTTAGCGGGATGCTCTACTACTGTTGAGGAGATTTATGGAGAGATAGCAATTGTTGAAAACAATAGGTTTTTTATGAGCGATTGTTCAATAGCAAAGGACAAAAGTAATGCAATAGGGGAAAATTCAAGAGGAAAATCTCATAGCTATTGTTATATCAAAATGGTAAGCGGTACAAAACGTTATGATCTAAACGGCAATGAGATTGCCTATGAGGAATTTACTCCTGGTTCGACAATTAAAGTAACTCTTGCTAAACCAGTTGATAGCAAACGATTAAATAACAAACAGACTAATGAGTTTAATGCTAAAGAAATTATACTTGTTAATCAGGCACCTCTCCCCGCTCCTTATTTGCTGGAAAAAAATCATGTTGCAAAAATATCGCTCTATAAAGGAGAAGAGGAGATGATTGCAGAATTAACAGAACAAAAGCTAATTGACGGATTGGTCTCCATTCTCGATGGAGCCGCAGCTTTTATTGGCAACTCCCCTTCCGATTTTTGGAACACGATTATTATTTCTATGAAGACGGGAGAGGTAAGGAAGCTTGAGGTTACAGGTCATGGCTATGTATTTGTTGATGCAGTAGAAGGCGGAGCATTTTCATTGGATAAAGAAAGATTTATTGCATTTATTGACTCTATTAAGAAGCAACAAAGTGAAGGGAATTAGAAAGAGGATTGCTTTTGTACTTAGTTCCAACTCGGGAGTTTTCAGATACTCCCAAAATTTAAGCTAAAATGGGGAGTGTCTTATCAGAAACCACTTGCGAATACGACGGGACAATGGCAGACAGTTTCTATTGAAGAGAACGGAATATTGCATTTAAATAGAATTTATAAGGCAGAGTCAGGCTACACCGTTTTAGTGAAAAGCACAGTCACCAGAGGTAAGTCAAAACGAATTTTTCGGATGGGGCTTATGTATGCAAACGTAAAAAGTGAAGTGAGGCAGAGGCATGAAACAGAATATTTATGATGATGAACGTTTTTTCAATAAATATAGTGGGATGGCCAGATCTATGCAGGGGCTTCAGGCTGCTGGCGAATGGCATGAATTTCAAGCGCTATTGCCACAAATGCAAGGGCAGCATGTACTGGATCTGGGCTGCGGCTTTGGCTGGCATTGTCGGTATGTGGCAGAGCAAGGAGCACAATCCGTGATTGGTGTAGATATTTCAGAAAAAATGCTTGCAAAAGCAAAGGCGGAGACGGATGATCCGGCAATTAGATATATAAGAATGCCTATTGAAGATATTAGTTTTCCTAAAGATCAGTTTGATACGGTAATTAGTTCATTAGCTTTTCATTATATTGCTCCGCTAGATCAAGTGTTTCGTCAAATCTATCATTGCTTAAAGCCAGGCGGAGCGTTTGTTTTTTCAGTGGAGCATCCGATTTTTACCGCTGAGGGAAAACAGGAGTGGTATGTTGATCAGTTGGGCAAACGACTACATTGGCCAGTTGATCGTTATCAGGATGAGGGGATGCGGGAATCGATTTTTTTGGAAGAGCAAGTTGTGAAATATCATCGCACTATAGCAACGTATATGAATGAGCTGCTGGCGTCAGGTTTTCGAATCGTTGAAGTAAGGGAGCCAGTCCCATCTCCAGAAATGCTTCAGTCGGCAGATATGGTGGATGAGCTTCGCCGTCCGATGTTTTTGTTGCTCTCATTCGTAAAGTAAATCAGGTACAACATAGTACAGTAATTTGTAGTTGTTTTACAAACTTGCAATCTTGTATATTACCATATATGATAAGAACAATATATTTGAAGCGGGGGTGGTAGAGATGTTAGTACAAGCTGTGTGCGGTTATTGGACGGAATTTCTGTATTTTAGTCGCGCGAAATTTGCGATTGCAGTTGACAACGGGATACGTATGTCCTTTTTTAACAATTGCATAGCAAAACATACACAGCGAAAACATCTCTATCCATTATTTATAGCTATACGGTAGAGAGGAGCTTTCAAGCTCTTCTCTTTTATTATCGTTCTATTGAAGCTGTGGGGGATGCTGTATTCCTTGCGGCTTTTTTGTTTGAATGGCTCCACTAGAGGAATCATGTTGCTGGCGTTTTGCTATGTGGAACGAGATAAAACAATATGGGCTCTATCTAAAGGAGGTAACTGCAATGATTGCATGCAGTATTCAACAAATCACAAAAATGTACGGTGGAAACAAAATATTTGAACAGTTATCATTTGAAATAAATGAACAAGAACGGGTTGGCTTGGTAGGACGAAACGGAAGTGGAAAGACAGCACTATTGAAGCTTTTGGCAGGGGAAGAAGTTTCGGATTCAGGTGTAATTCATTGGAGGAAGGACAGTAAAACCGGATATGTGAAGCAAATTCCGAATTATGCTGATGATCGTTTATTGCTAGATATGCTACGTACCGCGTTCGCAGAGCTGCTGACAATGGAAGAAAAAATGAAGCAACTTGAACAGGAGATGGGAGTCGAGGCAGATGGCGATCATCTACAACGATTACTTGAAAAATATGGGCAGCTGCAGGAGCAATTTTTGGCAGACGGCGGATATGAAATCGAGTCAAATATGAAAAAGATTGTGCATGGTCTTGGCATAAACGCTCTGCAAGACAAACCATTCTCTGCATTAAGTGGAGGTGAAAAAACAAAGGCAGGGCTGGCATATGCCTTATTGCAAAGCCCTGACCTGCTGCTGCTTGATGAACCGACGAATCATTTGGATTTTGCTGCGGTAGAGTGGCTGGGTCAATTTTTGCAGCATTATAATGGTACGATTGTTGTCGTTTCGCATGATCGTTATTTTTTGGATCAGACCGTTAGTAAAATATTGGATTTGGAGGACGGTGTACTAGAAGAGTATCATACGAATTACACAGGCTTTGTAAAAGAAAAGGAAGAGCGGCTGCTTCGAGAGTTTGAAGCTTATAAAGAGCAGCAGAAGAAGATTAAGAAAATGCAGGAAGCCATTAAACGGTTGCGGGAATGGGCGAATCGAGCAAATCCACCTAATGAAGGATTGTATAAGCGAGCAAGAAATATGGAACGGGCGCTGGAGAGAATGGAGAAGCTGAATCGTCCTGTGCTAGAGCGTAAAAAAATGAATTTAAAGATGGAAGCAACGGATCGCAGCGGCAAAGACGTTATACAAATGGAAGGAGTAACCAAACGGTTTGATGAGCGGTTGTTATTCGAACATGTTGATATAAGCTTAAAATATCAGCAGCGGGCAGCTATTGTAGGTGAGAACGGCGCAGGAAAATCGACTTTGATTAAGTTGATTTTGCGACAGACTGTATGTGATGCAGGCCATGTGAAGGTTGGCAGTAATGTAAAAATAGGCCATCTTTCACAGCATGTTTATGCGGATTTGGATCAGGAGACGGTACTGGACATATTTCGCGGTGAAGTGGAAATGACGGAAGGACAGGCGAGACAAGTGCTGGCGAAGTTTTTATTTTATGGCTATGCAGTATTCAAAAAGGTTTCAAAGCTTAGCGGAGGAGAAAAGATGCGTCTTCGGCTGGCACAGCTTATGTATCAGGATACAAATTTACTTATATTGGATGAACCAACGAATCATCTTGATATAGAATCGCTTGAAATTCTGGAAGAGACGCTGGAGCAATATAATGGTACGATACTGGCGGTATCTCATGATCGCTATTTTTTGGATAAGTTATTTGAAAAAATTTATTGGATTTCCTCAAACAAGCTCAGATGTTTTGAAGGCAACTATAGCTGGGCTAGGGAAAGAATGGAACAGGAAGGTTCCATATAATTAAACGAAAAATAAAGCATAGCCCTGAAATGGGAAAATCTTTATTAAGCAGATTGTGAACAGGGGAGGAGACGAGTATTGTGGAGTTCCCGGAGTTAAAGGCAGGCATACTTGCTTGCAGAGATTGTGCGCAAAAATTCGGCTTTACACCTATTCCGATTTTTCATGGCAAGGAAAATTCACTTATTATGCAGATTGGACAAGCACCCTCCAAAACGGTTCATGCGACAAAAAAGCCTTTTAATGATGCGTCTGGCGCAAAATTAAAATACGAGTGGTATCAGATAACAGATAATACATTTTATAACGAGGACAATTTTTATATGGCATCCATGGCACATTGCTTTCCTGGCAAAAACGGCAAGGGCGGAGATAATCCGCCCCCGCCTGCTTGCTCGAAAAAGTGGCTGCGTAATGAATTGGAAGCTGTAAATAACAAGCTGTATATCATTATCGGTGCTAGGGCGGCAAAATTTCTATTCCCGAAAGAAAGCTTTAGCGAATTGGTATTTAAAAACCGCGAGATAAACGGTAAGCCGGCCTATATTCTGCCACATCCGTCTCCATTAAATATAAGATGGTTTCATGCCAACCCGTTGTTTGAGGAAGAAAGAGTGCCAGAAATAAGAAAAGCAGTTCATCATATACTTGGTTTGAGCTGAAAATAATCATTTGTATGAAGCATGAAGGATTTTAAAATTGCTGCATATGCGTGACAAATGACAGATGAATGTTCGCTTGTTTAAATAACGTTAGTGTTATAGTAAGAATAAGAACGAACAAGGAGGCAAGGAGAATGGAAACTTATGCATTGTCAAAAAAAGAAGAAAAGAAAATGTTAAAGCTAGCTTCACATGAACGGTATGATCTTGTTTCGATACAGCTAAAGGCAGGACAGGAAATTCCAACACATGATGCGCCCCATATTGCTTTAGTTATTGTTCGCTCAGGAAAAGTGCTATTTACTGTGGAAGGACAGGAGCTGATACTGACAGGTTCTGAAGTGCTGCATATGGAGCCGAAAGAAAAGCATAGCTTAAAAGCTATCGAAGACTGTCAGTTGTTTTTACTTAAACTGAAATGAAAATTCTTTTGCATAAATCATTACTAATTGACAGCCAATGCCTTATATTTAAAAGCATATTATTATGGGCATAAAGTGCATAATAAGCAGATCGAGGATGTCGATTAATTGTTAGTCCATTTTTGTTTGTAGTGACGATTACATTTTACAGCTAAATTGTCTATCCACAGTTAATCGACACCCTCAGCTCAACCTTTAGGAGATGATCTGTGGTGTCAAAAACGGTAAAATCGGTAACATCACCGAAAAAGTTTATTGTGGGGCAGCATTTATTGCGTGATTTGGTGCAGTATACGAAAATATATGGCAGTCATGTCTATGTCATTTGTGATGAATTTATATTGAACAGGGCAGAAGAAGAGTCAGGTTCAGCTTTTGCAGCTGAAGGGCATAAAAGCCAGTTCGTTAAATTTAATTATGAGGCAACCCAGGAGGAAATTGACCGACATCGGACAGAGGTTCAAAGGTCTGGTGCCCAGGTTATTGTAGGGATAGGTGGAGGAAAAACATTAGATACCGCAAAAGCAACAGCTTATTACGAGCAGTTGCCGGTTGTAATATTCCCTACTATTGCTTCTACAGATGCGCCCTGTACGGCACTTGCTGTTCTTTATAATCCTGATGGCTCCTTTGATCGATATTTATTTCTGCCCTCCAATCCAGATACCGTCTTAGCGGATACAGCAATTTTGGCAGCTGCACCGACTCGGTTTTTCGTAGCGGGGATAGGGGATGCACTTGCGACTTACTTTGAGGCTCGTGCCTGCTATCGCAAAAATGGCGACAATCTTGTTAACTTGAAGCCGTCGCTTGCGGGCTTAGGGCTTGCACAAATGTGCTATGACACGATCCTGGAATATGGTCTGCAAGCGAAACTGGCGGTTGATCGCAATATATCTACTCCAGCAGTAGAAAATGTAATTGAAGCTACTATTTATTTGAGCGGTGTCGGGGCAGAGGCTGGCGGTTTGGCAGCAGCTCATGCTATCCATAACGGAATGACAGCAGTACCATCGTTACATCGTGCGCAGCATGGCGAGAAGGTCGTATTTGGCTTATTGACACAGCTGGTGTTGGAAAACGCACCGAAAGTGGAACTGGAGACTGTTATTGAGTTTATTAAAGAAATGGGTTTGCCGCTAACTTTAACAGACTTGGGATTGGATGAATTTCGCGAACAAGAGTGGCGACAAGTTGCGGAAGCAGCATGCGCTGAAGGCGATACGATGAAAAATATGCCGCATCCGGTAACGCCAGATGATGCTTATCAAGCAATAGTAGCTGCAAATGCTTTGGCAGAATATTATCACGAATAGGTAAAGACAAAGCTCTGTTGGAACTGTATGTTCTAAACAGAGTTTTTATTTGGTTTGAAAGGTTTATTGTATTGAGTTGAATTGTTCACATGGACAAGTTTAATTTGTTTATAATGATCCTATACAGTTTTATACGAAAATGTGCTGCAGGGAGGATGTTCATGAAGAAAATTATGTTGACTGGCGGCGGCTCCGCTGGACATGTAACGGTTAACCTTGCGCTATTGCCTAAACTTTTACAAGCCGGCTGGAATGTGAAGTATATCGGGTCAGAGAATGGGATAGAAAAGGAACTGATCCAGGACGCTGCACAGATTTCCTACTATTCGATTTCGACAGGGAAACTGCGCAGATATTTTGACTGGCAAAATATAAAGGACCCATTCAAGGTAGTGAAGGGCGCTTACCAGGCTTACCGAATTATGAAAAAAGAAAAACCCAATATCGTATTTTCCAAGGGCGGTTTTGTGTCAGTACCAGTAGTTTTGGGGGCTTGGCTCAATCGAATCCCTGTAATTATACATGAATCCGATTATACACCCGGGTTGGCGAATAAGCTTGCAGCCCCTTTTGCCAAGCTGATCTGCACTACTTTTCCAGAGACGGCAGAAGGTTTAAATATGCAGAAATGTGCTTATACCGGTCCTGTGTTGCGTGAGAATTTATTGCAAGGAAATGCGGGGCGGGCGAGGAGCTTTGTTGGGATGAAGGACAGCAAGCTGCCTGTTGTTCTTGTAATGGGAGGCAGCTTGGGAGCAAGAAGCATTAATACAGCGATTCGGCAGTCGCTTTCGCAGCTGACTAAGCAATATTTTATTATTCATATTTGCGGCAAAGGACAGATCGATGAAACTGCTGAGCATTCTCATTACAGGCAATATGAATATATACATGAGCAAATAGCTGATATATTGGCGCTTAGTGATTATGTTATTTCGCGAGCAGGATCCAACTCTATTTTTGAGTTTCTTGCTCTAAGAAAGCCAATGCTGCTCGTGCCGCTTTCCAAAAATCAAAGCAGGGGCGATCAAATTCTCAATGCGGCATCATTCGAAAAAGCCGGCTATTGTAAAGTATTGCTGGAAGAGAATTTATCGTCAAGCAGCTTGATCAAAAGCCTGGAGCAATTGGCATTGCAAAAAGAGGATTACAAAGAGCAGATGAGTAAGTTCAACCAGCAGGATGCATTAATGCAGCTTTATAAGCTGATAGAAGATGTTGCCTTTCAATCAACTAAATGAGGCAGCTGCCTCTAATTGCTTAATTAATTTTAAAATGGTTAAGAAGCAATAGTGTCCGCCAATCCAATTTTATATAAAAGTGGAAGGAAATTGTTTTTATGAGGGCAAAAAAACGCAAGCCAGAAGCAGGACTGCTATCAGGCTCGCGTTTTGTAGTTTTTCGTTAGGCAACAGGAGTTCCGTTAGGCAACGGCTGATCTGGACGCAACAGAACGACATCGCCTTCTTCCGGGACACCGCCAATAACGAGTACTTCAGATTTAAAGCCAGCAATCCGGCGCGGTGGAAAATTTACAATAGCAATGATTTGTGTGCCGATCAATTGTTCTGGAGTATAGCGATTTGTAATTTGTGCAGAGGAATGTTTTACACCTAGCTCCTCACCAAAATCAATTTCAAGTTTAATTGCCGGTTTTCTCGCTTCGGGAAAGGGCAACGCTTTGATAACCGTTCCTGCTCGAATATCCAGCTTCATAAAGTCTTCGATTTCTGCCATCGTTCATCACCTTCTATATTTGGTCAAAATATGAAAACAGAGCTTCTTTATATTTGTTGCTACTCATTATGTCATAGTTGATGCGTATTGTTTTGTTCTTTTCCCGGATTTATTTAACCGTTTGTCGGCCGATGCATTTTTCGATACTGGCTAGGGCTAAGCTGCACATGCTGCCGAAATAATCTTGTTAACGAGGCTTGGTGCTCAAGTCCGGTTTGATAGGCAATATCTGCTATGGAAAGTGAAGTTTGGCACAACAGCAGTTTGGCCTTGTTTACTCGCAGCTTTTGAACATAAACGGCGGGCGTACTGCCGGTAACTTTTAAAAACCATTCTGAGTAGTAAGACCTATTGTAGTGCTCTATATTTGCCAATTCTTTAATCGAGAGTCGATTGTTTAGTTTGTCAAAATGATTATGAATATATTGAATTGACTTGGGCTTTTGACCTGATGTCAGACATTTTTCGATATAGGGATAAAGAACGTTAAGATCAGTTGTTTCTTCTTCTGCAGCACAGTCCAGTTCGGTTAAAACCAAGTGGCGTATAGCGCTCCAGCGACTCGTTAACGGAAAGGCTCTTCCATCATTTTGGTGAATAAAAGCTTTGGAGTCGAGTAAGACTTCGGGAATATCTATAACTAGAAATTCGTTGCTTCCTTCCGAATAGAAGCAATGATTGCAATAGGGCGGTATATAGTAAAGAGATTGCTGATCCACGGCAGCAAGCTGTTTTTGTTGTCCAAGATGCAGATAGAGCTTTCCGCGTATTGGCATAATCAATTGGGCATGTGAATGAGCATGCTGATCAATATGCTCGCTATAGCTCTTTTTTTTAGCTGCTATCTGATTCATAATGTAAATCCTTTCTATACACAAGTTTATTCAAAAATAATTGCTAACGCCATTGAACTTATTTTAACATATTCAAAATTTAAAGGTGAATCGCAACTATTTCTGCAGTTGCTAACCATGAATGCATTCGTTATTATAGGCTAGTACAGAAGGAAGATAGAAGCGTGTTATTTTTAATACAGGGGTGAAGTAGAATGGACATACGCAGGTTGGATCAAGGAGAACCGTTGCCATTAGAGTTGCTTTTATTGGCGGACCCTTCCGAACAACTAGTGCTGGACTATACAGCTAGAGGACAATGTTATATCGGAATAGTGCCTGGGGAAATGGAGGAAATTCCCGGGGATACCGATGTAATGACGGGGGAGATTGCTGGCGTGTATGTACTATTGCCCACGAGACCCGAAACGGTGGAGCTTGTTAATGTGGCAGTATCAGAACAGTTTCAAGGGCGTGGATATGGAAAATCATTAGTCCAAGACGCTGTGAAGCGCGCACGTGAGCAACACTACAAAACGATTGAAGTTGGAACAGCTAACTCGAGTATTAATCAACTGGCACTGTATCAGAAATGCGGCTTTCGACTAAGCGGAATAGACAAAGATTTCTTCCTTAGACATTACGCGGAGGAAATTTTCGAAAACGGTTTGCAGGCGCTGGATATGATACGGATGACCCAGGACTTATAAACATTGAAAAAGCAAGTGGGGAGCACAGAAACGATGAAAAGACTGGAAGAGAAAATCAAGCAAGAAGGACAAATTTTATCCGATACAGTATTGAAGGTGGATGCATTTTTAAACCATCAGGTGGATACGGAACTGGCAATCGAAATTGGCGAGAAATTTGCTCGTATTTTTGCCGATGAACAGATTACGAAAGTGGTTACGATAGAAGCGAGCGGCATCCAGTTTGCAATGGCAACTGCAATTGCTTTAAAGGTTCCTTTTCTATACGCAAAAAAGAAAAAGGCTATCACACAGCAAGATAAAGTGTACTCAGCGCCTGTTTACTCATTTACTCGGCAGGAGACCTATCAAATTAGTGTATCGCAAAATTATTTGCATGCTTCAGATAAGGTACTGATCGTAGATGATTTTCTTGCTACAGGTGCCGCCTTAGTCGGTTTGGCTGATATTGTCCAGGAATCTGGTGCATCTCTGGTTGGCGTAGGTTGCGTAATCGAAAAAAGCTTCCAGGAAGGCAGAGGCTTGCTGGAGAAGCGGGGCATACGTGTCCATTCGTTGGCTAGAATCGCCTCAATGTCACCAGGGGAAGTAAACTTTCTTGAAGCCGACTATACTGAAGTCGATTAGTGAAATGATTCCAGTAGTACTATCAGGTGGTTTGGACGGGGATTGCTGATTATCTTAATATTGGTTGCTGAACTAATGCTTCGCGCAGCTCACCGTTTAAATGCTCGGCTGAAGCAAACCGAATATATTGCATAGCCTTGTTTCCTGGCTTGAATATCAATATATTTCGCAAAAGTGATCAGTACGGTGAGGCTGTCAATCATCAGCAACTCCAGCAGCACCGCCACCAGCATAAAATGATGAAAGGAAAACCTGACGGATGGTTTTCCTTTTTTTATTGGCTGCACGCCACAAGCAGCCGCTATGATGAGACTCTGTCCTAGAAGAAGAACGGCAATAAAAACAGGCTTGCTATTAGAGGATACGGAATTCGACGTTGCATAAATCTGCGACGAGGAAAACCATATCCGAATTGTCTGAACCCGGCATCAGACGGCATTCCAGAAAAACGATTCATCATTTCTGTAGTGGGAATGGCAAGGGTTACATATTCATTGTCAACATGCGCTATAAAACCATCATGCATTACGCCGTCAGTGGTTTGAATACCTACATATTTATTCATGCAGCTTTGACATATTTGTTGATAATTTTCCATGTGCGGCCTCCTTAATCATTTAAACGCTTAATAGCAGTCTATGGACGATAACCCAAATTGGTTACAGAAAAACACATAAAAAGTAAAAATTGAAGGGGCTATATTGCAGAATTTACAACTGGCAATCGTTGACATACAAAAAAGTAGTGATTATACTAAGATAGAAAAAAATGTAATATACGCATTCTTTATACTTGACTTTTTAACTTGGAGGATAGTTATGGAAAACGTGTTTAAAAATCCATCATTTAATTATTTGGATTGCCGGAAGATACAAATTTTTAACTATTTATTGCAAAACGGCATCCCAATCAATCTTCTGTTTTACAATGCGCTTGAAAGCACAGATAAGGTACTGCAGATTGTTTTAGTTGAAAAACGAAGAAAGTGGGCATACTTCTCTAATCTGTTAATGGACAAGAGCATAGAAGAATTGCATGCGAAACTTGTTCCATTTCAGCAATTAGCAGATGTAAAAGAGTTGCTTGTAAAGCTTTTATCTCAGAATATAGCTGTATTTGTATGGTGCGATCCCAAACATTTAATTCATAATCCATTTACCGATCTAAGTTATAACCACTCTGTTTTGATAACAGAATACATCGATGACCAAGATATTAAAGTTTCTGATATTCCGCAATTTCCTGAGCTTAATTATAGCTTTGAGGAATTAGAAAAAATGACTGATCATGCTTCTCCACAAAATAAGTATTTATTTTATCTACACACTGATAACGCAAATATTTCTCCAGAATTAATAGATAGCCTGCATAGCAATCTCCACGATTTTATTGATAGATTAGAAGATAGCTTTTCTTACTACGAGTATATTTCGCAATTATTTCATGAGGATAAAAAAGTTACCGATGAGCTTTTGGAATTGATTCCATATTTGGATGATTCCTTAAGTATTATAGCCGGTTCGCGTTTTTTGTTTGCAAAGAGTCTGTTGGAGTTTGGCTTTTGGGAAATGTACTACAATCTTTATATGGAAATTGCAAAAAAAGTAGAATCGCTTAAGTTGCAAATTGCCAAAATACCGTTTTCAAAAAGATATGATTATATAGAACTGACACGACAAATAAAAAGAATAAGTAGTATGGAGCATGATGCTCTGAAATTATTGAAAGAAAAAAGAAGCGTGGAATCGAAGCAAGAGGTTAAACATATATTTGGAGAAAAGCTGCGAGAGCCGAACAGTCCAATTCTGCATGTGATTAGTGAAAATACATCCAGACTAGTATGGGATGAACCGGAAGATAGCGTGTGGATCGTTGGATATGACATTTATAAAGACGGTGTACTTATTGACTCATCTAGAACAAGGCAGCTCAATCTTCAGAATATAGACCCTCAGCAACAGCAAATTATGATTGCCTCTAAAGATATTTTTAATAATTCAAGCCAAGCCGTTATTGTAAACGATATAAAACTTATGGAGAGAGCAAGCGGAAGAGAAAATTTGGCATTACATAAGTCAGTTTTTGCTTCATCGGTAGAGCATGAGGATTTTAATCAGAATAATGTTGTTGACGGCACAATGGAAACAAGATGGAGCAGTGTCCCAGAAGAGAAGGTGTCGTGGATTTATGTTGATTTCGGAAAGGACGTCTCCGTTTCAAAAATAGTTTTGGTGTGGGAGCAAGCATATGCCAAAAGCTACCGTATTCAAATCTCAGATAATGCAGAACAGTGGATCGATAGTTATGAGACAGTTGCTGGAAAAGGCGGAACCGAAAATATTGATCTGAATGTTAGAGCCAGATTTATAAAAGTGCTTTGTGAGGAGAAGGCGACATCTTTCGGTTATTCGATTTGGAATATATTTATGTATAGTTGAGCATAGGGGAGATGGAATAGATGCACAGCGATCAATTTGACTTTTTTGAATTATGCGAGAAGAACAATATTGGCTTGCTTGAAGGAAAACCATTTATTCATCGACTGAATATGCCGAACAATAATGAAAAATATATATGCCTGACATTTGACGATGGCCCCTCTCCTTTACATACGCCTGAAATACTGGATGTGCTGCAGAAATATGATGTTCAGGCTACCTTTTTTGTAGTGGGAGAATTTGTTGGCTGGTTTCCGGAAATAGCTGAGAGAATCGTTAAGGAAGGCCATGAGGTAGGCAACCATACTTTTTCACATCCCAGGCTCACTGAATTGAGCTTGCCTGAAGTTAAGGCTGAGATTATGAAAGCAGAACAAATGATTCAGACGACATTGCAAACAGGATGCAAATGGTTCAGACCGCCTTATGGTATTTTTAGCAGTGAAATTATAAAGGCGGCAGAAGAGCTTGACTATCGATTTTTACTATGGTCAGATAATATATTGCTTTATGATTGGGAATTACCTGGTGTTGATGTTTTGGTCGACAAATTGTTAACCAAGACAACAAGCGGGGACATCGTATTATTGCATGATGCAGGGGGAGATCGCACGCAAACAATAGCTGCATTAGACCAAGCCTTGCCGATTTTGCAGAGCCGGAACTACAAGTTCTTAACGTTAAGCGATGCGATGAGACTCAGCAATAGCAGCGCCCAAACATTTACAGCTTTTTAATGCCTCAGGGTTGTCCACAAACCATAACATTGGTTTGCTGGACAGCCCTGTTTTTTTATCGATTGCGATAAACCTTTGGCGATACACCATAATGCTTGCGAAAGACTCGATAGAAAAAAGTATAGCTGCCAAAGCCAGATTGCTCTGCAATATTCTCCAGGTTTAAAGTTGTGTTCTCCATTAATTCTAACGCAAGATGCAATCTGATTTGCTGTGCATATTTAATGATGGACATGCCAAATTGATTTTTGAAAATATGAGATACTCTCGATACGCTTAAACTGACATAAGCAGCTATTTCATTTATCGTTATTTCACGTTGGGCGTTACTTTCAATATAATATTTGATGCGCAGTGCTGTTGCTGCAGAGGCTGTTGAATAGGAAGAGGCATCAGTAATAGCTCGATCAATTAAAATGAGCAATGCTTGCAGGAGCAGCGACAGCAATCGCTTATCTCCGCCAGATGTTCTGCGCGACTCCAAAATAATCTGATTCCAAACCTCCTGCAGCCGTCTGTCTGTCGATATTCTTGTCAGCTGGTTTTGCGACGAACGCTGCCACCATTCATCAATAAGCTTGCCTGAGCAAAGAACATAATAATCACCGCTAGGCTTGTCATTCTGATGTTCGCCAATAATCAGATCATACCTTTCACCAGGCGGAAACAACAAGAGATGCCCAGGCAAAATTGTTCGATATTCGTTATTCACAAGCGCCTTGCAGTTCCCCTCCATTTGCAGCCTGATTATGTAACATTCCAATCCGTTTTTATGAGTGTGACGACAAAAGTGAGTGTGATAGGAATAGTCGCATAATCGAACAGTTACATCATCGCAAATCATGACATTATCACCCTTTTATTTGCAATAATAGCAGAAAAGTTCATCTATTCAGTTGATATAGTTCTACAAAAAAAACTAAAATCCTTTAAACTATTAAGTGTCCATCTAATTCAATAAATACTACATTTACTAAATTTAGTAAATGTATTTTGGAGGAGGAAAGCATAACAAAGTGATAAGAGAACTAAGACCAAATACAGGGGATGACTATACCTGGAAGGAATTAAACTGCTTTATACGAGCCTGGTGTATCGTCCTTCAGTCCTATCACAGTTCATATTTTGACAATTTTCTGCAAGTAATGTTTTTGAACTGGACTTTTTTCCCAGAGAGCATCAAAGATACAGAAAATGCTGATTTTATGCTGGAGAGCAACAGAAGAGTGCTGCAGCCTCTATTTAATGTAACAGCAGAAAAAGTCTTTTACTCTACCGCCGATCAGTTTTATAAAGAAGTGGCAATGAGAGTAAATGCACAAGAGCGTTTAATTATTCCAGGGGATTTATACAATATATACTACAATCCTTCCTACCAAGCGAAGCATAATGAGCATTACTTTATTATTAAAGGTTATGATCAGACAACTGCGCGCTACTACATTCTGGACAACCTTCATTTAAATAAAGGAAAGAGCATACTGTACGAAGACTTTTTTATTCCGAGCGATGTCTTATATGAATGCAATCAGCTTTTCTTCTCCCATTTGCAAACTACATCTCAGCCCTATTTTTGGTCTATTCAACAGTTATCAACGAATCATAACAACAATACGAAGCTTAGTTTTCAAGCCAACTTGCAAGTTTTAAACGAATATATTGATACATATAAAGATCGACAGCTAGAAAGCATGATCAATCAATCCGGCAGTACAACGGAACAAATTCACGAGTTCTTCATGAAGTTCAATCATAAGAATACGTATTTCAAAATACTGCGCCGTGTATTTCAAACAAATGAAATCGATACGATTTATTTCGATAAGCTGGTTCAATCCTTCCAGGAATTGAAACTGGTTATACCGATCAGCCTGGTGAAATCAGAAAGTGCGATTACATTGTTTAAGCGCTATAGTGAAATCGAAAAAAGCATTCTGTTACAGTTGCGAGATTTGGTTTTGGAGTTTTTAGAGAAAAACGAAAAAGTGTTTGCATAAACAGCAAATAAAACAATAAATCTAATGGAGATGAATAATAATGATGGAAATGATGGAAAAACTGCAAAAGCTGATTATTGAAAATTTGGAGCTGGATATCGATGAGGTAGGGCATCTTGGGATGGATGATCCATTGTTTGATGATGGTGAAGGAGAAAATTACGGATTGGATTCTGTCGATGCAGTTGAATTGGCTGTCTTGGTAAAAAGACATTTTAAAATTGAGCTTGCCGAGGAGGATTCAGGTGCATTTTTGACGATTAGAACATTGGCAGAAAAAATCCAGGAGAAACAATCTGTAAATACTTATCAATGATCAGTACGCATGAGGAGGTTTCTTAATGGATATTTTAACGCTAAAAGATGTCCAATTCTCGTATGATAAATCAAGAAAAATTTTGAACAGTATTAGTTTAAGCATTAAGAACAATAATGTTGCAGGATTTCTAGGTCTGAATGGTGCAGGGAAATCAACTTTAATCTATCTTATTATCGGTCTGCTCAAGCTGACGGAAGGATCGATAGAAATAGATTCGCAAAGTGTAGGGAGCAACCTCAAAAAAATTAACAGAATGATTGGTTATGTACCTCAGGATTTGGCGATTATTGAAAATCTATCAGCATATCAGAATGTGAAGTTTTTCGGCTCCATTTATGGTTTGAAGGGCGACGAGCTGAAACAACATGTTGAAAAGGCTTTAGAATTTGTTCAATTACTGGATAGAGCACAGGATCGGGCATCCCAGTTTTCAGGGGGAATGAAAAGACGCCTTAATATTGCATGCGGCATTGTTCATAATCCGCAATTAATTATTATGGATGAGCCTACTGTTGGAGTTGATCCCAAATCTCGCAATTATATTTTAGAATCGATTAATGAACTGAAGCGACAAGGAAAAACGGTCATCTATGTATCGCACTATATGGAGGAGATCGAGGCAATTTGCAATCAGGTCGTTATTATCCATAAGGGTGAGGTGCTTTATTCAGGTGATCTGGATGATCTGAAGCGCGATAATGGCAACGAAACGCTTAATGTTTTATTTCATGAGCCGGTTGCGGCTGAGGATAAAGAACAGCTGAATACAAGGTTTACGGACAAAGTTGAATATCAATCGGATTCGGAGTTTTCTATTAAGTTCCCAAAAGGAAGCGATGATGCGGTTGAGCAACTTATTGCTTTGAAAGCGCTATTTGATCAAAAAATAAAAAAAATTCAATTATCAGATGCATCGCTTGAAAGTGCGTTTCTAGAAATAACCGGTGAAAAATCAACTGTTCAACTAGGAGCTGCGCAATGAGGAATTTTTATGTCATCATTCTGAATTTCTTTCACAAGATGTTTATTGAACGTTCTGTGCTGCTGAACTTAATGCTGCTTCCCATTTTATTAATCGGTATTTTAGGAACTTCGCTTTCAGCCGTTTATGATGCCAAACCAGTCAAGCATGTGTCGATTGCGGTTGTATATGGAGATGGGAGTGACCAATACAGACAGAATTTGGTTAGTTTTTTTGAAAACCCGGAGATGAATGGCATGATTCATGTCTCAGAAGCAACCAGCAAGGAAATCGCTCTACAGCAGCTGGAGGAGGGCAAGCATAAGGCAGTCTTAGTTATCCCTGACCAGATAGATCAATTGATGCATGAAGGGGCAAATGTTGAACTAGCTGTGCTTTACAATGAAAAGAATACGTTGGAGAAAAGCGTTATTTCGGTTGTTTTGTCCACCTTAACAGACTCTACAAATGCCCTTGCTATCGCTTACAGCAGCATGCCTGAGAAGGAAGGGGGGCATCAGTATATATTCGAGCCATTAATTAATGAGCAGGACGTAGCGGGTTTGCCCAAAACAACTGCTATGAACTATTACGGTGTAACGATGATGGTGCTGGTGCTCGTCTATGGAATCTCCTTTTCTATGAACAATATTCATCGGGATTTCAAAGGGAACTTTGGAATCAGGTTAAGAATCTCACCTATTCCGTTCGCCACTGTCATCACTAGTTTGTATGTATCTGGCGTACTTGTTTCATTTGCGCAAGCATCCATCGTTATTTTATTTTCCAAGCTAGTGTTTCAAGTATATTTCGGCAACTATTTATTTGTCGTTTTCTTAATCGCCTTGCTTGGCGCTATGTTTTTTAATGCGATTGGCTTGCTTGCCGGCTCGTTTATCCATAATCGTAAAATTTTAAATTTAATTGTCAATTTCGGAGTTCCAGTTATGATCTTTATTGCCGGAGGCTATTACAAAGTTGATCTCGGCATGTTTAGCTTCATCTCTCCGGTCACTTATATTCAAAACATCTTTTTTACTTATATCTATCAAAATGAAATATTGACCTCATACATCTACACCATTTTGGTCCTTATTGCCGTCATATGTTTAATATCCTTAGCGAAGCTTAGCAGATATAAAGGAGTACAAGTAAATGAGGATATTTAAATTTTATCTGTATCGACTAAGTCGCAACTGGATGATGTTTTTTCTGATTCTTTGCTTGCCGATCGCGCATATTTATACTACCTACTTGCAGTATGCCAGCGATTTTCAATATAAAATCGGAGTAGTGGATCAAGCAGACGACCAGCTTTCGCACATGCTGATTGAACAGCTTACTCAAAACAATGTTTCCATTCAAAACTATATGGAGATTGAAGAGGCGAAAGAGCAACTGATCAAAAATGAGATCGAGTATATCATTGTGCTGGAAGCGGATATAAAAGAAAAAATGATACAGCATGGCGATTTTTCGGGAATCTATGGCATTTCTATTCATGATGATGCAACCTCTTTGCCTCTAAAAATGAAAATGAACAGCTCACTCTCAGCTATTAAAACGTTATCGGGAATACAGTTTGCAGACGAGGAAGCAGTGAGCAATGCTCTTAACAAACTGGAGCAAAAGCAATTTCAAGTTATAGAGCGCATAGAAGGAGATAAATCAAAAGATATATATATCGGGCTTGTGAATGTGCTTGCCTTTGATATTTTTTTCTTATTGATTTCCATTTCATTGATATTTCTCAAAGATAAGGAAAGAGGGCTGTATAGCCGGATTATGGTGAGTCCAGTTACTGCAGCATCTTTTTATATGCAGTCGATCAGCCTGTTCGTCTTTATAGGAGCGTTGCAATTTATTATTGGCTACAGTTTTATCTCCCTATTAATAGGATTTAGCACAGTTTTACCGTATGCATGGATTGTCGCCATTTATTTTGCTCTCTATGTAGTAAGTATCGCAATGCTTGGGCAAATGATCTTTGCCATATCTCGCAATGCAACAATTGGCATGAGCTTGCTGCCAGTCGTTGTTTTGCCGCTTGGCATGCTAAGCGGTCAGCTTTGGCCGAGAGAGATTATGCCTGTTTCTTTACAGTATATTTCAGCCTGCTTGCCGACCAGTTGGATCGTTATGCTGAATAAATCCATTATTATGTACGGATTATCTTTTGCGGAGGCGATTCAATTCGGAGCTTATTTTGTTGCCTTCTTAGGTTTGGGAGGAGCATTCCTATATTTTGCTGTGAAAAAGGATGGGAAAAAGCATGGATAGTATTAATAGGATAACCGTTGTACTCTGCGGTATAATAAGCTAAAAGCTGAGTTAGAAACGGAGGACAAGGCAATGGCTATTGCAGAAGTAACTGTTGTTCCGATTGGAACAGGCAGCACCAGTCTTAGCGAATATGTAGCCGGCATTCAAAAGGTGTTGGAGCAGCAGGAAAATATTACCTTTACACTGACATCCATGAGTACTATTATTGAAGGCTCCCTGGAAGATATATTTGCTACGATTCGTGCGATTCATGAAGCACCGTTCCACGATGGGGCACAGCGAGTATCTACATCTGTGAAAATTGATGATCGGCGTGACAAGGCTGGCTCCTCAGAGCAAAAGCTTCGTTCTGTGCAGGAAAAACTAAATCGTTAAGCGTGGCAGATTAGTGTTGAAGAGCTAAGAGGATAAATAAACGGAGCTGAAAGAGCTGAAAAAGCTGGGAAACCTAGTGTTTTTCAGCTCTTTTTTTATTTTTATAACAAACATGTGTCAGGTCTTGGTCTTTTGCCTGAAAGCGACGATAACGTGCTTATAACATGATGAACAGAGCATTATTGCGGCAGATTTAGTGGCACTTGCTTTTAGCAATCACTTCAGTTTATGTAAAAATTGTCCCCCACCTCCCTCAAAATATTACACGTTGCAGCGCAGAGCATGCTTTAGAATGAAGGCAATACAATTGCAAGCTACTCTACTATTACATAAAGATTTGGGAGGCAAGACATGATGAGACGAGTAAGCTGGATGGTCATTTTCTGTATGCTTGTTACAACGATAGGAACTAGCATAGGTTTTGAAAACGCTGTCAGTGCAAACGCAAATTTAGATTCAAGTACAGCGACAACAAACTTGGTGAAGAACGGGGGATTTGAAGAGACAAAATCCAACAGCGCCTGGGTGGGCAGCAAAGGGCCGGATAGTTGGGGTCAATGGGTACCGAAAGGTTCACCTCAGCTTAGTCTTGATACAAGGCAAGAGGGAGACTACTCTGTAAAAATAGCCGCTGCTTCACAAAGCAGAGCTACAATTAATCAGAAGATTGCAGTCCAGCCTAATAAGCGCTATTTGCTTAGTTTTTGGGTGAAAATGGACAAAATTCAAACGCCAACTTCATATGGCGGTGTTTTTGCGAGAAATTCATTTCATCGATCGTTGACTTCAGATACGCGGATTGGTAATGATTTTCTAACTACTGATAAATTATTGGGTACAAATGACTGGACTTATATGGAATACGAATATATTTCTCCGGCAGATGCTAATGCGCTGCTGATTGAACTGTTTTTGGAAGAGTCGACCGGAACGGTTTGGTTTGATGAGATAAGTGTAGTCGAGGTTGGAGAGGCAAAATTATTTGCGATACCTAAATCAGTCTCTTTAAATGAGGGGGAAAATTTTTCGTTAATTCCTACTTTTTATCCAACTGATTTGTCTAACAGAACGATTACTTGGGAATCCAATGACAATTCTGTTGCAACAGTAGATGAGCAAGGAGTTATTACAGCAGTTTCCGGTGGAGCTGTGACGATCACAGGTATTCTGGAGGATGGCGGTTATCGGGCATCCATCACGGTAAGTGTGCAAGGAGCGGCTATGATTGATGCAATGGATACCATTCGAGCACGCTGGTATGAGAAACTGACTGGCAATAATGGCTACACGAATGCATCAGCTGAATATAAATCATATTATGATCGTTTGGCGACAGACAAGGTGCTGCAAGTTAAGAATGATGAAGACAGCGGCTTTTGGGATTTGATGAATACAGAAGCGGGACGTACTTTTCTATGGGCGGATCTGATTAACGATTGTTCTCCCGCAAAAAGCTATTCTCGACTTAAGGATATGGCGCTTGCTTATGCGATGAAAGGCTCCGAGCTGCAAGGGAATACAGCACTTGGCGCTGATATTATAAGCGGTTTGGAATGGCTGTATGCCAATAAATATAATGAGTCGATGACATCCAAATCTGCTTGCGGATGGGACTTTGAAATCGGGATTGTGCAATCGCTTGATGATATTTTGGTTCTTATGCATGACGAGTTGACTGTAGAGCAAATAAACAAGTTTGTGAAGCCGATTGATAAATTTGGCGATCCGACCAAGTTCAATATGCATAATGCGACGCCGTCAGAAGCGACAGGCGCCAATCGTTCAGACAAAGCACTTGGCATGGCACTGCGTGCAGCAGTTGGCAAGGATGCAGGCAAGCTGACAATTGCAAGCGCCGCGCTTGATAAGGTGTTTCCGTATGTTACGAGCGGGGACGGCTTCTATGAAGACGGCTCATTTGTTCAACATAACTATATCGCCTATACAGGAAGCTACGGCGGCGTATTGCTCAATGGAATGTCCAGTATGCTTTATATATTGGCAGGCACGCCTTGGGATGTGACAGCTAATCCGGAGCATGCGAATATTTATAGCTGGATTACCGAATCCTATGAGCCGCTTATTTACAACGGAAAAATGATGGAAATGGTATACGGCAGAGCAATTTCCAGAGCAGGCAACACTTATGGCGCACCGAATAATCATGTTCTGTTGCTTGCTCAGGCGGCTTCAGATGCAGCAGTCAAATCACGCTTTAATCAAATGGTGAAAGAATGGTACATGGCAGACAGCAATTGGGATCCATCCAAAATAACCAATCGCTTTGAGCTTGCCCTTGCTGAACAAATTTTGATTGATGAAAACTTGGCTCCACGCGGTGATATGACAAAGCATCATGTTTTTGCAGCGATGGATCGGACCGTTCATTTGCGTCCTGCCTATGCGATTGGATTAAGCATGTTCTCTAATCGTATATCTGCTTTTGAGTATGGTAATGGAGAAAATAAAACAGGCTGGTTTACAGGTATCGGAATGACTAGTTTGTATACAGATGATATTGGTCAGTTTACGGATAACTTTTACAATACAGTTGATATGATGCGTTTGCCAGGTACGACTACGGACGGCTCGCAAGCGGGGTTAACTGACTGGAAAAACTATCCGAATCAAAACAATCGCGCAGGCGGAACCTCTATTGCTAGTCTATATGGCGTGTCGGGAATGGATTTCTCAATGAAGGGGGTTACGGGCAGCGATCTGCAGGGCAAAAAATCATGGTTTATGTTTGACGATGAAATTGTTGCGCTTGGCAGTGGTATTACAAAGCCATCAGCAGGAAACCATTCAGTTGAAACGATTGTAGAAAATCGAAAGCTTACTGAAGCGGGTACTAATGAATTAACTGTTAACGGGCAGTCTGTACTGCAGTCGTTTGACAAGCAAACGTTGCAGCAAGTTAAATGGGCTCATTTGCAAGGAAATACAGCGGGTTCAGATATTGGCTATTATTTCCCGAAACCATCAGATTTGACAGCGTTACGTGAGCAAAGGACTGGTTCATGGCAGCAGGTGAACAAGGATGGTTCGGCTGATCCTGTGCAAAAAAACTATTTAAGTCTTTCATTTGACCATGGCGACGCACCGCAAAATGGAAACTACAGCTATGTTTTATTGCCGAATAAAGATGCAGCTGCTACTGCGGCATATAGTGAAAACCCACAAGTTTCGATCATTAGCCAAACGAATAAGGTGCATGCGGTAGAACAGAAGGAATTGGGCATATTGGCAGCAAACTTCTGGAGTGCAGCTGAACTTGAAAAACTACATGTAGACCAGCCATCATCTGTAATGTTGAGACAAGAAGATGATAAACTTACGGTTGCAGTGTCTGATCCGCTGCGCAATCAAGGAAAAATTACAGTAAATATTGCAGCCAAAGGCGAGCAGATAATTGTAAAGGATCCAGCTGTGTCTGTCGTGCAAATGTCGCCATATATTACACTGGAAATCGATATGAAGCAGGCGATGGGACAAAGCCGTACGATAGAGTTGAACATTGATCCAGCAGCGAAAACAGAGTTGCCAAAGCCGGAACAAATGCCGGGTATAAAGGTAAGCGTTGCACAGGACACTTACGTTCAGGCAGGAGCAGACAGTAAGAAAAACTTTGGTAAAGCCAACTATCTTAACATTAGGAATGGAGACGGTACTTTTAAACGAGAGGTTCTTCTGAAGTTTGGCTTGCAAGAAGTATTGGAAGAAATCGAAGAGCTAGTAATAGAAAAAGCCGTGCTTCATGTATATGGTCAAACGAATGACGGTTCGGGCACACAATCTACTATTGGTGTATTTGGAGTGGAGGACAACAGTTGGGATGAATATGCAGTAACCTATGAATCCAAACCGGAAGCAGAAGAAAGGCTTGATGACCTTGTATTTGATAAAGGAAATGCATGGAGACAGTTTGATGTTACTGCCTACATCCAGAAAAAACTGCAGACGGATTCCAGCTTGAGTTTTGCTTTGAAACAGGTCAATTCTAATCTATCGGCAGAAATTCGCAGTCGTGAAAACAATGATGGTGAATTTGCTTCCTACTTGCAATTAATCGTTAAAGAAAAAGTAGATCCCGGTCAACCAACTAATCCTAATCCCAACCCGGGCGGGGGAGAAACAAATCCAGGTGGCGGAACGGATGAACCGGATGGAGACGGTGGTAATAATCCGGACCCGAACGGAGAAACTGACGAGCCTTTATTCACAGATGTGGCTGGGCATTGGGCGGCAGAATGGATTGCCCAAGCAGCTAAACTTGAGATCATTAAAGGATTTGAGGATCAATCATTTAAACCGGATGGAGTTGTAACGCGTGCTCAGTTTGCTGTAATGCTAAGTAAAGCACTGTATTTGCAAAAAGCTGATAGTGATAATAAGGAAGCGACAACAAATAAATTTACTTTTAAAGATGAATCCGTCATTCCGACATGGGCAAAATCTCATATTGAGCGAATTACTGCAGAAGGAATCATTAAAGGCTATACGGATGGAACATTCCGGGCGGCTAATCAAATCACACGAGCGGAACTTGCTGTAATGACGGTTAGAGCACTTCGTTTAGAAATAGATCCTGATGCTGATCTTGCATTTGCGGATTCAGAACAAATAGCTCCTTGGGCAAAGCCTTATATTGCAGCAGCTGTCAAGGCTGATATTGTGAAAGGAAAGGGAAGTAACCGATTTGCCCCATCTGAAACGGCAACAAGAGCAGAGGCAGTTAAGCTGGTATTGGCGCTGTTGGAAAACAAATAAATTCAAATAATAGGATAAAGCAGTACATTTTGGGGCTGTCTTAGAGTAAGTAGTTACTTTAAGGCAGCCTATTTAATATGTACAATAGTAGAAGAGTAAAATCAAAAGTTAAATTATTTTAAAATAGCTATTGATATACCCAACGGGGGTATGGTAATATAAATTTACAGACGCAGTATAAATTTTAAGCAGCAAGCAAAACTAATAGATATTACCAAGGAGGAATAGATCATGCAGCAAGTTACTTTGAAAGTTGAAGGTATGTCATGCGGGCATTGCGTAAATTCAATTGAAGGAAATGTAGGGAAGCTAAATGGCGTTGAAGCTGTCAAGGTCCATTTGGATAGCGGCAAAGTAGATATTTCATTTGATTCCAACACAATTAGCCTTGATAAAATCAAGGAAGAAATTGAAGAGCAAGGCTACGACATTGCTTAAATAAACGAAGCTACATTTAGAAAAGAAATCGTGCTTGCAAAAGCACGATTTACTTTTCTTCTTATATCATCTTCCTAATAACTAGGATCAGATTTAATTGTCTAACGTTAAACACTGAGAAAAATATACCCCCATATCGTATACAAGAGATAACAGTGAACAGTATAGTTTGCTGTTTTCGTTTGCAATATATAGATATAGCTTGGGGAAGGAGTGATCAGAATGAGTCAGCAATCATTGCAGAAAAATGCTCCCAAAGACCAACAAGCGGCGCCAGGACAAGGAGCTATTGGAGACTTAAGAGAGGCTGATTTACAGCTTACAGGGATGACCTGTGCAGCCTGTGCTGTTCGTATTGAGAAGGGCCTGAACAAAGTTGATGGCGTCAATGAAGCCACGGTTAACTTCGCACTGGAAAAAACGAAAATAAAATATGATCCTGCGGTAACTGATATTTCCAAGTTCAAAGAGAAGGTAGAGGCGCTTGGTTATGGGGTTGTAAGTGAGAAGGCGGAGTTTAATGTTAGCGGCATGACCTGTGCGGCTTGTGCCAATAAAATTGAAAAGCGGCTTAATAAGCTGGACGGGGTTGAAAAAGCAACCGTTAATTTTGCTCTTGAATCAGCTCAGGTTGAGTTTAATCCAGGACAAACGGACATCACAAAAATGAAAGAAGCGATTAAAAAGCTGGGCTATTCTATTGAAGTAAAAAAGGAGCAAGCGGGAGAGCAATTAGATCACAGACAGCAAGAAATTGCGAAGCAAAAGAAAAAGTTTATTATTTCAGCAATTCTTTCTTTACCTTTGCTTTGGTCGATGGTGAGCCATTTTAAATTTACTTCATTCATATGGCTGCCGGATATTCTAATGAATCCTTGGGTACAATTCGCCCTTGCCACTCCAGTACAATTTATTGTTGGAGGACAGTTTTATATCGGTGCCTATAAAGCTCTGCGCAACAAAAGCGCCAATATGGATGTATTAGTAGCGCTCGGCACTTCGGCAGCATATTTCTATAGTCTCTATTTGAGTATTGCTTCTATTGGGAATGCGGCACACACAGTAGATCTATACTATGAAACGAGCGCAGTGTTGATTACATTAATTATTTTGGGCAAGCTGTTTGAGGCAAAGGCAAAAGGTAGATCCTCAGAGGCTATTAAAAAGCTGATGGGGTTACAAGCCAAGCAAGCAACCGTTGTTAGAGATGGAACAGAGATAGTAATTGCTGTAGAGGAGGTACTTACTGGAGATATCGTATACGTGAAGCCGGGTGAAAAAGTACCTGTCGATGGGGAAATAATGGAGGGGCAATCTGCGCTTGACGAGTCGATGCTGACTGGTGAAAGTATTCCTGTTGATAAAAGTATAGGTGATACGGTTATCGGTTCAACGATTAATAAAAATGGTTTTTTAAAAATAAAAGCACTAAAAGTTGGAAAAGATACAGCACTTGCACAAATTATTAAAGTAGTGGAAGAGGCGCAAGGATCGAAAGCACCTATTCAAAGGCTTGCAGATGTTATCTCAGGTGTGTTTGTGCCCATTGTAGTTGGCATTGCAATTGTTACCTTTTTAGTTTGGTATTTTGCAGTAGAACCAGGTCAATTTGCTACAGCGCTTGAGAAATTTATTGCTGTATTGGTCATTGCTTGTCCTTGTGCGCTTGGTCTGGCGACACCGACCTCCATAATGGCAGGATCGGGGCGCGCGGCAGAATATGGCATTTTATTCAAAGGCGGAGAGCATTTGGAGACAACCCACTTGATCGATACCGTCATACTTGATAAAACGGGTACTGTGACCAACGGCAAGCCAGCCTTGACAGATATTATTATAAATGAAGCGTTTGAAATAAAAGAAGCTGAATTTTTGCGGCTCGTTGGTTCGGCAGAGCGAAGTTCAGAGCATCCGCTGGCGGAGGCTATTGCAGAAGGAGTTAAGCAAAAGGGGATTGAGCTTGCTCAAGCTAGTCAGTTTGAAGCGATACCGGGATATGGAATTGCAGCAGAAGTGCATGATCAGAAATTATGGATTGGAACGCGCAAGCTTATGGCGAAGCATAGTGTAGAAACTGAGTTTGCTCATAAAGCAATGACAGAGCTTGAAAAGCAGGGGAAGACAGCGATGTTAGTTGCGATAAACGGTAAATATGCTGGGATTGTGGCAGTAGCAGATACGATTAAAGAAACATCAAGACAAGCGATTGCCCGACTTAACAGTATGGGGCTGGATGTCATTATGATTACGGGAGACAATGGACAGACAGCAAGTGCAATAGCTGCTGAGGCAGGGATTACCAAAGTTATAGCTGAAGTGCTGCCGGAAGGAAAGGCAGAGGAAGTGAAGAAGCTGCAGCAAGCAGGCAAAAAGGTAGCGATGGTTGGCGATGGCATTAATGATGCTCCGGCACTGGCTGCAGCTGATATCGGCATGGCAATTGGAACGGGTACAGATGTTGCAATGGAAGCAGCGGATATTACATTAATACGCGGGGATTTAAACAGCATTGCCGATGCGATCTTTATGAGCAAAAAGACAATCGTAAATATTAAACAAAACTTATTCTGGGCGCTTGCTTATAATTCATTAGGGGTACCCATCGCAGCTGCGGGCTTTCTGGCGCCATGGCTGGCTGGTGCGGCAATGGCATTCAGTTCCGTATCGGTTGTATTGAATGCACTTAGATTGCAAAGAGTAAAACTAAAATAACATGTTACACCCGTTTACTAATTGTAGTTGCATAGCATAATTGAAAAGTAAAAGAGCTTCGGAGCGGTAGTGACCCCCAAAAGTTAGAATGAGATCAGATTGGGCTGGAAGTGTTACTGTTGCAGTTTAGCTTTGATGGAGCGGGCATATTCTGAGGGACTCATGCCCGTTTCCTTTTTAAATACTTTGGAAAAATAATGAATGCTTTTAAATCCGAGCAGTTCGGAAATTTCAGTTAAATTATACATTTCTTCACGTATAAACGTTTTAGCTTCGCGAATTCTCATTTTGATAATATGAGCATGAATGGTACAACCCAGATAATTACGAAACAAGGGCTGCAATCTTGTACGGCTAATAAAAAATTGAAGGCAAATATGAGTCACGGTAAGATCCTCATTCAAATGCTCATTTATATAAAGACAGATATCCTCTACAAGTGTTTCTTCACTGTTTTCTCGTGCAGCCGTGCTAAGTGTAACAATACTTTCAGTTGTGTCATTCAATCTGCGCAGCAATGAGATTAGAAACATTTCCAAGCAGCTTCGGAATATTTGTTCGCATCCAATAGGAGCGCTGGTGCGCCGTTGTAAAGGATGGCTGAACGGGTATTCAAAGGCATACTGACCTTCCTCAAGCATTTGCACAAGTAATTTACGTTCGTAACTATTTATTTGCATGACTTTTCCTGAAAATTGCTCCATAGCTTCTGAATGGCAATCGAAGCTGCAAACGATGACATTTGGGGCAGTCTCACAGCCTGAATCAAAACGATGAAACTCATTTGGTTTATGAAAGATGATAGAGCCTTGTCTAAGAATATGTTGCTTATCATCAGCTTGAACTTCTATTTCTCCACGATCTACATAGACGATTTCCCAAAAATTATGGTGTTCACCCCGAAAAGAGTAGTTTTTGCCAAACTCAAAATAGTACAGTGTAATCAGCTTCTCTACAGTAATTACTTGCTCTAGCTCCGTACGTTGTAATTGATCAGGACTCCATTTTGTTTTTGGCATAATTGTTCAAACTCCTTTTTGAATACATAGAACAAATAACTGTGCTTTTATTGCAAATCCAAACGCTCAGAACCCAACTATACTACAAGTATTCTACTACTAAATGATTGGTTGAGGGAGTGTCGACATATGAATATTGGTGTTATTGGTTTGGGATTAAGAGCAAGTCATGTGTTCAATGCTATTCAAAAGGTGGATAGCTCATGCAAAATAACGGCAATTGCCGATCAGGGAAAAATGCGGGAGTCATCACATAATACCGATATTGCTTTTTATGCAAATGCAGATGAATTACTGCAAAAAGAAAAGCTGGATGGCATTCTGATTGGAACACGTTGCAACCTTCATACCGAGTTGGCTTTAAAAGTATTGCCGACTGGTATTCCGTTATATTTGGAAAAACCGGTTTCTACAAATATGAAAGAGTTGGCGTTGCTAAAAGCAGCAGATGAACAATATCAATCTCCTGTTATTGTTTCTTTCCCGCTGCGATTTACTTCGCTTGTACAGCTGGCTAAAGAAATAATAGATTCAGGGAGAATTGGTACAGTTGAGCATGTGCAGATGGTGAATAATGTCCCTTACGGAGGCGTTTACTATCACTCATGGTATCGTGATGAAAGCATAACAGGAGGATTGTTCTTGCAAAAAGCTACGCATGATTTTGACTATTTGAATGCTGTGCTAGGTATGCATCCGATTGAAGTCAGTGCTATGACATCCAAACAGATTTTCAAAGGAAATAAGCCAGCCGGTTTAACTTGCAAGGCATGTGATGAGAAGCAAACCTGCGAGGAAAGTACGGCATTCGATCCGGTAAATGCGGATTTGTGGACACATTGCAGCTTTGGAGTTGATACAGGTAATGAGGATTCGGGCAGCGCTTTGTTTCGCTACGAGACAGGTATGCATGCTGTATATTCACAAAACTTTTTTGCTCGTCGTGGAGCAGGAAAACGAGGGGCGCGTTTTCTTGGTTATAAAGGAACTTTAGAATTTGATTTTGTCACGGGTAAGCTGCAAGTATTTATGCACCATACTCCGCGAGTTGAAACTTACCAATATGAATTGGGCGAGGGGCATTTTGGGGGCGATGAAGAGCTTGCTCGTAACTTTGTTGATATGATGCAAAATAAAGCAACATCCAAAGCTTCTCTTAAAGAAGGAATATTTAGCGCACTGATGTGTTTAAAAGCGAAGGAATCGGCGGAAACAAAAAAATTCTGTGATATTGGTTGGTAGGATGAACTCGAACGTGAATAGGAAAAGAGCAGCTGTAGGTATACAAAGAGAAGCAATCTTTGCGTAGTATAAAAAGACAGATAAAGCACAGGAGTCATTTTATTTATGCAAACTAGACATCCCATATAATGAAGATAAGCTTTCGGCAAGCAGGTTACCGAACGCTTGCTGATATGGGATGTCGTTTTATTTTATCCATGACATATATCGATTTGTTTTAAAGTGATTGAATTATGCATCTTGTTTTTTTGATAAGTCAGCCCGCTGGAGCAGCCTGTAAGATTATGAAGTAGTATAATAACCAAAGTATAGCCAAACCTTTTTGTAATAATATTACAGTTAAAATGCAGCATATATCATAAAGTTACAAAAGCTTAATAAAAGTATTGACTAGCTCAATCGAACTATGGTACATTTGAGTTCGCCGATTGAGGCAAGTACATAATACAGCATTCCAACAAGATCAAATTGTTTAAATAAATGTTCTTAGGATGCTGTACACAAGACATTTTCAGGACACATTATAATAGAAGTAAGAGTGTTATCACTAAGCTGAAATATAAGAGTTTAAAAAAAATGTCGAAAGTTGAAAAAAAGTACTTGCAATTAAATAGGCAACCGTGATATATTATAAGAGTCGCCGCTGAGAGATGCGGAAGACCCCGAAAAAGAGAATTAATCTGAAATCTTACGAGATATTCTTGAAAATCGGAATTTGTTCTTTGAAAACTGAACAACGAGTGAAATGCCCTATTCATCCTCGGAT
>JBEBPB010000029.1:0-72722 GCA_040396195.1 Paenibacillus nanensis
TTGCATATAAAGGCGGACGCTATCGCTTCTCCAGTTCCATTTTCGCTTTCCGTGAGCTAGCATTTTGTTTCGCTCCAAGTCGTTCACAGTTAATCGACAGCCTAAGCACAACCGTTAGCCTAAAAAAATTTCCATTAGGCCTATTTAGCGGCTGTGGCAACCGCAAGCTCAACTACCTCCTGCCACCTATCATCTACCTATCATCTACCTAGCACCTCTCTCCCCACTTATTGCTTATCCAATATACCACGATGTACTTTTATGACTCTATGAGAATAAAAATGGAATGAGCAGAAGCCGCTGCTCTGCTCTATCGAATTGTTATTATAAGTATTAAAATACCGCGACAAATAGTAAATACGAATAGTTAGCAAGCTGACCTGCTGATCAGCATTTTGAAGATTGTGCAAATAAAAGCTTAATGCTACGATTAGGAAAAAGTTAAGAAGTCGGATCACTGGATCATTGCACGATATTTTGATAGGGAGCCTACAAACTACATAAAGAGAGGTTACTATGACAATAGATGAGATAAAAGAGCAGTTGAAAAGAAAATCCGTCATTTTCCATACAGGCAATAAAAGACCAACAAAAGAGTTGCTGGAAAGCTGGATTGGAAGCGTAAGCTGGAGACAACAGGATGAAGAAATACCGGTTGATGCTATAGGCAAACAAATGCTACCAATCGCTACAATTTTTCTGAAAGGTATTCCGCAATGCTCGGTAGAATTACTTGGGATAGAATTGATAACGATATTTATGTCAGAGGCAGTTTGGGACAACCTTGTTGCAGAGGATTTAAGTCCGTGGTTTACTATCCGAACTTATCAATCACTTGATGGTCTGGTTTCATGCGAACATCAATCCGAATTAATTAGACCTTTTCCGCTTACACCGGAACTCGTAGAAAATGATTTTCCGACATGGGATGGAGGCGGTATTCCAGCTGAAATAGCAGATATTATACTCGAAATGGAAGATACAGATGGCATTGAGTATTTCGATGACATTTGTGAAGAAATTTACTCTCAACACAAAATTGGCGGCTATCCATCTTTTTGTCAAAGCGGTCATTGGTTTGGAGAGGACTACCCTTTTGTTTTGCAAATATCTTCTGATGAAAAAGCAGGTTTTAATATTGTGGACAGCGGCAGCTTTTATTTTTACTACAATCCGAAAAAAGCAGACTGGAAAGTATACTGCGACTTCTATTAATGTTTAGTATGTTTTCTTTTTTGAAAGTGGCAGTTTGAGCAAAAAGAAGTATCATTGTTGCAGCTTATTTCTAAAAGATTTTAAATGTTGTTTTATTTTCTTAATTGCCCAATCGTAGTGGCTGGATGTAGCGGAAACGCAGTAACTTCCAAGGCTTGTCGCTCCTGTCCAACTAAAATACTGTTTTGTGAACAACTCCTCATTAGAAAATTGCATTATTAATTTCAACACATTGTTGTGGCTGTCCCCAAGTAATTCCTTTGCTCTGGCATATGAGGTGGTCTGATGCTTCTCCCAAAACTCGATGTTCATATCACCATAATTTTTCCAGTTATAGGGTCGCGGTAAAAAAGGCTTTTCTTCTCCCTTATTCCCATCATTATTAGCTGAAACCCAATTCAGTAATAACTTTTGCCATTCGTACAGATGAATAAGTACATCACGAATGTTTTTATCGCGTGACCAGTGCGCTTCCTTTTTGTTTAGTTTAGCATCGAACTGAAACGAAGCAATCAATTCGTCATCGGTCATAGAATCAATAAGTTTCCATATTGTTGCAAACTGTTCAGTTGCAGTTTTGATTAAGTCTTGTTTTGTTGCAGGTCTGGGCATAATGTTTCCTCCTTGGTAATCAGAGATCAGGTTTAATTATTGTATCTGATGATAGCACACCTAAAATGACAACAGTATGTCATGTTCTTCGAACTTTAGATGTTAGAGAATATCCCGGAAACTGGAATTTATTTCTGATTATAAATATAATTCTATACAATGTGTTCCGATAGTCGAAAAGGCATAAAAACTCCTGGTACAATGGAAGGGTGAGATGAGATTAAAATATCGAGTACAACAAATGGGATAATTGTATTTATGCTTATGTTGCCTTCCGCACTCATGATTATCTCTCTTATATTTAATAAAACAATTCTTATGATCCTGTCCTTTGTTTGGTTAGTGCCTTACTCAATCTATATGGCAGTGGCTCCAATACCAAGTATTTGGAATTTGTTTTTGGGTTTCTTATTGCTTCGATTTTTATTGAACTCGTTCCCATTGGAGCGGGTTTTTCTTTTGAAGGAGAAGGTGTTTCAAATATAATGTTGGCAGCGTATTGTATATTGTAGTTCTATATGAGTAACTAAGATAGGCAGTTTTATTCCAATGTTACATGGAACAGTTTATAAATACTTTTAATAGCATGTGACCAATCGTCATGCGTATAAGTGTATATGGGTAAAGGAGGTCTAGTCGAAATGCAAAGTAATTCGCTCCGGCCGGGCGAGAATTTTACAGAAACATATTATTTATATGGAAAAATGCTTTACAGAATTGCGATGATTTATTTGGGTAGTAAACAAGATGCGGAGGAAGCCTTACAGGAAACCTTTATTAAACTATTATATAAATCACCTAAATTTAATGATCGGGAGCATGAGAAGGCGTGGCTGATTCGTGTTATTACCAATCATTGCAAGAGTGTATTGGGAAGCTTATGGCGCAGGCGTGTTGTCAAGCTGGAGGATATAGACGAAATTTTTGAAGCCGTTTCTGACCGTATGCTTATCCATGACATTATGGAGCTGCCATTTAAGTACAAAGTGGTTATTCACTTATATTATTATGAGGATTATTCTGTTAAACAAATTGCAAAGATTATCCAAATAAGTGAGTCAGCAGTAAAAATGCGTCTGCAGCGTGGACGACAACGATTAAAAATAGAACTGGAGGGGGAATGACCAAGTGTATCGCATCAATTATAAAAAAATGGTTGATCAAATAAAGCCGGATGCTGACTTGCAGAAACGACTAACCAAGGGATTACATCGTCAGCCATCCAAGCGTAAACCAATAACCCCCTTTTTATATGCGGGGGCAAGTCTATTGATGATATTTATTGTGGTGGTAATAGGCATGAAATTATGGGGAAATACTGGTCATCCAGAAGACAAGAGTTCAGTGGTGATCAAACAGCCGGGGGGCGAAACCGTCACAATTCCCAAAATAAAGCTTCCTAATCAATCTGATTCGTTAGCAAATATGGTAGGGCTTGTTGTTTATAAAGGAAATATTTATACGCAAACGAGTTCATCTATTGCTCCAGAGGCTGCGAAATCACTTGTTGGAGAAAAGCTCGGCCGAACCAAAGGAACAATTGATGAATGGATCAAGCAGACCGATTATACAGAGCTGGCTTCTAGCATAGGAATTATGGATATTTATTCAGTAAAGGGGTATGACAGCGACTTCAGAATTATGTCTTTTCAAGAGTATGAGGGGCAAATATACGCAGAATTTTATGAGTGTTTAAATGGAATTACGATTGCTGCTGGAAAAGATTTAATTGGTAAATTGAATTTAAAAGATAATATAGAATATTTACAATGGCAGGACTATAATAGCTGGTACTACAGTAAAAAGATTTTTAATGATTATCCTGTAGATGGTACTGTTCAAGCCTTTTTTACGGCATTGGACGAGGCTAAGCCAATTGCTGCTGATCAATTATTTGAAGAAGGAATCAATGATAATGCAGCTCAAAATCAGAAAGTATTGTTTTTAAAGTTAAAGGATAAGACGGAAGTTAGACTCTCATTATATAAAGGAAACTACGTGAGATATGCGAGCGCACATGTCTTTTTTCAGGTAGATGCAGAAGTATTCTCTATGTTATGGGGGCGGATGTAGTTCAGAATTGCAGATGCAGTATGTTTCTTCGATAATGCTACGAAACGAAATTGAAATTGAAAATGGAGTTAAAATTGAAAATGGGAAAAATGACGAGGAATAAATCGTAACGGTTGCCATAGCGCCTAAATGAGCTGAAAATTGCTTTTTAAAATCTAACGGTTGCCACAGTGGATATTTGCGAAAGATGAATTGAAATCTGTTTAAAATGACGAAATAGCTGTTGTCATGAGGCTGTCGATTAATTATGGGCAACTTGGAGCAAAACATAATGCTAGCTCGCGGAAAGCGAAAATGGAACGGAGAAGTGATCGCGTCCGCCTTTATATTCAAATTTTCACCTTTAAAAGGTCAGTTAACAAATGAGTCTATTGCCCGATATAAATAATATCCGGAAAAAATTGTCGCATGCTCTCGAGATAAACGAACGTAATAGAACACAAATAGAAAACAACTAAAAGGCTGGTAATGATGAGCAAATGAGATCCGCGATACATTAGTCACTTACTGGCTGGTAACTATGTTGAAGAGGGAGAAAGAAATAAAAAAAATAATTTTAAGCGTGATGATGGCATTTGCATCGATTCTGATAGGTCATGTAGTCACGATTGAATCTGCCTGCTATCAGATTGTTTTTACAATTATCTGATGTTAGACTGGTGACACAATCTATGTTCAGGGATGGTGCCCATGTTTAAGAGGCTGAGGATCGATTATTTGTTATTTGGCGTTATTGCGAGTTTGATGATTGCTCTTTTGGCAGTAGTGATTTGGATTGCTTATTCATACTCAGCGAAACAAATGGTGCAAAACACTTCCTATTACCAGCAAAGCCTACTGAATGAGTATTACAATAAAATTATGCTGCAGAAGCGGACGGCGGAGCAAATTTCTCTTAATGCCAGCCGTTTTTCATATTTGCGGGACTCTACTTATATTGATGATAACCCGTATTTGATTCACACGTATCAGCAGGAGATTAAAGGACATTTAGCTCAATTGACGTATACGACCAAGGATATTGAGTCGATTCATTTTTATATGCCGCATGCGCTTGGGTTTGATCCGATCGGTCCTGTTCGCATTATTAATCATGATCAGTTGAAGCATGAAAGCTGGTACACCTCTGAGGTGGAGGACACTGATTTTTTCTGGATCGATGAACATACCGTTGAAACAAATCGCGGCAAGATCGAGGTCATCAGCTTTATTCGCAAAATTTATTCGGAGCAGGGAGACTATCGTGGTCTATTAATGCTCAATTTAAATAGTCATACCATAAAGGGGTTAATGCAAAGCGATAATGACGCGAATCGTATTTTACTCGATACTGGCGGCAGGACGATGCTTTCTATTGGTGACATTCCATATACAGAAGAGGAGATCAATGTTTATCTTGAAGGTTTAAAAAGCGGGTCTGGTTATATGAACGTGGAAGCGGTTTCCTTAACGGTCGGTAAGCCTGAGAAGCATTTGATGGTATGGTCAAAAGACTTTTCTAACGGCTGGACACTTATTGAGTTTACTCCAAACAAGCAAATTACAGCAGGAAGTGTTAAGATTGCGCTTGTTCTTTTGCTCGTTGGTGCAATTGCTATTATGATTGCGTTATGCAGCGCATTAATTGTTTCCAAGCAGTTTTCCAAGCCGATTAAATTGTTGCTAAAGGAGATGAACAATAGTGTTACTGGCAGAAGAAAAATAGATTTACCACAGGATTATAACAATGAATTCGGTAGTATGTTTGCAGGCTATCGCAAGCTGATGGAACGTATTCAGATGCTGTATGCGTCGCTGGAGGAACAGTATGACAAACAGAAGGAAGCGGAGATTAAAGCATTGCAAGCGATGATTAATCCGCATTTTTTATATAATACGCTGGATCAGTTGAACTGGATGGCGATTGCGAATGGACAGGACAAAATAAGTGAAATTTTGGAGCTAATGGGCAGAATGTTCCGGATCGGTCTTTCTAACGGAGAAAGCTTGATTACTATTCGAGATGAGCTGACATTTATTACTTGTTATATGGATATTCAAAAAATTCGACTTGGCGAGCAGTTTATACTGCAAATCGAAGTGGAGGAGGAGATTATGGAGCTGTTTATTCCTAAAATGACTTTGCAGCCTTTTATAGAGAATGCAATTATTCATGGCTTCCACGGTCGTAAGAAAGGGACGATTACGATTAGCGTCAAGAAGCAAGGAACAGATACAATCGTATTTGAAATTAAGGACGATGGCAGTGGCCTGCATGACAATTGGCAGCAGCCTCGCAAAAGAAAAACAGGCGGATACGGCATTCGCAATGTTAAGGAAAGAATTCGAATATTTTTTGGTCATAATTATGGGCTGGACCTTGTAAACAATGATGGTATCTATGGTGATGACAGCGAAGGGGCTACTGTATTTATACGATTGCCAATACTAACAGAAGGCGAGAATAGGTAGATACGATGTGGAAAATTGTAATCATCGATGATGACCAAACCGTTTTGGATGGTATGAAGCAGGTTATTCCGTGGGCAGATTTGGATGCGGAATGGGCGGGTGAGGCGCTGGATGGCAAAGCAGGCCTGCAGTTGATCAAAGAGGTACAGCCAGATGTTGTAATTACAGATATTTATATGCCTGTGATGAGCGGGCTCGATATGGTAGAGCAGCTTGGCGGAGAAGAGTTTACTGGAAAGGTTATTATATTAAGCGGTTATTCCGATTTTGAATATGCCAGACAAGCTTTGCGATTAGGGGTTACGGACTATTTGAATAAGCCGATTACCGTCAACACGATGAAAGAGGTGCTCGGCAATGTGATTGCTTCTCTTGAGGAGGAACTGGAACAGAAGCATAAAAGTGAGGAGCTGGAGCAGCGTCTGCGCCTTTATGAACCGTTTATAGAACTGGAATGGGTGAGATCGGTGACGACGGGTGCTGCTCATACATTTGCTGCAGACCCGCAACTATTGCCGCTTGCCTATCGGCATTGGCACAATAAAGCTCATATTGTAATGGGCATAGAGATTATCCCAACTGATCGATTGACTACTGTTACAAGCAAGGATTTAAGTTTGTTTCGTTTTGCCATTACCAATATGGTGCAGGAAATTTGCAACGAGGTATGGGTTGATTTCGATTATGTAGAATTGTTTAGTAATCATTTGGCTATTGTGCTGCATGTTAGTGAGCAAAAGCAGACAGATCAGCTGGAACTGAGGCTAAGGAAGCTGGGTACTCGACTGATCGAAAATGTTGCGCATTATTTGAACATACGTATTCATATCGGTATAGGCACTGCAAAGCAAGATTGGACAAAGATCGCTGACTCGACGGAGGAGGCATTTCAAGCGATCAATGTAAAAACAGGTGCAATTAAGCCAAGTGTTCCATTGTATTTCTATCATTGTGAGAATTTGATTGATCCATGTGAAGCGTTAGTTTTGTTGCGCCCTATAAAGTTTTATCAACAGATAACAGAGCTGGTTAAGTCCTTTCATGAGGAGAAGGCGGTGTCGGTTGTGCAGGAGTATTGCCGGCAGCTTGCACAGGATTCTGATATTATGCCGCATAGTCTAGAGCAGCTTGGTCAAGAGCTATGGACCTTGTTCCACTATGCTTTATTTGAAATCAATGTACCGCTTGAAGCCATTATTGCTGAGGAGGAAGTAAAGCAGGAATTACGCAAGCTAAGAACAATTGATGAATTTGACGACTGGCTTTGCCGTCATATTAGAAGCATTTGCGCCTACAAGCTGAGGGCAGATATGGTTCATGTAAAGCACAAGCAGTCTATTGATTTTATTGTAGCTTATATTCATGATCATTTTGCTGAGCCGATTACAATAATGGAGCTTGCCGATCGTATTTATATCTCACGAAACTATTTGAGCCATCTGTTCAAAAAAATAATGGGTGAATCATTCAATAATTATTTGACTCGCGTCCGCATGGAGAAAGCGAAGGAAATGATTGTGGAAGGTAAGTATTTGATCTATGAAATTGCTGAGCGGGTAGGTTACAAAAACGTTCCTTACTTTAGTACCCAATTTAAAAAGTATACCGGTCAAAATCCAACAGATCTTTATAAGACAATGCTATAGTCGTATTGATCAGGCATGGGTTATTGCAGTTTGCTATGCAGCATTCCGAGGGAAGATGTTGCAGGTAAGATGCAGTGCTCATGCTTTTTTCATTTGTCCAATTCTATAAAATGTGTGCTGTTTTGAAAATTTGGTTGCGGTTGATTGGACTTCGAGGAAAAAAAATTTGTGTGCTAATCTAAAATAAAACGCGTAGAATTTTGAAAGTTATTGTGCATCTCTCTTATTTGTAAGCGCATTCATCTGATTTATACTTAGTCTACAATTATTTTTTTAAATGAGGTGTACGATGAGTCATACGATTGCTGCTAATAAAAAATCGCCGCTGAAACGTTTTCTAAGCCGCTGGGAATCACCGGTTGCCGGATATTTGTTTTTGACACCATGGTTGGTCGGATTATTTTTATTAACCTTTTGGCCAATGGTGCAATCCCTGTATTTCTCTTTTACGAAATATTCCTTGCTGGAGGAGCCGGAATGGATCGGGATACAAAACTATGCCCGGATTTTTGGATCAGACGATACATTTATACAGTCACTGAAAGTTACTTTTCTGTTTGTGCTTTTTTCAGTACCTTTAAAGCTTATTGTTGCACTGTTGGTTGCCATGCTTTTGAATCAAAAACTGCGAGGTATGTCCTTTTATAGAACGATGATTTATTTCCCTTCGTTAATCGGTACTAGTATTGCGGTATCCATTCTATGGAGGAAAATATTTGATGGGGAGGGATTATTTAATCAATTACTGGCTTTATTCGGAATTGAGGGCGTGAGCTGGATTACGAATCCAAAGACTGCACTGAGCACACTGATTTTGCTCGTTGTATGGCAATTTGGCTCATCAATGGTTATTTTTCTGGCAGGTCTCAAGCAAATTTCTCCGGAGCTTTATGAGGCATCGTCTGTAGATGGGGCAGGTAAAGTCAGACAGTTTTTCAAAATTACCTTGCCGATGTTATCGCCGGTTATATTGTTCAATCTTGTGCTCCAAATGATCGGTTCCTTTCAAACCTTTACGCAAGCATTCATTATTACAAAGGGCGGTCCGATTAATTCAACCTACATGTATGCTCTATATTTGTATGATCGTGCCTTTGCCCGCTTGCAGATGGGATATGCCTCATCACTGGCGTGGATTATGTTAGTTATTATTGCGGTATTTACCGCACTAATCTTTGCCAGCTCACGCTATTGGGTGTTTTATGAGAATGAGGGGAGGAAGTAGGGGATGGGTAAGCAGCAGTTCACTCAAAATTGGAAAAACCACGGTTTGCTTGCTATCGTCAGCCTGGCGATGATGTATCCTGTTTTTTGGTGGATCGGCGCATCACTCAAAACGAATGAAGAAATGAGTAGTCCAGGACTATTCCCTAAAACCCCGATATGGAGTAACTTTGTGGATGGCTGGAAGGCGATTCCGACCTTTGAATTTACCACTTTCTATTTGAACACGTTTCAGTTGATTTTTGGAGTGGTTCTTGTCACCCTTGTATCCTGCAGTTTAACTGCATTTGCATTTGCCAGACTGGACTTCCCTCTAAAAAACTTTTGGTTTGCAGTCCTGCTGCTTACTTTAATGTTGCCTTATCAGGTAACGATGGTGCCTCAATACGTGATGTTCAACGGTTGGGGATGGGTCAACACGTATTTGCCGTTTATTGTTCCGCATTCATTGGCGGGAGGGATTGGCGGATCATTCTGTGTCTACTTACTCGTTCAATTTATTCGGGGAATTCCCAAAGACCTTGACGAATCTGCAAAAATCGACGGCTGCAGCTGGTTCGGCATTTATTGGAGAATCGTCATTCCGCTAACGAAGCCGGCGCTTGTCAGTGCGGGAATCTATGCTTTCCTATGGAATTGGGATGACTTTCTTGGTCATTTGATCTATATCAATTCGGTAGATAAATATACGGTTGGTCTTGCCCTGCGCATGTTTGTTGACTCTCAATCAGCGACTCCTTGGGGACAACTGCTGGCAATGTCGCTGCTATCCATCGTTCCTGCTGTTATCGTATTTTTTATGGCGCAGCGCCATTTTGTAGATGGTATGACTGCTGGGTCTGTAAAAGGCTAGAAGGGTTAACTTAGTCAGATTAACCTAGTCAGATTAGATTAAATGAGACTAAATACAGATTTAGATTGAACTAGTCAGAATACAAAATTAATCTAGTCAGAAAGTAAAATTAGATTTAATCAGTCAGCTTAGATTGAAACGGTTCGGATCAGACTAATAACCAGACTCATACTGACCAGACTGCGCGATTTGTGGGGCATTCACCGCATATTCTTTTTTTCGAATGGCGGGTTGCTATTATAAATTTTTTAGGATAATTTTATCAAGTTCAATATTGATGGGGCAATGTGACAGAACAGTAAGAAAGTAGTGCAGAGATGTTGCAGTATAGTAGTGCAAATTAAAAAACTAATACCATTGAAACAACAACGTTGAGGGGGAATTGTGAATGAAAAACTATCTGAAAAAGACAATGCTAACTTTTTTGACAACGAGTCTAATTGTTACAGGTGCAGCAGCCTGTGGCAACAGCTCGGGGAAACAGCCGGAGCAGCAAGAAAAGCCTGTTGCCACGAAAGAAGCGGAAAGCAGTAACGAGCCAATTAAGCTTCGTATTTTGTGGTGGGGCTCTCAAGCACGTCATGATGCTACTCTAAAAGCACTCGATTTGTATACCGCGCAAAATCCCCATGTTACCTTCGAACCGGAATTTACGGGCTGGGATGGTTACTGGGATAAGCTGGCTACGCAATCGGCAGCCAAAAATGCCCCTGATATTATTCAGATGGATGCGAGTTATTTGGCTGACTATTCAAGCCGCAAGCAATTGGCTGATCTGTCAAACATCAATACAAGCGATATGGACGAGGCATTGCTGAATTCAGGTAAGTACAACGACGAATTATTTGCAATTCCGTTGGGTAATAACGCAAAAGGCTTAGCCTACAATAAGGAAGCTGTTGAGAAGCTGGGCATTACACTTCCTGCAAATGGCTGGACATGGAATGAATACTTTGCTTTTGGAGAAGAAGCGAAGTCGAAGCTGGGCAGCAACCAATATGCACTGCAGGACTTTTCATCTTCCTATCAAGCTTATGTCGCCTATCAGTTAAGTAAAGGAAAAGGGCAAGTATTTGTAGATGAACATTCTATTCATATCGATAAGGACACTTTTGTTGAGTTCCAGACGAAGTATGATGAGTTGAGAAAGGCTGGCGTTGTGCCACAAGGAGAAGTATCGGTAACAGATGTTGAGCTGGACCCGAATGCTGATGTTCTTGTTAATGGGATGGTGCTGGTTAGAGAGCTTCATGCTGCTCAATCTAACGCACTCGATGGCTTGAAGCCGGGAGTTTTTGATATGGTGACAACGCCTAGTGATGCAGAAGCAGGTGGTTGGTTGAAACCATCTATGTTCTGGAGTGTATCAGCAGGCTCCAAGCATATTGAAGAATCCAAAAAGTTTATCGACTGGTTCATTAATAATGAAGAGGTTGGAGAAATTATTGGTACAACGCGCGGCATGCCAGTATCTAAAACAGTTATGGGCAAGCTCTCACCATCATTTAGCGATGCGGACAAAATGGGTCAAGCACTAATAGAGCACACCGCACCTGTTGCACAGCAATATGTGCCAGAACCGCAAGGCTGGACCAGCTTTGTACAAAAGGACTACAAAACCGTTTGCGAAAAAATCATGTTCGGCATTTCTACGCCAGAGCAGGCCTATGACGAGCTAATGAAACTGGCAGAGGATTACAAATAAAAACAACAAACTGACTGACTGACGAAACTGACGGAACTGATTGGCGGATGGATCTGATGGAACTGGTGAAACTGACGAATCCCGCAAATCTGGCAAACTAACTAACTAATGATGGTGTAGATAGCACAACAGTTGAACAATTGGCTGTATGTCGGCGGCGATTATTCGTTGGGTTTATACGAAAAAACGTATAAACGAGCATGATTCTGGGTCTAATCGGCTAGGTTTGTACGAAAAAACGTATAAACGAGCACGCTTCTGGGTTGAAAGGGTTGAGTTTGTACGAAAAAACGTATAAACGAGCACGCTTCTGGGTTGAAAGGGTTGAGTTTGTACGAAAAAACGTATAAACGAGCACGCTTCTGGGTTGAAAGGGTTGGGTTTATACGGAAAAACGTATAAACGATCACGCTTCTGGGTTGAAAGGGTTGAGTTTGTACGAAAAAACGTATAAACGAGCATGCTTCTGGGTTGAAAGGGTTGGGTTTGTACGAAAAAACGTATAAACGAGCATGAAATATATAGGTTACTTGAAATATTCTGAGTTTGTGGCATACTGGTATTAATATAATTGTAGCTGGTGAAGCACACCCGATTTTTCCCTTTTGAATTCAAAGGGAGAGTCGGGTGTTTTTTGTTGAACATTTATAGGATCACATAGAAGGGCTACACATAAGGATTACAGGGATTATACATACACATCAGGATTATATAAGAATCACATATGGATCATGTGAGGACACAGAAAGATTTTGTCAGAAGGTATGGGTTATAGGTATCGTAAAAATGTTGCAAAGGATTGTGAATGGAGTTTATAAAGCAGGAATGAATTGGAAGTTGAGGTGAAGTGTTATGAGTTTTGAGGATGAGCACAAAAAGTGGATTGAGCAGCATTTGGCTAGACGTAAAGGAGAAGGAAAAGATGCATTGAGAAGAGGGCATGGATATGGAAATAGTCTGTTTGTTGAACAAGTCTGGTGGGTGCTTATGGGACATTTTAATGGCTTGCATCCCGAATATGAGGTTAGGGACTATCGGGGTCGATCTTATTTTGTTGATTTTATGTGGATAGTGGGAATGCACCTTTTTGTATTCGAAATAATGGATTATGGTTCACATGGTCAGGATCGGACCAAGTATCGCAGAGATATAAATCGCGGGCTGTTTCTGCAAGCACAAGGATATCATTATATTGAAATCGCATTAGATGAATTGAAGGAAAATTCCTCATTTATTTTATCTATGCTGCGAAGTATACTGGGACCTTATTTAGAAGTAACGACTGTACGTAATGGAGAGGTTACAAGGGGCTTCGGAAAAATTGAACGGCAGTTAATGCGTTCCGCTATACGTCATAATCGAATAATTCGCCCGGTAAAAGCGGCAAAAGAGCTAGAACTTCACAAGGATACGGTTATAAAATATTGTCGCAAACTTGTAGGGAAAGGAAAGTTTAGAACGGTGTCATCAGGTGTAACAGGACGAGTTTATCAATATGAATATATAGGTTCAACGATTAGTCCAGATTTATTGTGAATGTGCTAAAGTAAAGGTAAGTGACGCAGGCAAGGGACGCTTTAATAGACTAAAGAGGAGAATGCTGCTCAATAACTATATTCATGGTTAGTGTTGGATCGAGTAGTATAAAAAAATCAAATATGCTAGACGGAGGTTGTGATCAGAGCCAGATTTTCTTTCATAAGCCGTTCTTGCAGTGCGTCAAACAACTCAGCTTCTCTAATAATACGATCATGATCAGCATGAATCGTCTCTTGTGCTTTGAAATCAGCAATCATGCGGGCAGCTTCATATCCTTTCAGCAAGCCTGTTGCATAAACGGGCCCAGATGTTAGTCCTGCATCCTGCAACAGTGTATGAAATTCCATTTTCAATGCTCCTTTAATACGATAATTGAAACGAAGAATAAGAGAATAAGTGACTAAGCATTAGGCAATATTTTTTAGCTTGGATCAGAAAAACATTAGAAAACAACAGAAGAATATCAAAAAACAGCAGAAAAAAGTCGAAAATATTGAGAATCAACCTTTCAACTTTTAAATGATCTTATTTATTATGTAGTAGATAGAGCATTATGTTGTAAATAGAGCATTGTATAGTAGACAAAGTGATTGTTTTCCAGTATGCTTTTTCTACAACATAGTATAGTTAGAATATTTGGAAAAAATTAAGCAAGAGAATTTGTTATTTATATACTATTATTCGTGTTTTTATGTTGAAAGTAAATCATATTTCACAATCGTGAATTTTGTCGAAAAAGAAAGAAACCTTCCTTTATGTGGTAACCACACAAGGAAGGGGATATTTAAATGATTGCTATTTGAGGATTGAGAACAGACACTAGGGATAATAATTCATTAAATCTATGTGACGCGATGGGACACATCTTTGAGTTTTTTCGAACTTGCTGCTCAAAATATATATTCTTCCTTCTCTTGTCCATGACTTGCACATTTTGCAAGTTAACACTTAAATCCCTATGCACTAACCCAAAGTTATAGCCACTGTGATTTAGCGCCAACTCCCAGTATTTTAATGTCCCCATAGTATAGAACTTATCCTCTAAAGTATGAACGACCACTATCTTTTTTTCAGAAATTGCTTCTAGGTAAATGATTTTATCCACTTCCAAATTGCAAAGTCCTGATTCACCCGAAACATCTTTGGTAACAGTAAGCATCATGTTCTATCCCCTACTTCAGTAATTCTTCTGGCGCCTCAGGCTGTCCCACATATAGAAAGCTTGCAGTCGAAACTACAGCCAGTGCAGCTATGCTTAACAGGGTCGCGATATTATACATTAGTTTCTTCTTCATTTTTTTCACCTCCTCTCATCAAAAACCATGGAATTAAGGTAAGGCTCTGTATGAAAAAAGTAACTGCAACAACAGAGGACGCAATAAGAAAATTGCTAGCAACAAAAGTAATGGAAAGAGCTTTAAGAAATGGATAATATTTTGGAGGGATTCTAGTTTGTTTTTCAATTCCTGATGGAGCATAGAATAACACTAAAACCAGACTGATGCCAGTAATGATCGGAGTCGCTAACGAATGATGTATATTGGTATAGGAAAGCAAAGTTACTCCTACGACTGATGCTATAACGCAAAGTGTGCCCGACTTAAGATGCAGGCCGCCGGAAACCTGGCGCAAGACAGCGAATGAAACTAATACTGCAAGCGCCTCTATTGTATTTCCAGTGAGGAGTGAAACTAATAAGCTGAGCAAAATAATAAAGCCAGCATTAAGCATGAAGGTAAGGGAGTAGGAGAGTCTGGCTACAGAAGCGGGATGTTCAGGAACAACACTTTTTATTCGATGAGCCATTTTGCAGGCTAAGGCATCAATCATATCAAGCGATCTCCTTTCTGTAAGCATAATAGATAAAAAACAGAGCTGCTGCCAGGTAAAGAGCAATATGAACTTTTAGACTGAAAAAGTAAAGAAATACAGTAAGCGATACTAAAATAAGTAAAACAATAGTAGTAACAATAAGCACTTCATGCTTCATTTTTAACTTTTCTGCAATGTCAGAGATAAAGCCTATTCTTTTCTTGTTAAGCAGCCAGGCTACTAAAAAAACAATTGCTGCCGTTAAGACTTGCAGACTATATCCTTTTATAGCACTGGATTGAAGTTCGGCTAATGAAAAGAAGCCATTCGGTGTTAGCTCCACTAATCCAGCCTGAACAATAGCAAATACAAAGTAACCTGAGCAAGTAACAATAATCGAAGCGAAAAATGGTATTTTAATAACTAGTGAAAGAAAGGCTATAAACAAAAATATGTGAATAAGAGGAACCCAGTTATCTAGCTGAAAATCGTTTCTTATAAAGTAGCTTTGCAGGTTTTGTAACGTTACTATAAATAGCGAAGGGACAATAAAACGGGTAAAATGATAACTAAACATACTTAACATTAACGCCAGAATACTAAGCCCTTCAATTGTTGAAAAGAACATAAATGCTACAAAATCCATCTAACTGCCACCTCGGTATGGAATGATCTTGTTGTGTCTTGGAGTGACGTAACCAGCCTAACCCCTGAAGGTTTAACATAACTACTTTCTATTCAATATGTTACCAAAAAAAATGTCAAATAAATAGATATTGACATGTATTAGTAGTTGAAATTATAGTAAGAAGTTTTAGTGACTTAATAGGAAAAAAGTGTAACGGTTGTCCTGAGGCTGTCGTTTAACTGTTGATAAACAAATTAGCGAAGCAGCAGGGAGTGGCATTTTATTATGCCGGCAATGAAGTATGGTTGGCAGATCATGTGCCTGCTGATTGTTGTACTATTGTGAAATAACTTTATTTAATTAAGCAGCTGAAACGCCGGATTTCCCACATCTGATATTTCAGCTTATTTTATTGTGGGAAGCAGTTGGAAATAGTATGTAATGGGTATAATTTGTTGTAAATGATAATCATTATCACGTATAATAAGCTTGTTAACAGTAGAGACAGAAGGTTAATTGCACAGGATCGAAACAGAAGGGGAGAGCAATGCTGTGAAACTTAATGAGCAAGCTTTGCTATGGAATCAGGCATTCATCAAAATCTTGGATATACGACAGACAATATTAGAGCAAGGAGAGAGAACGGATGCTTACCGCATACCTTCAAGCGCTTTTTTGTATGTGACCAGAGGAAGCGGACAGTTCGTGCTGGATGGTAACGAACATCATATTAATCGCTTTTCCTTGTTGCACGGGGGAAAAGGGCTTTCACTTGAGATTTTAGCAGATGAACTGCTTGAATATTATATGATTTTGTATAAAGCTGTACTGGCGCTGCCAGCTCGTCAAGAGATAGCTGAACTGATGGAGCAACACAATCCTTTCCAAATGCAATACGTATTCAAGCCCCATTATCCGCTATCCATCTATCATCATGTCACTTCAATTAACAAGGAGTGGGAGCGCACGGATATATTGGAGAAGCTCCAGGTTAAAGCGATTTTCTATCAAATGGTCTATGAAATACTAGAGCAAATGGAGCGACAGAATATTATAGCTGTCAAGCCTGACTTGGTCGCCCAAGCGATTCGTTATATTCATGAGCGTTACCAGGACCCGATTACACTGGAGACAATGCTGGAGCATCTTGGCTGCAGCTCGCGCCAGTTGTTGCGTGCTTTTAAAAAGCAAATAAGAACGAGTCCAATCGATTATTTGATTCAATTGCGAATGAGCAAGGCGAAGCAATTGCTTTGTTCTACCGACTTCACTTTGAGGGAAATCGCAGAGAGCGTTGGCTATAGCGATAGTTATTATTTTAGCCGTATTTTCAAAAAATACGAGGGTGTATCCCCCACTAATTTTAGAGAAGCTGCTTTGCAACAGGGGCAACGTCCAAATAATCCATTCACAGTGTTCAAATATCCCATTGTTGCGAGAAGGCAGCAACGGTATAGTGATAATGAGTTTGAGAATCGTTATCATTATAAAAGAGAAGGGGAATTACAGATGTATCGTAAGACGAGAACGGCAATGGCCGCGACATTACTATTTTGCTTTATACTTTTTTTGAGCGCATGTACTTCAGGAGGGACGAACACGGCACCGTCAAATAGCAGCTCGCCAAGCAGCAATGTATCGGCCTCTGCAAGCCCAACCGTAAGCACATCACCAGAAGCAAGCGAGAGCACAAGAACAATTAAACATGCGATGGGGGAAGAAACACTTACTGGCAACCCGGAACGTGTTGTTATATTGACGAATGAAGGTACGGAAGCACTTTTGGCAGTAGGCATCAAGCCTGTTGGAGCGGTTCAGTCGTGGATTGGCGATCCGTGGTACGACCATATCAAGGAGGATATGGAGGGCGTAACTGTTGTAGGCGATGAGCTGCAACCGAATTTGGAGCTGATTGCAAGTCTTAAACCAGATTTAATTATTGGCAATAAGGTAAGACAAGAAAAAATTTATGATCAATTAAAGGAGATTGCTCCAACTATTTTCTCTGATGATCTGGCAGGAGACTGGAAAATTAATTTCAAGCTCTACTCTGAAGCATTAAACAAACAGGAAGAGGGAGAAAAAGCAATGGCGGCATTCGACAAGCGTGTTGCCGAAGTGAAGGAAAAGCTGGGCAGCAAGGCAGATACAAAAGTATCCGTTGTTCGTTTCTCCGCTAATCAAGTACGTATTTATCAAAAACAAACATTTTCCGGAGTCCTTCTGGGACAATTAGGCATTGCTCGACCGGAATCGCAAGACAAAGACTCCTTTATAGAAGTCATGTCAAAAGAAACAATTCCTAGCATGGACGGCGATGTGCTCTTCTACTTTGTATCTGAATCTCCAGGCAAGAACGATGCGGCAAATGTCGTAGAAGAATGGAAGAAGGACCCATTGTTCCAGAATTTGAACGTTACCAAGAACAACAAAGTGATTCAGGTAGATGAAGGTATCTGGAACTCCGCAGGCGGATATGAGGCAGCTAACCTGTTGCTGGACGAGCTTATTGAATACTTTGAGGTGAAATAAATAAAGCCTAATCAACAGGCTGACGCTGTATTTGCGTCGGCTTGTTGACGATTTCTGAAAATGTAATTATTAAGCTATCCATGATTAGGAGGCTCAGTATTAGCGTGAATGATTCTTCCTATTTGATACGAAGCAGCAAAGGAAAAATTACCGGTTTAATTATTGGTATAATCCTGCTGCTGATTAGCATGCTATGCAGCGTATTGTATGGTCTTTATCACTTCAGTATAAAGGATCTCTGGCAAGCTTATTATCAATTTAATGGTTCCAATGAGCATCTTATTTTGACAACAGCTCGTGTTCCGAGAACCTTGGTCGCGGCACTGGTTGGAGCCAGCTTAGCAGTAGCCGGGGCAATTATGCAGGTTTTGACAAGAAATCCATTAGCCTCTCCTTCCGTTTTCGGTGTAAATTCGGGTGCCGTATTATTTATTGTTATCGGGCTGCTTGCATTCGGCTCCTCGTTATCGATGAGCGGCATGGTCTGGCTTGCTTTTGCTGGTGCGGTCGCAACCTCGACGCTCGTTTATTTACTAGGCTTGCAGGGAGGCAGGTTTGAGCCGATCAAGCTGACCTTGGCAGGTGCATGTATGGCTGCTTTTGCCTCCTCCCTTACGTCCGGCATTATTCTTGTTAACAAACATTCACTGGAATCTGCCTTGTTCTGGATGATCGGCTCTGTAGAAGGAAGAAATATCGAGCATCTGATGATGGTGCTTCCCTATATGGCGGTTGGTTTGCTAATTTCTATTATGCTGGCGGGTTCGTTGAATATTATGGCATTGGGGGATGACAGTGCAAAAAGCTTGGGGCAACGATTGACACTAGTACGTTTGCTGTCGGCTGCAGCGATTGTGCTATTGGCAGGCAGCTCTGTAGCGGCGGCAGGACCAATTGCTTTTATTGGACTTATCGTACCTCATCTGTGCAGATATATTGTTGGGTATGATTTCAAGTGGCTGCTTCCTTATGCTGCGCTAGTTGGGGCTATTTTGTTAGTTACGGCAGATTTGGCATCGCGCTTTATACTGGAATCCAAAGAAGTACCGGTCGGTGTCGCGACAGCGGTCATCGGAGTTCCTTTTTTGATTCATGTCGCCAGGAGGAAGCAGCATGTCTAATTCTCCTATTAGTTATTCACACACTACAAAATATGTAGTTATATTAACTACTTTAACGATTATCGTGGCAGCGTTGTCGTTCTTCAGTCTTTCTGTTGGCGGTGTTGGAGTTCCTATTAAAGAGGTGTTTGCTTCTTTATTAGGAAAAAATCAGGAGGCGAGCAACCTGATCATTATGCAATTTCGCCTGCCCAGAATTATCGCTGCAATTCTTATTGGCGCTGCATTGGCAACAGCTGGAGCATTATTACAGGGCGTTATTCGAAATCCACTAGCTTCGCCGGATTTATTAGGAGTAACCGGAGGCGCTTCAGTAGCCGTGGTTGCCTTTATGACCTTTGTAACCGGTTATAGTATTCATTGGATACCGTTTATTGCTATTGCCGGTGCCATGATTGCAGCTATTATCAATTATATTTTTGCTTGGAAAAAGGGTGTGTCTCCATTACGACTGGTGCTGATCGGCATCGGCATTTCGACGGCGCTGGGGGCATTGACGACATTTTTTCTCCTAAGTGGACCGGCGTACTTGGCAGCTCAAGTGTTGAACTGGATGACTGGAAGCATCTATGGTACCAACTGGAGCTATATCGAAGTGCTTTGGCCGTGGGTGGCGATATTCATTCCTTTATCGCTTTTGTTAGCGAGGGAATTAAATGTTCAATCTCTTGGCGAGGATATCGCTCGCGGATTAGGCAGCAGGCTGCAATTGAGCCGAATGATTCTTTTATTTTATAGTGTAGCTTTGGCAGGTGCAGCGGTTGGTGTAGCAGGTACAATTTCATTTATCGGATTAATGGCTCCCCATATTGCCAGAAAACTTGTCGGAAATTCCTATCGGATTATCATCCCTGCATCTGCCTTAATGGGAGCAATTATTTTATTGCTTGCAGACCTGGCAGGAAGAATGCTTTTTCAACCACTGGATATTGCGGCAGGCGTCTTCACCGCTGGCATTGGAGCACCATTCTTTATGTATTTGCTATTCAAACGTAAGAAAACATAGAGGGAAGCATAGAGGTTCTTAGCTGAATTGGCTGAAAAGCAGGATGGAAAAGTGGAGGGGACAATGGAGCTTTATGATACAACGATTATAGGCGGAGGGCCGGCAGGTCTTTACGCTGCTTTCTACAGTGGAATGCGTGATATGAAAACGAAGCTGATCGAATCGAGAGAGGAACTGGGAGGGAGGATGCTGACGTATCCCGAGAAAATGGTGTGGGATGTCGGCGGCATGCCTCCTATTCGTGCTGCGCAGCTAACACAATTTATGATTCAGCAAGCCCAAACTTTTGAGCCTGCTATTGTGCTTGGACAACAAATTACGGGGCTGGAGAGAATGGCTGATGGAACGCTGCTGATAACATCGGCTGCTGGAGAGCAGCATTGGAGCCGCACACTGATTCTGGCTGTAGGACATGGAGCTTTGAAGCTTGCCAAGCTTAATCTCCCTGAAGCTGAAAAATATGAAAATAAAAATTTGCATTATACAGTTACAGATATGACAAGCTTTCATGGCAAACGAGTATTAATATCCGGTGGCGGCAATTCAGCTGTCGATTGGGCTAATGAGCTAGTTGAAATCGCCTCATCCGTTACACTAGTGCATCGTAGGGATCGGTTTGGCGGACTGGAGCGAAACGTGCGGCGGATGAAGGAATCGACGGTTCAGGTTCTTACGCCGTATACGATTACAAAACTAATTGGAGATGGCAAGCTTCTGCGAGGTGTTTCGGTCGCTTCATTAAATAAGGATGGAGAATGGACAGAAGAAACTGGGCATGAGGAACTGGCTGTAGATGTCGTGCTTATTAATCATGGGTTAAGCGGTGATTTTGGTCCGATAGTCGACTGGGGACTTGCTAGAGATGACTGGAATTTTAATGCGAACGCAAAGCTGGCAACCAATTTGCCAGGGGTGTTTGTGGCTGGAGATGCGGCAAACTACAACAGCAAGCTGCATCTGATTGCCGGAGCATTCACAGACGCAGCTTTGGCTGTAAATAGCGCCAAGTCGTATATTGAGCCGAATGCCTCTGCAAGTGCACAGGTTTCCACGCTAAATAGCAAATTTGAAGAGAAAAATAAAGCGTTTGAGCTTGGGCAGGATGGAGTAGAGGGAGCAGAGTCCTTTTAGCCGTTACGGCGAGGCTGTCGATTAACTGTAGGCAACTTAGAGCAGAATAAAATGCTAGCTCACGAAAAGAAAAAATGGAACTGGAGAAGCGCTAGCGTCCGCCTTTCTATGCAAATTTTCACCTTTATAAGGAGAAATTCAATAAAAATTGGAATACAACAGCGGTCGTAAGTCCATTTTTGTTTGTAGTGACGATTGAATTTTGTAGCTCTTTGCTTATTCACAGTTAATTGACAGCCTCATGGTAACCGTTAGCCGAACGTAACCCCACCATTCATTTAAAACAATTTCACCGTTTATAGATTTTCTTATTAGAAACTCTCACTGTAAACTATTTTATATTTACTAGCTATACAAAGGGGCTGCCATCAGGCAGCTCTTTATTTTTTAACTTAAACTTCCTAAATATTAAGAATGCCTTCATAAATGTAATAAATAGATATTAAGAATTGTCGTTTACAATTAAAATAGTAAAAGATGGTAGTCGAGATGGAGGGGGAACAGTGGATCATTTTTTTGTGCTAGTGGTGGATGATGACAAGGAAATACGAGATGGCATTGAAATTTACTTAAAAAATGAAGGGGTTACTGTGCTAAAAGCACAGGATGGAATTGAAGCTTTAGAAATAATTAATGAACAGTCCGTTCATCTTATTATTTTGGACATTATGATGCCTAAGCTGGACGGAATAGCGACAACCTTTAAAATACGGGAGCAGAAAAACATTCCTATTATTATATTAAGCGCGAAAAGTGAGGATGCGGATAAAATATTAGGGCTTCATGTGGGAGCTGATGATTACATAACGAAGCCGTTCAATCCGATGGAGCTTGTTGCCCGGGTTAAATCCCAGTTAAGAAGATATGTTTCACTGGGAACATACGAGGGTGCGAAAAAACTGATAGATTTGAAAGGGCTCACTTTAGATCAGGCGGCAAGAGAAGTAAAGGTAAATAGTGAAGCAGTAAAGCTTACCCCAATCGAGTATAAAATAGTGGAGCTGCTTATGACGCATGCAGGCAGGGTATTCTCTATTACGGAAATTTATGAACGAGTATGGAAGGAGCCTTGCTATAATGCGGAAAATACAGTAGCCGTACATATTAGAAAAATTCGCGAGAAAATTGAAATTGATCCGAAAAATCCAAGATATTTGAAGGTGGTGTGGGGCATTGGATACAAGATGGAGAAGTAGAGCGGTGATCGTTGTCTGGTTTATTCTGCTTCTGTTTGGGTTAAGTGGAATATCTTTTGTTATAAGCTATAGTGGCAGTTACATACATAGTGATTATTTTCAAAATCCCAGGTTTCAGAATGTGATCAATGAATTTGCGACTAATTTAAGTCGGTTTGAGTTCGATGAAATGACTTTGCAAGCAGCTAAAAATGCGATTGTCGTTACAGATGAGGATATTAATAATTACAAAAACAGTCAGGTTAGTCTAACTAGTCAAATTAGTAATCTAAACGCCGAGTTTGACAATTTGATTCTAGAGGCTACTGCACATGATAACGAAGCGGTGGCTAGTCTCTACATAAAAGAAAGGGATAAGAGGATAGATCAACTTACCAAGCAAATTATGGATGAGGAGTATATTGAAGAACAGGTCAGACAGGAAAAAGAAAAGGAGATCAACCAAAGGTTTGAAGAACGCGAGCAATATCGCCGCCATTACTGGGAGTATAAGGAATCGTTGCAGTATTTTTTCACAGATACGGTAACGGGCAAGCAATATACAAATATGAATGTGACGGAAGACGAGGCAGCAACAGACCCGGGGATGAATGGTAAATGGTTTTATAAGAAGGATTATCTTTTATCTGGCGAACATGTGAAAATGAACAGCTTGTCAAGCTCTACTCATTCTACGGTAGCCTATAATCCCGTTAAAGGATGGATTGGTGTTGCTGACCCGTTGTCATCTTCCAATATGTTTCTGCATGAATACCAACTATACAAGCGCCAACAAATTAAGCTGATTGTATATGGTTTAGCGAGCATTGGGGCGTTAGCGCTTTGTTTTTATATTAGAAAAAAGAAAGCGATTCCTGCCGCTCCTGAGCTGTGGAGAGCTTATTATAGCAAGGTGCCGATAGATTTGCGGGTCATTCTTTTCATTATAACCGCAATCCTTGCCTGGAACTATATTGATTATGTTAAAGAAAAGCTGTTTAGTGAAACAGTCAGTATACTGGTTTACTTTTGGAATATTGCTAAATATTTATTGTCTGGAGCAGTAATTTGGGGACTAGCGTTTATACAAGCGGAATTATTATTCAAAGAATTAAGACACAAAGACAACCGATTAGAAGCATGGAGAAAGGCACTTTTAAGCTGGGGTGGAATAGGGACAAAGAAATTTCTGTTAAAGGCGATGAGTACGCTGAAAAACACTTTTTTGCAGAGAAGTGTCGGTGTCCAACTCATGCTTATTTTTACAGCAGTATTTATTTTAGGTGCAACAACAGCCAAACTGCTGTCAGATGCTGATTTTTTTCCTATCTATCTCTTTATACTATTACTAATTGGAGTTCCAGTTTTCATACTATTTATTAAAGGCGTAAGCTATTTCAATCTGATTTTCATTGCAACAAATGAACTGGCAGTAGGCGATTTGGAGCGAGAATTGTCGGTTCCGGGCAAATCTTTTTTGGCGGTGCTTGCGCAAAATATTAATGGGCTGAAGCAAGGTGTCAAAACATCTCTGAATGAGCAAGCAAAAAGCGAGCGTCTTAAAACAGAATTGATCACAAATGTAAGTCATGATCTGCGAACACCGTTAACCTCCATTATTACTTATACCGATTTGTTGAAAATGGAAGGTACAACAGAGGAAGATAAGCTCGCCTACCTCGAAATTATCGATCGAAAATCGAAGCGGCTAAAGGTACTGATCGACGATTTATTTGAAGTTTCAAAAATGGCTAGCGGGAATGTCGATCTGGAATTGGAAACTGTCGATCTTGTCCAGTTATTGCAGCAGACACTCGCTGAGCATGAGGTTGCTATGAACAACTCAAGTTTGCAGTTCCGTATTTCATATGCCGAGGCTCCTGTTTATGCACTTGTTGATGGAAAAAAGCTATGGCGCGTATTTGATAATCTGATTGAAAATGTATTGAAATATGCCTTAGACAATTCCCGCGTTTATATCGTTGTACGTACAGACCGCAATCAAGCGTTTATCGAATTTAAAAACGTCTCAAAATTTGAACTCAGTGAAAATATAGACGAGCTGTTTGAAAGATTCAAACGCGGCGACACTGCCCGTCAAACGGAAGGCTCTGGACTAGGTTTGGCAATCTCCAAATCAATTGTAGACCTCCATAATGGCAGTCTAAAGCTTGAAACCGATGGCGATTTATTTAAAGTGAGCATTGTATTGAAACGATACGACGAGAAATAATTGCCCAATATAGATAATTAGTTAGTTATCAAGGACATTGCCTTTTCTGAGAGGAACAAACGCTAAGATTTTGAAAATAGAATGAGTAGTAAGTTAGGAGCGGTTTTGTACGATTTATCGTATAAACGGTGGCGGAGATGAGCTTTATGGAGCGGTTTTGTACGATTTATCGTATAAACGGTGGAGGAAATGAGCTTCATGGAGCGATTTTGTACGATTTATCGTATAAACGGTGGCGGAAATGAGCTCCATGGAGCGGTTTTGTACGATTTATCGTATAAACGGTGGCGGAAATGAGCTATATGGGGCGATTTTGTACGATTTATCGTATAAACGGTGGCGGAAATGAGCTTCATGGGGCGATTTTGTACGATTTATCGTATAAACGGTGGTGGAAATGAGCTTCATGGGGAGGTTTTGTACGATTTATCGTATAAACGGTGGAGGAGATGAGCTTTATGGAGCGGTTTTGTACGATTTATCGTATAAACGGTGGAGGAGATGAGCTTTATGGAGCGGTTTTGTACGATTTATCGTATAAACGGTGGAGGAGATGAGCTTTATGGAGCGGTTTTGTACGATTTATCGTATAAACGGTGGCGGAAATGAGCTATATGGGGCGGTTTTGTACGATTTATCGTATAAACGGTGGCGGATATGAGCTTCATGGAGCGGTTTTGTACGATTTCTGATACGCCCTAGTATAAGGGAGAAACCTTAATTTTAATAAGGCTCTTCTCCCTTTCTCTTTTAAATAATGCTGATTAAGGGCAGATTAAATGTAATCTGTCTTTTAAGCATGCCCTGACTTCCTCAGGCATCATCCTAATCTTTATATCGTCTCCCAGAAAGAGAAGCCAGTTCGTTATTTCGGCTAGTTCTTCATGATGCTGAACACGAACATGGTTTTTCAATACAGCAGTGGTTTGATAAGGATTGGTGTAGGAAATGGAAGCTTTTAATGGGTGGTACTTTTTAAATTGGGCAATCGCCAGAGGTCCTAGCTCTACGATCAGGTTGGTTCCGGCTTCTTGCTTGCTAAGCTTCTCCAGTATCTTTTTAGCAGATGCTCGTTTTTTTTCAGGGTAGGCTTTTATATCGGTTATCCTGTCGACAGGCAAAATTAGTCTCTTTTCTTCCACTACATGAAAGCCTTCAATTAGCCAATGGCTTTTTTCATGGTACAGATGCAAAAGATAAAAGGGATAAACGGTTTGTTCGTTATCTTCTTCAACTGTCGCTAATAAGTAACGGTCTGCAAGTAGAGTATGGATCAGTTTTTCCAGCATGGGGTGGGGGAGGTCTGCCAAATCGAGCAGATCAGGATTTTTTGGGTTGGTGCCTTCAAATAGCAATATTTGATTTAAAAGAACAAGATCATCCTGCTGATTTTCTGAGATCAGACCAAGCAATTTTTCAGCCAGTGATTGCCGGCTTTTTAAATAAGGCAGCTGCTGATTTCTTGTTGCCATAAAGGCGATAAAAAGTGCCTTAAGCTCATTGTCAGTAAAGCGTACAGCGGGCAGGACAGAGTTGTTCATTACAAAATATCCGCCGTCTCTGCCCACTTCGCTGACAAGAGGGAAGCCCATCGCTTCTATCTCTCTAATATCCCGAACCGCGGTCGAACGGGAGATATTAAATTGTTGCATAATTTCAGATATGGTAAAGTGAGCACGATTATTAATATACCTCATCATGGTATTAATTCGTTCAATCTTTTTCATCATCGTCTCCTAAACAGTATCATTTTTTGACATGATTTAAAGCTATTATAAACCCATCAAGTGGAATGACAAAATAATTAATTAAAAGAAAAAGGATGGTAATCAATATGGCAAACTACACATTAGAGGAAAAAGACAGCTTTATTGTATTAGGTATTGGGACAGAGCTAAAGAGCCACTACACAGATTTTGTTGGCATAAATAAGGAGAAAGCCGATTTTTGGAAGGCTGTAGAGCAGGATGGGCGACTTGATAAGTTAAAAAGTTTGGCTGAAAATGACTATGTTTTTGTGGTAAATGAAGCAGTTAATAATAAAATGATGCATTATGCAGGTGTAATGACAAACGTAACGATTGAAGAAGAGTCAAGAGTTATTCAATTTCCTAAAGGTGAATACGTCGTTGTTAAAGGGGAAGGAAATTCAATTGAGGAGTTAAGTAATACGTTGACAGGCATTGCTTTTGGGCAAGCACTGCCAGAAGCTGATCATGTTGCCTATGTTGGCGGACCAAATACTGCAGTTGCGATGGAGCAGCGCAATGGCTTGGTCTATGGCGAGATGTGGATTCCAGTAGTAAGAAAATAAAACGAAAGAGAGAAGGATGGTACGTTAATGTCCTATACTGTAGATTTTAAAAACGTGTCTCCTGTCGGTCTGGAAACCTCACCTGTAGCAGATGCGCTTGCAGGTTTGCGTGCAAATGAAGCTCGATATTTTATGAACAAATATAAACATGAATTTACAGTTGTGCCAGCCGCCGAGAGTCAAGAAACCCTGGATTATGTAAACAACATTTTAAAAGAAGAACGTAATATTGTATTTGCTGCCAAACCTTTGGAAACCTCTCGTTTTCAAGTAGAAAATATTCAGTTTGCTTATGTCTTTTATGAAGATGGGTTAGGGCTTAATGTGATGTATACAATAGATGACCCAAAGAAGCGTGCCGTTGGCTTTAAGCTTTCTGAAGGAATGGAGATTCCGGCAGAACTGGCGGAGCGATTCAAATTTGCCAGACAAAAATCTAAGCTTGCAGGAACGATTCGCGGTTCATTTTTTGTTATTAAAGGACAATATTGATGGTTCATTGAAATGTGCCATATGAGGTAGTCGATGAACTGCAGAAGCGATAGTGACCGGAAGTCTGATTGAGATTTAATTTACTTGTAGTCAAATTTGCTTGCAGTAACGGCTGAAGCTGTTATACTCTATCCGTTGACAATCTTTTTACTGGTGAAAAATACATGGGAAGGAGAGCTGTGAAAAGGCTTTCCTTCTGTTTATTTATATGGTAAAATGCAGTCGTTGAAATTTAAACTCTAAAGGTGTTATCGATAACCCTAGATGGTGTTTTTTTAAAATGATTTTAGAAAGTCTTATTTTGAATCTTAGACTATACTACGAGAAGTACAGTAGAAAATTGGGAGGGTTTATCATGGAGAGGCGGGCAAGCGAGCTTTTAATTGAAGAATGGCGCGGCGATATGGTGGAGTGTGAATATTGGGGACATGTTTGTGGTATTTCAGCATCGGGAGAAATACTGTATGCGGCGGGCGACCCGCAATATCGAACGTATTTGCGCTCATCTGCCAAGCCGATTCAAGCCATTCCTTCATTTCGTCATGGTTTAGGAGAGGAATTCGGGTTGACAGGCAAGGAGCAAGCGATAATGACTGCTTCGCATCGCTCAGAACCATTCCATGTAGCTGCATTGGAATCCATGATGAACAAAATTGGCGTTCAGGAAAGTGATCTGGCGTGTCAAAGTACCTATCCCCTTAATGTGAAAGCAAAGGAAGCATTAGTAGCGGCAGGTTTGCCGCCCAGACAGTTATATCACAATTGTTCGGGTAAGCATTTGGGCATTCTTGGGCTTTGCGCAAGTAAAGGATATCCGCTCGCAGGATATGATCAAATTGATCACCCGGCTCAACAGGAAGTGCTGCAGACCCTGGCGATGATGGCGGATTATCCGCAGGAGCAGATCGGGATTGCGATTGATGGCTGTGGTTTTCCTGTATTCGCATTGCCACTGCCTTACCTGGCTAAAGCTTATTTAAAGCTGGCTTGTCCGGATTTAATTGACGATCTCGATACCCGCAAGGCAGTAGAACAGATGACTGCGCTAATGAACGAGCATTACGAGATGGTGGCAGGTACAAATATGATCTGTTCAGCACTGCTTATGGATGACAATATCGTCGCCAAAGGCGGAGCGAAGGGCGTTTATGTTTTCGGCTTGCGTCAAGAACGAATGGCATTTGCATTAAAAGTATTGGATGGCTCTGAAGAGAAATGGCCAATGATTGTAGCCTCGATTTTGGAGCAGATCGGGTATACGCGTACTGAAACGATTGAACGACTATATCAGCTATGTCCCAAACAATTCAGCAATGGCAATGGTACTCTGGTTGGAGAGAATCGGGCTGTGTTTACGCTGAATCGTTTGACTTGATTTTACTTTGCATTATTACTCTTTTACACAGGAAAGCCGCTGCCTCCCTTCGTATTAGCGCGGGGGTAGCGGCTTTTCGCTGTTTATGGACGATTAAACAAAGGCAGTCGGAAGACGATATTGCTTCCTTTCCCATAGATGCTGTCAACTTCAATACCGTATTCCTCGCCATAGTGGAGCTGTATTCGCTGTTGGACGTTAGCAAGCCCGAGATGATCAGCATAGTCGATCGGCTCAGTTAGCTTTTGTCGGACCATCTCCAGTTGTTCTGGCTTCATGCCGCATCCGTTATCGAATACTTCAATATTAATACCTGAATTAGTCTCATATACTATGATCGCAAGCATTCCTTCGTCAGTAATCATCTCTAATCCATGGTATACAGCATTTTCAACAATCGGCTGTAATGTAAGCTTAGGTATACGATAATCAAGCAATTGTTCAGGTATTGACAGCATTAGATGAAACTTATAATCATAGCGAATTTGCTGAATTTCCACATAGCGCTTTATTTGCTCCAACTCGTCGCGCAGCGGGACAACCTGATCGTTGCTATGGGAGATGCTGTAGCGAAACATATCCGCCAGCATTCTTGACATGCGGCTGAGCAGCGGCACATTTTCTATCATAGCGATTGCATTCATCGAATCAAGCGTGTTATAGAGAAAATGCGGGTTTATCTGGGAATGAAGAGCTTTTAGCTGTGCTTCCTTGCGAATAATTTCTGCTTTGTATACATCATTTACAAGTGTTTCAATCCGATCAGTCATTTGATTGAAACTGCGGGTTAACTGCCCTATCTCATCTGTGCTTGTTACGTTAAGCCTAATGTCGAAGCGCCCTTTTTGCACAATACTCATATTTTGTTGAAGAGTACGGAGCGGCCGGACAATGCGTCCTGCGATAAAAGTAGATATACCAAGCGCCAACAATAAAGTAACCAGTCCGACACCGATGGTCAGATTGCGAAATGCGACCGCATAAGCAGTTAATGTACTAAGTGGATCCAGACTAATAAAACGCCAGCCAATTGAGGGAAGTTCTTCGGTGTTGACAAATATTTTTTTGCCCTCTACGCTTACCCACTGTGCTGATTGCTTGTCCTTAATACTTCCGCTTAGTGAGAAGGGGTGACCGATTTTCTCCGTTTCGTCTGCATAAACAACCAATTCCTGCGAGTTAATAATCGTTATATCGTGCAAGTCCAAACTTTTCAACAGCCGATTCAGATCACTGACACCTATGTCGATAACAATACCGCCCAGGTCTTTGCTGCCAAGCGTATTATTAATTTTGCGAATAAGTGAAAACGAATAGGTCGAAGCTGCATGTTGATTGGAAGCGGGTCGGATGAATGGACCAGCGATTGCTATTTCACCCTGGCGTGCAATGGCATCCTGGTACCATTTTTCATGAGCAAACAGGGCTTCCCCTGTATAAATCTGCTCTTTGTACACCGCTTTTTCATCGGAGCCTACAATAGCGACATTCTGAATGGAAGCTTTGATGTTCATATAACCGTACCATTCCTCGAATTGTTGAAATAAAGAGCTTCGCCAACGGGTAAATGCAATTGGATCATCTGGAGATCCTGCATTGAGCAACTCCTGCACCTCCCCTGTATAAATGACGCGGGAGTATAGTTCCAACTGATCGACATACGATTGCAATTGTTGCGATACCAACTTCATCTCAACCGCACGCTTGTCCAGTGTCTGCTGTTCAGTAATGGTCAGCATAGTGATATACAAGATAGTACCGATCACAATGAGCGGCAGCAAGATAACCAGCAAATAAGAGAAGAAGAGTTTTCTGCGAATGCTGTTGCGTATCCGGTCAGCAGTACGTCTAATCCGTCTAATCAGCTTGATCACTGCGCATCTCCTCCTTGAAACTGGCTGGAGTCAGACCGGTATGTCTTTTGAACAGTTTTCGAAAATATTTCATGTCCTGATAACCGCATTGCTGGGCTACCTCTCCGATTTTCCTGTTCGGATCAGTATGGAGCAGGGTCTTCGCATGCTCAATTCGCAGATAGGTCAAATACTCAAGAAAGTTCTTTCCTGTGAGTTGTCGAAACAGAGAGCTGAAATGACCCGGGCTCATATAACTGTTTTGTGCCAACTCGGATAAATTAATGGACTGACAATAATTTGCGTCAATATAAGCGCGTGCATTTTCTACAGCTTGCCGAGCCTTCATCATACTAAAGCTTTCTGTCTCCTTCAGACGACTACGGAAAAAGTCAGTAACCTCTCGCCGTTTGTCCTCAGTAGTCAGCTTTGCAGGTATAATTCCAGCCAGTCTGCATGCCTCTGCAAAATCGGGCTCACGGATCAAACCAGACTCGTATAATTCACGCGCGCCGCGCAATAACACGTACTGACAGCAGCCATCAATAATATTGCTCTGGATGCCCATACTGTTTGACACCAATAATTCATCTAGTTTATCCAAAGCTTGCTGCCGATTACCGAGCCGGAGGTGAACAGCCCATTCTTGCTCCCAGGCAGCAGTCAGCGGTATATTAGCGGTCATACTATTTTCCATCGTATCGTAAAAAAATGGTTCGTCAGTATTGTCCGATTTATAACTGTTGCGAATAGCGAAGGCATCCAGCGCTTGACCGACTGATTTGGGAACCTGATAAATATTTTCCGCGATGCTTCCTATGCTAATGTTATGAAGTAAAGGCAAATTCTCTATTGTGATCTGCTGTAGTGCGAGTGCCAGTCTATCTGTCATAAGATCCGCAGAGACTAAGATTAGCGTGTAGACCGTACGGATGCGAAGCAGGCAAAACTCGTAGTCTGTTTCAAGCGGTTGGAGCGATTGGTAGAGAGTCGATTTATCCAAACGGCTGTCAAACGCGACTGCGACAAATTTTCCTTTTGGGCTTGTGAATTGCAAATCAGAAAAGTCGGATAAAAGTTCAAACTCAGTCTCTTCCGCATTTCCGTAAGCGCCTTCAAGAAGTAAGTGAAAAAAACGTTCTCTCAATCGTCGTCGTTCAGTTTCTGTTTTAAGCCGTTGTTCCACTTTTTTCTGAACCAGCTTGCTGAGCAGCTCATTAAGTTCGTGCGGATTGACCGGTTTAAGCAAATAATCTGCAACAGTCAGTTGAATCGATTTGCGTACATAAGAAAAATCATCATATCCGCTGACGATAATCCATGCGATATCGGGATATTGTTCGCGTGCCTTCTCCACCAGTTCGAGTCCGCCCATGGCAGGCATTCGTACGTCAGTAATGACGATATCGGCATCTGTGTCTCCGATTCTCTCTAACGCATCTTTGCCATTTGCGCTCTCACCGACGGCTATCAATCCGAGACGCTCCCAGTCAATCATTTTGGCCAAACCTGCGCGGGATAATCGTTGGTCATCAACAATCAGCACATTCATTCCATATCCCCCTTTGTATAAGATAGGTCACCCTTTAATCATTCCTGTCAGGTTCGATTCTCAGTATAGCATAGGGAATCTTTATAATCTTTATACTTGCAGACGTTTGCATGAAGTCAAAAAAATGTCCCCCTTATAAAAAGAAAAATGACTCCTCGTAATAGGAAGCGTTTTCATTTAAAGTGAACTTATCTCGTAAAAGCCTATTGGGGGAGGACATCATATGGCTGCAGCCTCAACACGACTATTGCGCAAACATTGGAAAGGATATGCTTTTTTGCTCCCGGTGTTTGCAGTACTAGCCACCTTTAAGTACATTCCATTTTTTAACGCTTTGCTTATGTCGTTCTATGAATGGAACGGCGCCAATGTCCGCACCTTTATCGGACTGGACAATTTTGTACAATTATTTCAGGACAAAACCTTTTACCTGTCGCTGAAAAATATGGGGATCTTTACTTTAGCGGGAGTGCTGATTCAGTTAACGGTACCGCTGCTGGCGGCAGTGCTAGTATTCCATATTCGTAATATTCGCTTGCAAAATATATTCAAGCTTTGGTTTGTCATTCCGCTGGTTATTCCCAGCATCGTTATTTTTCTGACATGGCAATGGATTTTTGCAGGGGACTACGGTGTGCTGAACACATTGCTTGAAAACATTGGGCTGGAATCCTGGACCCATGCTTGGCTTGGAGAAAGCAAAACAGCTATTTGGTCAGTTATCTTCGTCAATTTCCCATGGATTGGGGGAATTACATTTCTGATCTATCTGGCTGGACTTATGTCAATCTCAACAGAACTGTTCGAGGTGTCGAAGCTGGATGGTATGAATGTCTGGCAGCGATTTATTCATCTGGAGCTGCCGCTTGTACGCAGTCAGCTGAAATTGGTGATGGTACTGGCGATCATTCAGCAAATTCAAAGCTTTGAGAATATTCTCGTGCTAACGAACGGCGGTCCGGGACAATCGACGATGACGCCAGCTTTGTACCTTTATTTGCAAGGGTTTTCTTACAGCAAGATGGGTTATGCTTCAGCAATTGGACTTGTTCTGTTTGTACTGCTGATGCTGCTAACTTGGGCTAATAACAAATTTATTAAAAATTCAGAGACGATCGACTAAAGGAGGGGTGATAAATGCGATTTCGCTGGACGAGCATACCTCATTATGCTGTACTCACTATTTTGCTCGGATTGACCTTGTTCCCTTTTTATATGTTGATTGTAAGCTCACTGAAATATGCGGATCAGATGATATTGAATTTTTGGGGGATTGGCATTCCGCTTCATTTGGATAACTATATGTCGGCCTTTCGTCAGATTGGTCCTTTTATCGGCAACACGATCTTTATTTCCAGCTGTATTGTGCTTGGGGTACTCCTTATTTCATCAATGGCGGGCTATTCCTTTATGAGGTTTTCATATCCGGGCAAAAATATTCTGTTTATGCTTATTTTGTCACTGATGATGATCCCAGGATTTCTAATTTTGATCCCGCAATTTATACTTGTCCAGAAATTGGGGATGTTAAACACATATCAGGCTCAGATATTTCCGCCGATGGCTTTTGGGGCCGCTATGGCAACGTTCTTGATGCGTACGTTTTTCGAAGGGCTGCCGCGCAGCCTGATGGAGTCGGCGGAGACAGAAGGAGCCGGTGAGATGCAAATCTTCTCCAAAATAGTGATTCCACTGTCGTTGCCAGTTATTGCAACTGTTTCAATTATTAATTTTCTTGCTGGCTGGAACAATTATATCTGGCCGCTGGTCGCTACGACCGGGGAAAAGGTTAAACCGGTTATTCTCGCCTTGAGCACTGTAACCGGAACGATGGATCAAGGGGTCAGTGTCAAACTGGCAGGATATATTATCTCCTCGATCCCGCTGCTCGTGCTGTTTTTGGTCGCTACCAAACCATTCATCTCCGGCATTACATCCGGTGCGGTGAAAGGTTAGGATAGATGCAAGCTATCATACTCACTAAGGGGTGCAAGCAATGACAAAACAAAAGAAAGCATTGTGGTCCAAAGGGTTGACACTGGCAGTAGCATGCTCAGTTCTGCTAATGGGATGCGGTACGTCCAGCAAAGAAGAAAAGCCAGGGACGGATGGAACGCCGACCGTTAATCTGACGTTCGCTGTAGAAACACCGAAGCAGGAGGAAACAAAAGAGGTTTGGAAGGGAATTGTAAGCGGGTACACGGAAAAACATCCGAATGTCAAAATAAAAATTGATTATACGCCCAATGACGGCGATGCATTCCGCACATGGCTCACAACCGGGCTGATCGGAGGAACTTCACCTGAAATTGTACCAAGCCGATACACTTGGACTCATGAGGATTTGAATAAAGATTTACTTGTTGATTTGACACCGGAATACGATAAGCCTAATCCGTACACGGATAATAAAATATGGAAAGACACCTTTACACCAACTATTTTAAACGAAATGAAAAATCCGGTTTCCGGCAAGTTGTCCGGGGTGGCGCTGCAAACGCTGGCTATAAGGGTTTTCTACAATCAAGATTTGTTCAAGAAGCATAATTTGGAAGTGCCTACAACATGGACTGAATTTATTGAAGTACAAGAAAAGCTGAAGGCAGCAGGCGTGACGCCATTCGCATTTGCCAATTCCAAGCCGGGCGACAACCATCTGCTTTGGGTGACTAACCTGATGACTAATCAGATTGGGGCTGACAAGGTTAAATCATATGACTGGAATGAAAACCGTCAGTTGGAATTAAACGAAATCGTGGCTGCCGTTGAAGATGGAATAATCGATTTGCAATCGGCAGACTGGAACGGCGTTATGCCAATCATTAAAGACTGGTCACAGTATTGGGCGCGCGGTTATAACGGTATGAACGGCGACACAGCGAAAGAAATGTTTATTCGCGGAGATGTTGCGATGGTTATGGCTGGAAACTTTGAACTTAATATTATTCAGGATTCCAAGGCAAGAGCATTCGAGTTTGGGACATTTGCATTGCCATACTTGACGAAGAAAGAACATCCGAATGCCGCTGAGAAGTTTTACGAGTTGGGCGGTTACCCGGATATGGTATTCACTATTCCGAAAAAAGTAACCGGGGACAAGCTTGATGCTTCAATTGATTTCTTGAAATATTTGTCTTCGCCAGAAGTAGCGGCTATTATGGGCAACAAAATGTATACAGCTACGACGCTGGTAGGTATCAAATTGCCTGATCATTTGCAAGGCTTCCAATTCGTTGGAGAACGGATTCTTGTTAATTACTACGCTGCGCATATCAGTAAAAAATTGAATGAGGATTTAGTACGGATTGGTCAGTTATATTTGGAGGATTCCGTTGATCTGGATAAATATACTGAAGAGCTGCAAAATACGCTGAAAACGGACATGGCAGAAATAATGAAAACAAACAGCTGGACAAAAGAAAATAAATACGGAACTAAGCAATAAATAACTAATTTGTTCGATCAGCACAATGTTGAAATAGCAAGCATTCCAAGATCATACATCCCTCGTAGTCGTATTTATGGGTGCGGGGGAATTATTTTATGCAAGTATGAGTTGTCTATATTCATTTGGAGGGAAATAAAATGAATTGCATAGTAATTGTTTGTGATACATTGCGTATCGATCATTGCGGTCCTTATCATCGCGGTCGACCACTTAATCAAGTGACCAGCCCGGAACAACCGGATTGGATTGTTCCTACACCGAATATGGATCGGCTTTCGGCTCGAGGTACAGTGTTCGACAATGCCTGGTGCGGCTCGACTCCATGTGTGCCGGCTAGACGAGATATCTATACGGGACGATATGAGTTTTTGGAACGCGGCTGGGGTCCTTTGGAGGACATTGATCTGGATTTGCCGCGTCAAGTGTCGGGACCGCCGAATCAGTCGCTGCAATGGCAGATGGATCAACAATATCCAGTCAGTTATATGGTTACTGATCACTTCCACCTCTGGGAACAGGGAGCAGGCAATTATCATATGGGTTACACGGGCTTTGATTTTATTCGTGGACATGAAGCAGATGCATGGAAAACAGAGCCGATATCATTCCCATGCCCGGATGATCCTTATCATAAAATAGAAAGACATCACCGTAACGTACATCTGACTCGTAAAGCGGATGATGATCAATTTTGTGCTCAAGTATTTACGCAGGCAGCCAATTGGCTGGAAGCGAACAAGGCGCATCGCGATTTCTATATGCATATTGACTGCTTCGATCCGCATGAACCTTGGGATCCGCCTGAGGAGTTGCTTAAGCAGTTCGAGCCGCGCGGATACAATGTGGAACGTTGGGAGTCGGTTGTGCCATATAGCAAATGGGAAGGCAAATATACGCCGGAGGAGCTGCGGCATGTTCAGGCGCGTTATGCGGCGATGGTAACACTGACGGATCATTGGTTAGGGACTCTTTTGGATAAACTCGACGAATTGAATATGTGGGAAGATACAGTCGTTATATTTACTACTGATCATGGGACATATAACGGCGATCATGGCAGACTTGGCAAGCTGCAGACTCATCAACATGAGGCATGCGGGCATATTCCGTTTATTGTTGCGCACCCGCAATTTGGTCAAGGAGAGAGACGCAGTCAATTCGTGCAATTGGTAGACATTTATCCAACAGTTCTGAGTCTGGTTGGACGACCGTGTCCGCCTGATAGACATGGTATTGACCTTCTGCCTGTACTGCGCGATGCATCAGCAGCTACGCGGCAGTATGCAATCAGCGGCATGTTTGGGCGAAGTGTGACGATCACTGACGGCGAATGGATTTTACACCAGTCTCCCGTACCAGAAAACAAACCTTTATATTGGTACGGGCATAGTATAGCGAAGTTTATTCATTACGATCTAGGAGATTATGAAAACGGCAGACGTGCCGTTGATTGTGAATCATGGGAAGCGCCGACATGGTTAAGCAACAAGCAGGAAGATCCGAATGAATACAAGAATGTAGCGAGTCTTTATCCTGAGAAAGTTGTTGAATTGCAGCGTGAGCTGGCTAGCTTGCTTAAGGAGATTGGCGCTCCGTCTGAACAGCTGGAGAGACTGGATTTATCTCATTTGGTGTAAACGTGTGAGCAAAGCAATAAATATGATAGGAGGGCTGAGCCATGGTGAGAGACGAATGGATGTGGAATCGGATGCGTCAAGTGCATGTTGATTTTCATATGCCTGAATTTCCTCAGGAGGCAATTCAGCGTTTTGATGCAAAGTCGTTTGTTGAACGTTTTGTAAAAGCTAAAGTGAATGTAATTGGCGTATTTACCAAATGCCATTTTGGCAATGCCTTTTATGACAATAAGGTTGGGCATAAGCATAGCGGCTTGCAGGGGGATTTCTTCGGCGAAGTATTAGCGGAAGCTCGCAAGCACGATATAAAAGTAATTGCCTATTACTCACTGGGCACCGACGCGCGAGCGGTGCAGGATAATCCGGATTGGTACCAGATTGATGAGCATGGCAAAGTACGCGGGGCGGAAGGAACAGTATGGGAATTGCCATGCTTGAACAGTCCGTATCGAGAGGAACTGGTGCTGCCGCAGATCAAGGAAATTACTGAAAAGTATGATATGGATGGTTACTTGCTGGACATTCCGTATCAACACAATCATTATTGCTTTTGCTCCTACTGCAAAAAGAAATTTGCTGAGGAATATAATCGCGAGCTGACGCCGGAGTTGCTGGGTACAGATCGTGAGCTGGTCATTCGCTTTGGAATTGATACGGCTGCTCGTTGTATGGAAGAAATTACGGCGCTCGTTAAGCGGATACGTCCGCATGTGCTGATGAACTGCAACGGTGCCTGGCGAATGGGCGAACCGGATCGGGTTAACGCAACCAGTGATTATGGTTTATGGGAATCACAGCCATCGGCTACAGGAACATTCTACAACCACTCCATTCGAGCGCGTTTTGCACGAACATTGGACGTGCCCGTTCAAATTATGACGGTGCGCTTTACAGAGGGTTGGGGATTGATGTCATGCAAGACGCCGGAACAATTGAAGTATGAATTTGCTACCATTATAGCCAACGGCGGTATAGTCAACATTGGGGATCAAGTGTTGCCGGATGGGACATTGCAAGATGGAGTATATGAGGTAATAGGAGAAGCATTTGCTTTTGTTGAAGAGCGTGAACCATACTGCATTCAGGCTAAGAGCAAGAGTGAGGTAGCCATTATCGGCAATAATACGAATAACTGGTATCATGACAAGGACGATGCAGCTACATTTGGCGCAGCCAAAATGCTTTTGGAAGGTCATCATCAATTTGATATATACTACAACAATAATTTTCCTGATTTGAGCGATTATAAAGTAGTAATATTGCCTGAGAGTGTAAAATTAACGGAGGCTTCTGTTAAAAGGATCGAGGCATTTGTTGAGGCTGGAGGAGTATTGCTGGCAGCTGGTGAAGCTACCTTTAGCAAGGAACAGCAAAACTTTCTGTTATCAAATGTACTTGGCATTAAATATTTGGAACGTTCGCCTTACAGTTGCGGCTACTTGACTGAGCATGATGAATTATGGACTGGAATAGCCCGTATTCCTCAGTTGGTTGAAGCGCCGTTTATCAAGACCGTGGCAACATCGGCGGAGGTCTTGAGTTTGATTCAATGGCCGCTTACTGTACCGGCTGTCAGTCGTGCATTTCGTCATCCGATTCCGCCAGGCGGCAACATTAGCGATTGTCCAGGCATTAGTGTCAATTCTTTTGGTCAAGGAAAGGCACTGTATATTGCGGCTCCAGTGTTTGGTTCATACTGGCATTCCAACCATTTCTGGGTAAGACGCATAGTAGATAATTTGTTGCGAATGCATTACGGCAAGTACGCAGAATTTGAGGCGCCAACTCATATTGAGACTAATATTATGTACAAAGAAGGGCGCACATACGCACATCTGATTAATTTCCAAAGCAATCATACGGGGGAAAAGAGCACTGCTTTCTATAATCCGATTGAAAATATTACGCCGGTGCATGATATACATGTCCAAATTCGCGACATTTCATTGCAACAGGCAATACTTCTTCCAGAAGGAGTGCAGCTTGAAATCGAGAAAAACGAAGATGGAATAGCCTTTACGGTACCAAAAGTGCATATACATTCCATTGTAGAATTGAGTTAAATCATGTAATGGCTGCCGCAGAGGCTGTCGATTAACTGTTGGCAACTTGGAACAAACAAAATTAAAGATCACGGAAAGCAAAAATGGAACTGGAGAAGCGCTAACGTCCGCCTTTGTATGCAAATTTTCAACTTTAAAAGGGAAATTCAGAAAAAAATTTGCATACAACAGCAGTCGAAAGTCCAATTTTTCTTGTAGTGACGATTGAAATTTAGAGCTAAGTTGCTATATTATTCACAGTTAATCAATAGATTTGCCACAGTGCGTCATTAGCTGACAAGCACTGTGGCTGCCCTATTACTTAAGAGTTAGAGGATTGTTGCCTGCACTGAATTAATAACGATCTAGCACCAAGGCTGTTTTTAAAGAATCGGCATGGATAAGCCAGTTGCTGGCATCCAGATATGTCATTAGCGCCGTGCGATTGGTAGCTGCAGTATTGTAGCTATCGGTTTTGAAAGAAATTTCTACAAGGTTTTCAGTCCCTGTTCCTGCTGCATTGCGAATAGGCCACACTTCAATATCCGTCTCAAGCCCATTAAACATTCCGCTATATTTGCTAACTGTAACCGGACCAAACGCGCGAGCATCCTTCAATGTGTTTTTCCCCCATTTGTTGCCGTTTGTTTTTTCCAATTTGCCAGGGATTTTATCTACAAGCATATTAAGAGCCTGAGCTTCGGTTGGAAGTGTGAGACCGAGAGAGGCAGAAGTTTTCTTTTCAACGGAGAAGCTAAGTGTTTGTTTGCTGTAGCCCCAGTCAACCTCCGCTTTATAGTTATCATCAGAAGAATCAAATCCAGCTGCATTGGCTGTGTTTAATGCATCGTCGATGTTGCCATTTAAAATAGAGAAGCGTTTTTTATAAGTTAGCTCGTAATCCTTTTTATCCTCTTTTTTACGGAAGCGTACATTCCAGCCTGCATCGTTCAAATCTAAAGCATCTGTATCAAAATATTCAACAATCAGTTTTTTTGCCGGACTATTCACTTCAAAGGCATCCATCACATCGCTAGTCAATGTTCCATCATTTTTCAACACTTCATTTGCATCCAGCATAAACTTCACTTCATACGATGGTACGGCGTTGGAAGCGGCATGTACCGGCTCCGCAGCTTGCAAGACAGGAATGGCAACCAAGCTAGACAGAGTTAATGCAATTGCTGATTTTGCGAGTTTGTTAAACATTTTCATAAACATTGCTCCTTTTGTGAATTTTTTTACGGCTTGTTATAGATTGAGATAGTCGAAAAACTTAATTAATTGTTGCAGGAAGCAGTGTATTGACTATCTCAAGCTTTACTTTAAAGGTGGTTCGTAATGGAAGTGTCAAATCAATTGGGGAAATTAGTAAAAAAAATAAAGAGTTTCTATTGGTGAGGCAAGATTTTTTCTTTAATGAAAACATCGACAGCTTTGTTTCAATTGTTCATTAAACCGGGTAATTAATGGCGAGAAATGCCGGTTATTATTGGTTACTGCAAAAATACACCGTTCTACTTTAGGTCCTGGAATTACCCGCTCATACAGTATGCCGCGATCAACTTCAGATTGTACAGCCATCCGCGATATGAACGCCACATGCCCGCCTAGAATGACTGCTTGTTTAATGCCCTCCAATGAATCAAATTCTAATTTTGCAGGCAGCTGGACTTGACTGTTCTCCAGCCACTTTTCCGTCATCCGTCTGGTGCTGGATTCTTTGCCATGTAAAACAAACGGAAAAGAGGCGATCAGTGCTGGTGTCAGATCTGCCTCAATAATGGAGGAGAGTGGGTGATTTGGTGCAAAAATAAGCACTAGATCATCATCACATATAGTATCGGAAGCAAGCTCCGTTGACTGAAAGGGTTCAGTTGATATGATGCCCAGATCAATTTCATGATGCTCCAGCATTTCTTTAATTACCGGAGCCGTTTTAACAGATAGGGAAATATGAATGCCAGGATACTCCTGGGCAAACCGATGTAGTATCGTAGGCAAAATATAAGTGGCAGGCACATAACTGGCTCCTATAAGGAGACTGCCCTTTTGAAGGGAATCGAACTCAGTGATTGCGCGATGAGCTTCTGCTGCCAGTGCACTGATCTTTACGGCGTAATGATGCAAGGCGTACCCGGCATCGGTTAAAATGATTTTTCCCATACGAGCCTCAAATAATTTTACTCCGAACTCTTTCTCCAGGTTTTTCATATGAAAGGTTATCGTAGGCTGCTTCAGATCAAGCATATCTGCAACCGTCGTTATTTTTTTATGTTTTTCCAGCAATTCTACAATTCGCAGTTTAAGCAGATTCAAATTCATCACCGGTTTTTCTCTCCTTTTAAATCTTTCATTCCATTAATAAGACTAAATCTATAATGTTACCTTTGTTCATTTATATCGTTAATTTTGCGTTAACTTCGGTTTAACAAAGCGGGAGCGGGAACAAGTCTTATTTGATATAGAAAAAATCTATGCAGGCAAATAAATAGTGAACAAAAAGTTAATACAAGGTTAACGCTTCGTTGACACTCCACAAATTGTCGACCGCTAAACTGAACTAGAATTCCTCATAAGGAAGGTTGCTTAAAATGACTTTACAACTTAATGGTATTAACAAATCCTTCGGTTCCGCTGCCGCGCTTGATAAGGTGGAGCTATCGTTTGCCCAGGGACAGTTTACTACGCTGCTCGGACCATCTGGCTGCGGCAAAACGACACTGCTTCGCATCATTGCTGGCCTGGAGACTCCGGATCAGGGGGAGATTCGTTTCGGAGACATGGTTTTGTTCGACAAGGTACGAAAAATTAATCGACCCGTACACCAGCGCAACTTCGGGATGGTCTTTCAGGACTTTGCGTTATGGCCGCATTTGACTGTTCTGGAAAATGTGGCATTCGGTTTAAAGGCGAAGGGGGATACTGCTAATTGGCGTAAACGCTCGCTTGAGGCTATCGAGATGGTTCGCTTGAACGGGATGGAGAAACGCTATCCGCATCAGCTATCAGGGGGACAGCAGCAGCGCGTTGCACTGGCGCGTGCAGTTGCGATTAGACCGCAGCTAGTTTTGTTCGACGAGCCGATGAGTGCTCTCGATGCGTTATTGCGTGATGAAATGCGCCTTGAGTTAATGAATCTGGTGCGCAATATCGGATTTACAGCCGTTTATGTCACGCATGACCAAACAGAAGCGATGTCTATGTCAGATGAAGTAGTTGTGATGCAGAACGGTCGGGTTTTGCAAAAGGATGTACCGGAAGCCATTTATCGATCACCGCAGCATGCTTTTACGGCAAGGTTTATAGGCAAGACCAATTGGTTGGAGACAGATAAGAGATTGGTTCGTCCCGAGCATGTAAAATGGGTTAAACAAGGCGAGCAAGATTTGACGGTACAGGGAATTGTTCAGGCTGTAAGTTATATTGGAGAACGTTATGAGATTGTTGTAAAGGCTGACGGGATGCCAGGTTCATGGATGGTTTATGACACAGAGCGCCGAACAATTGGCGAAGCTGTACAACTGTATGTCCCTCGGCATCACATTCATACGTTGGCGATCTAAAAATAAAGTAACAAAATACAAATGCGGCAAGTCCGCAAACAAAGGGAGAGATACTTGTGATAAACATGATTAACATGAACAAACCTTTCAAAGCTGCAACATTGTCCGTAATGTCTATTATGGTTAGTCTTAGCTTGAGTGCTTGTGGGGGAACAAATACAGCAGGCAACAATACAAATAAACCAGCTTCGTCTGAACCTCCAGCTTCTTCTACAGCACCTGCTGCTACAACTTCTTCAAATCCGGAAGCTACTAAGCTTGGCGGGAAATTAGTCGTGTACAGTGCAGGACCTGCTGGTTTGGCGGAAAAAATTCAAAAAGGCTTTGAAGAAAAAACAGGCGTACAAGTAGAAATGTTTCAGGGAACGACTGGGAAAATTATGGCGAGAATGGAAGCAGAGAAGGAAAATCCGGTTGTTGATGTAGTTGTATTGGCATCTTTGCCCTCCGCCATCGGCATGATGGAGAGCGGTTTGACGCTTCCTTACAAAGAAGCAGTTAATGCGGACAAGCTTATTCCAGAATTCTCGGATAAAGAGGGCAACTACTTTAGCTATAGCTTATCTGCGCTTGGCATTGCGTATAATTCCAAAAATGTAACAAACCCGCCGCAGCAGTGGAGTGATCTGCTTCAGGCAGAATGGAAAGGAAAAATCAATATTCCTGATCCTGCACAATCTGGCTCTGCATTAGACTTCATTAGCGGATTTATTAATAAGCAAGGCGACGAAGGCTGGAATTTCTTTGAGCAAGTAAAAGCGAATGAGGCCATTATTGCCGGGGCAAATCAGGAGGCATTGGATCCGGTCATGTCGGGAGCCAAAGATATTGTGCTTGCAAGCGTGGATTATATGACTTTTGCCGCCAAAGCAAAGGGAGAACCGATTGATCTTGTCTATCCAACTGACGGTACAGTTATTTCACCACGTCCGGCAATGATTATGAACACGAGCAAGAACCAAGATAATGCGAAAGCCTATATCGATTACTTATTGTCAGATGAGGCGCAAAAAATGATTACTGACGCATTTCTATTGTCTGGCCGAAGCGATATTCAAGTGGCGGATCGTCCGGGTGCTAACGATATCCCAACATTGCCGGTTGATTATAGCTGGATGAATAAAAATCAAAACAATGTATCTAAGCAATTTACGGAGCTGTTCAAAAAGTAAGCCCCAGATAAGGATGATTACTTGATGATTCTAAAAAACGCGAGAAAATTACTGGCGCCGCTCTTATTGGCGGCGCTGGTTGTCCTTCCTTTAATCTACGTTTGTTTAACAAGCATAATGCCCAACGGCAGCTTGGATTTATTGGCTCCCATTCGTACTGTTTTAAGCGAAAACTTGACTGGAGTGTTTACCAACTCATTATTTCTCGGTGTTCTGGTCGTTGTGCTGTGTACAGTGCTTGCCTTGCCGCTTGCCTGGATTATGGCAAAAACACCGCTGAGAAAGCATCGTTGGCTTGATATTGTCCTGCTGATTCCATTTATGACACCACCGTATATCGGCTCGATGGGCTGGATACTATTTATGCAGCCAAGCGGTTATTTGGAGCAGCTTTTTCCTTCGCCTGCAACGGTATGGCTGAGCGATCAGTTTTTTAGTTTGGCGGGCATGGTTTCTATTATGGGACTGCACTTATTTCCGTTTTTATATTTAATACTGCGTGGAGCTATTGAACAGTTGGGCAGCAATAAGGAAGAGGCGGCAGCTGTTCATGGAGCAGGCTTTTTGTATACGATGCGCCGGGTTATGCTGCCGCTCATCTTATCAAGCTATGTGATGGGAGCACTGCTGATTTTCGTCAAAACATTAGCTGAGTTTGGCACACCGGCAACCTTCGGCAGACGTATCGGCTACTCTGTGTTAACGACTGAAATTCAAGGGGCTATCTCCAGCTGGCCTATTAACTTTGGAAAGGCTACTTCTCTTTCCTCATTATTGCTGCTTGCCTGTATGATACTTTGGTATATTCAGTCGGTTATTGTTCGTCGCCACTCTTATAATTTGGTAGGAGGCAAGGGCAGCCGAAATAGAGTATACGGTTACCGCGGCTGGCAACAAGCTCTTTCATGGGGCTATATCAGTATTCTGCTAATCACGTCAATTGGTATTCCTTACTTCTCAATCGTATCTGCTTCGCTGATGAAGTTGCGCGGCGGTGGTTTGGCGTGGAGCAATTTGACGTTAAATCATTATGGCGAATTGCTGGCTTGGGGATCGCCAAGTATGAAGGCATTAACGAACAGTCTTGGTCTGGCGCTGCTGGCTGCCTGTCTGGCTGCTGCACTTGGAACATGGTTTGCATTGACGGTTGGCCGCTCGAAAAAGCTGTCACAGCGGGTAACGGACTTTTTAAGTCTGCTGCCTAACAATGTACCTGATATTATAATGGTCGTTGGTCTCATCATGCTATGGAATTCAACCTGGATGCCGATCAAGTTGTACAATACGTATGGTATGGTTGTTCTGACTTATGTTGTTTTCTTTCTGCCTTTTACGGTGCAGTACGTCAAGGCGCGCAATGGACAACTGGATGATTCTCTTCGTCATGCGGGGCAGGTATTCGGCGGGCGCCCCTGGTATATATTTCGGCGGATTGTTTTGCCGCTGCTGTTGCCGGGAGTCATCGCAGGCTGGATGATGACCTTCACCATTTCGTTGCGTGAGTTGGTTGCTTCACTGTTAGTGCTTCCACCTTCAATGAGAACATCAGCCACTTATATTTTTGCACAATTTGAGCAAGGACAAATCTCGCTAGGAATGGCAATGGCAGTTATCTCAGTCGGTCTGACCACCCTGCTGCTGCTGCTCGTAAACAGCATGAACTCTAACAGAAAGTGGAATTTGTCATGATACAATTGAAAATTTGGGGAGGAGCCGGAGAGCATGGCCGATCCTGTTATTTGTTGCAATGCGGCGATATAAGAATTTTACTGGATTGCGGCGTTAAGCGTGCGGGCAGCGGGGAGTATCCGCTGCTCGATCCTACAGAAATCCCTCATATTGATGCCGTATTTCTTTCGCATGCTCATGAAGATCACTCGATAGCCTTACCGTTGCTGTACAAGTATGGATATCGGGGAAAAGTATGGACTTCGCGGATTACAGCGGAGCTATTGCCTGCTTATTATGCGACATGGAGCCGTTATATAAAGCGGCAGAATGGGCAGCTGCCCTATGATGAAGCAGATATAGGCAGCATCGACTTTGCCTATCTGGACGAAGCCGTTACAGCTTTAAGCTGGCTAGAGCTTGGCTCCGGCTTGCGTGTCTGTTGGGGACGCAGCGGGCATATGCTTGGTTCTGTCTGGTTATTGCTGGAGTTATCAGGGAAACGATTTTTCTACTCTGGTGATTATACGGAGGAATCCTTGCTGCTGCGCACAGACTCACCCGACAGTTTTCCTGGCGGTTTTGGCATACTGGATGGAGCGATTGTAGATGCTGCTTATGGTACTGATGCTGAATCGCAGCTAGTGAAGCGGGAACAAATTTTGAGTGTAGCACAACAAATATTGACTGGCGGCGGGCAGCTGTTGCTGCCGGTGCCATATAGCGGACGCGGACAAGAGCTACTACTCATGCTGCAACAGCGATTTCCAGAAGTTCCGTTGCGGGTGGAGGAAGAACTGCTTCCCGGTTTGGAGAAGCTGCTGCTGAAGCCGGGCTGGCTAAAACCGGAAGCCTGCGAGATGATTTCTAATATGCTTGATACTTTTGAGGTCATCAGAGGCAAGGAGCGGCGAATAGAAGTCGTGCAGCCGGACGTTCAGCCGGGCATTATTCTAACGGGGGACGGCATGATGCAATCCTCGAAGGCTCAATGGTATTACGAGCAATTACGTCATAATCCTCGAAACGGTATCATCCTCACCGGGCATGCGTCCAAGCATACACTGGCAGATCGGCTGCTGCGCATGACACCACAGGAGCAGGGGTGCCGCATAGAGCATATCATATATAAAATCCATCAGGGCTTGCCCGATGTTCGTCGCATGCTGCAATCGCTAACCTGTTCAGCTGTTATTTTGGCACATGCATCACATAGCAGCACGGAAGCATTACGGCAGCAGCTGGAGATGGAAGAGTATGATGGGATACTTTCGTTGCGTCCGGGAGACACCCTTTCACTCTAAAAGATCAAGCTACCAGCCCTATTAATTAATCACTTTAAATAAACAAAACCGCCAGGCTTCCCAGACCGGCGGTTTTGTTTATTTTCTTCTATAGTCCTTTTCCCAATTCCGAATAATCGCTTTTTTGGAAAAACGATTGCTTAACCAGCGAGATGCTCTCCATTCATGGATCGCTTGTTGCTTTGTTTGGTAAAAACGGTAATCGTGAATATTCCAGGAAAAATATATCTTTCGATACCACTTGCCGTTTTGAACATCATCTGTGTAGCGGCGAACCGCTTTGTTTGCTTGTTGTTTACCCCAACGGGTACCAGGTGAATGATTGTCTGTCCATATAGGTGTTTTTTTAAAACTATTGCTCATCTGACTCTCTAGTCCTCCTTATGGAGGCTGTTAATAAACGGGGGAATGAAGCGATTCTATTGCCCGCAGCCCATCAACAACCTGCTATTGGGAAGCTAGAGACCGTCTAATTTTTTCATCGTTTCACCCCTTTTACATAAAAAGAAATCAGGGAACAACAGCGATCGGAGGATGATCTCTCTTTTGTGGCAACCTGTTTGAGTCAAAACATTAGTTCAACTTATATAGACGCTTATAACTGGAAATGTTTTACATCGATAAACGATATTGTTCAGGAGTAATGCCCACCTGTTTAATGAATGAGCGGTGAAACTGGCTTGGACTTGCGAAGCCCAGCTCGGCACTGATGGTTACAATAGATTTTTGTGTTTGTTTGAGCATTTGCTGCGCCTTCTCGATACGCAGTTTCAGCACATATTGATAAGGAGTAAAGCCAGTAATCGTCTTAAAGCAGCGAATAAAATGATAACGACTCTGCAAGGCGATGGCGGATAATTGTTCAATACGGATAGGCTCCGAATAATGAGCATGGATATAGTCAAGCACTCTGCTCATATAACGGTTATCGTTCTGCTGCGTATAGAGTAAGCTGGCTCCGCTATTGTCCATTCCCCAAATCAAGCCATGGATATAATGAAGTGCCTGCAGTTCTTTCTCCTCTAGTGCCAGTCGTTCAGAAGCATCAGAAAAAAAGAATGAGCGCCCCCATTGATGCAGGAAGGCTGATACATGGATTGGGTCAAATGCGTATTTGGATTTAGGCTCCGGAAATGAAGTGGAGTCGGCAGGATACAAACTCTCATCATCGATTTGAAAAATAATAATGCCATCCTCAAAGCCCTGATAGAAATGATGCTCGCTCTCTGGAGGAAGCAGCAATCCTTCACCAGCAATCAGTTTTCTTTCTTTGTTTTTGTATGTGAAATTGCAATGTCCGCGTATCGGAATAGTCATTTGGTAATGTGTGGGATGAACATGCGGATCATTAATAAATTTGCTTTCGATACTGTGCAGCTCCAGCTGCGGAAAAATAATTTGCATATGCATAAACCAATCACCTCTTTGATGTATAGCAAAAATTGCGCACTTTATCGCAATTTTGACGGCGACATTCTCCAACTGCTTTCGGTACAATTCTTCTTGTTATCAGACAAGGGGAGGATGTCATTCTATGACGAAAACAACAAGAATGGGGATGACCGTTCTGCTTGGCGTCAGTTTTGCACATTTGTTGAACGATGCTATGCAATCTGTCGTGCCTGCAGCATTTCCAATTTTTCAGCAAAACTTGAATCTTTCCTTCACACAGGTGGGATGGATTGCATTTATGCTGAATGTTACAGCTTCTATTCTACAACCGCTTATCGGTTACTGTACAGACCGTAAACCAATGCCGATGCTATTGCCGCTCGGAATGGTCTTCACACTGCTGGGCATGGTCGGGCTTGCCCTCGCTCCAACCTTTGGCATGCTGCTGCTTGCCTCAGCGTTAATCGGCGTCGGTTCCTCTGTGCTGCACCCGGAATCATCAAGAGTTGCTCATTTGGCAGCGGGCAAAGGAAAGGGCCTGGCACAGTCCATTTTTCAAGTTGGAGGAAATTTCGGGCAAGCTTTGGCGCCTATCTTTATTGTCGTTTTAATTTTGCCGCTGGGACAATCCAGTTTTCTCTGGTTTACGATATTAGCAGTGATCGGTATCGTTGTGCAATATTTTATTGGAAAATGGTACAGCAAAAAAATAAAAGAGGTGGCGATCAGCAAACGCTCTCTACCAATGGAAGCGCCTCGTAAAGCATTCAGTAAAACCTTTATTGGCTATGTTCTGCTTATTCTTATTTTGATGCTGTTTTCCAAATTTGTATATTTGGCGAGTATGACAGGGTATTACACTTTTTATTTTATGGAAAAGTACAATCTGTCCTTGTCTCGTGCGCAAATCAGTTTATTCGCCTTGCAATTTGCTGGTATGGCAGGAACCTTTATCGGCGGACCGCTGGCTGACCGTTTTGGGCGGCAGAAAATTATTTGGTTTTCGATTCTTGGGACCGCTCCATTCTCCGTTTTGCTTCCATACGTTGGACCTGAGTTGTCGGTCATTTTATGTGTCCTGATTGGCTTAATTTTAATGTCGGGCTTCTCGGTTATTATCGTATATGCTCAAGAGCTGTTGCCTGGTCATGTTGGTACGGTTGCAGGATTATTTTTCGGTCTATCCTTTGGTTTGGCGGGTTTAGGCTCTGTACTGATGGGCTGGCTAATGGATTCCTACGGCGTTTCTTTCATTATCCAACTATGCGCTTACTTGCCTCTACTCGGTATATTTGCTCTGCTGCTGCCCAAGGATTCTGTTATTATGGGCAATGAATTGCACAGAGCAGTCAAGTAACTGTTACTACACAATTTGGGCACAAATCGGGCACAAAATTTAATCGCCACTACAAACGAAATAGATTTGCGACCGCTGTTGTTTGCCGTAAACGAGCATTACCATCCAGGTTATTGTATGATAGATAAAAGAATGTCTGCCCTAACAGGCATTGACTATACAGAACCTGGAGGCTGACATGTCCTGGAGTAAATTGAAGCAACAACTGGAAAGTTTTCTTTGTCCTGCACTGCAAGGCAAGGTTGAGTATCTTTCCGCCAGCTATCGTTATGCGCCAGACAAAGCAGGGCTTTGTTATATGGCTGTAGAGAAAAAGAAAGTGTTCAATATGAGTGATAAAACGACTCTGATCAAATGGTATAAGACTGAGCAGGAAATAAAAGCGGACGAGGCTATCGAAATTCCGATCAGCGAGCAAGAAATTGAAGCAGTCCGAAAGGAAACCAAAGGAATGGTTCCAGAGGATCGTCTGCCTATAATGGCGCGCAGCAGAAAACAAACGGAGCATGCTAAAGAGCTTTTATTGGCGCAGACTGCATTGAGTAAATCCAATTTTATCGTTGTAGCTAATCAATTTTTATCCGCCTCGATTGATCATAGTATGGAAAGCAACGATATTCTTTTGAACATTTTAGCATTGGTGGATCGACGAGTTGGTAAAAAGAGAATTTTAAATATGAGTGAACAGATCAAGTCAAAGCATCCGATTGTACAATATTTTCATGAGCTACGGCTTAGTACATTTTAGAAGCGAGAACAAGTATTGCCTCAGAATTTTGCCGATTGGACAATCCAGTATTATAAAAGTTTCATCAGACTGAACACCGGGAAATCCCGGTGTTTTTACTTTCGAAATGTCGTAATTGGCATATAATAATGTCCGAAATGACCCATTCTCTAAGGTGAATTACATTATATGATAAAGTCATCTTGGATTAGGAAAGGGGTAGAATCGTTATGCTAGAAGTTATTGACTTGCGCTGTGAGTATAAAATAAATCCCGTAGGAATAGATGTGAGGCATCCCCGTATTAGTTGGAAATTAAAGGCGGATGAGAGAGCTGTTCTACAGACGGCCTATCTCATAGAAGTCGCTGCAAATTCCACATTTGAACAAGTGATTTGGACCTCCGGCAAAATAGAATCTGATCAATCGACTCATGTGGAACTGACTGGACTTCAAACAGCTTCTTGCACACGGTATTATTATCGGATAAAAAGCTGGAGCAATCATGGAGCCTGCTCCGATTGGTCAACTGCTGCCTATTGGGAAACAGGGATACTGCGGGGAATTGTGGAATCTGCCGATTGGTACGCAGAGTGGATCAGTGCTCCTGCCGCAGTTTTAACCGAATCTCCAGAGCAATCGCCTTTATTGCGCAGAACATTCGAGACGAGAAGCGGGATTCGTCAAGCCCGTATCTATGCAACTGCACTGGGGCTGTATGAGTTGGAGCTTAATGGCAATCGTGTCGGAGACAGTTATTTCACACCGGGTTGGACGAGTTATAATCATCGTTTGCAAGTGCAAACCTATGATGTTACGGAGTTGTTGCAAGAGGGCAGCAATGTCATTGGAGCGATGCTTGGCAAGGGATGGTATAACGGGAATTTAGCATGGCAGCATCAAAAAAATATTTATGGCGACCAGAATGCTCTTTTTATGCAAATCAATATTGAATATGAAGATGAGACGCTGGAAATTATTGCGACAGATGGACAGTGGCGCGCCTCGGGAAGTCCAATTCTAATGTCAGAGCTTTATCATGGCGAAACTTACGATGCCCGCTTGGAACAGTCAGGCTGGAGTAAAACCGAATTCGATGATAGCTCTTGGAAGACCGTTGAGCGGATTGACCATCCGATTGATATGTTGATAGCACAGGAGAACGAGCCTGTCCGTAAAGCAGAAGAAATAAAACCTGTTGTGCTAATTACAACTCCAAAAGGAGAAACAGTGCTGGATTTCGGGCAAAATATGGTTGGCTGGGTACGTTTTACGGTGCGTGGCGAGGCTGGCAGTGAGATCGAAATTCATCATGCGGAAGTGTTGGATAAGGATGGGAATTTCTATACAGAAAATATGCGTTCGGCAAAGGTGACGATTCAGTATACGTTAAAGGGCGGAGAGGGTGAAACATATGAGCCGCGATTTACCTTCCAGGGATTCCGTTATATTAGACTGACCGGATTTAGCGAACCGATTCAATTAAATGATTTCACAGGTATAGTTCTGCACTCAGATATGATGGCTACTGGAACATTCGAGTGTTCCGACCCGCTAATTAATCAGCTTCAGCACAATATCAAGTGGGGGCTGAAAGGAAACTTTCTTGATGTGCCGACGGATTGCCCGCAGCGGGATGAGCGATTGGGCTGGACGGGGGACGCCCAGATGTTTATCCGAACTGCAGCTTATTTGTATAATGTAGCTCCATTCTTTACGAAATGGAGCCGAGATTTGGCAGCTGATCAAAGAGAAGATGGCGGGGTACCCTTTGTTATTCCTCATGTTTTGGATGAGAATTCGCATTCTTCCTCTGCATGGGGGGATGCCGCCGTTATTGTTCCATGGACAATTTACACCGCTTACGGCGACAAGCGAATACTGGAAGAGCAATATGACAGTATGAAGGCATGGGTAACCTATATCCGCAAGCAGGGAGAGAATGAATTTTTATGGAATACCGGCTTCCATTTTGGCGATTGGCTAGGACTGGATTCCAAGCCAGATACCTATATTGGGGCAACCGACAGAGACTATATTGCAACGGCATTCTACGCTTATTCGACATCACTATTATGCAAGACAGCAGCTGTTCTAGGCAAAACGGAAGATGAACAAGAGTATGGCACGCTATATGACAATATTGTAGCAGCCTATACAAAGGAATTCGTAACGCCGGCGGGTCGTCTGTCTGTCCCTACGCAAACGGCGCAAGTGCTTGGACTGATGTTTGGTTTACTTGAAGGAAAGTCCAAGGAACGTGCGGTTGCCAAGCTGTTGGAGCTGCTTGAGGAGAGTAAGTTCCATCTGACAACAGGCTTTGTCGGCACACCTTATCTCAATCATGTGTTAAGCGACAACGGACAATTGGATGCCGCCTACCGTCTTCTGTTCCAACAAGATTATCCATCATGGCTGTATCAAGTGACCAAAGGAGCAACAACGATCTGGGAGCATTGGGATGGCATCAAAGAGGACGGCAGCTTCTGGAGCAAAGATATGAACTCCTTTAACCACTATGCCTACGGAGCGATTGGCGATTGGCTGTACCGCTGTGTTGCCGGAATCGATACTGACGAAGAGAAGGTCGGCTATAAGCATATTAAGATTCATCCGCAGCCCGATGAAGGAAAACTGTCATGGGCGGATGGCAGGCTTAACTCGATATATGGTGAGATTCGTTCCAGTTGGAAACGGGCGGACAATGGAGCGATGGAGCTGCTAGTCATTATTCCTCCTAATACAACGGCAGACATTGTGCTTCCCGGCGCGAATTCCAGCAAGGTGAGAGAGAGCGGGGCAACCTTGGAGCAAGCGGATGGACTGACTGCCATTGAACAACGAGCAGATAGCGTGTCGATGAAAGCAGGCTCTGGAAACTATCATTTTACATGGTAGCAGTGGTATATAGCCCTATGATATGAACCGAGTTGTAAAGTAAACAGATTAGTATTGGGCAAAAGCCGTCAGGACAATTATCTGGACGGCTTTTGCTATGCATGGATTTGTTGCTGTACTTGGCACATGTCATAATTTCTATAGTGAAGCTATTGATAGATTTCATACGGCAGGATAGTTTAATTTTATGTGCTTTTATTTAGCAACATTTATAATCCGGACATAACATCGACATTCAAATAATTACTATTGCCAAGTGTGGATTCAAAACCCAACTCAATCGTATTTGAACCTGCCTGCAATGGAATGTTCAAGATAAAACGGTATCCCAATTCGCCCTGCCGCCTGTAGATGCGAATATTAAATTGCTATTTATAGTGCTGCCGTTGACTCCTGGTTCCGTGATCCAATCGCGATGCAAGGACAAATAAATGATTTGGCTGAATGGATTATAGAGATGTCTAAGAAGTAACTCAAAAGAAGAGATAATCGTCTTATTGCGAGACAGAGACAAGGGTGCCGAGAGTCAGTGAGAACTGGCTTTAGGCTCCCTTTTTTAAATAATAGAAATTATAAGTTTTTAACTAATCCTTGTATTGTCTATTATGAGGGGAATGAAGCCTTTTGATCACAAGAACTAGGAGTAATCTACAAAAGTGAGAGTTTACATAAGCGCTGCAAAGTGGCTAGAATAAGAATGCTTATTCTTTTACAGGGCATAAGAGGGGATAGTAAATATAAGCCATTTTATAAAGGTGGTATAACGATTGAAAATTAGGATAGCTTTCCGCAGTCTATTTTTTAAATTAATACTTGGTTTTCTAGTGGTCATAATATTGTTGATTTCTACAAATCTGGTATCCATGTATGTGCTGAAAGAGAAAATGCATAGTGAAGTATTGAAATATAATGCATCCAATATGAAGGATACAGTGTCGAGGTTTGAGAAACAGTGGGATGATATGCTTCAATTGACGCTGTCGGAAATATTGGCTTCTAAACCAGTGATGAGTATATATCGTGATCCGGTATTTAACTACTATCAGGGCAAGCAGCTGCAACTACTGTTAGCTGAAAAAGCCTTGACGCAACAATTTGAATATATATCCAAAATAGCTGTCGTATTTACAAAGTATCAGATGGCGATTGATTCTATAAGTGTGAAAACACTTGATGACATGTTTACTTACTATATTACAAATGAAGATTATGACGCACTTTTTTGGAAACAGCTTGCAACGGCAGATTTGTATTATCTATATCCAGCAAAAAAGTTTCATACGTATCGTTCTAATGAGTTAGTACAATCCCAGCGCGAGTTGATTCCAATGATTGTTAAAAATCAGCTGTATCCAGAAATGTTTAGTGTTATTTTCTTGGATGCGCAAAAGATGCTGCAAGCCTTCCATAGTTCGATTAATGAACGCTTTATTATGTTAAATAGTAATCAGGAAGTTATCTATTCTACTTATAGTTATGACCCCCAACTGATTGAGCAATTATCTTCCAACCAATCTTATATGAAGCACGGAGAAGATTATTACTTCTATTATACGGATGAACAGAGCGGGATAACGTATATCAATATTGTACCAGATGCTTTTATATCTTCCGAAATATCCAAGCTGAATATATTTATTGTATCTATTATTATCATTTCTCTTATTATCGGTATTTTTACATCCGTTTTTCTGAGTATGAAGGTACATCAGCCTGTTCGCAGAATACTGCATTCCATAGAGAGGCAAGATCCGCTCTCAATTAAGGACGGGCATATTGATGAATTTAATTTGATAGGGCAGAAGTTGCGCGAAATTCATAAGCAAAACCAGAATATCTATAAAAATCTGGAGGATCAGCAACCTCTTTTAAAGTCCTATGCTTACGCCAATAAAATAAAAAAGATTTACCATGATTTTGCCTCTGTCATTGATTTGAAAGATAGGGACAAACCATTTTTCTTTGTTGTTTTTGATTTTAAGTATCAGCAAGATTTTTTGAACGAGATTAATCAGGATGAGGCAAAGGCGATCTATTACTATCGAGCATTCATTGACCGTGAACTTACGCAATGGAGCGAGCAGTCCATGACATTTCAATTTGAGCCGCAGCAGGTTGTCAGTTTATTGTTTCTTGAGCCTGATCTGCAACATAATGCAGACTCCGTACTTCTCTATTTAAAAGCTATATTTGATGTTGATCAATCATTTTGCATGGCTACTATCGCAGTGAGTCAGGTGTACTATCAATCAAATGAGCTTCCCCAAGCTTATGAGGAAGCGCGTTGGCTAATCCATACCCGCAGATTGGGCCGGGAAACACAGATTTTGCGAGTAGAGAAATCTAAACGACAAAGACCGGATGTGTCCTATTCCTTTAAGCAGGAACAAGAATTGCACGGTTTCTTGCGTGCTGCGAATATGGCGGGTGTTCGGCAATGGATCTGCCAATTGATGCATCATATGTGGAGACGGGAAGCATACGCTGTACAGTTTCACGAGCTGGCGCAAATGATGGTACAGCGAATTAAACAGGGTCTGCTTGGCAATGGCGTTGAAACGGGAGAGCTGCAGCAATTGGAGCAGGAATTGGAATTTTGTACAACATTGGAGCACTATGAACAGTTTTTTGAGCGCTATCTGGCTTTTGCAGATGTGCAGTTGGCGCTTAAGAAAGAGGAGCATGACCCTATTCTTTCTGTCATGATTCCATATATGGAGGAACATTACGCCAAGGATTTGTCCTTGGATATATTGGCGGATCATTTGCAGCTATCGTCAGGCTATTTGTCAGCCTATTTCAAGAAGAAAAGCGGTATGAACTTTATTGATTACTTGAATCAGGTGCGTATGGAGAAGGCTAAAGAAATGCTGGAAAACACGGGGCTTAAAGTACAGGAGGTTGGGGAGAAGGTTGGCTATATTAGCGCAAATTCCTTCTATCGGATGTTCAAGAAATGGACCGGCATGACGCCGGGAGATTACCGCAAGCAGGCGCAGGATAAAGAAGAGTTGTGAGTGACTACTAATCATCAAGCTCACTCTCTTTTTTTTATATCAGCGTTATAAACAGCATAACGAAGAGAAATATTGAAAGTTGATGGTTTACCCCGACAAGCCTCATTTTGTAAGCTGGCGCTAGGCGGTTAATCATTTGGATAAGCGCTTAAAAAGATCGAAAATCTGAAAGGGGTAATTGTATGATTCGAACAGTTAGCGGCAAGTCCACTCTCATTCTTCTGCTCGCTTTAATGCTGATGTTGACTGCATGCGCAGGGAATGGCGGGAACACTAGCCCTAGCAATGAAGGGAATAAGGGAACGCCCGAGGCAAGTCAGAACACGGGACAAAATGAGCAGAATAATGAGAAACAGGAAATTACGATGTTCACAGACAGTTTTCATGACACTTGGCCCTATAAGGAAGATTGGGCAGTATGGGATTGGATTGAAGAGGCGACAGGTGTACGAATTAAAGCAGAAATAGCTGCGCCATCTCTTTTTACAGAAAGCTTAAATTTGCAGATTGCGTCAAATACATTGCCGGATCTCGTTTTTGTCTATGGGGAAATTAATCAACTGGGACAAGATGGTGTGTTTTTGAACATTATGGATTACTTGGACAAAATGCCGAACGTAAAGCGTTTCTATGAAGAAAACCCACGTATTAAACAAGCTGTAACTTTGCCGGAGGGTGAAATTTATCTGTTACCCCGAACAGGCTCGGATATAACGGATTATCGCATCTGGTTCAACGATAAAGATATATTTGAGAAGCATCAATTAAAGCAGCCGGAAACGTGGCAAGAATTATATGATGCGAGTAAACAATTGAAACAAATATATCCAGACTCCTATCCGTTTATATTTAGACATGGGCTAGGTACATTGGAGGTAATGGCACCCTCTTTTGGAACTAGCACTAGCTTCTATCAAGATTTAGAGACTGGCGATGCGAAGTTTGGCCCGTTCGAAGAAGGCTATAAAACAATGATTGAATGGATGCATAAATTTGCGCAAGATGAACTGATACCGCCGGACTGGTTATCGATGGATTATCAGCAATGGCTTCGTTATTTGAGTACGAATAAAGGCTTTATTACGATTCAATTTATTGGCCAAAAAGAGACATTGAACTTGCAAGAAGGTGCCAGCTGGTGGGAGTTTATGGCTCCTCCTGAAGGGGTCAATGGCAATCGTTACACGCCGAATAATTTTGGCCTGAGCGGTTTTGGAATTAATGCTAACCCCAAAAATTTGGAAGGTACTTTGAAAGCTGTTGATTTCATGTATTCAGACGAAGGGATGCAAATATTGAGCTGGGGTAAAGAAGGGGTTACGTATGACATCGTAGATGGCAAGAAGAAGTATAAGGATGACATCAAACAGTTTACTGAGCTGCGGATCGATTATGGCATTATGACGCAAGGAAGCTTTACAAAATTTGATCCCGATGCGTTACTAGCGCTGGTTAACGAAAAAGAACAGGACACTTATAAGCTGGCACCACCGTTTGTACTTCCTACATTAAATATAAGACCAACCTTTACACAAGATGAGTTAGACATTATTAATCAATATTTGCCGAGCATTCAAAAGCATTATGATGAGAATATTGCTTTATTCATTATGGGACAACGCCCGCTTAGTGAGTGGGACAACTTCATTCAAGAATTGAAAAATATGAAAGTAGATGAGCTTGTCGCCATGTATCAGACTGGATGGTCCAGACAAAGACAGTAAACCGTGAAGGGGAATCAGCGGGATTCCCCCTTCTTTTTCTTAATTGAGTGGAGGTGAGCAGATGAGCAGTAAAACGATTTGGAGAAATATAGTTCGGGATAAGTATTTATTAATTCTGGTAGCTCCGACAATGCTCTATATATTGTTGTTTAAATATATGCCAATGTTTGGCATTGTAATCGCCTTCAAGCGTTATGTGGTCAATAAAGGAGTTTGGGGCAGCGATTGGGTTGGTCTTCGTTATTTTCAGCAATTTTTCAGCAACCCCGATGCTTATGAAATTATTAGAAATACATTTATACTGGGCGGCTATAAACTTTTGTTTGGCTTTCCAGCACCGATCATATTAGCTCTTCTATTAAATGAAGTGAGAGTGCATGTATTTAAGAGATTTGTACAAACCGTTAGCTACTTGCCACATTTCATATCGACAGTTGTCGTCAGCGGGATGGTAGTGATGCTATTATCGCCAACCTCAGGTCTAATCAATCAAATTATAGGCGCGTTTGGTTTTAAACCGATTAACTTTCTAATGGAGGCTGGTTGGTTCCGTACGGTTTATGTAACCTCTGAAGTATGGCAGGGGATTGGATGGGGATCGATCATATATTTGGCAGCACTCACTTCAATTGATCCGCAAACGTATGAGGCAGCTGAAATGGATGGTGCTAATCGTTGGAAGCAAACCTGGCATGTGACCCTGCCGGGACTAACACCAGCTATAGCGATATTGTTGTTGCTGAATGTTGGGAGTATTCTCGAAATTGGTTTTGAAAAAGTATTTTTGCTTTACAATCCTTCAACCTATGCAACGGCAGATATTATCTCGACCTATGTTTTTCGCATGGGAATTGTAGGCGGAAACTTTAGTTATGGTGCGGCTGTAGATATTTTTATGGGTCTTATCAGTTTGGTATTAGTGACTGGGGCTAATTATACGAGCCGGCGTTTAGCAGATACGAGCTTATGGTAAGGGAAGGAGAGGGATAGGGATTGAAGGGACGAACGCGAATCAGATGGTTTCCGATAATAAATGTACTGTTATTATTGTTTGTCGTAGTTGCAACGTTGTTTCCTTTTATTTATATGATTAATGTGTCGCTGAGCAGTTCGCAATATGTCATGCGCGGAGAAGTAGCGCTATGGCCCAAAGGGTTGAATATCGACAGCTATTTGCGTGTTTTTCAAAACTCCGGCATACTGACAGGCTATAAGAATACGATTATTTATGTGGCGCTTGGCACATCCATTTCATTGTTGTTAACAGCTATGGGTGGTTATGCCCTGTCACGCAAACAGCTGGTTTTCAACAAGACGATGATGCTATTGCTTATTTTTACGATGCTATTTAACGGCGGAATGATTCCAACCTTCCTCGTTGTGCGTGGACTTGGTCTGGTTGATACATTGTGGGCAATGATACTACCCGGTGCTATTAGTATTTGGTATTTAATTTTAATGAGGACATTTTTTCAAGCGATTCCTGCTGAGATGATTGAATCCGGGAAAGTGGACGGATTGAATGATATTGGTATTTTTGTACGACTGGTGCTGCCGGTTGCTATGCCATCATTAGCTACTATTGGGCTTTTCTATGCGGTTGGCATGTGGAATAATTTCTACTCTGCACTTTTGTATTTGCGCAGTGAATCTTTATTCCCTCTACAAGTTTATCTGCGGAATATTGTAGTAATGGGGCAAGGGATGAATGATGTGATTCGAGGCGGAGATGGAGAAGCTATTCTGGAAGAACCATTGAAATTTGCAACGATCATTATTTCCACCCTTCCGATATTGACAGTATATCCATTTATTCAAAAGTATTTTGTCAGTGGTATTATGATTGGTTCAGTAAAAGGTTAAAGAAGAAAAAAGGAGGATTCAGGATACAAATGAAACATGCGAAACCGTTATTAGTGAGTGATATTCCAGTACCGGCATGGTGGCAAACAGAATATGCACAAATAGAATCATATATTCGGCAGAATGTGAAACAGGGAGAGGTGCGCGAACTCGCCGTTTCTTCGGGCCAACGCAAAATATATTCGGTAACCTATGGCACTGCAGAACAGGGGCTGCACGGGACAGCTAATTTCAACTCTGCCCTCGGCTCGGGATCAGAAGCTGCATATGTGAACAAAGCAGCACGAGAAAAACCTGTACTGATGTTTCTTGCGGGCGTTCATGGGCATGAAGTAGAGGGAATGATAGCTGCTCAAATTTTAATGGGAATTATGGAAACGGGCAAAGATTTATTGCAACGCGATCAGTCGGAATTGCGTAAACAGTTGGAACAATTCCGAATGGTTATTTACCCCTTGCTTAATCCAGACGGACGAATACGTGTTCCCTATGCCGGTTGGGTCGGGCTGCCAGGGCATGAGATGACACGCTACGGGCAAGGAACCAGAAAAAATGGGCAGTCGTATACATGGCGTCCAAGCAAAGCTGTTCATCCTATGCAAGGGGATGTAGGCATATTAGGGGGTTATTTTGATGACCGTGGAATAAATTTAATGCATGATGAATGGTACGAACCGATGAGTAAAGCTACAGGTCCACTACTCAAGCAAGTGGCACAAGAAGCACCCGACTTGCTATTGGATATGCACAGCTATGAGATTGATGCAGGGATATTGGAGACGGTCTACATTCCAAAAACATTAAAGCAAGAAATTGTACGTTATACGCAACAGTATGTATATCCTCGTATTCAGCATTACGGCATTCGTACCGCTTCACTGCCGCCAGTTTATGCAGAGGGGGAAGAAGGAGCGATGCATCCACCTCTGAATTTAACAAGTATGTGCTATCATGCAGGGGCGACGCTTCCTTGTGTGTTTGAATCTCCGCATGGACTTGCAGAGAATATGCATTCCTATGAACAACTCCATAACTTGCACCTGGCGCTTATTGAAAGCGCAGCAGCTTATTTAGACGATTTGCAGACAGCCAGAAAACAATTGCAGTAAGCAACCGTAAAAAATAGGGAGACTTTTATGTGAATCGTGAAAAGGGTATAGTCTACATTTTACTGGTTATAAAATCATTTATTTATGGCTTATCTGTATTATGGCTTGGAAAAATATTGGAGACGATTGCGGTTTTTGATGTACTGGCACTTCGCTTTCTTATTAGTTCTCTTGTTATTATTACATTGGCACAGCTCAAAATTATAAAGGTTTCTTTCAAAGGAAAACCCATCCGATTATTGCTGCTGGTTGCGGTGTTTGAGCCGGTTGGTTATTTTTTATTTGAAACTTTAGGCGTACAACAGACATCAACTTTAATGGCAGGTATTATTCTGTCGCTGATGCCCCTCTTTGCATTGGTGACAGAAAGTGTTGTACTCAAAGAGAGAACATCCTATAGGCAAAAGCTGTTTCTTGCAAGTGGATTAATAGGAGCGGTTGTTATTGTGATCATGAATGAGGGAGCTTCCACGGGAAGTGAGATAAAGGGCATCGTCTTTCTATTAGCTGCATTAATTAGCGGAAGCCTATTCCTTGCTTTTTCAAGAAAAGCCTCATCTACTTTTTCCAGTATTGAAATTACTATGTATATGAGCATTGTATCAGCTATCGTATTTAATGCTATTAATATAGTTCGTCATATGATTAATCAGGATATGCATTTGTACTTTGCGCCATTAGGCGATATGGGAATTCTGAGCGGATTATTGTTTTTAGCCATTATTTGTTCCATTGCAGCTACTGGCATTAACAATTATGCACTTTCCAAAATTCCTGTTTCCTCAGTATCAGCTTTGGGCGGAATGACAATGGTTGTCACCGTGTTGGCGGGAGTCATTGTTAATGGTGAAACATTCACTTTGTATCATCTGCTTGGCACAATTCTTATTTTGGCAGGCGGCATCGGGGTTAATTATTATAGGACGGAGTAAGTATGAAGCACTTTTGCACCCACATTATGGATAGTATCAATGATTGCAAGGCATCTTGGTTCTATCTTCTGTAAATCAGCTTACTTCTGTGCAGGGAATGAATCATTACTTGTTCTAACGGTTGCCATTGCACGCATTTGCCGGGTTTTGTACACTTTTATTTTCTAAGGGTTGCTCTGGCAGCTATTTCATCATTTCAAGAAGATTTTGGCGCTTTTCCCGCAAATAGCAGCTGGCACAACCGTTACGCCATATGTACATAGGTGGAATGCAATTGCCAAGCTTCCTTTACCAACTGTCGAGCACTGATTTTGAGGTGAGTCATGAAAAATGAAAAAAATAAAGTCATCTCCAGTGTGAGATGACTTTATTTTTTGCGCTTCTTGCTTATCTGTTCATTCCTATCCGTATCTTTCACCTCTGAAATCATCGTTTTGGTCAAGGATGCCCTAATCGTTCACTACCCGGGTGCAAGCCCTTTTGCTATCGTTGCCTTAGTTGGGATATTCGCCTGACTGCTAAAGGACAAAGAAGCGGATTGTGAGGGAGGTGAAAAGGAAGTGAGTATGAATTTGAATTCGAGTTTACCCAATAACAAACAGCGCAGAAACAGAAGCTGTACCCATGTGAAGAGCAGCATGTATGGAGAGGAGAGCCGGAGGTTATGACCACCCTAAGAGGGATAGGGAAAGAACTCATTACGAATCGTATTTTATTTCTGATGCTGCTGCCGACGCTATTGTTTTTTTTACTGTTTTCGTATGCACCAATGATCGGTATTTATTATGCATTTGTACAATTCGATTTCAATAGCAGCCTGTTCCAATCATCATTTGTCGGCTTGCGCAATTTTGAGTTTCTTTGGCGGTCTGGTCAATTGGTCAGGCTCACACTCAATACGGTAGGCTACAATTTGGCTTTTATTATTCTGGGTAACATATTGTCTATTTCGGTCGCAGTGTTATTGAGTGAATTAAATGGCAAGTGGTTTAAAAAAATAACGCAATCAGTATTGTTTCTGCCGTACTTTGTTTCATTCGTTATTTTGAGTGCTATCGTATATAACTTGTTTAATTACGAACATGGTTTTCTGAATACAATCCTGCAGTCGTTCGGCGCCGCGCCAATTGATGTGTATAGCCGTCCAAAACTATGGGTTGTGCTGATTATTCTATTCTACTTATGGAAGAGCTTTGGCTACAGCATGGTTATCTATCTGGCGGCAATTACGGGTATTAGCGATGAATATTATGAGGCAGCCAAAATAGACGGGGCACATATTTTTCAGAGAGTCTGGTATATTACGTTGCCGATGTTGAAAGTTACCTTTATCATCCTTCTTTTGTTTTCACTCGGCAGCATTATGAAGGGGCAATTTGATTTATTTTATCAATTAATCGGGAATAACGGACAGCTTTACGGTACAACGGATATTCTTGATACTTACGTCTATCGTTCACTAAAGGTGACATTTGATATGGGCATGGCCACCGCCGCAGGTGTCTATCAGTCTATCTTCGGCTTTGTGCTTATTATGACAGTGAACTATATTATACGACGAATTAATGCTGACTACGCACTGTTCTAGGAAGAAGGGTAAAGAATGAAAGAGGAAAAATCGGCGGTATGGTTCCGTCTGATCGCTGTTGTCGTTGTGCTGTTGGGAAGCGCATTTTGTTTGTTTCCCTTTTGGCTGATTGTCTCGGCATCCTTGACTGACAATGCCTCGATCGTGCGCGATGGTCTTCATTTCATACCACGACATTTCTCTATGAAGGCGTATGCCGTGGTTTTCCAGGCACCCCAAGAGGTGCTTAAAGCGTACGGAGTAACACTATTCACAACCATTGCAGGTACAACACTCGGGTTATTCTTTATGACAATGGCGGGCTATGTACTGCAGCGAAAAGATTTCAAATACCGTAATACATTATCGTTTTATATTTACTTTACGACACTTTTTGGGGGCGGATTGGTTCCTTGGTATATTTTGATTACAAAATACTTGAACCTGCTGGACAGTATCGCTGCTTTAATTATTCCATCAATGATGTCGCCATTCCTCATCATATTAATGAAGAATTTTATCAGATCAGCAGTGCCAGACGAACTTATTGAGTCTGCCAAGCTGGATGGTGCGGGCGACTTTCTGATCTACTGGCGGATTGTGCTGCATCTGTCTCTTCCGGGCATTGCGACAGTCGGCTTGTTCCTTGCACTCCATTATTGGAATGACTGGTTTTCCTCCTCGCTGTTTATTAACACCACGAGCAAGTATCAATTACAGTTTTATTTGTACAACACCATTAATACGGCTAACTTCATGACTCAGTTGGGAGCAAGTTCTGGAGTTGTACTCTCTGAGGAACTGCCGACAGAGTCAGCCAAAATGGCGATGGCAGTCATCGTCACTGGACCGATTCTATTGCTGTATCCCTTTATCCAACGATTTTTCGTGAAAGGGCTTACGATTGGCGCTGTAAAAGGTTAGCAACGTTTGTTTCAATAGTCTGGCAGACCTATATAATATGCTAAAATTAACAAAGAACAAGGGGGACTTTATATGAGAAAAACTCGCGTTTGGCTGAATTGGATGTTAGCTATGGTGATGCTGGCAACGCTTTTGTCCGCGTGCAGCAGCGATAAATCGAATACAGATGGATCGTCAGCTTCACCTAAGCCATCTGAGCCGTCAACTACAGCTCAAGCATCTGATCCAGCGCCGGAATCAGGTATCGATATTTCGAAGAAGGTAGAGTTGCAGTTCTATATGCTTGGCAATGAGCCAAAAGATTTAGCCAAGATTGAAGAAGAAGTGAACAAGATGTTGCTGGAAGATTTGAATGCGACAGTGAAATTCAACTATACAACATGGACCGATTGGGATCAGAAATATAAATTACTCTTGTCCACGGGTCAATCGATTGATCTAATTTTTACAGCTGACTGGACGCAGTACCAATCTTACGCAAAGGCAGGAGCTTTCTCGCCGCTTGACGAATTGCTGCCGGCAGCTGCACCCAAGCTTTTCTCTTTTGTTCCACAAGATATGTGGGATGGCGTTAAAGTAGATGGGAAAATTTATACAATTCCATCGACTTATAAAGAATATATATCTAACGGCTTTGTATGGCGTGAGGATCTTAGAGAGAAGTACAATCTTCCTAAGCCTGTTAGTCTTGAGACATTCGAGCAGTATTTGGATGGTATTAAGCAAAACGAGCCCGACATTCAGCCGCTATCTGTGAACGGCGAAGTCAAAGGCAACTTATTTGATCCATACAGTACAATTGCACATGATCCGATTGGCGCTCCGCCATACGGTCTAGGCATTAGCTATAATGATCCTTCTAATGTACATTCCTACTGGGGATCTGAACAGAATCTGGAGGATTTGAAGGTATTCAAACGGTGGGCGGACAAAGGATTTTTTCCGAAAAATGTTTTGAATATAAAGGATTCATCCCAGGATATCGTTAGCGGCAAGGCGGTTGCGCAGCTGGCAGACAATCCTACTCGTTTTAGTGATACTTTGCGCAAGATGCAGGCTGCGCATCCGGATTGGAAGCTTGAGTATTACCCGGCACCGTTCATCGTTGGTCATGTATCGCCTGTACATCCTATTCATAACGGTTTTGCCATTCCGAAGGGAAGTAAGAACCCGGAGCGGGCACTGGCATTTTATGAGAAGATGGTGACTGACAAACGCTATAACCAGCTAACCCAATATGGTCTTGAAGGCGAGCATTATACCGTTGAGGACGGTTATTATAAATCGTTGGGCGATCCTTCGAATAACGGATTCCCACGAGAGGGAATGCAAGGCTGGGCATGGAGAAATCCTGAAGTTATGCTTTTTGATGAAGGCTATGACGACGTCAAAAAAATATTTGAAGAGCTTGATCAAATTCAGACGCCAGATAGATTTTCAGCCTTTGTAGAAGACTATTTTTCATATCAGGCTGAACGGGCAGCCTTAGAACAAGTAGAGAGACAGTATATGTATCCATTGCTTGCCGGGCAGGTAGAAGATATAGAAGATGGCTTGAAGACATTTATGGAAAAGGCGAAACAAGCTGGATTAGATAAGGTACAAGAAGCGTACAAGCAACAATGGCTGCAGTATTTAAGCGAGCAAGGAATTCAATAATCGAATAAGAAACAAAGGGGCAACGCTGAAGATCTTGAATGATCTTATGCGTTGCTCCTGCCTTTTTTGAGTATGATATAGCCATTCTGCGAAATCACATGTTTTAATGATTGGATTTACGATACTCGGCAGGTGTGACGCCAAACATCTTTTTGAACATTCGATGAAAATAAGAGCTGTTGGTGTAACCTGTTCTTTCAGCGATCTCTGTGACTGGAAAATCAGTTTCCTGCAGTAGCCTTTGCGCATGCTTCATCCGCACTTGATTAATGACGTCAACAATAGTTGTCAGCGTTTGTTGCCGATAAACACGACTGAGATGGGAGGAGGACATACCAAACTCATCAGCAATCAGATTGAGCCCCAAATTATGATCGGCATAGCGTTCATCAATTAATGCTTCAATTTTTCTTGTCAACAATTCCTGTTTACCGCTGCGTTTCTCGCCAATTTTGAAAATAAGCTCATCAAAAAAATGGTTGTAGGCTTCACTTAACTGCTCCAATGTTTCAAAATTTTCAAATTTGGGAATTTGCCACTCATCCTCCCATGAGAAATACATTGACCCATTTTTTTGGATTTCTGCTACAGTACTGCTGATCGACATAGCCAGCAAGGACGCAACGGATTCTGCCACTTGAATCGGATATGCAGAGGTTTCTTGCATAATATCCCAATAAATATTTTTGGCCTCTTTTGTTTTACCTGCAACCAGGGCATCGGTCAGGCGTTTTTCCTTTGTTGTAGGGAAGGAATAATCGTAAGCTTGCTGTGTCCAAATTTTCTCACATTCCATATTGATAATGGAGCCCAACCCCCGGAAAAAGCGATGGAATGATGCCTCTTTGACCTGTTTGAACAATATATGAGGCTGCTGGCTGGATACTGGACTTGCCACGATGGTTACTTCTATATGCAGATATTCCATACAAGCTTGCTGAATTTGCTCAAGTATCGGAATGAGAGTTACTGGCTGGGACAATTCATTTGTATGATCCAGAATATTTATCATTAACAGCAGGCTATCTTCGTCCAGGTCAATTGCTTCCACCTGATTATACTTTGAAATAATTTCCGAACTGATATTCATAATTGCAAATTTATAAGTAGACAGATCGTTTCCTTTTTGTTCCTTTAGTGAGGAAAAATGATCCATGCGAATATAAATAAGCCGGAATTGCTTGGTAAAGTCAAATATAATTCCGAGTCTTCTCAAATGCTCCAATTGGGTCCCGGGATTAAATGCTTGAAGCTGAATCAGTTTACGCAGTGCATTCTGACGGATTGTATAGCTGCTGTCTCTCTTCTCTGATTCCAGGTTGTCTACCCTGCGAACAATTTGATGAATTGGCACATACAAAAACTTCGACAGTAGCCACGAAATAAGTATCCCGACTAGCAGGATAATGGCGGCAACCTGAATGGTCATCATGCGGACTGCATCAATTTGAGCAGTAATATTCCCGTAAGGCGTAATTCGCAAATACTGCCAGGATAATTTATCGGGGGCGGTGTAGGATATTAACGATTTAATACCTGCAAAGTTGGTGACGATATATCCTGGTCCTTGTTGTCGAACGGTGGATTCAATTAATTCCAAATCTTTTTTATCCCACTCTTGCAAAGCAAGATCGTCTCCAGCTATGATGTTGCCATTATCCTCAATAATAAAGGTTCTATCGTCATTTCCATCCGAATTTCTGGCGATCTCCTTATTGATCCAGGAGGCGGAAAGATTGACTATGACAGCCGAATTGATTTGTCGGTTGAAGCCAATCGCATCGTAACATAAATAGGTGTATATGCCCGTTGGTTCATCGTCCGTCTGTTGAATTTTGTAGGTGCGCGGCACCGGGGTAAATGATTTGTAATCTTCAAACCTGCCTAGCAGATTTACAATGTCCTGATCTTCCATTTCCTCTTCAGAAAATATTCCAGTGACTCCTCGATTAGAGACGACATAGAAGCCCGCCGTAGGATTATAGACATAAATCGATTCAATGAAGGGCATTGAGGCTAAATAATTCTTTAAATCTATCATGGCTCCTTGAACATCGAATGGGGAAGGATTGCTATAGAATAATAATTTGGAAATGGCGCTGTGCCGATAGATTTGGAATGACAGCGCTTGCGAGCTTTCAGTCATACTTACCACTTCCCGGCTTGTTTGGTTCAAGTTGCTTAGATTTGAATCGAACACTTGCTTCTGTAAAATCCTGCTGTAGCTAAAGTAATAGACTGAGGATGCGGCAATTAAGGTTGCAATGATGCACAAGGTTACCCCGAGCAACAAGCGAATATACAGTTTTTCCTTTTGATATAGTTTGAGGCGTGACATGTTGTTTCCTCCATTGGATAGTTTTCGTTTAACTTGAGCTGCTGCCGCTTTTCCAGTTTCACTGAATAGTTTGGATTTTCCATTATTATAGCTTTTTGTATAGCAGGACAACAGTGCTGCAATATCATGAGTATGAACAAATTCAAGATTGCAGCTTGAACTAATCGAGCATATATGACATTTTCGATGATATAGGCAAGAGGAAGGAGTAATATAAGCTAAACCAAAGTAATAAATAGAAGCAAGCGGTAGACAAGTTGAAGTTGGTGAAGCGAATGCGTTCGTCTTTTCTACAGGTTTTTTCTCCAATTGTTTTATCGTTATACAAATTAATTAAATGAAGTAATTGGAAAATTACCCCTTATTGAAATAGGTTAATATAGCGGTTTGTTCACAGCAGTTTATTAAAATCATACGAAATTGTACAGTTAGTTCACTAATCAATTTAAAAGTCACTATTCTTTCGAATGAACTATTGCTTACACTGGAGACGTCGAAACGACATTCGGTAATTTTGATTTAGCCGATTGTTTGAAAAAATAATAAACAGGAGGGACATAATGAAAAGATTCAACATTCGAACAAAGCGTTTTGCTCTGGTAACTATGATAGTAATGCTAATACTAGCAAACTTATCAATGCCGGCAAAACCGGTATCAGCAGAATCGGAACAAGAGAGGAGTAGTCATCAGTCAACCGTATACGAGGCTGAAGCACAAGGGAATTCATTGCACGGTAAAGCCAAAATTAGAGACAAAGCACAAGCATCGGGCGGGAAAATCGTTGGGGATATGTTCGGGGGAGCCGAGTTGATTGTCAACAACGTGACGGTGCCCCAAGCAGGCAAGTATAAAGTTACGGTTTATTACATTAAGGGAGAACAGAATCGTCAAGTATATATACGAGAAAATGACAGCGCTTACCAATGGTATTCTGATTTTCCTACAGGTCCCAACTGGGATACAATTTTGTCCTATAATATTTATTTGGATTTGCAAGAGGGGAGCAATTCAATTTCATTTTGGGATGGGGGTGAAGGGCATCTTTCCATTGACATCGACAAAATCGAAGTAAGTGCTATGCCATCATCATTAACGCCTCCTCCAATAGTGTATCCGGCTGCAGGAGATTATGATGAGAGTCAGTTGATCTCATTCAGCAATGAAATGGAGGATGTAAATTTTTATTATACGATCGACGGCTCTCGCCCAACTATACAAAGCATCTATTATGATGGACCATTCCTGCTGGACAGGAGTGCGCAGATTAGAGCTATTGCCATGAAAGATCGATTTGCGCCAAGCGAGGAAAGTATATTTGCTTATACAATCAGTACAAAAGTCTATGAAGCTGAAGCAGTAGAAAATGAATTTAGCGGCACAAGGACCAGCGACTGCGACAGCTGTTCCGGAGGTAAGAAAGTTGGCTATATGCTGAACAACTCTCAATTGAAAATAAAGGATATTGAAGTAAACCAAACGGGCAGATATCGAGTCACCGTTTATTATTCAAAAGGCGACGGCAACCGCCATATCTATATTCGATCCAACGAGAATGAGTTTGAGTTGTATGATGATTTTCCTGCTGGTTCCAATTGGGATAAGATCCTATCCCATGATATTTACTTAAATCTGAATCAAGGGAGCAATTCCATCACGTTCTGGGATGGAGGACTAGGTTTATCCGCCTTTGATATTGATAAGATCGAGCTGGTTCAAGACTCGGGGGCTGCTGCTTCTGCTCCACAGGCGAATCAAATATCAGGTAGCTACAATGAGGGCCTGTCTGTCTCTTTAAGCAGTGCAACGGAAGGAGCACGAATTTATTATACGATTGACGGAACCCGTCCGACAACTCGCAGTTTACGATATGATAAACCGATACAAATGAATAGAAGCACGTTAATCAAGGCTATTGCGATAAAAGATGGACTTCTGCCAAGCGAGCTGAAGGAGTTTTCATATACGATTGGAACAACGGTCTATGAAGTGGAGGTAGCAGGAAATGAGCTGAGCGGACATGCGAGCATTAGACCTTGTTATTACTGCTCAGGGGGTATGGGGGTAAGAGACCTGTACTCTGGGAGCAAACTGAAAATAAACAATATTGAGGTGCCCGAAACCGGTAAATATCGAGTAACTGTCTATTATATTAAAGGGGAAAGCGATAGAACTGCTCCGATAAGTGTAAACAATGGACCATTTATTAAGTATGATTTTCCTGTAACAGGGAATTGGACGAAAGTAAGGTCTCACGATATTTACTTGAATTTAAATGAAGGGAATAATTCTCTAACCATCTCGGACGAAGGCTGGAAATCGATCGACATTGATAAGATTGAAGTGAGTCAACAGATGATAGCGGCTGCTCCATCAGCAGACATGCCTGCGGGCAAATATGCCGAACCGATAAATGTCCAATTAACGAGTGAGACGGAAGGCGTGCATATTTATTACTCGATGAATGGGCAGACACCAACAGACAAGAGTTTTTTGTATGAGGGCGCAATCACAGTGAATAAAAATACAACCATTAAAGCAATTGCAATGAAGGATGGACTGTTGACGAGCGAAGAAGTTGTGCTCACCTATACCATTGGTGTACCGAATTTTACGGTGTATGAAGCTGAGTCTACCAGTAATGAGCTTCCTGAAAGCATGACTTTCCCGGGACAAAAGGCGAAAATCGTTGCTTCCTCCGCATCTTCTGGGCGTTATCGGGTTAGTGAGTTGCAGGAGGATCGTGCCCTTATTTTTAAAAACGTGGTAGTTCCTATAACTGGAAACTATAAGATAAAAGTATTCTATTCCATTGGCGACGGCAAGGAGCGTAATGTATATATCGGGGCTAATATCGGTTACTCTACCGATCCTGATGCCTATCGTTTCTATAATAACTTTCCGAAAACAGATAGCTGGAATCGAATTTCTTCGAAAGAAATAACAGTAGCCTTAACGAGTGGAAACAATACCATTACATTCTGGAGCGGGGGAGCAGGCAGTTATTCGATAGATATTGATAAAATTGAAGTTAGTATCTTACCGGTACCGGATCAGGTTGCTGCTCCTGCTGCCAATGTGCCAGAAGGGATTTATCCGGACGGGCAACTGGTTGCACTAACGAGTGCAACAGCTGATGCGGACATCTACTATACGACGGATGGCTCCGTTCCAACGATGGCAAGCACAAGATTTACAGCCCCTATTCAAGTGAATGAAACTATGACCGTGCGGGCAATTGCGGTGAAAGATGGGCTATTGTCAAGCGAGATTGCGAGTTTTGTTTACAAGATAGGAAATATCGTGGTTTATGAAGCGGAATCGCCGAATAACGAATTTATCGGCAGGGCATCAACGGGCTATTGTCAAGGTTGTTCCGGACAACAGAAAGTTGGAGGTATCTACTATGGCGGCGGTTTGAAATTCCGGAATATTGAGGTCGACGAGGCTGGCTGGTACAAGCTTGCGATCTACTATCTGGCGGGCGATCCTTCCCGGGCACTGGATATACAAGTGAACGACGATGGGTTTTACAGCTATGTTATGCCTTTAATGAAGGATTGGAACACGGTTGGGGAATTGGCGTTTGAGATTCAGCTTAATGCCGGGAACAACACGATCCTATTCACAGATACAGGTCTTTTCGGACCAGATTTAGACAGGATTGAAGTTGGTCCAAAGATCGAGCCGAATACTGGAACTCCAGAAGTTCCAAGAAATCTGGGAGCTCTGATTGAAACGAAACAAGTAAATACGATAATGTCGTCCCGTTATGAAGAGGGGATGACCGTTTCAAATGGACTGTATACCGTCACCTATTATGCAGACGGTTACGCAG
>JBEBPB010000030.1:0-68861 GCA_040396195.1 Paenibacillus nanensis
ACATGTCAAACATGCCGAACATGGCTAACATGTCAAACATGGCTAACATGTCAAACATGCCGAACATGGCTAACATGTCAAACATGGCTAACATGTCAAATATGCCGAACATGTCTAACATGTCAAATATGTCTAACATGTCTAACATGTCAAATGTATCAAACATGAGTGCGAATCCTGCTGCAACCCAGCAAGCTGCTTCTAATGCCAGTCTTACATCTGCCAACATGAATATGCCGGGTCCAGAGTATTTTAATGCGCTCTCTGCCATGTATCCTCCACCAAACTATGGTTATAGCTATTATGGCGAACCTGCGCCTACCGCTTATTATCCATCGTATTCCACATCTGCATTTCCAGGAAACACAGACTATGGATGGATGCCTACTGCCAGTGGCGGGTTTCCCGGAGAAGCGGATTGCGGTTGTGGAAAAAAGCGCGAGGAGCATCTGGAAAGCCAAAACTTTTCCAATGAAGAAATAAGTTTGGGGAATATTGTGAAAAAAAACTACGGAAAAAAGGGGAAAAAAAAGGTTTCTATAAAAACAGTTGATAATAATAATTTGAAAAATAAATCATCAGCTCAAACGAAAAGAAACACTACTTCGTCTCGAAAAAAAAATAGCCGTCCGTGGATAAAAAAATAAAGAACAGGGTGCCCGTCCTTTAAATAAGGATTAGGGCATCTTTTTTATAAGCAAAAGATCAAACTAATACAAAAAGTATTCAAATAAGGAAGAATAAATTTTGCTTATGAATAAATATGTAATAATGGAAGCAAACTAGGCAAAACGAGTAAGGGAGGCTTCCATATGATGATGTTCAGCTTGTGGAAGCAATTGAAAAAAAAATTAAAGCGCAGACGAGGTCCGCTTTGGTCAATGAGTATTATTTTAGGTTTGGCATTTTCTGTTATTGCAGCCAGTATTACAGGGGCGGAGTCTATTTTCGCTGAAAGTAACGATCAGCAGAAAAATAAGGCGATATTAGAATTGAAACATGTCGATCAACCTGTAATGGTGCATCTGCAAAGAAAATATGTGTGCGGTGAAGAAAAGCAAGAGCTTGGTTTGTTAGAGCCGAAGCAGCTGATTTCTTTAATTGAACAGCATCCAGAATGGTCAGCAGAGGTTCGATTGGATGATAAATTAGTATTGCTGGAACAAGAAATCGATGATTTGTCTGATTATTGCAAATCGAATGCTTATTTTGGCGTAGATCGAGTTGGAAATTTTACATTGTTTGATGGATTGCCATCAAATGAGAAAATTATTCGTACTTTTTTTCAAATTGATGTTGAGTATATGGAAAGCAGCTTGTCTCAGGACCGTGTAGATCAGCTGGCAAAAGGGATACGAGTTAGCGATATTGATGAGTACAATAGCGTTCTGTCCACCTTTAGCGACTATGCGATAAAACGAATGGATGTACAGCAGCAGGAAAAGTATTAAAAAGATCAAATGAAATTTGTTTAGCTTTACAGTTGCAATTAAAAGATGTGTTTGCCATTTCGGCAGATGCATCTTTTTTTGTACGCAAAACGATACTGCTCCTACTAATAAAACATGGAATCAAACATCCGTTCTCATTTCTGAACATGTTTGCTATAATAGAAAGGTATGCTCACATGCAGGGCAGTAAGTGAGTCGATAACAAAAGTATAAAGGAGCTGGCAGCTTGCGTGTTCTTGGAATAGACCCTGGTATAGCAATAGCCGGATTCGGTTTTGTTGATTATATTGGTCACAAGCTGAAGCCGGTTCAGTATGGTGCCATTCAGACAGAGGCGAGTACGCCGGCACAAGAGAGATTGTTGCAAGTATATGAATCAGCAGGTGCGTTAATGGATAAATACAAGCCAGATGCTGTAGCTGTGGAAAAGCTTTTTTTCAACCGCAATGTGACAACTGCATTCGCGGTTGGACAAGCACGCGGAGTTATTATTTTGGCAGCTGCCCAAAGAGGCTTACCTGTATCTGAATATACACCGTTGCAAATAAAACAAGCCGTTGTCGGATATGGAAAAGCAGAAAAGCGACAAGTGCAAGAAATGGTCAAAATGTTTTTAAATTTGCAAACCATACCGAAGCCGGATGATGTAGCTGATGCTCTGGCAGCAGCAATTTGTCATGCTCATTCAGCAGGGGTTACAAATAAACTAAATGGAGCGTCTAGACGATGATTGATTTTTTGCGTGGCAAAGTTGTGCATTTAGATGGGGATTTTATTGTGCTTGATGTTAGAGATATCGGATATCGTGTATTTACGCCCAATCCATTTGCCTTTGCTGGCAGCGAGGATGAGGTAACTGTATTTACGCATTATCATGTACGGGAAGATGCAATCTTATTATATGGCTTCAAAAGTCGTAAAGAGCAGACGTTATTTCGCAGACTTATCGATGTAAGCGGAATTGGGCCTCGTGTTGCGCTTGGCATTTTATCCGGGGGACAGCCAGATCAGCTGATTGCCGCTGTTCAACAGGAGAATATTACATTTTTGACCAAGCTTCCTGGCATCGGGAAAAAAACAGCACAGCGCATGATTCTTGATTTAAAAGACAAGCTGTTGGATTTAGGCGGAGGAATAGATTTATTCACAGAATCGGGCAATCTTGTTATGGAAGGTGGAGCAGAACAAGCTGCAGAAGAAAACGAAGAGTGGGCTGCAGCAAGAGAAGGTCTTGCGGCGCTCGGCTACAAAGCTGTTGAACTTGATCAGACTTGGCATGTGTTAAAAGAAACATTAAACGGGAAAGAATCCGCGGATATATTGATGAAAAAAGCTTTGCAGCATCTGTTCAAAGGCTGATTAAAGAGGATGCTCTCCGCTTGAATCTGCTCGTTTCACATCTATAAGACAATACTAATATAAGCGAGAATAGAATTATAGACGAACTATATTGTATAATGAAAACTGCAAAGGTAACGGGGAGGTGCAGGCAAAGTGGATGACCGGATCATTTCCGCGAACCTTATGATGGAGGAGCAGGCGGTAGAGTTAAGCTTGCGACCGCGTTATTTGGCTGAATATATCGGACAAACGAAGGCGAAGGAGAATTTGAAAATTTATATAGAAGCTGCCAAGATGCGCAAGGAAGCTTTGGATCATGTGCTTCTATACGGTCCGCCGGGACTGGGGAAGACAACGCTATCGAATATTATTGCCAATGAGCTTGGCGTAAGTTTACGAACTACTTCTGGACCTGCAATTGAGCGTCCGGGAGATTTGGCAGCGCTGCTTACCAATCTGCAAGAGGGGGACGTATTGTTTATAGACGAAATACATAGGCTGCATCGGACAGTTGAGGAAGTATTGTATCCAGCTATGGAGGATTTTGCGCTCGATATTATGATAGGCAAGGGACCAAGTGCCCGATCCGTGCGGCTTGATTTGCCGCCGTTCACATTAATCGGGGCAACAACCCGGGCTGGACTGCTATCGGCTCCATTGCGGGATCGTTTCGGCGTTGTCAGTAGATTGGAATTTTATACGGTGGAGGAGCTGGCATTTATCGTTTCCCGGGCGGCGGAGATTCTCGAGGTTAAAATATTGGGCGATGCTCCGCTTGAGATTGCGATGCGCTCGCGCGGCACCCCGCGGATAGCTAACAGGCTTTTGAAACGTGTGCGGGATTTTGCACAGGTTAGAGGAGATGGAATTATTACAGAAAATATTGCAAAGTCAGCGCTGGAGCTGTTGCAGGTTGATCCAAAGGGGCTTGACCATATCGATCACAAAATGCTGCATGCCATGATGACTGTTTTTGCTGGAAGACCTGTTGGGCTGGATACGATAGCGGCCTCGATCGGGGAAGAGAGCCAAACGATTGAAGATGTTTATGAACCATATTTGATGCAAATCGGTTTTTTGCAACGGACGCCAAGAGGGCGAATGGCTACAGCTTATGCTTATAACCATTTGGGCTTGCCTCTGCCCAAGCATCTTCAGGAATAATAGGTCTGCAGTGTGGGGAAGAGAGGAGAGGAATATCAAATGAAGCAAAGTAAAAAAACTAACAAGGTAAAGCGTCTGGGTATTGGTTTGCTGCTTGTTTCTCTACTAGTAGTAAATATGCAGACATTGCCTGTCGAAGCGGCGGTTCCGCGACTGGATACAATCAGAGCAGCATTATTTTTGAAACTGCCGGGGAAATATGAGCATATTACCTCGTTTGCTACGTTATCTTCAGAAGGCGGCTTGCAAATTGGGGAGAGAACGCCATCTGGAACTGCTAATTGGCTGTCGGTCCCAGCAAATGAAGAGGTACGTTTTGGTCTGGATGATTTCAAAGTAAAGGTTTTTGAAACAACAGATTTGAATGCAGCGCAATCGGCATATCAATACTTGTCATCGAAGGGCAGCCCTGTTTTGCTGGCAAAGCCATCAAGCAAGCCTACATATCAGATCCGGGAAGGAAGTTATGCCAGCGCAGCCGAAGCAACAACGGCAGTTGCTCGCTGGTCAGCAGATGCTCAATTGCAAAGTCTGACCAAAAAGTTCAAGCCGGTGGCGGCAGGACCTTACCATCTGGAGTCGGCAGCATACGGGAATGAAGCAGTAGCTTATAAAGCGGCTCAAGCATACGGCGATGCGGGCGTGGATACATTTATTGCACTGCGCAGCAATGGAAAAGGCGGCGCGCAATATAGTGTAGTGGCAGGTGCTGCAACATCGGAGGCAGATTTGAAGGCCGTGCAGAGTACAGTGCAAAAATTGCCTGGAGGATCCGATTTGAAGCCGATGGCAAAAGGTTCCTATTATTTGAAACTAGCCGAATATGGCAGCACTGGAAAAAGTGAAAAAATACATTTGACGCTTGCTGTCAGCAATATGGCAGCCTGGGTATCTCCTGCCAAATCCGATAAATATATTAAGTTAAATGAACGGAGCAATCGGATTTATCGTGGAGCATTTGAGCTAAGCAGCTTTAATGGCAAACTTGCTGTTGTAAATGAAGTGCCGCTTGAACAATATTTGTATTCAGTAGTAGCTGTTGAGATGTACAGCGGCTGGCCTGAGGAAGCGTTGAAGGCTCAGGCTGTTGCAGCAAGGACATTCGCTTTGCAAAAAGGACTTGGCTATCAGTTTCAAGTTGCCCATGTTGTTGATACTACATTAAGTCAAGTTTATAATGGTGTAGGTGCTGAAGCTGAAAGATCGACAGCAGCAGTAAAAGCGACAGCAGGAGAAGTTATTCTTCATAAAGGCAAGCTGATTGAAGCCTTGTATTCTGCCAGCGCTGGAGGCATGACAGCAGATGCAACAGAAGCCTGGAACAGTGAAATTGCCTATTTGAAGCCAATCAAGAGCCCCGATGAGATTTCTGAGGCAGGTTTGTACAGCTGGTATAAAGTGGCACTAATCAATGGAAAGACAGGTTATATTCGAGAAGATTTATTGAAAGATACAGGCAAAAAGACATCAGCGGGCGGAAGTATACTGGAGCTGACGACAGATAATACAAACGTAAGGAAAAATCCGCTTATCCAGGATAATATTCCAGCGGTCGCTCAACTTAATAAAGGCGTTCAGGTTATTGGCATTGAAAAGACTATACAATCCAACGCTATGCATTGGACACGCGGTTCATTCTCAGCAGCTGAGATCATATCCGCAATTAATGCAAAAGTGAATACAAAAATTACTTCTGCCCTGCAATCTATTGAAGTCAGCAAGAGAGGGCCTTCGGGAAGAGTGCTGGAAATAACAGCAAATGGGCAAAAGATAACCGTCGCTTCACCTGATAATTTCCGTTCTATGTTTAATATGCAAGGTTCATTGCCTAGCACATTGTTTGATATTGAAGAAGAAGGAAAGGTTGTTATGGCTGGAGCCAAGGATGCAAGGCGTACGAAAACAAATAGCAGTCAAGCGATCCACGCCATTAGTGCAAATGGAACAACAGTTAAAGCAGAGTTTCCTTCTCTTTATATTATGGATAGCAGCGGTCAAGTAAGAGCAGCAAGCAAGGAGGCATCTTACAGATTTACAGGAACCGGCTATGGACATGGCGTAGGTATGTCGCAGTATGGAGCTTATGCACTTGCTGAGCAGGGGTATGATCACATTTCAATATTGAAATACTATTATAAGGATGTAACTATCGAGAAGGATTGAGAACTATACTATGAACGTAGATTGGTTTGATTTTAATTTGCCGGAGCAATTAATTGCCCAGACACCGCTGGTGGATAGAACAGCGTCAAGAATGCTCGCACTAAGCAAAAATTCGGGTCAAATCGAGCATGGTGTATTTACAGATCTGGAAAAGCATTTGCATTCAGGCGATGTGCTCGTTATGAATGATTCAAGAGTTATTCCAGCCAGATTGACGGGTGTGAAGGAAGATACGGGGGCGCGGATTGAGCTTTTGCTGCTTAAGCAGTTGGAGGAGAACCGTTGGGAGGCATTGGCTAAGCCTGCCAAGAAGTTTAAGCCTGGCTCGAAGCTCTTGTTTGGTGAAGATGAACTTGGAGAGCCTCTTTTGACAGCAGTAGCAGAGGAAGAAGGCGAGATGGGTGCAAGAGTGATCCGCTTTCAGTACACGGGAATATTCCAGGAATTGCTGGATCGCCTGGGAGAAATGCCGCTTCCTCCTTATATCAAAGAGAGACTTGATGAGCGTGAAAGATATCAAACAGTTTATTCCAAGCATAACGGGTCAGCTGCTGCCCCTACAGCTGGGCTGCATTTTACTTCGGAGTTTTTACAACGACTGGAGCAAAAAGGAGTTCAGCTTGCCTATATCACTTTGCATGTTGGCTTAGGCACATTTCGTCCGATGAGCACGGAGACGGTAGAAGAGCATGAGATGCATGCAGAGTACTATGAGCTTGACAGTCAAAATGCAGAAATAATTGCAGCGGCAAAGCAAGAGGGACGCAGAATTGTGGCAGTAGGCACTACTTCTTGCCGTACATTGGAAACAATTGCTGGGCGCTTTACAGGTGAGCATATAACAGCTTGCAGCGGCTGGACATCGATATTTATATATCCTGGCTACACTTTCAAACTGGTGGATGCGATGCTAACAAATTTCCATCTCCCTAAATCGACTCTGGTCATGCTTATCAGTGCTTTGGCGGGGCGCGATCGGATTATGAAAGCTTACGCTGAGGCGATTGCAGAGGAATATCGTTTTTTCAGCTTTGGAGATGCGATGTTTATTTACTAATAGAATAGGAAGCGTGAATCGTGGCTGTTAAATATGAATTTATAAAAGAATGCAAACAAAGCGGAGCGCGCCTTGGTCGCGTTCATACACCGCATGGTATTATTGAAACACCGACCTTTATGCCGGTAGGAACTCAGGCAACTGTGAAAACAATGAGTCCAGAAGAATTGAAGGATATGGATGCTCACATAATATTAAGCAACACATATCATTTGTTTTTACGTCCAGGACATGAAATTGTTAAAAAAGCAGGAGGTCTTCATAAGTTTATGAACTGGGATCGTCCTATTCTAACGGATAGCGGCGGTTTTCAAGTATTCAGCTTAAGTGAAATGCGCAAGATTACTGAAGAGGGTGTGCATTTCAAATCGCATCTTAATGGCGATAAGTTGTTTATCTCTCCTGAAGTCGCAATGGAAATACAAAACGCGCTTGGCTCAGATATTATGATGGCATTTGATGAATGTCCACCCTATCCTGCGGAATATGAATATGTGAAGAAATCGACAGAACGTACCAGCCGCTGGGCAGAACGTTGTCTGGCAGCCCATGCGCGAAAGCATGATCAAGCTCTTTTTGGTATTGTTCAGGGCGGCATGTTTGAAGATTTGCGTATTCAAAGTGCAAAGGATTTGACTTCTATGGATTTCCCGGGGTATGCTATTGGAGGGCTTAGTGTAGGCGAGCCAAAACATTTGATGTATGAGGTATTGGACTACACGGTTCCACATTTGCCAGCCCATAAACCTCGCTATTTGATGGGGGTTGGTTCACCGGATGCACTTGTTGAGGGAGCAATCCGCGGAGTGGATATGTTCGACTGTGTTTTGCCTACTCGTATTGCCCGCAATGGGACAACGATGACGAGCACAGGAAGACTGGTTATTCGCAATGCGAAGTTTGCCGAAGATTTCGGACCGCTTGATCCGAACTGCAACTGCTACACTTGCCGTAATTATTCAAGGGCTTACATAAGGCATTTATTGAAAGCGGATGAAACTTTCGGAATCAGATTGACAACCTATCACAATTTGCATTTCTTGCTTGAGCTCATGCGGAACGTTCGCCAAGCGATTATGGATGATCGATTGCTTGATTTCCGTGATCAATTTTTTGCGGCTTACGGACTTAATGATAATGAAAAAGGTTTTTAAGAAAGGAGAGCTAGAAGATGGATATTTTGCTTGCTGAAACAGCACCAGAAGGAGCGGGGATCTGGGGAATCGTTCTACCGTTCGTTCTTATGTTTGCCGTATTCTACTTTTTCTTGATTCGTCCTCAACAGAAAAAGCAGAAGCAACGTGTATCAATGCTTAACCAGATCAAGAAGGGTGATAAAATTACGACAATTGGTGGTTTGCATGGTACGATTGTTGAACTTACAGACGACACTGTTGTAATTCGTGTCAATGACACAACAAAAATGACTTTTGAACGCAGTGCGATTAACGTGATTCAAAGCAGCGCACCTGGTTCAGCTGAATAATATAAAAAACCTCGATCTATCACAGCAGTGATGGGTTGAGGTTTTTTTGTTTGCTCTCATTATAATTTAAATAGATCATTTTTAATCATTTTTAAGTTAGCCCTTTTTCAAGTTCACTCCAACCATGCCTCCGAAAGCTGCGGCTAAAAGCACTACTGCCAGCATAACAAGACTATGCAGCGTAATTGAGGTATTGGCTGCCAGAAAACTTATAATAATGATAATAATAAAATAGAGGGCTCCAACTAATGCTCCACTGTACCAGCCGCGTTTGGCAGATCTTTTGCCGGCTGTAAGTCCGCCAAACAGGGCAGATATACCATGAACCAATAACGTATATGTATCAAGATTGCCTTCCTTCAAACTAGTAAGATGCAACAACAGCGATAAAATTAACGCTCCAGCTGCAAGCCATATAACGGAAAAAACAATCCCTGCAAGAAGCGGCGAGGTAAGTTGCGGGGCTTTGACAGTTCCTTTTAACATACATCCATCCTCCTGTTCCCAATCTTATTAATACACCATATGGTCAAGCTTATCTTTTTAGTACAAAAAAAGGCAGGTTGTTAATTATTAGCCTCTTCCATATTTATGAAAGCAATAAGAAGTATGTTCCTGCTGTATTCAGGTGAGAATACCGATACTACTGAATGCGTATGAGGTGACAAAATTGCAATTAATGGACATGTGGCTTTTGTTTGTTAGAACAATTATTACGTACATCATTCTCTTTTTGTTAATGAGAATAATGGGGAAACGCGAAGTTGGCAAACTTAGTCTGCTTGACCTGGTCATTTCTTTTATGGTCGCTGAAATTGGCGTCATTGTTATTGAAGATTTGGATCGATCCATGTGGGAAGGAATAATTCCAATGGTAGTGCTTGTTTTAATTCAAATTACAACAGCCATAATGTCTCTTAGAAGCAGGAAGGTTCGATTGCTGCTGGATGGCAAGCCAAGTGTTATAATAGCTAATGGTGAAGTGTACCACGATATTATGAGAAAACAGCGCTACAATCTGGATGACTTGATGATGCAATTAAGAGAAAATCAAATCACTTCAATAGATGATGTAGCATTTGCTATTTTGGAGACAAGCGGCAAATTATCAGTTATTCCAAAAGACAGCAGCGCCGAAGTGGAACAAACGATTATGAATATTGCAGAACAAATGAATTTATTCAAAGGAAAAAAACAAACTTCTGATAAAAGCAAGCAAGGCTCTTGCAATATGCAAAGCAATGCTTCAGAACAAGAAGAGGAGCAGCTGAATCAATTACTGCCTTCAGGGTTCCGTTTTGAAATATTGCCCATTCCATTAATTATGGATGGCAGAGTCCAAGATGAAAATTTGGATAAATTAGAGAAAAATCGTTTCTGGCTTAAAAATCAGCTGCAGGAATATCAAATATATGATTTCAAGGAAGTCTTTTTTTGTTCAATTGATCATCGCGGGCAAATTTATGTGAATAAGAATACTACTCGATTAACGAAACCAGTTTCCGATTAAAGGAATACGAACTAGATCATAACGATCAATAAACTTCATTAAAACCATCAAAATCAAATAGATGATAATACCAGTAGCAGAGGCTAGCAGCAACTCCAGCCATTCGTATTGAATTGATATTTTGTTAACAGCAAATTGGGCGGCAGCTCCCATAATCACCATTGCCGCTCCTATTTTGATGAAATCAAAAATATTCATGCGAAAACCAATAAAACGAAGAACGCTAATCCCATGCAGCAAGGTGACGAGCACAGCATTAACATTAATGGCAATTAATGCTCCGTATATGCCTAGTGTAGGGGAAGAGGCAAGTTGAACAATAAGTACCAGCTTTACTGTTGCGCCAATCAGTGTGTTTGTGAGTGCTGTTCCTGGGCGGTTCAAAGCTTGCAAAGCAGCTTGCAGGGGGGCTTGCAAATAAATAAATATAGCAATAGGCGTCATTAGTTGCAGCATAGGTGCATATTCACCGTGTGCATACAAAATTCGACAAAGCGGCTCAGCAAATAAAGCCATTACTACAACAAATGGAGCACCGGAAACAAGGGCGAGTCGCATCGATTGATGCAGCCTTTTTAATATTGTTTTCTGGTCGCCGCGTGCAGCTGCCTCTGCCAAGGAAGGAACTAAGGAAACGGCAAGAGATTGTGTTAGAGCGGTTGGCAATAGTAAAAGCGGGATAATCATACCCTGCAAAGCACCGTATTGTGCTGTTGCTATACCCGTAGCGATACCTGCGGCAGCTAGAGAACGGGCGATAAAAATAGATTCGAACAGATAAGACAAAGAGCCTACAAGTCTGCTTCCAGTAACAGGGATAGAAAGACTCAACAGCTTTTTTAGAACTTTCGGCTTTTGATCAGTGTTTGCAATGCTGTCTGATTCGTTAGTAGCGATCGCTTGTGCAATACGTGATCTTTCCATTTTTTTCTCTTTTAAATATTTGAGAAAATAGACCAGCATGCCGCCGGTTTCACCAATCGTTACACCAAGCATGGCGCCTGCAGCAGCCCATTCCAATCCTAGCGGCAGCAGCAAATAAGCAAGCAGAAGGGAAAAAATAATTCGAATAATCGTTTCTACCGTTTGTGAGACAGCACTTGGGATCATATTTTGTTTACCTTGAAAATAGCCTCTGTAGACAGAGGAGACACCAACGATCAGCAACATTGGCGACATCATGTAGAAGGTGCGATAAACACGGGCATCAGGCAGTACATATTTAGTAATAATTGGTGCAAAAAGCAGCATGGCAGCTGTCAAAACTGCCGCTATTGAAATACTAAGCAGCATAGCTGTGCGAAAAATTTGTTTTACGCGCGCATGATCGCCAGATGATTCGGCTTCGGCAATCCATTTGGCAATGGCAAGCGGAATACCGCCTGTAATAAAAGTGAGCATCACGATGAGAAACGGATAGCTTAACTGATACAAACCAACTCCTTCAGCTCCCATTACACGCGGCAATGTAATTCTTGGTACGAAAGCGAGCAGCCGGTTCAGGATGCCAGCAGCCAGCAAAATCATAGCACCCTTTATAAAGGATTGCTTCGTCATATTTGCGCCCTCTTTTCACAAACATATTTTTACGGCAGCCGCACAATGGCTTATCAATGCCTGTACCATTATGTTATGCAGGGCATGTACCTTTCCATGTCATTCAATTTGTGGCTTATTTTTCATTTATGCAGGAATTTACTGTGTTCATATCGAAGATAATATAGATTGCAGAGTTTTCATGTATTTGTGCAGCGGCATGGAGCTTATATGATGGGGGTGCGGTATGACGGATACTGAGCTGGATGAGATGATCGCGATGGTGTGCAGCAGCAAGGCTGAAGAGTTCCGGCTTATCGGCTATGAGCATGTAACAGCAGAGGAGATTTGGGAATGCGTCAGTGCCTCCTACGCCAAAAAAGGGCAGCCGGCACTGCATCAAATTGTAAATGATATACTATCCTTGAAGGCGGATCGATTTATGAATTTTTTATTACTGGGTGCTATGAAGGGCACTATGTTCAAATAAGATCATGCTAACGCGGGAATCCGCGTTATTTTTATTGAATTTGTATAGGTGATAAATATTTTTTATAAATTTACATCTAATCATTCGACGGGAAGTTTATCTTTGACTCATTTTTCCGACATCTGTATAATAGGACTATTGAGATGATAAGGGGGATTTAACTCTATGTTCGGGAAGAGATTTATAGCCTTTATCGGTATTGTAGTTATTTTGTTCGGCGTTATCGCCTGGACAAGCCCTGCAATGCTGAAGAATGTAAGGCTGGGCCTTGATTTGAAGGGCGGATTTGAAGTGCTCTATGAAGCGGAAACCTATCAGGAAGGCGGTACGGTAACCCCTCAGCTTTTGAAGGAAACGGCTAAAAATCTGAAAAAACGGATTGACAGCAGCGGTATCAAAGAGCCTGATATTACAACAGAAGGAACAAACCGCATCCGTGTCAAATTGGCAGGTGTTGAAGATGAGGAGTCTGTACGTGAGCTGTTGGCAAAGCCGATTCGTCTGACATTCCGCGGACCGGATGGCAAGATTGAACTGGAAGGTACTGATTTCAAGCAGGGCGGCGCAGAGGTCACGCGAGATACCTTCAACCAGCCTGCTGTATCGATTGAATTAGTAGACGGAGCCAAATTTGAGGAAATTACCGGTCGTTTGTCGCGGCTTCCTAATCTAGACGATCGCTATCTAGCTATTTATTTGGATGAGCAAGAATTGTCCAGACCTTCTGTGAAATCTGCTATACCTGGTGGAACGGCCCAGATTTCTGGAAACTATACGATGCAATCTGCCAAAGATTTGGCTGATCTAATCAATCTTGGAGCATTGCCGCTTAAATTGAACGAGAAGTATACGCAAAGCGTAGGAGCGACATTAGGACAAGCTTCATTGAATGATACAGTAAAAGCGGGCATTATCGGCTCGGTTATTGTATTGATATTGCTAATTATTTTGTTCCGTGTTCCAGGGGTCGTTGCTTCTATCTCGGTTATTACTTATACCTGGCTATTGATACTAGTCCTGAATTTAATGAATGCCACCCTCACCCTGCCGGGTATAGCAGCATTTGTACTTGGTATCGGGATGGCAGTAGATGCGAATATTATTATGTATGAGCGTATAAAAGAGGAGATTCGCAGCGGCAAGAGCTTGCTTTCTTCTTTGAAAGCCGGTTCAAAAAACTCCATGCGTACTATTATGGATGCGAACTTGACAGGAATTATCGCCAATATTGTGCTTTATTATATTGGTAATGGAGCTATTCGAGGCTTCGCGCTTACAATGATTTTTAGTATTCTGGTAAGTATTCTAACGAATATCTTCTTCTCGCGTTTCTTAATTACACTAATTATTAAAAGCAATGTGTTTAAGAAGCCGACCTACTTTGGAGTAAAGGAGTCGGAAATCCGTGAACTTTAGTACAAAGGTGCATTTTGATTTTATAAAAAATCGCAACAAGTTCTTTATAGCTTCTGCTTTACTTGTTTTAATAGGGATTGCATCGCTGTTTATTTTTAAATTAAATTACGGTGTTGATTTCAGTGCCGGTACGAATATGGATATCGCTGTAAGCCAGTCAACGACAAAGCAAGTAGCTGACGAAGTGCTGGAGAAATTCGGCTATGACCATGTATCCTCTGTTGGAGGCAGTAACAATGATCGAATTTCTGTTCGATTCAAAGAAGTGCTCTCCCAGACAGATACCAATGCGATTATAACGGCATTCTCTGAAAAGTTTGGATCTGATGCGTCAGCGGAGGTCAACGTTGTCTCGCCAGATATGGCAAGGGAGCTTGGTATCAAAACGATTTGGGCGATATTGATCGCGAGTCTTGGTATTATGCTCTATGTAATGATCCGCTTTGAATGGAGAATTGCGCTTGCTGCTAATCTGACCATTTTGTATGACGGGTTTGTTGTTATTGCCTTGTTCTCTTTGTTCAGGCTGGAGGTCGATTTGCCGCTAATCGCAGCTGTTTTGACCACTATTGGTTATTCGATTAATGATAAGATTGTTATCTTTGACCGTGTTCGTGAAAATATGAGTTTTACAAATGCGAAGCGGAAGGAGCAGCTTGCGCTTGTCGTTAACCAAAGTATTTGGCAAACGATGGCAAGAAATATTTATACGGTCTTAACAGTGTTTATTGTTGCTCTCGCTATCTTTTTGTTTGGAAGTGAGTCGATTAAACTATTCTCACTTGCCATCTTGATCGGTCTTTTAAGTGGTGCTTATTCCTCGATTTGCTTGGCAAGCCCGCTTTGGTACGTATTTAAGAAAAATCAAAAAACAAAGAAGCCTGCGAAAACACAGGCAGCTTCATAACTCTATTAAAGAAGGGGCGGCCTTGCCGTCCGCTTCTTTGTGATGTTTAGAGCATGTTTCAATGTCGGAAAACTGGTCCAACACACAGCTCGGCTTTCTTATTACAGGCCGGGCTGTATGTTTGCATGTTGATCGGCAGTCAGGAGGTGTAAGCAGAATGAATTTATGGAAGAGGTTGCTGCGCAGTTTTACGCCAGGCGCCAAGGAAAGACGAGGCACAATGGAGCATATTGATGCAGAGTCTGCTGAGCTTATGCAATTTGTACAGCGTGTTCCAGGAGTGATTTCTGTAGATTCTCTCAAAGCAAGGGAACACGGACATTATGTTGTTGCAGATGTCATTATATTTGTTAATCCTAAAATTACAGTGCTTCAGGGTCAAGAAATCGGTCGAAGGGTAAAGCTGTTGCTGATGCATCGTTTCCATCATTTGTCAGATGTCAATGTACGTGTAGAACCGTACGATGGAGGATTTCCCTACAATATGAATATAGAGCAAAGTGATGAGCGTTCTTCGTCACTGCTGCAATAATATAAAGCGGGGGGAGGCGGCTTAATGATTGAGCAAAGAACAAGATGGCAGCTTCCGCAATGGAATGATGAATTAGAGCAGAAGGCGATGCTGCTTAGCAGTGATTTGCAGCTGTCCATGCTTGTTGCAAGATTATTGGTCAAACGGGGAATAGTGCAAATTGAACAGGCAACTCAATTTTTAAAGGCAGATGAATCACGGCTTCATGATCCATTTTTGCTTATAGATATGGATAAGGCAGTTGCCCGAATTACGGAGGCGCTGTCGAAGCGGCAAAAAATACGTATTTATGGCGATTATGACGCAGATGGCGTAACGAGTACAGCAATTATGGTTCGCATGCTTGAAAAGCTGGGAGCGGACTTTGATTATTATATTCCTCACCGTGAGAAGGAAGGCTATGGCCTGAATAGTACAGCTATTGAGCTAGCGGCTGCTGATGGAGTGGAGCTAATTATTACAGTAGATACAGGTATTAGTGCTGTAGAAGAGACTGCATTTGCGCAAGCGCATGGTATAGATATTGTTATTACTGATCATCATGAGCCGCCGCATATTTTGCCGCAAGCAGCTGCGATTGTTAATCCAAAGCGATCGGATTGCTCCTATCCATTTAAAGGGCTTGCCGGTGCCGGTGTTGCTTTTAAACTTGCATCTGCGATGCTCGGCGGAGCTCCATTGCAGTGGACAGATTTAGTAAGTATTGGTACGGTCGCAGATTTGATGCCTCTGCAGGACGAGAACAGGCTGCTTGTACAACTAGGTATTCAACAAATTAAAACTGCACCAGTTGTTGGGATTCGGATGCTGGCTAAAGTCAGCGGACTGGACATTGAAAGACTTACATCCACTCATATCGGCTTTGGCTTAGCTCCGCGTATTAATGCTGCCGGGCGCTTGGCGCATGCGGGGGCGGCTGTTGAGCTGTTTGGTGCTCAAGATGAACAAACAGCTATACGTATTTCGGAAAATTTGGACAAGCTCAACAAGGAACGACAAGCCATCGTAGATGAAATTGTGGAACAGGCTGATGAAATGTGGCGGCAAAAATCCAATACTGGCAAGCATGTTATTGTTTTGGCAGGCGCTGGCTGGAATGCGGGTGTGATCGGAATTGTTGCGTCAAAGCTGTTGGAGCGTTATTATAAACCTGTTGTTATTTTTAGCATAGATGAGTCTACTGGGTTATGCAAAGGATCAGCCCGTTCGATTGAGGGATTTGATTTGTATGAAGCATTAACAAGTTGCAGTCATTTGCTGCTGCATTACGGCGGCCATCAGGCTGCAGCAGGTATGACGATAGAGCGTGCCCGGATAGATGCATTTGAGCAAGAGATGTCAAGCTTGGCAATTCAGTCTGTTAAAACAGAAGAATGGATTCCCAAAACAACTGTTGATCTTTCTTGTACAACAGAAGAAGCAACCATTCAAACTATTGAACAGTTAGCTCTGTTGGAGCCGTTCGGAGCGGGCAATCCCTCACCGAGATTACTTATTGCGGGAGCAATTTTGCAAGATAGCCGAGCAATTGGCAAGGAATCCAAACATCTGAAACTGCAGTTTGTGAAAAGCGGTCCATTGCTGGACGGCATTGGGTTCAGCTTTGGTCACTATGCTAGCAAGCTTCGGTCAGGTCAACTCTATGACGTAGTTGGAGAGCTGTCTATTAACGAATGGAACGGTAGAAGAACAGCTCAATTGCAATTATGCGACATGCAAAGCGGCAGACGAATTATGCAGTTGCCGGACCGCGGGCAATTTATTCAAATTTATCAACATATTAAAAAAATTGGGCAGATTGAGGTGCCAAGTGCTTATTCTCTTTTGGGGCAAAAATACGGCTTGCAGCCCTCCAGTATAAAGTTTATATTGGAAGTGTTTATTGAGCTTGAATTTATGGAACTGTCGGGGAGCAGAATCGTTGCTTCACAAACACCCCAAAAGCGTGATCTTTCCGCCTCAACCATTTATCAGCAAGCAGAGAAGGGATTGACCTACAGTGTCGCAAACATCAATTGATTACAAATCTTATATTCGAGTGATCCATGACTTTCCTCAGCCGGGTATACGGTTTAAAGATATTACGACTTTACTGAAAGACGGACAAGTTTATCGCAGTGTGATTGAAGATATGAAAGCTGCTGCCGAGCATTTGAAGATTGATATTATTGCTGGACCTGAAGCAAGGGGTTTCGTGATTGGTGCGCCATTGGCGCTGGCGCTTGGGGTTGGTTTTGCTCCGATTCGCAAAAGCGGCAAGCTACCGGGCGAAACGGTAACAGCCGGATATAATTTGGAGTACGGCAATGATATGCTGGCGATGCACAAGGATGCAATTCAACCGGGTCAGCGTGTATTGATTGCTGATGATTTGCTGGCTACTGGAGGAACGATTGCTGCCTCTATCAATTTGATCCGTCAATTGGGCGGCGAGGTTATCGGGGCATCCTTTTTAATTGAATTGTCCTACTTAAACGGTCGTGAAAAGCTTGAGGGAATTGATATTCATTCGCTGGTTCAGTATTAGAAAACGGAGCGAAATTTCAAAAAACCGTGCGTATATGCGCGGTTTTTTTTCTTTTTATGCAAAGAAAGTTGACGATTCAAGGTGATTACAGGCATAATATTATAAAACTCGGAAAATGCACGGACATTGGTTCCATTAGCATAGATTTATTTGGAAAGGGAAATTTCATGGGCATAGAGCAATTGTTGGAGAAAGCTTCTGCTTATATGAAAGAGCAGGATTTGGAGCGTATCAAGGAAGCATATGATTTTGCCGAGAGCGCTCATCATGGCCAAATTCGCAAATCAGGTGAGCCGTATATCGTACACCCTGTTACAGTAGCTGATATCCTAGTAAATATGGGAATGGATGTTGTAACTATTATCGCTGCGCTTCTTCATGATGTAGTGGAAGATACGAAAATTGATTTGCAAATGGTTCGTTCAAAATTTGGTGATACTTGCGCTATGCTTGTTGACGGTGTAACGAAGCTTGAAAAAATTCGTTTTCAGTCAAAGGAAGAGCAGCAGAATGAGAACTACAGAAAAATGTTCGTTGCCATGGCGCAGGATATACGTGTAATTTTAATTAAGCTGGCGGACAGACTGCATAATATGCGGACGCTTAAATATCAGTCTGAAGAAGCTCAGCGCCGAATTGCACATGAAACGCTGGAGATTTTTTGTCCAATCGCTCACCGTCTGGGTATTTCTGCGATCAAGTGGGAGATGGAGGATATTGCGCTTAGGTATTTGAACCCGCAGCAATATTACCGGATTGCCAATTTGATGAAGAAGAAGCGGGCAGATCGCGAGCAGTATATTGATGATGTTATTACAAGAATTAAAGAAAAGCTCGATGAAATGGGAATCGACAGTGATATTTCAGGACGTCCGAAACATCTCTACAGCATCTACAAAAAAATGACTGTGCGCAACAAGCAATTTAATGAAATTTATGATCTGGTAGCAGTGCGCATTATCGTCGATAATATTAAAGACTGTTATGCTACGTTAGGTATTATTCATACGTTGTGGAAGCCGATGCCTGGCAGATTTAAAGACTATATTGCAATGCCAAAGGCAAATATGTATCAGTCGCTCCATACGACGGTTATAGGCCCTTCTGGGGAGCCGACAGAGGTGCAAATACGTACTTGGGACATGCATCGCACAAGCGAGTACGGGATTGCTGCTCATTGGGCATATAAAGAGGGCATGGTTGTGCCTAACGGAAGCTTTGAAGAGAAGATGACCTGGTTCCGCGAGATTATTGAATTGCAGCATGAAGCGCGTGATGCCTCTGAGTTTATGGAATCGCTCAAGATGGACTTTTTCTCTGATTTGGTTTTTGTGTTTACACCAACAGGAGAAGTTATTGAATTGCCTGCCGGATCAGTTCCGCTTGATTTTGCGTATCGCATTCATACGGAGGTTGGCAATCGAACGATTGGTGCAAAGGTGAATGGCCGAATTGTTCCACTTGATCACAAGCTCAAGACTGGAGACATTGTTGAAATTTTAACATCGAAGCATTCTTACGGACCGAGTCAGGATTGGGTGAAAATTGCTCAATCCTCCCATGCACGAAGTAAAATCAGACAATGGTTCAAAAAAGAGAAGCGTGAGGAAAATGTGGCAAAGGGCAAGGAGTCGCTTGAGCGTGAGTTGAAGCGGTTAGGTCTTGAGCCGTCTGAATGGCTGCAGGAAGACAAGCTGCTTGAGGCTGCTGCCAAGTTTGCTTTCCATGATGTTGAGGATATGATGTCGGCAATTGGCTTCGGTGGTATAACAGCAGCACAAATTTGCACACGTTTGACAGAAAAGCTGCGCAAAGAACAAGAAGAAGCGAATCAGATTGAATTGACACATGAGGCAAAGGAAGTAAAGTCAGCAGAATCCAGTCGCAAAAACCGCCCTACACATGGAGTCACTGTCAAGGGTGTTGATAATTTGCTTGTTCGCTTTGCCAGATGCTGTAATCCTGTTCCGGGCGATATCATTATCGGTTATATTACCCGAGGCAGAGGTGTTTCTGTTCACCGTATGGACTGCTTGAACATTCCGTTTGGCAGTGACGATGAAGAAGCAGCCCGTGTAATTGAAGTTGAGTGGGAAGAAAGCGTTGAAGCGAATTATAGCGTTGATATCGAAATTACCGGGAATGATCGCAGAGGACTGCTTAATGAGGTGCTGCAAGCAGTATCAGAAAGCAAGACGAATATTTCGGCTGTGACTGGAAGAACAGTCAAGAATAAGCTGGCGCTCATTCATATGACAGTTTTGATTCGTAATGTGGAGCATTTATCCTCGGTTGTTGAGAAAATAAAGCGAGTGCAGGATGTTTACTCGGTACAGCGGATTATGCAATAAAGTGTGATTGCTTAGTAAAAGTGAGGATTAATACTGCAATTGATAGAGGAGTATAGGGATGAAAGTAGTTGTGCAGCGCAGCAAGCAGGCAAGTGTAACTGTTGATGGTGAAGTGATTGGTCAAATTGAACAGGGACTTGTGCTGCTAGTGGGCGTTCAACATGATGATACAGAGAAGGATGCTGATTGGCTGGCTGAAAAAATCGCTGGGCTGCGGATTTTTGAAGATGCAGAAGGGAAGATGAATTTTTCAGTACAGGATCTGGGCGGACAGATTTTGTCAATCTCGCAATTTACATTGTATGGCGATTGTCGAAAAGGGCGCAGGCCGAATTTTATGAATGCGGCTCGTCCAGAACAAGCCGAAAGAATATACGATTATTTCAACGGCAAGCTAAGAGAGCTTGGCTTAACAGTAGCCACGGGTAGATTCGGTGCAATGATGGATGTTTTACTTGTTAATTCTGGTCCTGTTACCTTGATCTTAGAAAGCAAAGCGGAGTAATTGAAATTTGTAACAAATATGTAATGTTGTTTTAATCCTGTTTTAATACCAGTTGTCTATACTGTTTTTAGACCCCCCTTTTAATAATATAGTACGAAATTTGGCCTGCGCGTTGCGCAGGTTTTTTCTTTGTATGAATAAACTTCGCTAGGGGTTGTCTGAAAACCCACTCCAAGGCATCTATTACCGGCTATTTGCCCCTGTTGCGCTGTATTTTTCTTAACGCACCCCTGGTATGCATTCACAAACACGCCTTGTATGGAACAAAATACGGAAACCTCTGTTCCTACCGGAGTTATCAGATACGCCCTAGTTGACCAAAAATAATTTGAATCGTATAATGATTGTTATTCACGGTAAGGTAGAGATAAAGGAGAAAACCTGTCCATATCCGAGGGGCTTCCTATGTCTGGAAGTTGGATATGAGAACGGTTTTTTTTTGATGAAAGAAAGAGGGGGTGAAATGATGGAGAGTATTTGGTATTTGTCAGAGTATGAACTGACGGTACGAGTTTTAATCTCAGCCTTATGCGGCGGTTTTATTGGATTGGAGCGCGAGCTTAGCAATCATGCGGCTGGATTCCGAACCCATATTCTTGTTTGTATCGGTTCTACTTGTATCATGCTATTGTCCATATATGGCTTCTCGCAGTTTGTTAATGAATATAATGTTAGGGTTGACCCAGCACGTTTGGCAGCACAGGTTATTACGGGAATTGGTTTCTTGGGTGCAGGCGCCATTATGCGCAATGGCTCAATGATATCGGGTCTGACAACAGCTGCATCTATATGGGTAGTCGCAGCAATTGGTCTTTGTATCGGCGCTGGTTTTATGTACGTAGCCTTCTTGGCAACGGTTCTTGTTGTTATTATTTTGTTTGTGCTCAATAAGGTTGAAAGTGTGATGATGCGCGGTTGGCGCAAACGTGATTTGAAGTTGCAATTAATAGATCGTCCAGGTGCTTTAGCGAATGTAACAGCGTTGTTTGCTCGCTATGATGTACAAATTAGCAATATGTCGATGAAATCGGATAGTCGTATGCACGAGGAAGGCAAACAAGTGCCCACGATGGATATTCATTTTCAAATTAAAACAAAAAAACCGAAGTATTTTTCCATAGTGATGGATTTACTCGTTGCAAATAAAGATGTAATTGGTATTGATTCGGAATATGATACATCTACTGTTGATCCAAAAATGGCTGAGCAGCAGGATGCCAAAACAGAAAAAAAAGCAAGTGTATAACTTTCGACAGTAGATATTGAACAAGAATTGTTGTTAGGCTCCTAATATTGACAAAGAACTCGTGCACAGGTACAATTAACAATCAGAATACTTATAATTCGATGATGGGACAAAGTACTGTTGCACGAATAGTCAGAGAGGGATGTCCAGGCTGCAAGCATCCTTATAAACGACAACAGGAAAGAACCTCCTGGAGAACAATCAGTGAACAATCATGTACGAGGCGAGAGAATTGAGCTTGCTCGATACTTGCTTTACTAGCTGAATTGCGGGTGACGGGCGTTAACCGTTTAGAGCGAACTGGAAGTTTACACGCTTCCTTTCGAAATTCGGGTGGTACCACGAGATTAATACTCTCGTCCCGTCGGTTTGAATAAACCGGCAGGACGGGAGTTTTTTATTTTTCCTAGCAAGCCAGTCCAAACAAACAGCTCGCTTGAAATGAAAAATAGTGACAAATTAACAGAATAGGGGGCAGTACGATGCAATTTCAAAAATCTCCCGGCACGCAGGATATATTGCCTGCTATAACAGCGAAGTGGCAACATATTGAACAAAAAGCAAGGGAACTTTGCAGTCGATATAATTATGGCGAGATTAGAACGCCAATATTTGAAGCGACGGAGCTGTTTCAGCGTGGGGTTGGTGAAACGACTGATATAGTTGAGAAGGAAATGTACACGTTTATGGACCGGGGAGACAGAAGCATTACTCTTCGTCCAGAAGGAACGGCAGGAGTTGTACGCTCGTATGTGGAGAACAAACTATACGGTGAGCCTGATGTGACGAAGCTATTCTACATCGGTCCGATGTTCCGTTATGAGCGTCCTCAGGCAGGACGTTATCGCCAGTTGCATCAGTTTGGTGTAGAAACTTTGGGCTCTACTGATCCTGCGCTGGATGCTGAAGTAATCGCTCTAGGCTACTCCTTTTATTCCGAGCTTGGAATAAAGGATGTGCGTGTTGATATTAATTCCGTAGGTACTCCAGCAATTCGTACAGCGTTTCGGGAGAAATTACTTGCATACTTGCGTCCGATGAAAGAGGAGCTTTGCAAAGAATGCCAGGATCGCATGGAAAGAAACCCGCTGCGTGTACTGGATTGCAAAAAGGACCAGAGCAAATTTGAGCTTGCTCCATCTATTCTTGACAGTCTGGATGAGGAGTGCACTGCACATTTCGAGAAGGTCAAAATGTACTTGACCGCTATGAATATTCCTTATCAAGTAGATCATCGGTTGGTGCGTGGGCTTGATTATTATACCCATACTGCATTTGAGTATAAAGCAGCAGGAATCGGAGCGATTGATACGATCGGCGGCGGCGGCAGATATAACGGATTGGTGGAAAGTGTTGGCGGTCCGGATCAGCCAGGAGTAGGTTTTGGGATTGGTTTGGAGCGTACTCTGCTTATACTGGAGCATCAACAAGTTGAGCTGTCTTTAGATAATGGCATCGATGTTTACCTTGTTGCTCTTGGTGAAAAAGCCGCAGATAAATCCGTTGAGCTTATTTATGAATTGCGCCAGCAAGGCATCAAAGCAGAACGTGATTATGAAAACCGCAAGATGAAGGCGCAGATGAAATCTGCTGATCGCATGAAAGCGAAAGTGACGGCTATTCTTGGCGAGGATGAGCTTGACAAGGGTGAAATCGCATTAAAGGATATGTCGACAGGTACTCAAGAAGTTGTTTTACTGGAAAACCTGGGTGCTGCTATTAAAAAGATAGTCGATATGAGCAACTCATACTAAAGGTGAAAGAGGGATTTACGATGATGTTAAAGACGCATGATTGTGGAACATTGACAAAAGCAGCTGTTGGACAAACTGTAGTATTGAATGGCTGGGTACAGCGCAGACGCGATCTGGGAGGCGTACTTTTTATTGATTTGCGTGACCGTTCAGGCATTATGCAAATTGTATTCAACCCGGATTTTTCAGGAGATGCGCTGGAAATTGGAGATCGCGCACGAAATGAGTACGTACTTGCTGTAAAAGGAACTGTGGTAGAGCGTGATCCAGAAACATTCAATCCTAATCTGCAAACAGGAGAGATTGAAGTGCGCGTTACTGAAATTGAAATTATGAACGCAGCCAAAACACCTCCATTCCCGATCGAAGACAGCGTTGAAGTAGATGAAGCGATTCGTTTGAAATATCGCTATCTTGATTTGCGTCGTCCAGAAATGCAGCAAACATTGATGCTGCGCTCCAAAGCTGCAAAGATTTTCCGTGATTTCCTTGACAACCAAGGATTTATCGATATTGAAACACCAATCTTAACAAAAAGCACGCCGGAGGGTGCGAGAGATTATCTTGTTCCTAGCCGGGTGCATGAAGGTGAATTTTTCGCGTTGCCGCAATCCCCGCAAATATTCAAGCAGTTGTTGATGGTAAGTGGAATCGAGCGTTACTACCAAATCGCCCGTTGTTTCCGAGATGAGGATTTGCGTGCAGACCGTCAGCCTGAATTTACACAGGTCGATATTGAAACTTCTTTCTTGTCGCAAGATCAATTGCTTGGCATGATGGAGGAATTGATGGCCAGACTGCTTCGTGAAACAAAGCAAGTGGAATTGGAGCTTCCGTTCCAACGTATTACGTACTCTGATGCGATGAACAAATATGGCTCGGATAAGCCTGATTTGCGCTTTGGTTTGGAAATTAAAGATATTACTGATATTGTATCTTCCAGCGATGTTAAAGTATTTGCAAATGTTGCTGCAGGAGGCGGTGTTGTTAAGGCACTTAATGCAAAAGGCTGCGCAAGCTGGAGCCGTAAAGAGCTTGATGATCTACAGCCGTTTGCAGCCCGTTATGGCGGTAAAGGTTTGGCATGGATTACAGTTAAAGACGGCGAATGGCGCGGCCCGATTGTGAAGTTTTTGAAGCCCGAAGAAATTGCTGCTCTGACAGAACGTTTGGAAGTAGAAGAAGGCGATTTGCTTACATTCTCCGCTGACAAATTTAAAGTTGTTGCAGATGTTATGGGGAACCTGCGCTTGAAGCTTGGACGCGATCTTAATTTAATCGATGATAAAAAATTTAAATTTGCATGGGTGGTTGACTTCCCGTTGTTAGGCTGGGATGAGGAAGCGAAGCGTTTTGTAGCAGAGCATCATCCGTTCACCAGACCTCGCGAAGAGGATGTTCATTTGTTCGAAACAGATCCGGGTGCAATTCGCGCTCAAGCATACGATTTGGTGCTCAACGGATATGAAGTTGGCGGCGGTTCAATGCGTATCTTTAAGCGTGAAGTGCAGGAAATGATGTTTAAAGCTCTAGGCTTTTCGCCAGAGGAAGCTCAAGAGAAATTTGGCTTCTTGCTTGATGCATTCGAATATGGAACTCCTCCTCATGGCGGAATTGCCTTCGGTTTCGACCGTCTTGTTATGTTGCTGACTGGACGTGTTAACCTTCGAGAAACGATTGCGTTCCCGAAAACGGCAAGTGCTACTGATTTGTTGACAAGCGCTCCTTCTGAGGTTGAAGCTTCGCAATTGGAGCAGCTTCATATTCGCACTGTGCTTAAACCGAAACCAGTAGCAGCAGCTCCGGCAGCTGAATAGGAATCAGAGTGTGAGGGAGGCGTTCAACTGATATGCTTCATCAATTTTCACGAACGGAGCTTGCAATTGGTCCGGAAGGGCTGGAGCGGCTGAAGGGAAGTTGCGTTGCTGTACTTGGTGTCGGAGGGGTCGGATCGATTGCGGCGGAGGCTCTGGCAAGAAGCGGGGTCGGCAAGCTTGTATTGATCGATAAGGACACGGTTGATATAACGAATATCAACCGTCAGATTCATGCTTTACTGCCAACAGTGGGCAAGCATAAAACGGACTTGATGCAGGAGAGAATCAAACAAATTAATCCGGAATGCGAAGTTGTATGCTTGCGAATGTTCTATACTGAGGAGACTTACGATTTGTTGTTTGAGCATAAACTTGATTATGTGCTGGATGCTTCTGATACGATTATTTATAAAGTCCATGTAATCAAAGAATGCTTATCTCGCCATATTCCCATAATCTCAAGTATGGGAGCTGCGAACAAAATGGACCCGACCCGCTTTCGAGTTGCCGATATATCCAAAACGCATACAGATCCAATAGCAAGAGTGGTACGGACAAAGCTGCGCAAGGATGGTATTAAAAAAGGGGTACAGGTTGTCTTTTCTGATGAGGAGCCGCTAAAGCCAAGAGTCGATGTAACTAATCGGATCGTGCCGGAGAATGCTCCAGAAATTAGAAAAGCGAAGCAGCCCCCTGCCAGTAATGCTTTTGTACCTCCTGTAGCCGGGTTAATTATGGTTAGTGTGATCATAAAAGAGCTTGTGGCTGCTGGAGAACAAGAGTAGCTTCAAGCGCTTCAAATCAAACAACGGCTGAAATTTACACTGTCAGCCCTCAAATTGAACTTGTATGCGGTTTTCTCATTTGTCATTGGCGAATGTGGAAGCTTAACAGGGTGCAGATACCCTTTATAGCATACAAGTTCTTTTTATTACGGTCAGTATTTGTATGGTATGATAAAGGATATTGACAGATAAGGTTGTGAATATAATGGACCTATTTTCTTATCAGGATGAGGAGCAACCGCAAGCAAGGCTGCTTGCTGACAGAATGCGTCCTGTTACGCTGGAGGAATACATTGGTCAAGAACATATTGTTGGAGCTGGCAAGCTGCTTAGAAGAGCAATTGAAGCAGATCAGCTGTCTTCTATACTTCTTTATGGTCCTCCCGGCTGTGGAAAAACAACATTGGCGCATATTATATCGCTTCGGACGTCAGGGGATTTCGTACGGCTAAATGCTGTAGATGCATCAGTAAAAGATGTAAGAGAGGTTATTGAAAAAGCGAAAATAAGCAAGTCAATGTATGGTAAAAAAACGATATTATTTTTGGATGAAGTACATCGCTTCAATACTTCCCGGCAAGATGCGCTGCTACCTTCGATTGAGCAGGGAATAATTATTTTTATCGGAGCTACAACTGAAAATCCATTCCATCATGTCAATGGAGCTTTGTTATCTCGTTCAACATTGTTTCAATTGCAGCCGCTTGGCAAGGAGCACGCTTTGGAAGCGATGCGGCGAGCTATGGGGGACGCGGGACGCGGGCTGGGCTTTATGAAGTTGACAGTTGACGACGAGGCGTTGGAGCATATTGCCGCGATGGCTGGCGGAGATATACGACGTGCATTGAATGCGCTAGAACTGGCTGCGGTAACCGCACCGTCTGAACCTGACGGAAGTGTACGGATTACTTTCGAAATTGCCCAGGAATCGGTGAGAAAGCCGGCTGTTCGAGCTGATACATCTGTCCAATATGATGTTTTGTCCGCCTTTCACAAAAGCATAAGAGGCTCTAGCGACGCGGCGCTTTACTGGTTTTTATACGCAGTTGAAAAGCTTGGAATGGACCCTATGACATTTTTAAGACGCTTAATCGTTGCTTGCAGCGAAGATATTGGACTGGCTAATCCGCAAGCGATGATACAAGCGGTAACGGCGATGGATGCCTATCACAAGATTGGCTGGCCAGAAGCCAAGTATAATATTGCACAAGCAATTCTATTTGCGGTTGAAAGTCCGAAATCGAATGCAGCTGCTGTAGCAATTGGCAATGTGATGAATGCAATAGAACGGTTTCCGCAAATTGAGGTTCCGCTTCATTTGCGTGATACGCATTACAGCGGTGCTGAGCAGCTCGGGCATGAAGGATATAAGTATCCGCATGATTATCCTAACCATTATGTGCGTCAACAATATTTGCCTGAACCTCTTAAAAAGAAACGCTTTTATGAAGCGACCCAGCAAGGGATGGAAGATAAAATAAGACAAAACCAGCAGCGCCGCTATGATTGAGGCTGCTGGTTTTGTTATATAATAGAAAACATTACTCCGAAGTAGACGAAGACAGAGCTGCAAAGCCCCATTGCAAATGAAGCCCAGGCATACTTGTTTTTATAACACCAAAATACACCGTAGATCATAACAAGGGCAGCGACAAACAGAAGAGCACCTTCTGTTGTAACTTGCAATGCGATTTGCAGATCAGGGCTGAAACTTCCTTGGTAGATAGAAGTAAACAAGGGAGAAGGAGATGAAAACTGCAAGGTATCCTTTACTTGATGGGGTGGTGCTTGCTCACCCATAATTGCAGTTGCAACGAGCACTAATAAAGCGATTATGCTTTCTGCACGCAGCCAATTGCGTGGCTTGAACTCCGGATTTGTTTTTATAACACGGCGGTATAAAAAGCTGTTGCTGAATGCAAAGAGTACTAACGGCAGCAAAAGGACGTGCTTGATCAGCATAAGCTGTCCATAAGACAGCATCCAAGAATTAAAATATTCAGGGGAGACAATGGTCATAAGCACAACCCCGCCGGCAATAGCTGAAACAAAGCTTATCGCTGCCACAGGAGAGAACCAGTGCAAAAAGGCATACCAGTTTTTTTGATCACTTGTAAACCAGCTTATAACAAATAATACGCCAATCCATACTGATACAGCTATAAAATGAAGCGAATGAGCAAACATGCCGATCAATGGATAAAGAGAAGCGGAATGACTCGCGTAACCTACCCATATGGCTAATAAAAGCACGATAAACAATGCAACATAAGGCATGTTTTTATCGTGGCGCAAGGCTTTAATTTGCAAAATAACAATTAACCCTGCGCTGCCTATCGTTGACCAGAGCCATGCTTTGCCAATTTGAAACGTAAGAATAATTTCTTTCGCCATAGCGGCATAAGACATGTCCAAGTCAGCTCTCACCGTCATAATGAGCTGGTGAATCGGCATATAGGATGTCAACGGAATAAGCACTGCAGCGACAAGCAAAAGCCAGTGCGGAACAACGACAGAAGGCCTTGCGGTCTCCGGCACAAGCCGGAGCAGCAAGACCCCAGTCAATATCGCAAAGCTTATATATAATAGAGCTTCACTGATATAAATCATTATTTCTTCCTCCGTACTCCAACAATAAGAGCAATTAGTACAATAACAGCAACCCCACCTATAATAAACAGGGCGCTATTGGATTTTTTCTCGTCAGCCTGCTTATCTGTGCCGACAGAATCATTCGTAGCCGGTGCTTCAGAATCTGTCGCTGACGGCTCTGGTGATGCAGATACTTCGGATTCTGCAGTCTTGCTTGCTTCCGGCTCTTCGGATGGTTCCGGCGTTGCTTCAACCACCTCAGCCTTTACTTCAAAAGTATATTCGCCATTTACACTATGTCCATCGGCTCCAATGATCGTCCATTTTACCGTATATTCTCCATTGGCAAGCGCTAAGGGAATTTGTCCCGTCAAGATGGCGCCATCAACAGCGATGTCTTTCACCTCTTGCTGTTCATCGGCGCTGTTAAACAGCTTGAAGGTGCTCAGTTTTTCTATTTTTGTGTTAAAAGTCATCGAGATGCTTTCAGGTGAAACCTCAACTACCGATTCTTTGGCAGGGACCGCTGTTTCCAGTTTTGAATGCGCCATTGCAGTAGCTGGCAGCAACAGCATAAGAACCAACATAAGCCAAACTATTTTCTTCATAAAAATAAAGACCTCCTGAATATACTTCTTTTTGAACGTTTTAATTATATCAAATGGTTTATAATGATAATGCAGCCCTATGTAGTCATTTATTAACGAATAAGTGAACTTTCTGTGACAAAGATCACTTAAAGTCTATGTTCGCGCAGAGTTTAAGGACAATCCCCCGCGCAAGACTGCATAATAACGTCTTGTGCGGGGGATCTTTGAAGTAATTTGATACGTAATAGGGATGCTTAATTTTGTTCTGGCAGCTTGGTTAACGGAGTGGTTTGCTCAATGGTACCGCCGCCAAGGCATTCCTCTTGCTTATAAAGCACCACAGCTTGTCCGGGTGTAATCGCCTTTTGCGGCTTGGCAAATTCAATAAGTGCTGTTCCATCCTTATAAGGGGTCACAGTGACTTCTTGATCTGGCTGACGATATCTGAACTTTGCTGTGCAATTAAAAGGCTCAAGCGGAGGAGTGGGAGATACCCAGTTCATGCCGCCTGCTGTCAAGCTTACAGAATACAAGCTTGTATGTTGCTCGCCTTGCACAACATATAAAATATTGTTCTCCAGATCCTTGCTCGCCACAAACCACGGCTCGCTGCTGCCGCCGCCGGAGCCGCCGATGCCCAGTCCCTGCCTTTGGCCCAAAGTGTAGTACATAAGTCCGTCATGCGTACCTTTTTTCTCTCTAGAGCGGATATCTATCATATCGCCAGGCTGGGCTGGCAGGTAGCCACCAAGAAAAGTTTTGAAATTGCGTTCTCCAATAAAACAGACACCAGTGCTGTCTTTCTTCTTGGCAGTATGAAGACCAGCTTCCTCCGCTATCCTTCTTACTTCAGGTTTGGGCAAATGACCGATTGGGAACATTGCCTTTGCCAGTTGTTTTTGATTAAGCGCACAGAGGAAATAGGTCTGGTCTTTATTAGCGTCAATACCGCGCAGCAAACGGGAGGTTCCGTCGGCATCGCGCTCGACTCTGGCATAGTGACCAGTCGCCAAATAATCTGCACCCAGCTCAGTAGCTTTTCTTAGAAAATCACCGAATTTTATTTCCCGATTGCACATCACGTCCGGATTAGGCGTGCGGCCTTTGCGATATTCATCGAGGAAGTAAGAGAATACTTTATCATAGTACTGCTTCTCAAAATTTACCGTATAGTAAGGAATGCCGATCTGCTCGCATACTCGCCGCACATCTTCCGAGTCAGCTTCAGCAGTACAATGACCAAATTCATCGGTATCATCCCAGTTTTTCATAAATATGCCGATTACGTCATAGCCTTGCTGCTTGAGCAATAATGCCGTAACAGACGAGTCGACGCCGCCGGACATGCCGACTACAACACGAATCGATGATAGATCCTTTTCCATAGTTACACCGCCTTGTGAATTAAAACATGCTTAATTGTATCATATTGCAAAAGATTTTTCATGAGATAGTCAAGCTTTTTACACACGAAGCTAAGCGGATGTGTTACCATATAAACATACTGGGGATAGAATGATTTAAAGAGAGGTGCAACCTTGAAGATTTCAACGAAAGGCCGTTATGGCTTAACTATTATGATGGAACTTGCTGTAAAGTATGGCGAGGGTCCAATTTCTTTAAAAAGCATTGCTGAGAAAAACCAATTGTCAGAGCATTACTTGGAGCAATTAGTAGCACCGCTTAGAAACGCGGGACTAGTAAAAAGTATTCGCGGCGCATATGGAGGATATATATTATCCAGCGACCCATCTGAGATAACAGCCGGGGATATTATACGCATATTGGAAGGGCCGATATCTCCTGTTGATTTTTCGGAAGAGGATGATCCGGCAAAGCGTCAGCTTTGGCTTCGAATTCGCGATAGCATCGCAGAGGTGCTGGATACAACGACACTGGAAAATATGATTTCGTATGAAGCTGAAAACAAAGCAGATAATTATATGTTCTATATTTAATGGTTAAGGAAGAATATGATGAGAGCAATTTACATGGATCATGCTGCAACAACACCTGTTCATCCGGTGGCGGCTGAAGCAGTGCTGAACACTATGCAGATGGTAGGGAATAGCTCTAGCACACATGCCTTTGGCCGCTCGGCAAAGGCTTCTTTAAGTGCAGCAAGAGATTATATTGCAAGTGTTATCGGATGTCGTTCGGGGGAGCTTGTTTTTACGTCAGGCGGGACAGAGAGCGACAATACAGCAATTATCGGTGCGGCCTTTGCTCAGCGTAAAGCCGGGAGAAATCATCTGATGACAACTGCTGCTGAGCACCACGCCGTATTGCATACGATGCAGTGGCTTGCAAAGGAGCATCACTTTGAATTGACGGTTCTGCCAGTCGATCAGGCAGCACTGGTAACAGCAGAGCAGGTGAAGGCAGCGCTTCGTTCTGATACTGCGCTAGTAAGCATTATGCATGGCAATAATGAAATTGGCTCGTTGCAGCCAATTGAAGAAATTGGGCAAGTTGTCCAAGCTTGCGGCGCAGTTTATCATTGCGACGCTGTGCAAGCTTTAGGTACAGTCAGTTACGACTTGAGCAGCCTGCCGATTGATTTAATGAGCTTTTCCGCTCACAAAATTAATGGACCCAATGGCTGCGGCGCGCTGTATATTGCAGAGGGAACACCATTCGAGCCATTGTTGTACGGCGGTTCCCAAGAAAGAAAAAGACGTGCCGGAACGGAAAATATAGCATCGATTGCCGGTTTTGCAGCAGCTTTAAAAATTAGCGAAGGAAACCGGGAAAATAAGCAACTTTTTATGCTTCAGTTACGTAAGAAATGGATAGAGTTGCTATGCGGCAGTATTCGTAATGTTCCGCTTTATATTCATGAAAGTAAAGACCAGCAGCTTCCACATATTATTAATATCAGTTTCGTTGGAATTGATACGGAGACGATGCTGATGAATTTGGATATGGAAGGAATTGCTGCTTCCAGCGGGTCGGCATGCACATCTGGATCACTCGAGAAATCTCATGTTCTCAAATCAATGGGCATTCCTGAAGAACAATTGAATAGTGCTGTAAGATTTAGCTTCGGATTGGGGAATACTGTGGAGGAGTTAGAGTACGCGGCTAATATCGTTGCCAAAATTGTAAACCGCGTATATGAAACGAACACAGGAGGCTTCTAATCCAAGGTGATCAAATTACAGCAACTAATCGGTCTTCCGGTTATTGTGCTGCAAACCGGCAAACGGGTCGGCACAGTAAAGGATGCTTGGTTCGATGAGCACTGGCAGTTGAAAGGGCTTGTTATCGGTTATTCCGGCTGGATCGGGAATGCGATGAAAGCAATAGGCTGGTCTGAGGTAGTTTCTTGCGGGAAGGATGCTGTGATCATCACCGGCAAGGAAGCTATAATTCGAATGAAGCAAAGCCAAATTAAAAGAGCTTTTTATACTGGAATAACCAGAATGAAGGATTTGCCGGTTGTCACAGTACAAGGCGTCCAGCTCGGAAGAGTGTCTGATGTTTATTTTTACCCGTTTCAGGGCACACAGATAATAGGCTACGAGCTTACGGACGGTTTTGTTTCGGATTTGATGGAAGGACGCAAATGGTTAAGAGCTCCAGAGGAGCCAGGGCAAATCAAGCTTGGCGAGGATGCTATTATTGTTCCTGCTATCAGCGAAGCGGAATTGGAGCCAGCCGCAGCTTCCAATTTCACGAAGTAGGGAGAAGTGTAAGAGATGATATGTCCGAATTGCAATTCGAAGGATATCGGCAAGATTGGCTCTAATCAGTATTATTGCTGGGGCTGCTTTATTGAGCTTGCTGTAAGCGGCGAAAAAATGTCAGTTTATCAAGTTGAGAAAGACGGCACATTGAGTTCGCTGGATGATTTGTTTTTTGAAGACGATGTAGTACAAGCCCAGTTATAGCAGACTGTATGTATATAGCATATGACAAGAAGTGTGCAAGAAGGATGTTACTTCCTTTTTGCACACTTTTTTTATGTAAAAAAAGTAAAAAGCCTGCAATGAGCAAGTATGGGATTGAGAACTTGTACATATACTTTAATGCAGAACTGTTTTATGAATAAAGGAAGGAGGCGATTGAAAGATGGAGCGATTCACAAATAATCGTTTTTTTCTTTGGCTTGTATATTTGATACTTAGTTTGATTGCTATCTATTTATTGTTGCAGCTAAAGCCTATTTTGCTTGAGTTTTATATGTTTTTAAAAGCTGTGCTAGGACCATTTATTGTAGCTATGATAATATCCTATGTCTTGCATCCGATCGTATCTATGCTGCATGAGCGCAAAGTCCCCCGAACGATTGCGGTGTTATTAATATATGCCGTCTTTTGTGCGGCTTTAACGGTTATTTTGGTCAATGCGATTCCTATGTTTATTGAGCAGGCGCAAGAGCTGAATAAACATATGCCGGAGCTATCGATGCGGGCGCAAAATTTGGTCAGCGATATTAATAAATCATCTTTTTTGCCGGAAAGCTTTAGGGAAAGTCTGAATAAGTTGCTTATTCACTCTGAGAAAAAAGTAAGCGAAGCTCTATTTGATGTAGTGAATAATATTGGTTCAATGGTAAATGCGGTATTCGTCGCTTTTATTATCCCTTTCCTTGCATTTTATATATTGAAAGACTTTGACGTATTTGAAAGAACGGTGATTACCTATGTGCCCAAATCACATCGTGCAAACATTGTAAGGTTGCTGAAGGATATCGATCAAGCGCTGGGTAGTTACATACGCGGACAATTTCTGGTATGTGTTATTGTTGGGCTTTTGGCATATGCGGGATATTTGCTTATTGGCATGCCCTATGCATTATTGCTTGCAAGCGTAGTGGCAGTGACAAATATTATTCCTTATATGGGGCCATTTATTGGCGCGGCGCCTGCTATACTTGTTGCTTCTACAGTATCATTCAAAATGGTGGTGATGGTTGCTATTGTCAATACGATTTGTCAAATACTTGAAGGCAATGTTATTTCACCTCAAGTAGTTGGCAGAACGTTGCATATGCACCCTTTGCTTATTATTTTCGCATTGCTGGCTGGCGGAGAAATTGCCGGCGTTGTCGGGATGATATTAGCTGTTCCAATCTTTGCCGCTTGCAAGGTCATTGTACAGCATATATTCGCCTACTATGTCAGACGAAAGATCATTTGACAGCAGTTGCCGATTATAGCTATAATCTGATCATATATGTGTAAAACGATGACGAAAAAAAGTAGGCTGCAGCACTCCAATCAGAGAAAAAGCTCCGTTTCCGATTGCGGCAATGGCTGAGAGAGCTTCTTGGATCAAGCGCAGCTGAAAGCTAATTTCCGAGTATGAATGATCTTCATCGGCGGGAGCCGTTATAATCCATTAAGGCGATTGCTGTGCATATGCAGCAATAACCAGGGTGGTACCGCGATTACATTCGTCCCTGTCATTGACAGGGGCTTTTTTCATTAAAGGGCAGCTGATGTTACTATTTTGAGGGGGAAATGAAAGATGAAAGCTAGTGAAATTCGTGCAAAATGGCTTGCTTTTTTTGAAAGCAAAGGTCATAAAATTGAACCGAGCGCGTCGCTTGTGCCGCATAATGATCCGTCTCTTTTATGGATTAATGCCGGAATGGCGCCGCTTAAAAAATATTTTGATGGCAGCGTAGTACCTGAAAACCCGCGTATTACAAACTCGCAAAAATGTATTCGTACAAATGATATCGAAAATGTCGGGAAAACTCGTCGTCACCACACTTTTTTTGAAATGCTGGGCAATTTCTCTATAGGTGACTATTTCAAAGAAGAAACGATTGCTTGGGCTTGGGAATTTTTGACGGACAAAAAATGGATCGGCTTTGATTCGGATCGCTTGTCTGTCACAGTGTATGAAGAGGATGATGAGGCTTACCGCTGTTGGCATGAAAAAATCGGCATACCAGCAGAGCGGATTTACAAATTGAAAGAGGATAACTTCTGGGATATTGGGGAAGGACCTTGTGGACCTTGTACAGAAATTTTTTATGACCGAGGCGACAAATACGGTGATTTGAATGATCCTGAGTGCTGGCCTGGCGGGGAGAATGAGAGGTTCCTTGAAGTGTGGAATCTGGTCTTTTCGCAGTTCAATCATAACAAGGATGGCAGTTATACGCCGCTGCCCAAAAAAAATATTGATACAGGAGCAGGTTTGGAGCGCTTCGCTTCTATTTTACAAGATGTAGACTCTAACTTCGATACGGATTTGTTCCTGCCTATTATTGAGCACGTATCATCTATCTCCAAAAGGTCCTACCGGGCAAGGGAAGAAGATGACGTTGCTATGAAGGTAATTGCCGATCATATACGTACGGTTGTATTTGCTGTTGGCGATGGCGTCATGCCGTCTAACGAGGGCCGCGGTTATATTATTCGTCGTTTGCTGCGCCGGGCGGTGCGTTATGGAAAAACGCTAGGGCTGGATCATCCATTTATGTATGAACTTACTGCAACTGTTGGTGATATTATGGGCGTATACTACCCGGATGTTGTACAGAAGCGTGAATTTATTGAACGTGTTATACGTACAGAGGAAGAGAGATTCCATGAAACGTTATCAGATGGACTTGTGCTGCTGACATCGCTTGTCGAAGAAGCGAAGAAAACGGGTCGTACGCTTATAGACGGTGAAGCAGCTTTTCGCTTGTACGATACTTATGGCTTCCCGTTTGATTTAACGGAAGACTTTGCTTCCGAGCATAGTATGACAGTTGATCGACCAGGCTTTGACAAGGCTATGCAAGAACAGCGCGATCGTGCTCGCGCAGCCCGCCAGGAAACCGGCAGTATGAAGGTACAAGGCGGAGCATTATCGTCTATAACGGATAACAGCACTTTTGTTGGATATAATGAATTGACAACAAGAACAAATATTGTAGCAATTGTTTGTGAAGATGAATTGGTAACATCTGCTGAAGAAGGGCATAGTATTTCTGTTGTTCTGAAGCAAACGCCATTCTATGGCGAGAGCGGTGGACAGATCGGCGATAAAGGCTGGATCAAGGGTGATCACTTTTTGCTCGAGGTTCAGGATGTGACGAAAGCGCCGCATGGCCAGCATGTGCATCATGCAATCGTTGTTGCAGGTACTGTGCAAATCGGCGATCAAGCAGTAGCGGAAGTGTCCAAAGAGATTCGCGAAGCAGTTGTGAAAAATCATACGGCAACGCATTTGCTGCATCGTGCTTTGAAACAGGTGCTTGGCGAGCATGTTAATCAGGCTGGTTCATTAGTTGAAGCTGAACGTCTTCGTTTTGACTTTTCCCATTTTGGTAGCATTTCTGCAGAGGAATTAAAGGAAATAGAATGTCTGGTCAATGAGCAAATATGGTTGGGGACTTCTGTAGTTATTGAGAATAAACCGATTGATGAAGCTAAAGCAATGGGGGCAATGGCTCTATTTGGCGAAAAATATGGTGATATTGTTCGCGTTGTGCAAATTAGCGACTATAGCATAGAACTATGCGGTGGCTGCCATGTTACAAATACGTCTGAGATCGGTATGTTCAAATTGTTAAGCGAGAGCGGTATCGGTTCAGGCATCAGAAGAATTGAAGCAGTTACCGGTAAAAACGCTTATACCTACTATGAACAACAGCTGGCACTGCTTGGACAAACGGCTGTACAATTGAAATCGAGCATTGCGGATGTGCCGAAAAGAGTGGAAGGATTGCTTGCGCAAGTGAAGGAGCTTTCCCGCGAGAATGAATCTCTGCAAGCTAAACTTAGCCATATTGAGGCGGGTTCATTAGAAGAAAAGGCGATAAAAGCCGGCAATATTACAGTGCTTAGTGCAGAGGTAAGCGCACCTACGATGGACGCTTTGCGAGATATTGTTGATGAATTGAAAACGAAGCTCAGCAATAGTGTTATCGTGCTTGGTGCCGTACAGGATGGCAAAGTCAGCTTTGCTGCCGCGGTTTCACCTGAGTTGGTTAAACAGGGCTTCCATGCCGGAAAAATCATTAAGGAAGCTGCAGCATTTTGCGGCGGCGGCGGCGGCGGACGCCCTGATATGGCTCAAGCAGGGGGCAAGGATGCGGCGAAGATTGGCGGAGCTTTGAAACTTGCGGAAGAACTGGTTGTCAGCCAAGCAAATATGGTATGATAGTGTTGTATACGTTTTGATGTGAGATGCTGGAAAGCGAGGTGCTGTTAGTGAGTTCCATGGACCAAACCATGAAGTTCAGCGTGAAGGCAGAAGGGGTCGAAGCTTCATCTGAGGATATTCTGCTGTCGGTGTACGATGCGCTTCTAGAGAAAGAATATAATCCAATCAATCAAATTGTTGGTTATCTGTTGTCCGGAGATCCCGCGTACATTCCGCGGCACAACAACGCCAGAAGTTTAATTCGGAAGAAAGAACGAGACGAATTAATTGAAGAGCTGGTACGGTTTTATTTGAAGCAGAAGAAAGAATAGCGGGCAGGCAGCGGTTGTTCAGTGAACAGCGCTGTATGCTGGCTGTGCTTGGCAAGGAGAGCCGCTAGTTACTATGAGAATAATGGGAATAGATTATGGCGACCGCAATATCGGCATTGCGGTCAGCGATGCCTTTCAGTGGACTGCGCAAGGAATTGAGGTAGTAACCAAGCGCAGAGATAATGGCGAGCTTGAGCGAATAGCAGAGCTTGTGAAAGAATATGAGGTATCTGAGATTGTGCTTGGATTCCCCAAAAATATGAATGGCTCTATCGGTCCCCGCGGTGAAATTTCTATTGCATTTGCCGAGCAGATAAAAGAGAAATTACAATTGCCAGTCCACCTTTGGGATGAAAGATTGACGACGGCAGCAGCGGAAAGGACGCTCCTTGAAGCCGATGTGAGCCGCAAAAAAAGAAAAGCAGCCGTGGATAAGTTGGCGGCGGTACTTATTTTACAAAACTATCTTGATTCTAAAACGAAAAGGTGATGATAACGATGGCAAACGATGAAATGCAATATGAAGAGCCGGAAATCATTTATATTCCGGACGAAGAGGGCAACGAGGAAGAATTTGAAGTTATTATGAAATTCGAGGTTGATGATTCAGATGCGATGTATATGATGGTCGTCCCTTTGATCAGCTCGAATGAAGAGGAAGATGAGGTCTACGCTTTCCGCTATGAGGAAGACGGCGATGATCTGAAGCTTTACACAATCGAGGATGAAGAAGAGTGGAATATGGTTGAGGAAACGTTCAATACTCTTCTGGGCGATTGGGAGGAGCAAGATTAATGTCAGGTGAATTTGTCAAGCCTGTCATGCTTAGCAGACTGCATGATGCATACGGAAAAGTAATTGAGCTAAGCGATGACGAAGGGCATGAATTGGTTTACTATATTAAAGCGGAATTTCAGCTTGGAGATAAGGTCTACGCTGCTTTGCAAACAGAAGAGATGCGTCAAGAAGAAGATGTAGATATATTTATTGTCGCAGCCGATGGCGATGAATTGCAGCTTGAATCCATAGAAGATGAAGAGGAATGGGAAATGGCTTGCGAGGTGTATGATGACTTGCAATTTACCAAGGATGAGCGTCCGTAGATTTCCCATTTCTAGTTGTTGGATATGTTAGTCAAGCAATAGTAAAGACGCGGAAACAGCTTTTGCCTTTGTGCTCGGCGACAGCTGTTTTCGTCTGTTCTAACGGTTATAGCATTGCTGTTGATTTGCCTGCAACAATTTTATGTTAAAGAAGGTGTACATTTTTGGATAAACCCCAAAAAAATAGACGCATAAAAAAAAGAAAGCCAGGTCCAAGAGTATGGCTGATCAATCTTTGGGTTGTTATTAGTTTATTGGGGATTATGGCTTTAACGGCAGCAGGTGCATTATTCTATTTGTGGAATAATTTGCGTCCGATGCCTGCTGGAAACCCGGCTGAAGTGACGATAACTAAAGGGATGTCAGCAAAGGCTGTATCTACCGAGCTTGAAGAAAAAGGAATTATTCGAAATGGAACGTTATTCAGCTATTATTTAAAGCTAAAAAAAGAAGGATCACGTTTTCAAGCAGGGATTTATGAGTTAAGCCCGGGAATGGAGCGCGATGAAATTATTGCCAAATTGAATTCAGGCGATATTATTCAAGCAGAAACAGTTAAATTTACAATCCCGGAAGGATTTACTGTAGAACAGATTGCAGACAAGCTAGCCAAGGAAAATTTGGTGGACAAGCAGAAGTTTTTAGCTTTGGTTAATGAAAATCGCCGTTGGGGTGATGTAGAGTCTATGCAGTCGCTGCCTCAAGAAGCAACAAAGCTGAAGTATAGATTGGAAGGCTATTTATTCCCGGATACTTACGAGGTGAAAACAGGAAGCACGGAAGAAGAAATTATTTTGCGCTTGTTGTCTGAATTGGATCGCAAGTTAACAAAGCTGCCTGAAGGATGGGAGGCGGCCTTGGAACAGTCCGGCTTGTCATTCCATGAAATGATGACTGCCGCTTCGCTTGTGGAGCGGGAAGTTATTGTTGATGAGGAACGTCCTATGGTGGCAAGTGTAATATTTAACCGGATTGCACAGAAAATGCGTCTGCAAATTGATGCAACGGTTCAGTATGTATTGGATGAGCAAAAAGAGCGATTGCTAAACAGTGATTTGGAGATCGACAGTCCTTTTAATACGTATCGTAACGATGGATTGCCGCCAGGACCGATTGCAGCGCCAAGCCTTGATTCTATTAAGGCTGTATTATATCCTGAAAAGTCCGATTATCTGTTTTATGTGACGAAAAAGGATGGTACGCAAACACATTATTTTGCCAAAACCTATAAGGAACATCAAAAAAATATTGCGAAGAGCAATAAAGAAGGTAAATAATAGGACGCTCGAGTACGATGCAAATTCATTGTGCTCGAGTATTTCTTTCATTTGGGAGGCTGAAAATGAGTTATAAGCCTGAACTGCTAGTTACAGCGGCATCATTAGAAGAGATTTCTTTGTTGATTGAAGCGGGAGCAGATGCTTTTGTTATTGGAGAATCTCGTTTCGGCATGCGTTTGCCAGGTGAATTCAGTATGGATCAAATCAGGGCTGCCAAAGAAATTGCAGGGCACAAGCAAGTGAAAATCTATGTGGCAGTCAATAATATTATGAACAACGAAGTTTTGGAGAGTCTTGACCAATATCTGAAGGGATTAAGCGATATTGGAGTAGATGGACTTGTATTTGGTGATCCGTCGGTTGTTATGGCTGTTCGACGTTTGGAGTTGCAAATCCCGTTGCATTGGAATACGGAGATGACCTCTACCAACTATGCAACAGCTAACTATTGGGGAAAACGTGGCGCATCAAGATATGTAATGGCAAGAGAATTGAATATGGAGCAAATTATAGATACGAGAGAGCATACTGAATTGCAGCTGCAAGTGCAGGTACACGGGATGACTAATATGTATCACTCCAAAAGAAGTCTTGTACAAAGCTATATGGATCATCAGCAGACGGATAATAGAATTGAAGACACATCGGCAAGTCGAGGACTTTTTTTAACAGAAGCGGAGCGCCCGGGCGAAACGTATCCGATATATGAAGATAGTAATGGCACGCATATTATGAGTTCGGACGATATTTGCATGCTAGAAACCTTGAACGAGCTGATGGAAGTCAAAATTGACAGTTTCAAAATTGAAGGTTTAATGAAGTCGCCGGAATATAATGCGGCAGTTGTCAATGCTTATCGAAAAGTAATTGATACGTATTTGGCTGATCCTGTCAATTACCAATTTGAAGATGAATGGCTTGAGCCGATTAAAGCATTGCAGGGTGAAAACAGAGAGCTTAGCTTTGGCTTTTTCTTCAAGGAACAAGTGTATTGATACAAGCTTTTAGCAAAGGTGTGATGAATATGATGGCAACATTAGAAAAAACAACTCGATACAGCGGTGTTCGCAATCGATTGGAAAAGCCTGAATTGCTTGCTCCTGCAGGCAATCTTGAAAAATTGAAATTTGCTGTTCATTATGGTGCAGATGCAGTTTATATTGGCGGACAGCAATACGGATTGCGATCCAATGCGGATAATTTCAGCTTTGAAGAGATGAAAGAGGGCGTGTTGTTCGCTGCTCGTTATGGGGCAAAAGTATTTGTTGCTACAAATATTTACGCACATAATGAAGATATTGAAGGAATAGAGCATTATTTGCGCAATTTGGAGGAGGCAGGTATTGCGGCTATTATTGCAGCGGACCCGATTATTATTGAAACTGCACAGCGTGTCGCTCCCAAATTGGAAGTTCATTTAAGTACGCAACAATCTGTTATGAACTGGCAGACGGTTCAGTTTTGGAAAGAGGAAGGATTGCCGCGAGTAGTGCTTGCGCGTGAAACAAGCTTTGAGGAAATAGAGCAAATCAAGCAGCATGTTGATATTGAAATCGAAGCGTTTATACATGGAGCAATGTGCTCCTCCTATTCTGGCAGATGTGTTTTGTCCAATCATTTTACAGATCGCGACTCTAATCGAGGCGGATGCTGTCAATCATGCCGCTGGAAATATGGACTTTATGATCAGGGAGAGCTTGTCTACGATGAGGAAGAGGATTCGTTCACCATGGGCTCAAAAGATCTTTGTATGCTGGAATATATTCCTGAGCTGGTTGATGTGGGGATCGATAGTTTCAAAATCGAAGGTCGTATGAAGAGCATTCATTATGTGGCGACTGTTGTGAATGTTTATCGTCAGGCTATTGACGCTTATTTTGATAATCCTAATGAGTACAGGCTTAAACCGGAATGGTTGGACGAAATCAATAAAGCGGCGAATCGCCCGCTAAATACCGGGTTCTTCCTGGATACGCCTGGAGCTGAGGATCATATCTATGAAGCTGAGGATAAAGGGGCACCTTACGATTTTGCAGCTGTTGTAACGGAATATGATAGGATGACCAACTTTGCTGTCATTCAGCAGCGCAATCATTTTAAGGTGGGACAAGAGGTTGAGTTTGTTGGTCCAGGCGGTCGGTTCTTCAAACAGACTATAACTGAGATGACCGATATGCAAGGAAATTCTATTGAAGTGGCGCGACATCCGATGCAGTATTTGCGAATTCGTACACTTGAGCCTGTTCAGCCGATGGACATAATGCGCAAAAAAATGAAATAATTATCGAAAAAAGAACCTCTGCGACTAAAGTCTTGGGTTCTTTTTGTTTTTAATATTACAAAAGCCCAATAAAAAACCGATACATATAGTAGAATAGATTGGCATTTTAGCTTAATACATCTTTGAAGGCGGGTGTTTTTACAGTGGGTGGCAAGCGTCCAACAAATACGGATTCGAACATTAAACTGGAGGAAGGACAGAGTGGAAACAGCATTAAGCAGGGGAGCTTTCTCAATTCTGTTGGGACACGCTTGTTTTTTGTTATTTTTATAAGTATTGTAGCGTGTGTGCTTGTAGTAGGCATGCTGGCATATTCAAAATCCAAGACGATTGTTGAGAGTAAGGTTTCAGAAGCAAGCTTGCAAACGGTTAAGCAAGTGGCAAATAATTTGGATGTCATTTTTAGAACATATGAAGAAATAACGCTCCAGATGTTTTTGGATAAAGAGATGCATTCTCTGACAACAGCTTTGAAAGAGAGCAGCAACGAATACGAGCGTTATTCCAATGAAAATAGACTGACAGAAAAGCTTCAAAGCTACATATTCAGCAATACAACAGTAAAAGGAATTATGCTTTTGCCTGTCGATGATAAGCTGCCGGTTATCGCAGCAGGAAGCTCATCTTTGATGAGTACAGAGGCGCTAAAAGCAGAGGAATGGTTTACCGAGGTCATAGAAAATGATGGGAAATCGCTATGGATCGGTGTTCATCCTGAAGGTCTGTCAACTGCTACCAAATCTCCATCAATCGGCTTCAGCCGTTTAATTAAAGATTCATTGCAAGGCAAAGGGCAGTATGTAGCATTAATTGATCTGTCTGTTGAAGCGCTGCTGGTACATTTCGAAGAGGTTTCACTTGGTGAGAATAGTGAGCTTGCTGTAGTCGACAGCGCTGGCAACTATATGATGCATAGCAATTTGGAGTTGCTGGGACAGCCGGCAGCGGTGGAATTGCCTGTAGAAGGCGACGATATGTTGATCGGAACAAATAAGCAGCGCTTGGAAGAAGGCGGGGAAGTTCTTTCGGTGTACAAGCAATTTAATGCGATGGATTGGAAGTTGTCTGGTGTTATACCAGTAGAAGAACTGGTTAAAGATGCCAAAGCGATATATAATATGACTTGGCTTACAGTAGCTGCGGCTGCTCTCCTTGCGATTGCCGCGGGTCTGCTTGTTATTTATACGATTGTCAGGCCGCTTATTAATCTAACTGAGCTGATGGGCAAAGGAGCAAAAGGAAATTTAACCGTTCGTTATCCGTTCAGTAAAAGAAAGGACGAAATCGGACAATTGGGCTTTAGCTTCAATACAATGATGCTTCAAATAAACAAGCTGGCTTCACAAACGACTGAGTCTGCAGTGGCAGTATTGAAAACAGCCGGAAGCCTGTCAGATGCTTCCCGTCAAACAGCTATTTCCGCCAAAGAAATTGCTGTGGCAACAGAGGAAATCGCTAAAGGTGCAACCAGTCTCGCTAATGAGGCGGAACAGGGAAGCGAGCTGACTGTTCATATTGGCGGTCAAGTAAAAGAAGTTGTTGTTGCCAATGAACAGATGGTGAAGTCGGCTGCAGAGGCTGCAGCTGCAAGCGGAAAAGGAACTGCCTATATGAGCAATCTAATAGAAAAGACTGGTCAGACGGAAGAAATGACCCGATCAATGGCTGAGAAAGTGACGATTCTGAAAAATAGCACAGCTTCGATTACAGAAATTTTGGACATGCTTCACAACATCACTAAGCAAACAAATATTTTATCGCTAAATGCAGCAATTGAAGCATCACGTGCCGGTGCTGCTGGCAAAGGGTTTATGGTGGTCGCTGACGAAATTCGAAAATTAGCGGAGCAGTCTCGTCAGTCTATTGATGCAGCAGGTCAATTAATTGGCTCGATTCAAAGTGAGATGGATGATACAGCGACAGTGCTGACTGCAGCTACTCCGTTATTTCAAGAGCAGATCGTATCGGTAAAAGAAGCGAATCAGCTGTTTGTGGCTGTACAAGGTCAAATGAACCAATTTGCGGCGCATCTGGAAACAGTGACAGAATCAATTGGTGAACTTGATGTCTCGCAAAGTTCTGTTTCAGAAGCGATGACGAATGTGAGCGCGGTAGCAGAAGAGGCTTCTGCCGCATCTGAGGAAGTTGCATCGCTAAGCAATGAACAATTAAGCATAAGCAGCAATCTGGTTGGCTTGTCCGAACAGCTTGACTCTGTATCACGCAGCTTGAAGGAATCGTTATCCCAATTCAAGATAGATTAACGATATTTTAAAAGGGCGGTGTTTGTAATTGTCCAAACGACCAAAAGAAATGAAAACGACAAATTCAAGTAAATCAATTTTGCAGCAAATGAATGAAAGCAATTTGTTAAATATTAAAAAATCAATCGGCATCAAATTGTTTTTAATAATATTTATTAGCATATTAGCTTGCGTACTGACTGTTGGGTTGATGTCTTACTCAAAAGCCAGAACATTAATCGAACAAAATGCTTCGGAATTCAGCTTGCAAACAGTCACGCAAGTGGCTAATAACATGGATGTTGTGTTTGAAACTTTTGACGATTTGTCTTTGCAAATATTGACGGATAAAGCGATCCAAGAAGCGATCATTGATATTTCTGAAGGTAAGGATGATTACACCAGACTGCAAAGCACACGGACAATGTCGGAAAAGCTTGCCAACTATTTGATGAGCAGCAGATCGATAACAGCGGCAGCATTAATACCTGTTGGCAGCGGTCAATCGATTACCGCTGGTACAGCGTCTTCCATTTTAGCGGATAAAAACAAAGAAGAAAGCTGGTTTGAGCAAACGATTGAGGCATCGGGTCGAATCAATTGGATCGAGCCGCAACCTGAAGGTATTTTAGTGCCGCGATCAGCTCCATCAATTGCTTTGAGCAGACTAATAAAAAATATGAGCAGCGGAACAAATGATTCTTATGTTCTTGTTTTTGAAATCCCAGTTTCTAATCTTGCTGAACGCTATAGTCATGTTGCACTTGGAGAAAATAGCCAGCTGATGATTGTCAATAAGGAAAATAAGCTCGTTATACACAATGAACAGGAGCAGGTTGGCAATGTTTCTTCAGTTGAGTCATCAGTTGTAGCAGAGGACGAGGTAGAGGAAAGTGTGCGTGCAACGGATGAGAGCGGTACATCATATTTGGCTGTGTACAAGTCATTCGAAGCTATTCCGCAATGGAAGCTTGCAGGTTTGATTCCAATTGAAGAATTGGTCAAGGATGCAAAGCCGATTCAGACAACTACGTGGATTATTGTAGCTGTAGCTATGCTGTTGGCAATTATTATCGGAATTATTGTCATCCGAATCATTGCAATTCCACTAGTTAAGCTGTGTGCCCTTATGCTAGAGGGATCAAAAGGCGATTTGACGGTAAGAGCTGCAAATGAATCTCGCAGTGACGAGATTGGTCAATTAAGCAGCAGCTTCAACAAAATGATGGGACAAATTGAAATGCTGGCAGTTCAAACGACATCTTCTGCTGAGGAAGTATTGCAAACAGCCTCCGAACTCACGGATGCATCCAAAAAAACGGCAATAGCAGCCAAGGAAATTGCTGCAGCAACAGAAGAAATCGCTAAAGGTGCAACTAGTCTGGCTGTGGAAGCAGAGAAAGGCAGCGATATGACGGGCAGCATCAATCGTCAAATGCATAGTGTGACAGAAGCTAATCAAGAAATGTCGGATTCGGCAGTTGCTGTGGAACAGGCCAGCGGTCGCGGAACTACGTATATGGGAACATTGATGGAAAAAACCGGTGTAACCGAAGAAATGACGCGTTCCATGGCAGAGAAGGTAAAGGCGCTGCAAGATAGCACTGGTTCCATCGTTAAAATTTTGGACGTACTGACGAGTATTATGCAACAGACCAATATTTTATCACTCAATGCTGCGATTGAGGCTGCCAGAGCGGGCAATGCCGGAAAAGGCTTTATGGTTGTCGCTGATGAAATTCGCAAGCTGGCGGAGCAATCCAAGCAATCCATAGATGTTGTAGGTCAAATTACGGCGACAATTCAGCTTGAAATTGAAGAGACAGTGCAGGTGCTTTCGGACGCTTATCCATTATTCCAGGAGCAAGTTGAATCGGTGAAGGAAGCTAATCAAATCTTTATGTCTGTACAAGGTCAAATGGGTCAGTTTGTTCAGAAGCTGGAGCATGTGACAGATTCGATCAAGGAGCTGGATCATTCACAAACCGTGTTAGCTGATGCGATGACCAGTGTTAGCGCAGTAGCAGAAGAAGCATCCGCCACCTCGGAAGAAGTGGCATCGCTAAGCAGCGAACAGTTGTCTGTAAGTGAAAATTTGGTCGGTTTATCCAATAAACTGGATGCAGTATCACGTGGTTTGAAAGAATCATTAATGAAATTCAAGATTAAATAAATGGGCTAGATTGAAATGTTGTGACAGGCTCTCCAAGCGATAGTATGTATCGCTGCTGGGGGGCCTTTTTGTTATTCATTTGGACTAGCTTCTGAAAAAAAGGAAACACTATTGCTAATAAAAGGACGGAGAAATGAGGCTTGATTATGACAAAAAGACAGTCCTTGCTAGCTATTTTGTTTTCCGCAGCCCTTTTGTTTTTTTTATTGCGGCTTGCATTTTTGCAACTGCTTCCATCCAGTTGGTCCTCTTATATTATTGCTCCTGCTTCACCAGAAAAAGTCACGGCGTGGAAGAGAACTGCTGCTGTGCAGCGTCAGCAAAGCATTATGCTGGACAGTGGCAGAGGAAGTTTCTTTGATAGATTCGGGTTGCCGTTAACAGGTGAACGTTATGAGGCGCTAGCCTTCTTTCCGTCAATAATAAAATCGTGGAACGAGAATGAAAAACAAAAAAAGAGAGAGCTGGCGAAGCTTTTAAAAGTAGAAGAAGTATTACTAGAGCAGTATATGATCGGTTTGAAGGAACCCGCCTTTTGGACGGGCGCTGCTTCCGACGATCGTATGGGGCTTCCAGTACCTTTTAATGATACGAGTGCGGCAGCTATTGCTGAACTCGATTTAAAAGGGGTTCGTATTGTTCCTTATACTAGTCGGCCTATTAGCAATATGGAGCCCAAACATATTATTGGATATGTCAGTGAGCATCCGGAATGGCTGCTCGAACATAAGAAATCAGCGTTATCCAGTGGAACTTATCATATCCATGATGCGGTTGGCGGCGCAGGTCTGGAGCGCTCATTGGAGTCACTTATTCATGGAATTGGGGCTACCTGGGCTTCTTATTATACTGATGCGACAAATAATCCGCTGCAGGGCCTGGATTTGAGAATAAAAGAGCCCGCCAATCCTTATTATCCGCTGCAAGTTATAACTACAATCGATTTGGAACTGCAGCAGCGGCTGGAGAAATATGCGGATCAGGCTGGACTTAAAAAAGGAGCAATTGTTTTGTTGGATGCTGCGAATGCTGATATTAGAGCAATGGTTTCCAGACCGCATATGCCTGTGCGGCTTAGCGCTGCAACAAGCAGCGGGCAGACTAATTACGCATTGAAGGCAAGTGTGCCTGGATCAATTTTTAAGCTTGTAACGGCTGCTGCAGCGCTTGAGGCTAAGCTTGTGAACCGCAATGAGATATTTCACTGCAACGGTACTTACGGCAAATACAAGCTGTCCTGCTGGAAAGAAGGAGGGCATGGAGATATTACGTTGGAAGAAGGGCTGGCTCAGTCATGCAATATTGTATTTGCTACACTTGCCGAACGGGTCGGGGCAGAAAAATTGGAGCAAATGGCGCATCTACTTGGTGTGGCTGAGCCGATTGGATGGCAGCAGCAAGGTACACGCTCTGTTGTTCCTTATGGCTTGCGATTGTTGCCAGAAGAAGAGAGAGGAAGAGTGTTTATCAATGAACAGATTAAAACCGATAACGGGGCGCTTGCACAAAGCGGGATTGGACAAAGGGACACTCTTATGTCACCTCTGCAAGCAGCCAATTTGATGGTCACGCTGCTGCATAGCGGGAAAATATTGGAGCCGCGAAGCGTTATAAGTATTAACTATGCTGACGGTTCGCTAATGGCGGATTTTCCGGTGCAGCAATCGAGAACTTACAAATATCGGATTATGCCTTCAACAGCCAATCTTTTGCTTGATGGAATGAAAGCTGTTGTTGAACGGGGAACGGGCAAGGGTGCTTCTGGAGGGAGATGGGAACTAGCAGGAAAGAGCGGTACAGCACAAATAACCGTTAAAGGAGAAGAACGGGTAAATCAATGGTTTGCGGGCTATGGTCCTGTGGCAAAGCCGCGTTATACTGCCGCTGTACTGGCTGCGGAGCGTCCCACATATACATCTAATCAGGCGACAAGATTATTTCGGGGAGCACTCGATATTGCTGCTCAATTGGAGCTCGAACGGGAAATAGGAGTAGAAAAATCGAATAAATAAAATGAAAATAAATATATTGGAAAAAGTAAATGATCAGCTCGAAAGATCGCTGTATACAATTTTGCAACTATTTATTGGCTTGCTGCAAAGATCTTTCGAGCCGAGGATATTATTAATTTTGTGAAAGGCAGTTAATCTATATCTTTATCTTCTGGTTTAGTTGTGCTGGCAGTTGAGACAATAGAACCATCAGGATCGATAGTATCGAATTCATCTATTGGCGGTGTAATCCATTGATGTAAGTAGCCTTGATCATACAGTGATTTCAACAGGATGACGAGAATCGGTGACATGATAACTCCCGCAATACCGAACATAGATAAGGAAATCATCATAAATGCAAGCATTGTAAATGCAGATACGCCCAGAGAGTCGCCTGTTATTTTCGGTTCAAGCACTTGTCTTGTCAAAATGACCACTAATAACAGTGCAGTAAGCCAAAGCGCCAACCCTGTTTGACCAACAACAAAGAGATAAATTATCCAAGGAATAAACAGTGTGCTTACGCCCAGCAAAGGCAATACATCAAAAATAGCTGCGACAAGAGCTACAGTGAAGGCGCTCTTTACATTGAGAATCAGCAAAGCAACCAAAATAACAAGAAAGGTAACGGAGATCAGTTTGAACTGAGCTTTAAGGTAAGAAGCAATTCCTTTAAAAACATTGTCTCGTAAAAATACAAATGCATGCTTGAACGTTCTTGGTGTTTTTTCATTCGCAATTTTTTTCCAGCCCTTTATTTCGATACTAAGGAAATAGGCAAGTACAACACCTACAACAACATTAAATACAAATGTAGTAAAACTGGAAAAATAACCAACCAATGCATGAAGAAATGCTGTGACCCATTTAATAATTTTGTTGGACATTTCTTGTGCATTCTCGGAAGATTTTTCGAAGAAATCAAAATCGGCAGGCAATTTTCCTAGTTGCAGCTTTAATTCCTGAAATATGACAGCAATTTGCTCTGATAAAATCGCACTATACTCGGGAACCCTATTTAGCAGATCGCTGCTTTGCTTTGTAATAAGCACTCCAGTTAGCGAAAAAGCTCCAAGCAGCAGTAGCGTAAAAAATAAAATCGAAATGCCCGAAGCAATTGATTTTTTGATCCCCCACTTGTTCAAACGTTTGGCTAACGGTTCAATAATTAAAAAGATAACAAAGGAAAATAAAATAGGTGCAGCTATTTTGTAAAGATGACTAAAGGCAAACATAATTAAATAAACAGTGAGCACAATTAAGGCGATATCAAATGCGGTTCTCCAATATTTCTTGTAAAAAGGCAACAACAACAATCCACTCCTTGGTTTAAAGTTTTTCTGATCCATTATGTATTACGTGGACAATACTGTTTTGTAACAATTCCTATGAGGCTGCTTCCCAGTGCTTACTTTTTTTTAATAAAATGCTTTAAGACGATTGTACAATAGAATTCAACTTTAGTACCTATTATTCCTGTTAATATGCTACAATTAAATTTATCGTTGCTAAACCTTATTCTTGTAGTTTTCATACAATAATATAAACGGTGGGGAAAACAAATTATGGAAAATTTGCTTTTATGGGGTTTCTATGTGATGACCTTCTATGCTTTTCTCCCTGGGCTTGTAAGCCGTACATTCGGTTTTCGTGTATTCAAAAAAGGTCTGGCCAAAAAGGAAATTGCACTTACTTTTGATGATGGTCCGGATCCGGTTTATACGGCCAAGTTATTGGACTTACTGGCCAGGTATAATGCTAAGGCTACATTTTTTGTAGTGGGCTCACATGCAGAGACGCAGCCAGAGTTGCTGAAAAGAATGGCGGAGGAAGGTCACATCATCGGTGTACACAACTATGTTCACAAGTCCAATTGGATTATGCGACCACGCACAGTAAAACGGCAAATTGATCGTACAAATGATATTATTGAGGCAGCAACAGGCAAGCGATCGATTTATTATCGTCCTCCTTGGGGAATTGTCAATTTATTCGATTATTCGAATTTGGGGCATATGCAAATTATATTATGGTCAGCTCTTTTTGGCGATTGGCGCATTCGTGTTGGTGCAAAAAGGATGGAAAAAAGACTGATGAAAAAGCTGCGTCCAGGCGAGGTATTGTTATTGCATGATTGCGGGCGTACATTAGGCGCAGATGTTGATGCGCCAGCGAATATGATTGCAGCGCTTGAGATGTACATGGAAGCAGCAAAGGCTAGGGGCTTTTCCTTTGTCAGCATTGATGAGATGATCAAGTTGACTGACCAGAACCGTACAGTTAGATTGCCTCTGTACAAACGGATCATTATTAGCTTGTGGCTTGGCTGGGAGAAAGTTTTTCACACGTTATTCCGTCTGAAAAAAGCAGGAAATTCGCCAGAGCCTGCATTCTATTACCGCGTGATTACTTATAAAGGTCCGACGATGCCTTTTGCTGATGGCGGGCAAGTAAGCAAGGGGGACAAAATTGCAGAGCTGCATTTTGACAATAAATTATTGTCAGGTATTGCCGTTAACTCCAAATCGCCGATCGCAGCGGGACTGCGATTGCTGCGCGAGGTAGAACAAGCATTGCCTCAGTTGGCAGATGAAATAAGCAATGACCCAGACGCACAAGATATTAAAGCTGTCTATGGGGTTACGATGATACATCGCGGGGCTGATCGGTTAGGCTTTGAAATTGTATCGATGCCTGAAGGTTGGTTTGCTAAAGCATCACGCATTTATTTAAACTTATTAATGAAGGTACTAACAAACCCTAGAACAAAACCGAATGAGAAGAGACGGAAAACCGTTATTTCTCCACGTATATTATTAATGCCTGCTCAAATTTTAATGAACTATACTGCTGCAAAAATTAATAAAGTAACTGAGGAAGCCGAACGAATCGGCGAGGCTGTAGAACGGAAATTGCAGCAAGCTGCAGATGATACCGCTTCGTTGGGAACAAAAACTACAGCTATTTAAAGTAGAAAAACGAGACTGGAACTTGTTCCGGTCTCGTTTTGTTTTGTTTTACATTTTCATTACGCCGCCAGTGCTAGCTGATGTAACAAGATGAGCATAGCGAGCCAGGTAGCCACGTTTGATTTTTAGTTCAAATCCAGGCCATGCAGCACGACGTTTCTCAAATTCCTCATCACTGATAAGCAGATCCATCGTTCTGTTGTTCATATCGATTTCGATAATATCGCCGTCTTGAACGAATGCAATTGGACCGCCTTCTGCAGCTTCTGGAGAAACGTGCCCTATGCTAATGCCGCGTGATGCACCTGAGAAACGACCATCCGTAATAAGAGCGACCTTAGCTCCAAGACCCATACCGACAATTTGTGAAGTAGGAGCAAGCATTTCAGGCATGCCTGGACCGCCACGTGGACCTTCATAACGAATAATAACGACGTGACCTTCTTTAATTTTTCCATTAGCGATACCAGCCAGACAATCGTCTTGGGAATCAAAGCAGATTGCAGGGCCTTTATGATAGCCGCCAACAGAAGGATCAACTGCGCCTGTTTTAATAATAGCACCATTAGGTGCAATGTTTCCGAATAAAACTGCCAAGCCGCCACGTTCTGTATGCGGATTGTCGATCGTATGAATAACTTCTGTATCTTGAATTTCGCAACCAGTCACATTTTCACGCAAAGTTTTGCCAGTTACAGTCATGCAGTCGCCGTGAAGCGCGCCTTCTTTTTTAAATAATTCGTGAATAACGGCACTAACGCCACCGGCATTATGCACATCTTCAATATGATAATCGGAAGCGGGTGCGATTTTAGCCAAATGAGGAACACGCTCCGCTACTTCATTGATACGCTCGATTGGATATTCAATACCCGCTTCATGAGCAATTGCAAGTGTATGAAGGACAGTGTTTGTCGAACCGCCCATTGCCATATCCAGAGCGAAAGCATTGTCGATTGCTTCTTTAGTAACGATATCACGCGGTTTAATATCAAGTTTAATAATTTCCATCAATTGTTTGGCTGCTTGTTTGACAAACTCTTTTCTTTCTGGCGATACAGCTAGGATTGTACCATTTCCTGGTAAAGCAAGACCAAGACCCTCTGCCAGACAGTTCATAGAGTTTGCTGTGAACATACCTGAACAGGAGCCGCAGGTAGGGCATCCGAATTGCTCCAGCTCCATAAGCTGGCTGTCGTCAATTTTTCCTGCCTGGTGGGCACCAACGCCTTCAAATACGCTGGAAAGAGAGATGGAACGACCATCGGAGGTTTTACCGGCTTTCATAGGACCACCGCTGACGAGCATAGTTGGGATGTTGACACGAAGCGCACCCATAATCATCCCTGGTGTAATTTTGTCACAGTTAGGGATACAAACCATTCCGTCAAACCAGTGAGCATTAACTACTGTTTCTACCGAGTCTGCGATAATTTCGCGGCTTGCCAGGGAATAACGCATTCCAATATGACCCATAGCAATACCGTCGTCTACGCCGATAGTATTGAATTCGAAAGGAACGCCGCCAGCTTCGCGGATGGCTTCCTTCACAAGCTTGCCAAATTCCTGCAAGTGAACGTGACCGGGAATAATGTCGATGTAGGAGTTGCATACCGCAATAAATGGTTTGCCAAAGTCTTCTTCTTTTACGCCGGCAGCACGCAGCAAGCTGCGGTGCGGTGCGCGGTCGAACCCTTTTTTGATCATGTCTGAACGCATTCGTTTTGATGCCATGAATAGAACCTCCTTGTTATAAAGAGCCGCAGCAATATAGCGGCATATTCTTGTCGTGCATAAATCATATAGATACAATAAAGAACAGTTTATCATATTGGACAAGTATTGGCTATATTTCGCGGGTGTTCCAAAGCGCAACATTTCCATGAAAAAATATGAATTTTAATAAAAGATTAACAAAAGCTAAAGTTTTATAAATAAATGCCAAGGAGCATGACTAGAGGAAGGATTATCATGTATAGTAAGGAAAAGAAGAAAAATCGAGTTCGGAGGCGAGTTTCGCTTGGAAAGACGAATATTAATAGTCGATGATGAAAAAGAAATTGCGGATCTGATCGAAATTTATTTGCGTAACGAAGGGTTTATTACTGAGAAGGCTTTCGACGGAGAACAGGCGCTTGAGAAGTATGCTCAGGGTGATTTTCAACTCGTTATATTAGATATTATGATGCCGAAACTTGATGGACTGGAAGTATGCAGAACATTACGGAAAGACCAGCATGTGCCGATTCTGATGCTAAGTGCGAAAACGCAAGATATGGATAAAATATTAGGCCTTATGACAGGCGCTGATGATTATATGACAAAGCCGTTTAATCCTTTGGAACTGCTTGCCAGAGTCCGTTCCCTATTAAGAAGGTCTTATCAATACAGTGCAGTCAAAGATTCGGAACAGAATGAAAAGTCAGAGCAGGAATTGCGGCTTGGCAATTTACGTATCGATAAGTTAAGCCATACTGCTGAAGTGAATGGCGTGCCGCTGCATTTGACATCAACCGAGTTTGGTATTCTTTATTTGCTTGCCAGTCAACCCGGCAGAGTGTTCAGTGCGGAAGATATTTTTCAGCAGGTGTGGAAAGAAAAATATTTTGATTCCAATAATACAGTAATGGTTCATATTAGCAAGCTGCGCGACAAGCTTGAGAAAGAGCTTGGAGAAAAACTCATTGTGACAGTATGGGGAGTAGGTTATAAAATTGAAGGGTAACTTAATGTTTCGTCTTCTGTTAAGAAGTGTAGTCAATGTTATCGCCAGTGTTGTTTTGGCGTTTATTTCATTGATGGTTATTTTGTTTACAACGGAAGTGGCAGCCCAAAATTTTCGAAGTTTTCGCAATTTGGGGGCGGCATTATTCAATATATTTGGAGCTACATTTTTGTATACTATGGTTGGCGTATTTTTGTTTTTGATTTATTTTTGCTTTATGCAGTGGATGCTGTTCCATTATTTTAATAAGGTAAATGAAACGGTCAAGCAAATAGCTGATGGTACATTGAACTTGAATCATCAGGTGCCTGTAAAATTGAGCAACCCTTTCAGTATGCTATCTGCTAATGTGAATCGTTTGTCTGCCCGCTTGGAAAATGCGCTTGATGAGGAACGCAGAGCAGAACAGACGAAAAACGAACTGATTACAAACGTTTCACATGATCTGCGAACACCGCTTACTTCAGTTATTGGGTATTTGGGATTGATTGAACAAGATCGGTATCGTGATGAGGTGGAATTGCGCTATTATGTGCAGATTGCCTATGAGAAGTCGCAAAGGCTACATGTGCTGATCGATGATTTGTTTGAGTATACTCGTATGCGGCATGATTCCGTCAATCTGCATAAGGAACAGGTCAATATTGTGGAACTGCTTGGTCAGTTGCTGGCTCAATATCATCTGCCGCTGCAAGAGGCAGGGATGGTCAGTCAGATGAGCAGTTCCAGCCCGACAGTTATGATCGAAGCAGATCCGGCAATGCTTGCCCGTGTGTTTGAAAATTTAATTGCTAATGCGATGCATTACGGCAAGGAGGGCAAGAAGCTAATCCTTCATACTGAAGTGCTTGGTCGAGAGATTGCAGTAGATGTAGTCAATTATGGCGAGCCGATCTCTGCAATCGATTTGCCGCATTTGTTTGAACGATTCTATCGGGTAGATAAATCGCGAACGCAATGGGACGGCGGTTCAGGGCTTGGACTTGCAATATGCAAAAGCATAGTTGAGAAACATGGTGGTCGGATTGAAGTAACGAGTAGTGTGGAGCAAACTGTGTTTCGTATCTATTTGCCAGTATTTCATTAATAGTAAAAAGAAATTTTTGTATCTAAGTAATTGTTGATGAAAGTCTGGATTAACTAAAATTTAAGTGATTTTTATGATTCGTTTATAACCTCCTTAAACTTGGTCTTTTATACTGTATGAAACAGATAACAAGAGCATAGGCAGGGGGTTCTTTTTTATGAATTACAAATGGGAAAGTGAAGCGGATAGGAATGAGAAAAAGTTTAAAACAATAGCTTCAGTCGCGATTCTCGCGGTTGTCGGGTTAATCATAATGACGATAGTTAAATCGATAGGGTCCAATGCTGCAGGAGCGAAACCTCATATTGATGCTGTGGCAGCCTATCTAATTGACGCGAATACAGGAAAAGTATTATTTGCCAAAAATGAAAATAGTGCATTGGCGCCTGCAAGTATGTCCAAAATGATGACAGAACTGCTGGTGCTGGAGGCAATTGATAAGGGACATCTTAAATGGAACGATCTTGTGGTAATGAGTGCGTACGCAGCAAACATACCAGGCTCGGCGATAGGGGTTACAGCAGGAAACAGTTATACTGTACGTGAGTTGTTCGAGGCATTGGCGATCCACTCTGCTAATGATGCAGCGGTTGCGCTGGCTGAGCAAATCAGCGGTTCAGAAACTGCATTTGTCCAACAGATGAATGAACGGGCACGCAGGCTTGGTTTGTCAGCATCCAGTATATTTGGCAATGCGTCCGGCTTGCACAGCAATGACTTGCAGACATTCGAGCAAGCGGCTAAACAGGAGAATACGATGCTCTCCGCCAAGGACACAGCACAGCTCGCTGGTTACCTAATACGCAAATATCCAGAGATTCTAGATATAACCTCAAAAAGAAGTTTTGGGATAAGTGGGAAACCGGAGCCATTAACAGCTACCAATCTAATGCTTCCGGGCGGTGAGTATGAATACAGCGGCACAGATGGTTTCAAAACAGGCTATACATTGGAAGCTGGCTATTGTTTTGTTGGTACAGCAATGCAGGATGGGCAAAGAATGATATCAGTTGTCATGGGAGCAGAAACGTCCAAGCAACGCTTTTTAGAGACACAAAAATTGCTCCACTTTGGATTAAAACGCTAACAATGTTACAAAATTGTGAATAACAATATTTTTTTGGTTGAAAATAGTCATGTTGCATACAAGGGTATGACTAAATAGTGTAGAATGATATCGAATTTAGTCGAAAATTTTCTGATTTCGGGATCAAAATGCAGGTTGACAAATACCAACAAAACATCTAGGATTAGTAGGTAATTATTTGTTTAGCGTATGAGGGGGAGACAAAAATGAAAAAGAGATTTGCATTTGTAATGACACTAGTAATGATTGTTGCTCTGCTTGCAGCGTGCGGCGCCAAAAATAATGAGCCGGCACCTTCAAACAACAACGGCAATAAAGGAAACAATGCAGAGCAAAATACGGACAAGCCTGCTAAAGATGATGGCAAGAAAAAGCGCATCGCGCTAGTGTTGCCTGAGAAAATCGGTGTAAACCCGTTTTTTGAGTTGATGGATAAAGGACTTCAAAAAGGAGCAGAGGACTTTGGTGTAGAAGTGAAGACTTTGGAAGCTTCTGATCCACAAGCGTTTGAACAAAATCTTCGTTCTGCTGTTGCAGATAATTATGATTTGATTATTACAGCAACGTTTCAGGCTGAGGATGCACTTAACCGTGTAGCGGACGAGAATCCGGACAAGCCATTTGCAATTGTAGATACTAAGGTTGATAAACCGAATGTTCGCAGTATTGCATTCCGCGAGCATGAAGCATCCTTCCTGCTTGGAGCTGTAGCAGGACTTGTTACTAAGACGAATAAAGTTGGAGCAGTAGTAGCCGACGATATTCCAATCATGGGCAGATACACAAAAGGCTTTGAGCAAGGAATGAAGGCTACAAACCCAGGAGCAGAATTTTCAATCAAATATGTCGGCAGCTTTAATGATGCTGCGAAGGGCAAGGAATTGGCTTTAGCTCTTCATAGCGATGGTGCTGACTTTATTGCAGGGATTGCGGCGATTGGTGATTATGGCGTATTTGAAGCAGCAGCTAGCGAGGGCTTCTATACTTCAGGGCAAGACATTGACCGTACGATTGATGATCCCAAACATATTCTCGTATCCCAGCTGAAAGGTGCAGATACGGTAACTTACGAGACAGTTAAAGCTTTTGTTGAAGATAACTTTACATTTGGCGATGCGGATTATGGATTGAAGGAAGGCGGAGTAGGTCTGACATTCGTAACTCATGAAACGCCTACACCTCTTAGCGACGCAATCGGACAGGAAAATATCGATAAAGTAAAAGCTCTTGCACAGGACATTATTTCTGGTAAAATCGAAGTTAAGTTTAACTAATGAAATAGCTTTGTTGATTATGCAAGGAGAATTTTGCCGGCTGCGTTTTTTGCAGCCGGCTTGCTTATTGAAGGGAGCGTCCATATGCTGGTGCAAATGAAGAGAATTTCAAAGCTGTATGGTTCGGTTACAGCGAATAACGAAGTTGACTTTTCATTGAAGAAAGGGGAAATACATGCTCTAATTGGCGAGAATGGAGCAGGAAAAACGACTTTAATGAGAGTTTTATATGGTATGGAGACACCGAGCAGCGGTGAGATTTGGATTAATGGAGAATCTGTTTCTTTCCAAAACCCGATAGATGCGATTGCTCATAAAATAGGGATGGTGCATCAGCATTTTATGCTGTTTCCTTCCTTTTCAATTGCTGAAAACATTGTGGCAGGTCGTGAACCGCGCTCCAGACTTGGCTTCGATCGTCGCCAAGCTGTCAAGGAAGTGGAGGCGCTCAGTAAAAAATATGGGATGCCCGTCGACCCTGTTCAGCTTGTTGGAGAATGCTCGCTTGGCATGCAGCAGCGGGTTGAGATATTAAAGGTGCTCTATCAAGGGGCGGATGTCATTATTCTGGACGAGCCGACTGGAGTTTTGACACCTCTTGAAGTGAAAGAGCTGTTGCAGGCGATTCGGCAACTTGCAAGGCAAGGGAAAAGCTTTATTTTGATCACACATAAATTGCATGAAGTGATGGGTGTGGCGGATCGTATAACCGTTATGCGTGACGGAGTGGTAACGGGTACTGTGCAGGCAGCGGATACCCATGAGGAAGAATTATCCAAAATGATGGTGGGCAGAAATCTTGTCCATCTGCATAAAAAGGAAATGAAAGAGGGAAGGACAGTGCTAGCTGTCCAAGATGTATCCCTTCAAGGAAAGAAAGGCAAGCCGCTTTTGAACAATGTATCCCTGCAAGTAAAAGAAGGAGAAATTGTTGGCATTGCTGGAATATCAGGCAACGGTCAGTCTGAATTGCTGCAAGTTCTTTCGGGTTTGCTAGAGCCGGACAGCGGGAGTATCAATCTGCTTAATCTCGAGATGAAAGGCAAGGATCCGCTTTTGTTTCGCAGGCAGGGACTTGCTCATATTCCCGAAGACCGTTATCAATGGGGGGTAGCCAAGGACGCATCCGTAGTGGAGAATGGTGTAATGGGACACTTGGAACAACATTCGCGCGGTGGTTTTTTGAAAAGCTCCAGTATTCGCAAGATGGTGAGCAAATGGATTTCCCATTTTGGAATTAAGACGGAATCTGTGCATACGAAAGCGCAGTTTTTGTCTGGCGGTAATTTGCAGAAATTAATAGTAGCGCGTGAGCTTGCTCACGAAACGCCGTTTTTGCTTGTTGCCGAGCCGACCCGTGGTGTTGATGTTGGTGCAATGGAGATTATTCATGGTGAATTGCTGAAGCGAAGAGAAAACGGCGGGGCACTTTTGCTTGTGTCCTCAGAGTTAACCGAAATTATGAAATTGTCGGATCGGATATTAGTCATGTATGAAGGAAGTATCGCTGGCGAGCTTCGGGCAGAGGATGCAACAGAAGAAAAAATAAGTTTGCTCATGGCAGGAGGTAAGGCGGTTGGATAAGCTTAGTCGAATCATTAAGCCGTTATGGCAGCCTCTGCTTGCTATTGTAATAGGCTTGGCAGTAGGGGCTATTGCAATTGCTATAACAGGTGAGTCTGTTGTTGCCGCTTACCAGGAGATGTGGAAAGGCGCCTTTGGCAGTTTTTATTATTTTACAAATACGTTGAGCAGAGCAACACCGATTATATTGATTGCACTGGGAGTGACGGTTGCTTTTCGTGCAGGCTTTTTCAATTTGGGATCAGAAGGGCAGCTTGTACTAGGTGCGATCAGTGCGGTGGTTACTGCACTTTATTTGCCAGGGCCTGGCTGGATGAAGTTGACCGCAGCGCTTATGGCAGGTGTAATTGCTGGCGGGCTATGGTCAGCCTTAGCGAGTATTTTGGATGCCAAATTTAAAATGAATCTTCTTATTACAACATTATTAATGAATTATATAGCGATCTATTTTGCCGGATATTTGTCAGGCAATCCATTGCGAGATACAACGGGATCTGCTGCATTGCCGCAAACACCGCAGATCGATATGACAGCCGCACTCCCGAAGCTTTTCAAAGGAATGAGTGTGCATGGCGGTTTTATTATTGCCATCTGTGCAGCCCTCCTCTTATTTGTATATTTGAAATATACAAATTCAGGTTATAAGATGCGAATGCTGGGAGGAAATCCTCTGTTTGCCGGTTATGGCGGAATCAATCGCAATCGTATGATGCTGCTTAGTATGTTTATTAGCGGTGGCTTGGCTGGTCTGGCTGGAGCTGTAGAAGTGATGGGGACGCAATATCGCTTTCTTGATGGGGCGTTAACAGCGCCAGGCTATGCGTGGACTGGTATTATGGCCACATTGCTTGCAAGAAGCAATCCACTAGGCGCCTTGCTTGCGGCATTATTTTTGGCGGCATTGCAAACAGGCGGTATGGGAATGGAAAGAAATACGAGCGTTCCGCTTGAAGTGTCCAGTATAATTCAAGCTGTACTTATCTTATTTATTTCTGCGCAGTTTACAATTTCGTTTTTGAAAAAAAGGAAAGCGGGGATGGTTAACTAATGGATCAGTTATTTAATATCTCGCTTTTTGCATCCGTGCTGCGTATGGTTGCGCCTATATTGCTTGCTGCGCTTGGCGGCGCAGTATGTGCCAGAGCTGGTCTATTCAATGTAGGTATAGAGGGCATGATGCTGATGGGGGCATTTACTGGAATTGCCGGAACTTACTATACAGGCAGTGCGGGAATAGGTGTACTTATCGCGATGTTTAGTACAGTTTTGTTTTCACTACTGTTTGGTTATATCAGCATTCATCTCAAGGCTAATGTTATTGTTGTCGGGGTTGCGCTTAACTTTTTGGCGCTTGGTGTGACAACCTTTGCTCTGCGCGTTATATTTGATGTGAAGGGCGCTTTTAAGGACAGCAGCATGCAAGGATTGCCGCAGTGGGATATTCCTGTATTAAAGGATATTCCCTATATCGGGAAAATCTTGTCGGGACAATCGCCGCTTGTTTACTTGTCTATATTGCTTGTTGTTGTACTGCATTGGTTCTTATTTAAAACCGTAACGGGATTTCGGCTGCGGGCAGCCGGCGAGAATGCGGCGGCATCAAGAAGCTTAGGGTTTAATACAGCGAAAATGCAATATGTTGCAGTTATGATGTGCGGCGCCCTGTGCGGGCTGGCTGGTGCGCAGCTATCTCTTGGCAATGTAACGATGTTTGCAGAAGGTATGACAAACGGTCGGGGCTTTATTGCACTTGTAGCAACCATGCTAGGTCAGTCTAGTCCGGCAGGAGCTGCAGGAGCCAGCTTGCTGTTTGGTTTTATGGAGGCAATCAGCTTCCGCTTGCAAGGATTTTCTATTCCAACACAAATTACACAGATGGTTCCTTATGTTATGACCTTGTTAGCGCTGCTAGTCTTTAAAGATAAGAGCTATTTGCAAGAGGCACGCAAGGCAAATGAAAGTTCTCGCTAAAAAGTTGTCGAACAGCCTCTAAGGATGCAGGGAAATGAGTAAGGATGGAGAAACAAGAGTAGTAGATTAATCGTTTAGGTTTGAGGGGGAGATTGAACAATGTACTTATCTATCTTGGAGATCGAATCAGAATTATTACTACCAGAAATCGCACTTGTATGCGGTGATCCTCGTCGTGCAGCTATTATTGCACAAAAATTGGACGACGCAAAGGAGTTGTCATACGCTAGAGAATATCGTACATTCGTCGGTAATTACAAGGGTGTTCCGGTTGCTGTTGTCAGTCATGGGGTTGGCTGCCCTGGGGCAGCTGTTTGTTTTGAAGAGCTTATTAAAGGCGGTGTCAAAACATTAATTCGTGTTGGTACAGCAGGCTCTTACTCAGTGGATTATCCGGCAGGGAGTGTCATTGTTAGCACAGCAGCGGTTCGAACAGACGGTTTGACACGCCAACTTGTTCCGGATGGCTTCCCGGCGGTTGCAGATGCTGATGTTACACATGCACTTTATGAAGCAGCAAGTAAGCTGGGCGGCACTACAGCAAAAGGGATAACGTTGACGCTGGACGTATTCTTTAATGGGGTTGTGGAATTCCCCCACAAATTGTATAAACAAGCAGGAGTATTGGCGGTTGAAATGGAAATATCGGCCCTATATGTGATCGCAACTTTGCGAGGTGTTCGCGCAGGCGCGATCCTAGCTATTGACGGGTTTGCCGATGATGATCTGGCTGCAGATTATAACCCGCATACTAATGCTGTAGCAGATGCGGTAGAACGCGAAATAACAGCAGCATTGGATGCTGCTGCAAGCTTGTCTCATAATGGATGACCCCCTGTACATTTACAATTGACTAGATCATTTGGGGCAAATGGAGGATGCTGGAGATGGGACTCGGTACCAGGCTAATGGACCGGTTGACGGGAATAAGGCTATTTCGAGGAGAGCCTGTTCCGCCTGATCGGCGGCTGAGCAAGGATGCAATTACTGCCTTAATTATTCACAGCAGTTTTCAGTTTGGTGCTTCGATGTCTGGCCTTTTTTTAAATCTCTATTTATGGCGATTAACACAGGATTTAATTATTAATGGTCTGTACAATATTATTATGTACGGCATTACTCCGTTTGCTTTTGCATTAGGCGGTTATCTCGCCAAAAAAAGCGATCGAATGGTTACCTACAGGCTTGGAATTGCGATGATTGCCCTTTTTTATTTGATGGTGATCATTGCCCGAGAACAGGTGGTAGACTATTATATTTGGTTTGCTATTGCAAATGGCATTGCCACCGGGTTTTATTGGACTGGCTATTTGATTTTGCAATATGATGTATCGACAGAAAAAAATAGGATTCGCTTTTTGGCAATTAATTTGGTTGTATTTAATATAGCGGGGCTGCTTGGACCAGCGCTTGCTGGATATGTTATTCAGCAAAGCAGCGGACTTAACGGCTACATTATTATTTTTACGGTAGCATTCATTATGTTTGTTATCGCTGCACTTGTCAGCTTTCGTATCCCAGCGATGGTATCTCATCACAAAAATTACTATTTGAAGTTTGTAAGAAAAGTTATGCGAAGAAACAAAAGCTGGGTAAAGGGCTTGTATGGTTTCTTTATTATCGGATTGTTCCAAGGAATTATGCTGTTTTTACCCAATATACTTTTGTTTCGCGCTGTTGGAAGAGAAGACTGGGTTGGTTATCTGGGCATGTTTTTTGCAGCTGTTACGGTAGCAACCGGTTATGTCATCTCTCGTAAAGGTTCTGCCGAGCATGCCGCCAAATATATTATGTTGTCTTCATTAGGCGTAACGGTTGGTGCCGGCCTGCTTTTGCTGGATGTCAAGCTGTGGTCGGTCGTTTTATTTATGATTTTGTTTTCTATTTGCAATCCGTTGGCGATCAATACGCTTTCAACCTATTATTACCAAATTATGGGATCCTTGCCGCTGCGAGGCCAAATGCGTGTTGAATCCGTTGTTGTGCGTGAAGCATTTGTCAATGTAGGCAGAATCATATCGATTGGACTGTTGTTATTGCTAGGCAATGATTTGGATTCTATTGGAATGCCGCTTATATTGTTTGTGACAGCTGCCTTGCAGTTTTTACTTATGTTTTGCATAAAAGAATCGAATACTGGCATTTCGAAGCTAGCAGGAAAAACAACCGCCTCCAAATAAAGAGGCGGTTGTTCTTTTTTGAACAATAGAGATCGGAAAATTATCACACTTCTTGGGCAACTTGTTTGAGGAACATTCGTTCAACATATATAACTAGCTGGAATAAGAGAGGATGCGGCAAGATTATTCGGTTAAACTAAGCAACACTAGTACATAATGATTTGAGACTGACTTGACTACAGTAGAGTATCATTGGTTTAATTTAATTAGTGAAGCGAGGATTGTAACCAAGAAGTGAGAGTGCCTGCTTTTGTATACAGCCTCGAAGCCTTGATAATAAGGTGCAGAAAAGATAAGCAGCAGGAGTGAGCGCCATTATGGCTAAGGAACAAATAAGAAAAACAGCAAATTCTGCAATAGTCTTGTCAGCCATTGGTGTATTGGCGGCATTTCCATTTCAGCATACTTTTGCAGGTGGTCTATTGTTTGCGGGATTTAATGCTGCTGTTATAGGTGGACTGGCAGATTCCTTTGCAGTGTCGGCCTTGTTTGGTCAACCGCTGAAAATTCGTTGGCCACACTGGATGGGAACGAAAATTATCGCCAGAAATCGAGAAAGATTAATAAAAGAACTGGTTTACATGGTGGAGCATGAACTGCTTACGACGGAGCAAATTTGTGGTCAGCTCAATCAGATATCATTTTCACAAATGATCGAAAGATATTTGTTTGAACAGGGGGGACAAGAGCAGGTTTACGCTTTGTTGGAAAAGTTCACCTTAGAAATAGCAGCTTCTGCCGATCGTGAAAAATTGGGGGAAGATTTGCAAAAACTTGTATTTGAACATGCAGATGCTTTGCCTGTAGCCGATCTTTGCAGTCAAATATTACGCTGGTCGATCGACCAAAATTACGATAGTAAGCTTATTGCATTTCTTGCAGCACAACTGCGCGATATGGTGGGCAAGACTGCATTTCTCCATATGCTAGAGCAATTTGTGCAAACTGCGCTTGCCTCTTATGAGGGAGATAAATTTCGCAGACGACTTGTTGATTATGCGGCAGGCTTGAATGCTGCTTCAATAAGTATAAAAGTGCAAAATTGGTTGCTTGTTTATTTGCAAAAGGTTGAAAATACACAATGTCAGGAACATATCGAGTTGCGCAATTATGTAAATCTGTTAGCCGAACGTTTGAAAGAAGAGGAAGATTTGCGTAATAGAGTTGAAGATGTGAAACGGCTGTTATTGCAAAAAATGCGAAGCAATGAAAAGGTACAGCAGCTTATGACTGCCATAATTGATGAAGCAGGGCGCTTTGTAAGTAGAGAAGTTACAAGTGGTGAAGAGTCCTTTCTTCATCGAAAAATAGTTGCTAAGCTTGCACAATGGAAAAATAATAACAGTATGAAGGATAAAACCGATAAATGGATTAAACAACGTCTATTCGATTGGATTGAGCAGAAGCAAAGTTTAATAGGAAAACTAGTGGAATCAGGTTTGCAACAATTTACAGAAGAAGAGCTAATTGAGCTGGTGAAAGATAAAGCGGGAAAAGATTTGCAATTTATAAGGCTAAACGGAATTGCAGCGGGTGCGGTAATTGGTTGTTTTCTTTATCTAAGTACATTTTGGATAGGGGGGAACTAATCCATGTCCATGCGAACAAAAGCGAATGGAAGCCTGATTGCACTTTTTCTTATGTTTTTATTGTTACTTTGGTTAACGAGTCAATATAGCGATTTATGGGGATTTAAATTATTATTGTATACGGTGGAAGCCGGCTTGGTCGGAGCACTGGCTGATTGGTTTGCGGTTACGGTTTTATTTCGTCATCCATTGGGCATGAAATGGATTCCACATACAGCTATTGTGCCAAGAAATCGTAATAAACTGGTTGAAGGCATTTCTTTTTTGGTGGAGGAGCAACTGCTGAGCAAATCGATGCTGAAAGAAAAACTGACACATATTCAAATTGTACCGGGTATTATTCGCTATGGAGATAAGAAAGAGGCGAGAAGAGCATGGGGCAATAAAATATGGAGCTGGCTTATCGAGTGGAGTAAAGAAAAAGATACGCAGGAACTTGCCAATCAAATCAACAATAAGGCTAATGAAAAATTAGCTGCTACAGAAGTCTCGCCCTTACTTGGGAAAGGTTTAGAGCTTGTACTAAAGCAACCATTTACAGAACAATATATAAATCAATTATTTCACTTTATGGAGAAGAAAATTGCGGTTCCGAAAACAAGGGAGCTTATTTATGAATTGCTTGAAGAGCAAAAGCAAAAATTTACGCACGAGGGCAGCGATTTAACCAGGTGGTTCAAGCAAAAGCTGGTGCAGTTTGCTGAAAGCTCTGATGCAGTTAATTTGAATGAAGCAGCTGATCGTCTATACAATGACTTTGAGCAATTTATACGAGAGTTGCAAGAGCCTGGGCATGAGCTGAGACAGTATTTGCAAGTGATGTTGCTGGATTTATCTATACAGCTTCAGCATGAGGAGGATGTAAGGCAGACCGTTGAACATTGGAAAAATGATTTGCTGGAGCAAATGATTTTGTTGCCGTCCATACATGCAATACTAAATGCTATAAAGGAGATGTTGCTTCAAGAAAGGGAAACGGATGGAGCAGCAGCCGGGCTTGTAAAAAAAGAAGATATACATCGTTGGCTTCATTGGTTCATTACTTATTTGTGGCGAAGCTTTCGCAAAGACAAGCAACTTCATAGCCAACTGGAGAAAGAATTGCACCGCTTTATTGATCAATTAATCGAAGCAGAACATAGACAAATTGGAGAAATTGTGCGTCGTACATTGGACTCGTTTACAGAAGAACGACTCGTGGAATTTATTGAAAGCAAGGTCGATACGGATTTGCAACGTATCCGATTAAATGGTGCGTTAATAGGCGCAGCTACTGGAGCAGCTATATTTGTTTTTCTGCATGGTATATATAAGCCGCTTCTTCAGTTATTAATTTAGTTTGAAAAAACAGATAATAAATCAAATAGCATCACACTTTGCTTTTCAAGAGCGAAGTGTGGTGCTATTTTTTTTGTGCTTAATATTTTTAAGTTTTTTGCCCTTTGCATTATTTATAATAAGCGGCTTGGTTTTTACTTCTGATAACACCACATTTTCTGCTGTTGGTCTTGTACTGGCAGGAGCCTTTTTAATAGGTTCCGAGGCTGCTTTTTCGCTATTTCCCATTACTTTGATAACCTTTGTAACACCTGGTTCTGTTTTTAGCATTTTGTTTTTCTTTGGCGATATGACAGAATTTGATTCGAATGAAATCTGATGAGTCACCTGCAGCAGCACTTCCCTATATTTTTTACTTTTCATTAATTTGCCAGCTTGCTTCATAAACTGTTCAGAGAGATGCAATGATTTGCGGTCACTTTCATTTAGCTTGAACAAAGCTGTTTTATGCATCATATAAGGCATCCTAAAAGAGGATAGTATACTAGATAAAGTAGTAGCCAAAGCGAAAATATCGTGATCCTTCACCGTTTTTCCCACTAATCTGGCTTGAGCATATATAAGCTGTGCATAAGCAAGAACCCATTTATATTTCAATGAAAGGAGCTGTTTAATCCCAGTTTTGTACGCAACTTGATCTGAACTTATACGGGTTTGCTCTGCTGCTTCCGCGGCACTTGACTTTTTAATTGTTACCCATATCATCATAAGAAGAGAATCTGTCATATGCATAAGAGAAGCATTGAAAGCAATAATTTCTTGACTGGAAATATGACCGTCCTGAAACTTATTATGTTTAATAAATGTTTCGATCTGATCGATATTCGTGTTGATAATACCGCATAGAGCAGTTAATTCTATAGCCGTTGAATTTTTTGTAGCTTCAAAATCGGTTAGTGAGGCTTTCTTTATACTTGAGTGCTGGAGCTGCCTTTGAATCATTAAATTGACATCTTCTAAACGATATTTTACTCGCTTACTCATCAAAATCCTCTTCACGGCCACAAGTACACGAATGGGAATGTGAGTGATTTTTTCTTGAACAAGATTTGTTGTGGCGGGCAGCTTTTATACTATCATGCTTGGAATGCTTCGAATGGCATGAGCATGACGGATCATGACATAGATCAGGCTCGCATTCATCTATCGGATCAATCGTATCAATTAGCTTCATCACATCACCGAGCTTGTGCATAAGCAGCATCTGGTTTGTCAGAATCCCGCGCATCATCTGCTCCACACTGGAATTGACCGAAATCGCATCTTTAAGAGAAAGACACTCATCTTTAAGGAAAAATTGAATTTTTTCTGCTTCGGCATTAATAATATGAGAAAAACTGATTTCCTCTAATGCGATGGAAGTAAGTAGAAGATTAACAACATCTTCACGGTTTAGAATGATATCTGGCTTAATGTCTGGAATATTCGGCATTGACATAGAATCACGTCCCTATATATATTGTGAAAGTTGGTGTAACGATGGCAGCTGATAATATCAATTCTATGAGATTATATGCTGGCCCAAACTATTTAAGACTGCTTCCAGTTAAAAATATTAAATATAAATAGAATCCGATCATCTGCCGAAGCAACCTAGCAGTGCGCGTTGTTAAATGTATATGAAAAAATATAGAGTAATATGCAAATCAATAAAAGCGTAGGCTCAAAAATGATTGTTCAATTTACAAAAATAGACATGAAGCTAATAAATCCCCTTTACTAAACTACAGCCTGTAACATTTTCTGTACTTGCACTTCTAGGCTCCCGCCTACATAGACTGTATAACTATACTGTTCTGAGAAGTGGAAAGACGGCTGTACGTGTGCAGCTGCATTGAACAGGAATTTGGCCTGGAGGTGTAGAAATGGGATTATTTACTGCGATGGCATTGTTTATCAAACAGCTTTCCTTACTCGTTTCTTATGTAAAAAACAATGCTTTCCCACAACCGTTGAAAGAAGAAGAGGAAGCACGACATCTGGCACTAATGGCCGAGGGCAATGCCAGTTCAAGAAATTTATTAATCGAACATAACTTGCGTCTGGTGGCACATATTGTAAAAAAATTCGACAATACAGGAGAAGATCTGGAGGATCTGATCAGTATCGGCACAATCGGTCTTATCAAAGCTATAGAAAGTTTTCAGACCGGCAAAGGCACCAAGCTAGCCACATTCGCTGCTCGTTGTATCGAAAACGAAATACTTATGCATTTGAGATCCTTAAAAAAAGTACGCAAAGACGTATCTTTGCATGATCCGATAGGGACAGATAAAGAGGGGAATGAAATCACCTTAATCGATATACTTGGAAGCGAAGCTGATGATGTGGCAGATG
>JBEBPB010000031.1:0-64525 GCA_040396195.1 Paenibacillus nanensis
TCTCAGCGGCGACTTTTATAATATATCACGGGTATCTACCCATTTGCAAGCTTTTATTTCATTTTATTTTAATTTATTTTTTAAGTTCTTTTTTAACGCAATATGTAGTGTCTAAACATTTAGTACTCGCTACATTTAGATATGCTATCTTGGCATGACATAACCTACCCCGCTTGGGAAGATGAATAACACCTTATAGCCTTAAATATAAGTAAAAGAAAATCTCGCGCTCATATTGGAACGCGAGATTAAAAGAGAAAGCTTCGCTTGAGTTGTATTAATATACTTTGGCAGTCTTGTATTTGCTTTGGTCTTTGATGAGATGAATCTTTTTATTGGATGCTTTCCAGCCTGCGTCTACTGTTGTATCGATAATAACCCATTTGCCGTTCATATAAACTTCGTTCCATGCGTGATACACGCTAACATAGCTTGAATTTCCCATTACAAGCTTGGCAGGAATTCCCTGACTGCGCAGCATGGCTGCGAATAGTGAAGCATAATCATAGCAAATCGCTTTGTTTGAGTGGAGTGTTTTGTCGATATCAGGAAGGTAATCGGATTGCACAGCGGCAGCGAGTTTGTTGTCATAACGAATATTAGAGGTAATATATGCGTGGATTTTTTTTATTTTTTCTTCAGCTGTTTTCAGCCCTTTTGTTAGTTCATTTGCTTTGATTACTGCTTTGCTATCCTTGCTCCAGTTAACATTTTGCACAGCATTCAAATAGACAAGGGATGTTTCATCCATTTTAACGCTTGCTTCTTTTGTCGCTATACGTTTGTAACGAGTGCCGCTGATCTGCTCATAGACTTCAAACTTATAGTTGCCATTCCCCATCTGCAGCGGAAAACGATCCTTTCGTTTAGTGCCGGTTAAATTGTACATATAGCTATTGTTGCCCAATGAAACCTTTAGCTTTGTTTTGATCTTTGCTTTAATAGGATAATCTATGCTCACCACACCTTTATGCAGCGAGGATGTATCCAGCCACGTCTGTTTGTAACTTGCCTCTGTTTTGGCATTAACGACTGGTCCATCAACATATCCGAATAACCCTGTCATTAGTGCGGCTGTTAGAACGGCTGCTATCCATTTGCGCATAGACAAAACCCCCTTCGGTGGCCAGGCTGCCATTCTGCTTTAGCAGAGAAGGCCCTATAGCTTTGCGTCCCCGCTTTTCAGCAGGTTTGCCATTATCGTTCAAAGCTCAAAACTTCTATCTCTCTATCTATTCAAAGCTCTAGTAATATTCTATTTTTGAGCAAACAGTTTTGATACAAGCTGCTCCATAAATGAGCTGTTACCTATGCGGAAGAGCATCATAATTAAATTTGTGTTGGAGGACATAAAAAAAGAGGTTCGGCTGATCAGCCGAACCTCTTTTAAATCGGATGCATGCAACTATCTGCAAGCAACGCCAACAAAATATATATTACTCCGAGTGACGATTATCTCTCATATGAGGGAATAACAGTACATCGCGTATCGACGGAGCATCTGTCAACAGCATAACCAAACGGTCAATACCAATTCCCAAACCGCCAGTTGGAGGCATACCATACTCCAGCGCCTGGATAAAGTCATCATCCATATCATGCGCTTCATCGTTTCCTTGCTCACGCTCCACCAATTGCGCCTCAAAACGCTGACGCTGATCAATCGGATCGTTCAGCTCCGTAAAGGCATTCGCATGCTCTCGCGCTACAATAAACAGCTCGAAGCGATCTGTAAACCGAGGATCATGTTCATTCTTCTTCGCAAGCGGTGAAATTTCCACCGGATGACCCGTAACGAAAGTTGGTTGAATCAAGGTGTGCTCTGCAAATGTCTCGAAGAAAGCATTCAATATATGACCAAACGTCATATGCGGCTCCACAGGTACTTTATGTTCTTTGGCAAGCTGTTGTGCTTGGTCATCGCTCATTTGGACACCAAAGTCTACGCCAGTAACCTCTTTGACCAGGTCAACCATCGATACACGGCGCCATTGCGGCGTCAAATCAACTTCCTTGCCCTGATACTGAATCTTCATCGTTCCAAGCACTTCTTGAGCAATATGAGCAATCATATTTTCAGTCAATGCCATAATATCTTTGTAGTCAGCGTAAGCTTCATACAATTCAATCATCGTAAATTCCGGATTATGACGAGTGGAGATTCCTTCGTTGCGGTATACACGTCCGATCTCATAAACCTTCTCCAGACCGCCTACGATTAGACGTTTCAAGTGAAGCTCTATCGCAATACGCATATAAAGCTGCATGTCCAAAGCATTATGATGAGTAATAAACGGCTTTGCAGCCGCTCCCCCCGCAATAGTATGCAAAGTTGGCGTTTCTACTTCCAAATATCCCAATGAGTCCAAATAACGGCGCATTGATTGAATAATACGGGAACGCGCAATAAAGGTTTGCTGCACATCCGGATTAACGATCAAATCGACATAGCGCTGACGGTAGCGCAGCTCCACATCCTTCAGGCCGTGATGCTTGTCCGGCAAAGGAAGAAGTGATTTTGTCAAAACTTCAAGCTCAAGCGCCTTAACAGAAACTTCTCCAGTATTCGTTTTGAACACAACGCCGCGAACTCCAACAATATCACCGATATCAAGCATATCGAATGCCGCAAACTTATGTTCCTCGACTGTATCTTTCCGCACATAGATCTGAATACGTCCGCTCAAATCTTGTATATGTGCAAAGCTAGCCTTGCCCATGCCGCGCTTTTGCATAATCCGGCCGGCAATGCTTACAGAAACAGCCTTCTCTACAAGCTCTTCCTTGCTGAATGATTCATATTCCTTGTTAATTTGATCAGCCGTATGCGTTCTTTCGAATCGACATCCAAATGGGTCAACACCCAAATCACGCAACTGATCCAGCTTGTCTCTTCGAATCTGAAGCAATTCGCTAAGCTCTTGTTCATTGTTTTGATGTTCCACTTCATTCATCTCCTTGACGCTTCCGGCAAAACTAGCACAAACAGCTTATGCCGCCTTGAGGGGCGGCTGGAGCTCGCTTTGCAGCAATCGCTTAAGCTGCATCAGCTCTCATTTTTTTCAAAAAGCTTCCTTATCAACTAAGGAAGCTTTTAATTCATCATGGCTAGCATACCTTATTTTTTGATATCAATAATTTTGTACTGGATAACCCCTGCAGGCACGTTCACTTCTACAACGGTATCCCTCTTCTTGCCGAGTATCGCTTTTCCTACCGGGCTTTCATTGGAAATCTTGTTTTGCAATGGGTCGGATTCAGCTGTGCCGACAATTGCATATTCCATTTTATCACCATACTCCAAATCTTCAACAATAACCGTTGATCCAATACTTACCGTATCGATATCAATTTCATCATTATTGATAATTCGGGCATTGCGCAGCATTTTCTCAAGAGTAATAATACGTCCTTCTATAAATGCCTGTTCATTCTTCGCATCCTCATACTCAGAGTTTTCGCTAATGTCACCATAACCAATTGCTATTTTGATCCGCTCGGCCACTTCACGACGTTTGACCGATTTTAGATTTTCCAACTCTTCTTCCAGCTTTTTCAACCCGTCCTGAGTCAGAATGATTTCTTTATCGCTCATCTTTCCGATTCTCCTGTCGTGTGAACTTTTTTCATATTCCGTCATGCTAATACAAGAAGTGGATTTCTGCTCCTTCACTTGCTCAAGAAGAGAACAATCCCTCATGTTGAAGTATAAATGTAAGCCCAAGCAATCCACTGATAGACTTTTATACCCTAGAAAAGAGCCGGATATGAATTCACTAATACTTAATATATTGTCGCCATTATGGCATCATACCTGCAAGCAACAAATCAGCATTTGTTGTAGTTATTGATTATATTGCACGATTATATGGCAAGTTCCCCCTATATGTCAATCAGTGTGAAGGAAGCCCTGCAAACGTTTCTTTTGAGTATAGAAAAAAGGCGCGAAACGAAGCAATTACTGTCATCTTATGTCGAAAAATTGCATGTTAGTTACCAACTTATGCTTTCTTCCTTTATTCCGGCGAACGGCTTGCACTATTTTTCAGACTTAGACGGATACCGTTGTGCTTGCTGCGGCATTTTCCAATTGGTCGATATACTCTTCCAAAATAGCCGCCAAACGATCTCGTCCCGTTTCTTCCATGATGACATCTTTCACACGCGCACCGCCCGGCAAACCTTTTAAGTACCAGGCAAGATGTTTGCGCATTTCCCTAACCGCCACCTGCTCATTGCGCAAGGCAATTAAACGATCCATATGCAATAATGCCACTTTCATTCTCTCTCTTGGTGTCGGGTCGTCAAGCAACTCTCCCGTCGATAAATACTGAATCGTTCTATACAGCATCCACGGGTTGCCAAGCGCTCCTCTGCCGATCATAACACCATCACAGCCGGTATGTACCAATAGCCGCTTCGCATCTTCTGGGGAAAACACGTCGCCGTTGCCGATTACCGGTATAGAAACTGCCTCTTTTACATCCTTGATAATATCCCAGTTTGCTGTTCCGGTATATTGTTGCTCTCGTGTTCGTCCATGTACACTTACTGCTTTGCCGCCAGCCCGTTCAACCGCTTTTGCGTTTTCAACCGCATAAATATGCTGATTATCCCAGCCGATACGCATCTTAACCGTTACGGGCTTTTCGACAGCATCGACTACAGCTGAAACCATCTCAAAAATTTTATTCGGATCAAGCAGCCAACGCGCCCCTGCGTCACATTTTGTTACTTTGGGTACAGGGCAGCCCATATTAATATCAATAATATCAGCGTTCGTCTGCTTATCAACCACCTTTGCGGCCTCAACCAGCGATTCCCGCTCCCCTCCCAAGATTTGCAGGCTAAGCGGTTTTTCACGCTCATCAACATACAGCATTTCGCGTGTGCGTTTGTTACCATGAAGTATCGCTTTATCGCTTACCATTTCGGCACATACAAGTCCGGTACCAAACTCCTTGGCAATAAGTCGGAATGCAGGGTTACACACACCTGCCATAGGTGCAAGCACAACTCGGTTTTTCATTTCGATATTCCCGATTTTAAGCATGCCCTACTCCTCCTTAAATGACATGAGCTCCTCATAGCTGATTTCCAATGTTCTTGCAATATGATTAAGCAGCTTTGGATCATTTTTTCTCGTACCGCGTTCCAGTGATCCAAGCACTGCAACTGAAACACCTAATTCCTTAGCAAGCTCCATTTGTGTATAGCCTTTTAGTTTTCTAAAAGCCCGTACTCTTTGTGCCAGCTGGTGGTTTTCCATAGTGTGACGCCATCCTTTCCAGTCTGAAGCGCCGCTTGGGACAAGGCTGAAAGCTGCTTCTGTAGCATATTCTGATCTGCGATTATATCTTGAAGCGGTACAAGTACAAACAACCTTTCCATCATACGAGGATGCGGCAGCGTCAGTTCTTTTTCGTCCATTATGACATTATCATACAGAAGAAAGTCCAGGTCAATGGTTCTTGGACCAAAGCGTTGCGACCTGATTCTTCCTAGTTGTTGTTCAATAGCAAGGAGATTTCTGAGCAGGACAAGCGGCTCCTGTACGGAGCGTACAGCTGCAACCAAATTCAAAAATGCAGGCTGCTCCTCATACCCTACAGGATCAGTTTCATAAACATTGGAAATCCGCAAAATTTCAATTCCTTCTTGCGCGTGAAGCATCTCTAGTGCTTGCTTCAAAAAATTAAAACGATCTCCTAAATTCGAACCAAGTGCAATATAGCCTTCCCGCCCAAGCGACTCCTTAGTATTCGTCAAGCCCATTATATCTTCGCCTCCCTGCTGCGAGTAAGCTCTACTGCTACTCCGTCAAAAAAAACTTTGAATGGAGGACTAGGCTTGGTTACCCGAACCGTTACTTCTTGTACCATAGTATAAACGTCAAGAACTCGCGTTGCAATATTGCCTGCCAATGCCTCAATCAGCTTAACAGGCGCGCCTTCCACAATTGCTTTAACCTCCTCATATACCTCTGCGTAATTCACAGTTTTGTCCAAATCATCCGTATTAGCAGCATCCTCCAGGTCAATCGCCATCTCCAAATCAACCATATAATGCTGTCCCAGCTTATTTTCTTCTGGAAATACACCATGATAACCAAAGAAACGCATATTATTCATTTTCATCTTGTCCATTATGTTTTCTCCTTTGCCCAAGAGCTCTTGTCTCTGCTCGCTTCTATCCGTTCACTTGCAGCATGGCATCCATCATCAGCACGGTACGCTTCACTTGCAGGACATCATGTACCCGTACCATCCGGCACCCCTTCATGATGCCAAGAGCTACTGTTGCACAGGTCCCCTCTACCGCATCTTGTGCAGTTACCTGCAACGCTTGCTGAATAAACCGTTTGCGTGATGTACCCAGAAGAACCGGATAACCTAAAGCACATATTTGATCCAAATGCTTCATCACCAACAAATTATCCTCATAGGTTTTGGCAAAGCCTATGCCTGGATCAAGCCAGATTTTGTCTGCCTTTACGCCAGCAGCTTTCGCAAGCTGTACGCTCGCCAGCAAATCATCAACCACATCCGTCAGCATATCTGTATAATTTCTCTCATTTCGATTATGGCTAAGAATGACAGGGCAATTAAATTGCGCAGCGACATAAGCCATTTGGGGATCATATTTTAGCCCCCAAATATCGTTAATAATATGTGCGCCCGCCTCCAGCGCTTTCCTTGCAGTCTCCGCTTTGTAGGTATCAATAGACAAAATTGCATGCGGAAGCTCTTTACGCAATGCCTTAATTAAAGGAATAATTCTTCTTATTTCTTCCTCCGCAGACACATACGTTGCACCGGGGCGGGTGGATTCACCGCCAATATCAAGTACATCAGCCCCATCCTCTACCATTTGCTTAGCATGCTGAACCGCAGCTTCGACTGCCTCATACCTTCCGCCATCCGAGAATGAATCCGGAGTTGCATTCAAGATTCCCATTACTAGCGTACGGGGATTATCCATTAATAGAGACATTCTCCCATCTCCCCTTCAGTTCCTATTTTTAATTTTCAGCCGTTAATTGACTGCTTCATCTTAAACTTTTTTCTAAAGCACAGTATCCTGTTGATACGCCTTCAAAAGATTTCTTGTAACCAAGCCAATCCGACCTGGTTCATAGGCATCTTCTAGTAGAGAAGAGCTGCCTAAACTGCTATTGCCATCACTATCTGTCAGTACGGTCACAGGGACAAGTTCCTGAATAGAGTTCGTCAACCAAATTTCATCTGCGGCAAGCAGCTCCCCCCAGCGATAATATCCTTCCGAGCAGCTGTAGCCCGCTTTATCCGCCAGTTCAATAACGCGTGCACGAGTAATACCTGGCAAAATCCCCGTATCCACAGCAGGTGTATATATATGATTATCTTTCACAAAAAACACGTTACTGACAATCCCTTCAGTCATCATTCCTTGTGCATTTAACAGCAAACCTTCTACTCCGCCAGCAGCCGCAAGAGCTTGCTGCACGGCATAGCTCTGTGCCGTCCGGTTCAGTCGAATATGCTTCACAGCCTCAAGCTCCCGCTTCGCAAGCAGATTATTCATAAAATGCAACGACTTCATCCTTACTTCTGCTTCTGGTGTATTGCGCTTGGTTCGCATCAATCTAAGCTCTTTTCCCGCAATTTCGTTTTGATCCCAGTGAGTATAAGCAGGAAGCGGCTTTACCATCAACACAATAGATGGACTAGTATAGTCGTTCATAGGCAGCCCTAACTCGCCATTGCCTGCGCTAACGGTTAGGCGTACATAACCATCCTCTAAACCGTTGGCGTGCAGCAGTTTCGCCAGCCATGCTTCCAATTGCTCCTCATCCAAATGAAACGGAATGCCGAGCTGATTACAGCCCATTCTCATTCTCTCCAAGTGTCGTCCAAGCAAGTAGGGCTTGCCTCTATATGTGCGAAATGTCTCAAATAGTCCGATCCCGTACAAAAAGCCGTGATCAAAAACTGAGATCACAGCCTCCATCGCATCCATTATCTTTCCGTTGAATCCAATTTTCATTGTTTTCTTCCCCGTTGCTCCAAAAACTTGCCTAGCATAGACAGGCCATGTTCCGAAATAATGGACTCCGGATGAAACTGAACCCCTTCAATTGGATACTCTTTGTGGCGCAGTCCCATAATTTCTCCTTCTTCCGTTTCTGCTGTAATTTCCAAACAATCCGGTAAGGTTTCACGGCGAACGATTAAGGAGTGGTATCTTGCTGCTGTAAACGGAGATGGAAGAGAAGCAAAAATCGTCTTTCCATCATGCTGAATTGGCGAAGTTTTGCCATGCATCAATCTATCCGCCCTTACTACCTCAGCACCAAAAGCTTGTCCGATCGACTGATGACCCAAGCATACGCCTAAAATCGGAATTTTTCCTTTAAATTTGTCAATAAGCGCCAAACTGATCCCTGCCTCATTCGGTGTGCAAGGACCCGGCGAAATCACTATATGTTCAGGTGCCATTTGTTCAATTTGTTCAAGCGTCACTTCATCATTTCGCTTGACTATAATCTCCTTGCCCAATTCCCCCAAATATTGAACCAGGTTATACGTAAAGGAATCATAGTTATCGATGACCAAAATCACTGCTCCACTCCCCTTCCCATATCCGTTCGAGCCAATTCATTCTCGCTGAGCTGAATTGCTTTCCATAGCGCCTTTGCTTTATTTAAAGATTCACAATATTCCCGTTCCGGATCTGAATCAATAACGATACCTGCGCCAGCCTGTACATATACTTGCTCTTGCTGCATAACCATCGTACGAATTATTATATTAAATTCCATATTCCCGTTGCAATCGATCCAGCCCATCGAACCTGTATAAGGTCCTCGGCGGACCGGCTCGAGCTCTTCAATAATTTCCATTGTCCGTACTTTCGGCGCCCCTGTAATGGTGCCTCCTGGAAATTTGGCCGCAATTACATCATAAGCATCCCTATGCTCTGCCAAATCCCCCTCCACTTGTGAAACCAGATGCATCACATGCGAGTAGTGCTCGACTACCATAAATTCCGATACTTTGACACTGCCATAAGCAGCAACTCGTCCCAAATCATTGCGCTCCAAATCCACCAGCATCACATGCTCCGCTTTTTCCTTCTCATTGCTGGTCAGCTCTTCAACAAGCCTGGCATCCTCTTCAGATGTATAGCCTCTTCGTCTTGTTCCTGCTATTGGACGAGCAGCCAGCCTGCCATTATACATTTCAACCAGCAGCTCCGGCGATGCGGAAACAAGCTGAAAGGATGGACTGCGTAGAAACCCCATGTACGGAGACGGGTTGACGATACGGAGCCATTCATATAGCTTTTCTGGCGTCGCTGCTGCCTGTTTCGATTGACGTAGAGATAAATTAACCTGGAATACATCGCCGCTGCCAATATAGCTTTGGATCGCTTGAACAGCTGACATATATGCTTCCTTGCCGAAAGGGGTATGAATTTCCTGCTTCTCTTTCGCATCTGATATGAGCGCTGACAACTCCTGCAATCGTATCCTTTCTTCGCGCTTAGCTTTCTGCTCGCTTCTTATTTGGGCCGATTCAAACCGATTATGCCAGAAACGCTCCATTTCATCAGCTTGTTCTGCTGCCTGCAAATAAATGCGATGCAACTCTTCACTATCAGTTACGCCGTCGACAGAAGCCTGTACGGCACAAAACACCTTATTCTCCTGATGATCGATTGCCCATAGCTGATTCATCCGCATAAACATAAAATCTGGCACATCCTGCAGATCTGCTTGCGCAAGCTCTGGAAGCCGTTCAATCGTTCTAGCAGTATCATATCCCCAAAACCCTGCACAGCCGCCTGTCCATTTGGGCCCCTTCTCCAGTTGAGGAGAGCGATAAAGACTCATCCACTCCCGTACCAAATCGAGCGGCTTGCCCTGCAGCCTTCTAATCGTAGCTTGATCTACTTCACGTTGAGCACCGCTTTGCTGTGCGCCAAATGAAAAGGTTACTGCTTCAAGCCCCGTCCCCTGTATGACCTCCACCGGATGCAAGCCTAAATAAGTGAATCTGCCGCTTTTCCCGCTCTCCAATACAAAAGCGTATGGCGAGGCATCCTCCCATATGTCTTCCCACGATACAACTGAGCGCTCGCCCTCAAGCTGCAAACTTTTTTCTTTTATATATGGAAAAACAGTATATTGTTGATCACTGTTCTCATTATGCCATCGTTGCCATTGTTCCCATGTTGTAATCATGGATTGATTCCCCCCGATCTTGTTTTGCCTAGTATACAGAATTAAAACTGCCAAGTAAATCCTTGTTATTGCAGTAAGAAAAGCCCTCCGCAGTGTAGCGGAAGGCTTATTTCTTGTTTTGCATAAAGCTATCAAATATTAATTTTCAAAGTTGAAAAGAGGCGTGCTCAAATAACGCTCGCCATTGCTTGGAACAATCGCAACGACACGTTTGCCTTTGCCGAGCTTTTTAGCAACCTGCAGCGCGGCATAAATAGCTGCCCCCGAAGAAATACCGCATAAAATTCCTTCTTCCTTAGCTGCACGGCGCGCATATTCAAATGCATCATCATTCTCTATAGTAATGACTTCGTCATAAATTTCTCGGTTCAAAATTTCAGGAACAAAGTTAGCTCCGATACCTTGAATTTTGTGAGGTCCAGGATTGCCGCCTGACAAGATCGGCGAAGCTGCTGGCTCTACAGCATAAACTTTAATATTAGGGAAGTTGGCTTTCAACACTTCTCCCGTTCCGCTAATCGTACCACCAGTTCCGATACCTGCCACAAATGCATCCAGCTTGCCATCGTGCGCATTTATAGCTTCCACAATTTCTGGTCCTGTAGTTTCACGATGAATCTTCAGGTTAGCTTTGTTTTTAAACTGCTGCGGCAAGAAATACTGGTTTTCTTTTGCCAATTCCTCAGCTTTGCGAACCGCTCCGTTCATTCCCTCCGCTCCTGGTGTCAGAACAAGTTCTGCTCCATACGCACGCAGCAAATTACGACGCTCAATACTCATTGTCTCTGGCATAACCAAAATTGCCTTGTATCCTTTGGCAGCAGCAACTAGTGCCAAGCCAATTCCTGTGTTGCCGCTTGTTGGTTCAATAATGGTATCTCCCTGCTTTAGCGAGCCTTCTTGTTCAGCAGCCTCAATCATACTGATCGCGATACGATCCTTTACGCTGGCACCCGGGTTTTGATATTCAAGCTTCACATAAACTTCAGCGCTGTCTTCCGGCACTAAACGGTTCAGTCGCACTAAAGGTGTATCTCCAATAAGTTCTGTAATATTTTGCACTAATCTCGCCATGACACTGATTTCCTCCTTATTCCGACTTGAATAGTCGGTATTGGTTAATTCCATATTATCAATGTCGACGGCAAGTTGTCAATTGTAAATTTACAAATTCAGTTATTTTACAATCAAAGCATCATATTTGATCAGCAATTCCTCTTCCATTTTACTAAGAGGCTTCGCGCGAGCAAGTGCAAGCTGCCTTCTTGCCTCCTCAAATTGCTTGGAGCGCGGCATCTCGTCAGTCACTTTTTTGCCCATCAATTGAATAATTGCGTAACCATCTGAAATTTCAACTGGCCCCGTCGCTTCCAATAGCTGCAGCCTCTGTGCCTGCTTGAGCATATTGGAATCATAGAAAGGATCATTAGCTTCAATCTGCCCAAGATCACCGCCTGCATCTGCAGTAAATCCATCTATCGAATATTCAATAGCCAATGCAGCAAAGTCACTGCCTTGCTCCAGCAGCCCCATTACATGATCGGCTTCAGCCTTCTCCTCCGTTACAATCCAGCGGATATGCAGCATAGTTACAGGTTTGAACTGCTCGGGATGACTGTCGATATATTGGGTAACTTCCTCTGTCGTTATCACTACGGATGCCGCTGCAAGTTTTTCGGCAAGCAGCTTGTAATAAGCATCCAAATAAATTTGCTGCTTGGATAGACCTGCCTGTTCTTTCATCACTTGATAAAATTGCTGTTCATCATCATACCCCGACATCCAGCTCTTCACTTCAGCATTTGCCTCATGTTCCAGTACTTCGATCTCAAGAGCCTTTGCCTCCAACTCCATCGCTTTGCGAACCATCATCGTTCGCAGCGCCTCATCTCCATACTGTTCATATAAAAGTGCAGCCAATTGATCATAGAAAATAGTTTCTCCGCCAATTGAGGCTATGATTTTACGTTCCAGCTCCTTACTATCCCCGTCCTTGGCGGGTGAAGAAGGAGTTGGAACAGGCTCATTGCCCTCTCCTGTATCCGACGGCGGCAGTATTGGCCATACTTTGGCAATGACAACACCTGTCAATACAATCATGCAGACTGCCTGCACAATAACAACTGCCCTCAACAACTCGCCTTTCTTCATTTCACCTGCGCCTCCGGTTATTGTATCGGCTTCGGTTTCGCTTGTTCAAGCAACGCTTCCAGCTGTGTACGATCCATTTGGTAGGCTGTATTACAGAACTCGCAAACAACCTCCGCCATTCCATCCTCATTAATGATTTCCTGAAGTTGGCTTTCACCTAAACTAACTAACGTTTTTTCCACTCGTGCTGCTGAGCACAGGCACTTGAACGACAATTCCATCGTATCGTGAATGACGAGTTCATCGCCAACGATCCAGCGCAGCAGCTCCTCCGGCGTTTCCCCCTGATCCAGCAAAGCAGTTACTGGTGGCAGTGCAGCAATCGCTTGCTCCAAACGAGTAATCTCATCGTCTGTTAATCCAGGCAGCACCTGAACAATAAAGCCGCCTGCTTGCAATACGGAGTTATCATCATTCACCAGCACGCCCAGTCCAACTGCCGATGGCGTTTGTTCCGATACGGCAAAGTAATAAGTAAAATCTTCTCCTAGCTCACCAGAAATAATCGGGATGCTGCCGCGATACGGCTCCTTCATCCCCAGGTCTTTAATAATATGGATATGACCATCCTTACCTACTGCTCCTGCTACATCAAGCTTGCCCTGCGCATTGCTGGGCAGTTGGATATGAGGATTGTCAACATAGCCTCGTACTTCGCCATCTGCGTTAGCGTCGACTACAATTTGACCAATCGGCCCGCCGCCTTTTACTTGAATCGTAAGTTTCTCTTTTCCTTTGAGCATAGCCCCCATAATAGCTCCAGCTGTCAGGGTTCTGCCAAAGGCTGCAGTTGTAGTTGGATAAGTATCGTGCTTTTTACGCAGTTCTTCAACCAGCTTGGTTGTCCTTGCAGCAAAAATGCGAAGTTTGCCACCCCATGCTGTGCCGCGTACTAATATATCTTTCTCTTCATTCACAGTCTATCCCTCCTTATTGCGTTCATAAATGATGCGGAGTCCCTCTAATGTTAATAACGGGTCTACTTTTGCAATTGTTTCCGATTCACTTGCAATCAGCTCAGCCATGCCGCCTGTTGCTATGACAAGAGGCTGCACCTTGAACTCCTTGCGAATTCTATTCACGATGCCATCAACTTGTCCGGCATATCCAAATATAATTCCAGCTTGCATTGAAGTTACCGGGTTGCGTCCAATTACGCTCTTCGGCTTGGCAAGCTCTATTCTTGGCAGCTTGGCAGCTCTTTGGTATAGCGCTTCTGTCGATATGCCGATACCAGGCACAATTGCGCCTCCCAAATAATCTCCTGCAGCATCAACAAAGTCGAATGTTGTTGCTGTCCCGAAGTCAATTACAATAAGCGGCGCACCATACTTTTCTATCCCTGCTACAGAGGTGACAATTCTGTCTGCACCAACCTCACGAGGATTTTCATAGCGAATATTCAACCCTGTTTTGACCCCTGGACCAACAATAATCGGTTGCATATGCAAGTATTTCTCACATAATCTTTCAAGTGTCGGCATAAGCGGCGGAACGACAGAAGATATCACAACCCCTTCCAAATCAGCAAGTTTCACGCCAGCATACTGAAATAGATTGTGGATCGTCATTCCGTACTCATCAACAGTCGCTGACCGATTCGTGCTCAGACGCCAATGCTGCAATAGCTCACGCCCTTTGTAAATCCCTACCACAATATTGGTATTGCCTACATCGATAACCAAAATCATAGCTGCTTGCCGCCCTTCTTCTCGTTCAAATCTAGACTAATATCAAGCGAGTTGAAGGAATAGGTCAAATTGCCAACGGATATGACATCAACTCCGCTTTCAGCTATCGAGTAAACGGTGTCCAGTGTAACCCCGCCTGATGCTTCCACGATAACATGCGGACTATTCTTTTTAATGAGAGCAACAGCTTCCTTCATTTTAGGTACGGACATATTATCAAGCATGATAATGTCAGCGCCACAAGACAAAGCTTCCTGCACCTGCTCTAAAGTCTCGGTCTCCACTTCGATTTTCATCGTGTGGGGAATTTGCTTGCGAGAGGCTTCTACCGCAGCTGTGATACCACCTGCACCTTTTATATGATTATCCTTAATCATCACCGCATCATACAGCCCGTACCGATGATTAGAGCCTCCGCCGATACGGACCGCATACTTTTCCAAAGAGCGATGACCGGGTGTCGTCTTGCGAGTATCCGCCAATCTGACAGGCAGTCCTTGTAAAGCAATCATATAAGTGTTTGTTTTGGTTGCTATTCCAGATAAGCGCTGCATCAAATTCAATGCCAAGCGCTCCCCAGTCAACAAACTATGTGTACTGCCTTCTACCTCGGCTATAATAGTCCCTTTGTCTACTATATCCCCATCCTTAACAAATGCCTTGAACTGCAGATCAAGATCAACCGTTGCAAAAACCAGCTGAGCAACAGGCACACCAGCAATAATACCGGACTCCTTTGCATGGATGACCGCTTTTGATACTGAACCTTGTGGAATCGTCGTCATCGTCGTCATATCGCCGCTGCCAATATCCTCGGCAAGCCAGCTTTGGATTTGGGCGCGGATTTCCTCATTATAACCTTCCTGCCATCCATTAAACATACTCTAATCGCTCCTCGGTCATTCCATGCTCCCGTTGCAGCACAGAATGTTTTCTCCATTCAATATCGTTGCGTTCCGGAAAATCTTCCCGATAATGCGCTCCCCTGCTTTCTTCTCTACAAAGAGCCGCTTCTGAAATAAGCAATGCGCAAGTTAACAAATTAGCAAATTCAAACTCTTCACGCTCATTAAGCATGGATTGGAATATAGGCAATTGCCGCTGCAGTTCCTCCAGCCCTTTCTGCAACCCTTCCTTGCTGCGCTTTAAGCCAACATATCGCAACATCACTTTTTGCAATTTCAACCGCCGTTCAACTGCTGGCTGTATCGAGCTTTGCGTTCGGTTCGCCTCGCCTTGAACAGTCGGCTGAGCAGTTAAAGGCGAAAGAGCTTCAATCGATTTTACAATTCTTCTTCCAAACACGATCGCTTCAGACAGCGAATTGCTTGCCAAACGATTGGCGCCGTGCACTCCTGTAGAGGATACTTCTCCACAAGCATACAATCTGGCAATGCTAGTTTCTCCATTCAAATCCGTCTTAACTCCGCCCATCATATAGTGCATGGCAGGAGCTACCGGAACCCAATCCGAAGACAAATCAAGCCCATACTTCAGACAATACTGATAAATCGTGGGAAAACGATGCTTGATTAGTTCCTCCGTTTCATGAGTAATATCGATATAAACAAAAGTTGACTTGGTCAGTTCCATCTCTGATACAATTGCTCGTGCTACAATATCACGGGGAGCAAGCTCCAACAGCTCATGATAACGCTCCATAAAGCGTTCTCCCCTTATATTGCGCAGAATCGCCCCTTCTCCTCTGACCGCTTCTGAAATAAGAAAACGAGGAGCACCCGGATAACAAAGTGCTGTTGGATGGAATTGGATAAACTCCATATCTTGTATCCTTGCTCCTGCACGATAAGCCATCGCAACCCCGTCGCCGGTAGCAATATCAGGATTAGTAGTATAGCGATATAATTGACCAGCACCGCCTGAGCAAAGTACAGTTGCTTTGCCGCGCACAAACAGTCTGGTGCCATCCTCACGCTGTACAATCGCACCGCAGCACTCATTATCAACTGTAACCAGATCAATTACAAAATGATCATCCCATACCTCGATATTAGGGTTGGCTGAAGCTGTTTCGGACAATGCCCTCACAATTTCATAACCAGTCGCATCACCGTTGGCATGCAAAATACGGCGCTGACTATGCGCCCCTTCCTTGGTCAATGCAAATTCGCCGTTCTCAATATCAAATTGCGTCCCCATACGAATAAGGCTGCGAACACCTTTGGGTCCCTCATGAACAAGCACATCAACTGCTTCTTTTGAACAAAGACCAGCTCCAGCATTCAGTGTATCCTGCAAGTGATACTCGGGCGAGTCATCCTCGGAAATAACAGCAGCAATACCACCTTGTGCATAGCGGGTATTGCTGTCCATTAATGATTTTTTGGTAATCATCAAAACCGATTGGCTTTCACTTGCCCGAATAGCGGTAAAAAGACCGGCAATGCCGGCCCCTATTACAATCACATCTTTTTCAATGACTGGCAATTGGTCCAGTTCTATATCGACTAAATATCTTGGAATCATCGTTTTTCCTCCACCCCTGAATGGGGAGCAGCTGTTATTTGACTAACAGCATGCGCTCCAAGGATTGACGTGCTTGATCTGCAATATGAGGTGGGACATAAATTTGCGGCTGCATCGTTTCCAAACATTTGACCAGCTTCTTCAAATTATTCACCTTCATATTTGGACAAACCAAATACTTTGAAGCAAAATGGAAGGTTTTATCCGGGCTATCCAAACGCAGCTGATAGCCTGTTCCATCTTCCGTACCAACGATAAACTCTTTGGCATCCGACTCACGGCAATATTTCAATATCGCTGTTGTGCTTCCAACGAAATCGCCTAAAGCTACAACGTCAGGGCGGCATTCGGGATGGACAACAAACTGTGCGTTCGGATATTTTTCTCTCATTTCTTCTACATCTTTCACAGTCAGCATATCATGCGTGTTGCAGTAGCCTTCCCAGATAATCATCTTCTTGTCTGTATTCTGCTGGACATAATGACCAAGGTTTTTATCTGGTACCCAGATCACCTCATCACCCTCGACAGAATTAACCACTTTTACAGCGTTGGCAGAAGTACAGCATATATCTGTCTCTGCTTTAATTTCTGCAGACGAATTGATATATGTCACAACCGTCGCATTAGGATGTTGCGCTTTCAGTTTGCGCAAGCCGTCTACGTTAACCATATCTGCCATCGGACAACCTGCTCGCTCATCTGGTATAATTACAGTCTTGTTGGGCGCCAATATTTTTGCAGACTCACCCATAAAATGAACCCCGCAAAAAACAATCACATCTGCATCTGTTTCAGCAGCCTTCTGCGCTAGCAGAAAGGAATCCCCCCGGAAATCTGCTACAGCTTGAATTTCATCACGTTGATAATAGTGAGCCAAAATTATGGCATTGCGCTCCTTCTTCAATTGGAGCAAGCGCTCTGTCAACTCACGATTTTGCTCGGCTTTGCGTTCCATTGCCAATGCTTCCACAATAGATCCTCTCCTCTGTATGAGGGACCGGGATTTTCCCGTTCCGTTATTCCAGCAGCTAATAGCTCTGCAGGCAACTTTGTGAAAAGTTGCACAATGTTAACAAGCCGCTGACCTGTTCATTTGATCTTCATACTTTCTTACTAAAAAATTTCGGATTAAAACTTAATGTACACTTGAGTGCTGAGTCTGTCAATGGCGGATCGCCATTTTTTTGACACATTTATTAAACTTTTTGCGATTTATAAGGCTTTGTAATTTTTGGAAAGTTCATGTATAGCATTAGAAACGGCTCCCGTTAATACGGGAGCCGCTTTTAACTTTTGAACATTATTGTTTATCCGGATCTTCGGAAGAACCTTTTTGCTCAGTAGGAGTTGACGATCCTGGCGTTTCATCACTACGTGGTTGAATGCGCACTTTCACATCGCCAATTTCATCGATGATCGGCTCGGCTGTCGACTCTTTCACTTCTTCAGCAGGAGCTGAACCATCGACAGTCAATGTGCCATGATCAATCAAGTTTTTAATTTGTTCCATCTCAAGGGTTTCTTCTGAGAGCAAGGTTTGAGCAATCAAATGCATTTCTTTGCTCTTCTCTTGCAGAAGCTTCTTGGCACGATCATAGCACTCATTCACAATATTTTGCATTTCTTGGTCAATCTCATATGCAATCTGGTCAGAATAATTCTGCTCATGGCCGATATCGCGTCCAAGGAATACTTGACCTTGCGAGCTGCCAAATTGCATTGGACCAAGCTTATCACTCATACCATATTCCATAATCATGCTGCGAACAATACCCGTTGCTTGTTTGAAGTCACTGTATGCACCAGTTCCAATTTCACCGATAAACAGTTCCTCAGCTACACGACCTGCCAGCAAGCCTGTCACCTTATCAAGCAATTCTTGTTTTGTTACAAGCATTCGGTCTTCCTTAGGAAGCATAATGACATATCCGCCAGCGCGCCCCCGTGGAATAATCGTTACTTTATGAACCATATCAGCATGCTCCAGGAAGTAACCTGCAATCGTATGCCCTGCCTCATGATAAGCAACAATCTTCTTCTCACGATCGCTTACTACGCGGCTCTTCTTCTCAGTACCTACAATAATCCGATCAATCGCATCGTCGACCTCAACCATAGCGATATCCTTCTTATTGCGGCGCGCAGCAAGCAACGCTGCTTCGTTAAGCAGGTTTTCCAGATCAGCACCACTAAACCCAGTCGTGCGCTTCGCAATAATATCGAGCTTGACATCATCATCAAGCGGCTTATTGCGGGCATGAACCTTCAATACTGCCTCGCGACCTTTTACGTCTGGACGGTCAACCGTAATTTGACGGTCAAAGCGTCCCGGACGAAGAAGCGCCGGGTCAAGTATATCAGGACGGTTCGTTGCGGCAACGATAATAATTCCTTCGTTAGCACCAAACCCATCCATCTCAACAAGCAATTGGTTAAGCGTCTGCTCACGCTCATCATGGCCACCGCCAAGACCCGCGCCGCGCTGACGTCCTACTGCGTCTATCTCATCAATAAAAATAATACATGGCGCATTTTTCTTCGCATTCTCGAACAAGTCACGAACACGGGAAGCACCGACACCAACAAACATCTCTACGAAATCAGAACCAGAAATACTAAAGAACGGCACTCCTGCTTCCCCAGCTACTGCACGAGCAAGCAATGTTTTACCTGTACCTGGAGGTCCTACAAGCAATACCCCTTTTGGAATACGAGCACCAACAAGATTGAACTTGCGCGGGTCCTTCAAGAAATCTACAACCTCGACAAGTTCCTGCTTCTCTTCATCAGCTCCGGCTACATCCTGGAATGTTACGCGCTTTTTCTCCTCGTTGTACAAGCGAGCACGGCTCTTACCGAAATTCATTACTTTTCCGCCGCCACCCTGCGCCTGATTCATTAAGAAGAAGAACAGAACCAACACAAGAACAAACGGTATAATGGAAGTGAAGAATGTTAACCAGAAGCTTGGACGGTCCATCTTCAAGTTATTCAATTGAAAATCAAATTTCTCTTCCCATTCTGTAAACTTCTCGCCGGCATAAATTCCTACTCTGGATGTAAATTTATCACTTTCCGCTCCGGCAGGTCTTTGATTTTCCTTATATTTACCCTCTACATAAAAAGTCTGGTCTTCTACCTTGACGGACATCTCTGCAACGATACCTGATTCAACTGCTTTTTTCAGTTCATCATATCGTAACGGAGCAGCAGCATCGCCCTGTCCGCTTAATGCTCGAAATATTCCAACGGTAACCAAAAAGATAATTAAATAAAAACCAGTATTTCGGATGATCCGATTCATCCCCTACCTCCTCTCAGACGCTTTAAATATTCTACCATAGCATGACTTTCCATAACAATAGAGGCTGCTTGGGATGAGCATGTACGGTAATGCATCAGTTATTTTTCGTAAACTTCAGGTTTTAATATTCCAATATAAGGAAGATTACGGTATTTCTCAGCAAAATCCAATCCATAACCAACTACAAATTCATCAGGCAGCGTAAAACCCGTGTAGTCTGGCTCCAAATCAACGGTGCGGCGTGCCGGCTTATCGAATAAAGCGGCAACAGTTACGCTTCTTGCATTACGGCGTTCAAGCACATCGATCAAATAGCTTAACGTTAGACCGCTGTCGATAATATCCTCGACAATAATAACGTCTCGCCCTTCAACAGATACATCCAAATCCTTAATGATTTTCACTACTCCTGATGATTTGGTTGCTTGACCGTAGCTGGAGACAGCCATAAAATCGATTTCGAGCGGCACAGAAATCGTCTTGACCAAGTCAGACATAAAGATAAACGCTCCCTTTAGAACACAAATAACGAGCGGATTGCGCCCGTTAAAATCCTTGCTCAGTTGAGTGCCCATCTCCTGCACCTTGGATTGAATTTGCTCCTCGCTGTACAGTACAGCTTTAATGTCGTTTTGCAATGTATAAATCCCCCTGCATACTTACTAAAATTATTATAATTCCGCTTGCTTTCATCCTTGCGGAGCACTGCCGCTAGTTCTGCTGCCAAGTTGCAACAAAGTACCCGTTATGATTCATTATGCAGTGAAACAATTGAATCGTCCTCATTAGTATCAGCTCGTATGAACAACAGCTCCTTTGTATCCGGGCCAGTTATCCCGACGGCGGAACGCCTAATGCCTGGAATCCACAACAAATGCCCTTTTGCATCGAATATAAGCGGGTAACGATCGCGCTCAGACGGTGCTATTTTAGCATCAACGAACATATCTTGCACCTTTTTTGAACCATTTAATCCTAGAACCTGCATTCTGTCTCCTGGTCTTCGAGTACGTAGCAATAACGGAAACGCTATTTGCGTAGCATCAAAGCAAGCCTCCTTTCTGGAATTGGGCTTGCATGCCGTTGCATTATGCTCGGTTACAAATTCAAACCGCCACCGACCGGCATCTACAGTAATGCTTGTTGCAGGTTTTGCAATGGTTGCAAAAGTATCTTCCCCGGAATTGTCCTCATCGGCAATTGACCATCTGATTCTCCCGTATTCCCTGACAGCTTGAATATGTAAACCTGCATCTGTACGTCCTGTGCTTGGTGCTTCTGGCGAAGCAAGCCAGCGTACCGCTTCAATTCTTTCAAACGAAAAACTGTCAGATTTTTTAGAAAGATAACTTAATATTAGTTTAATCAATCTCCTTTGTAAAGCGACATGAAGCTCAAATAGATCACAACATTGCATGAAGCACTCATTTTTATTTTTTGTGACCAAACTCGCGAACAACGAGCGGCTCTGCTGTTCCATATAGTCGTCTTCTTCTTGCACCACTTCTGCAGTTCTGCCTAAAGCGGCGGACAGCTTGGGGTTATACTGCTGCAACATAGGCAACACATCCAACCGAAGCTGATTGCGCAAATAATCTTTCTTCAAATTGCTGCTGTCCATAAAATAATCAAGTTTGTGTCTGTTGCAATAATCAACGATATCCGTTTTATTCATACGCAACAAAGGACGAATCAATGACACCGAATTGTCATTTCTTTTGGCAAGCATCCCGGTTAATCCTGCCAAGCCTGTGCCGCGCAAAAAATGCATAAGCACTGTTTCTGCCTGATCATCAATATGGTGAGCCAGAGCAATAGAGCATGCCTGATATTTCTGAGCAATCTTATGAAAAAACTCATAACGCTTGCTTCGGGCTGTCGCTTGCAAATTCAGACGATTCTCTTCTATATAAGGAGATAAGTTCAACGAAACGGCTTCGAACGGTATACCAAGCAGCTGCGCAAATCGCTTCGTTGCCTCTTGCTCCAGCCTGGACTCTTCTGGACGGAAGCCATGATTGATATGAGCCGCAATCAAGCTGATCTGCTCATGCTGCGAGATTGCGGCAAGCATATGAAGCAGCGCCATCGAATCCGGTCCACCGGACACCGCAACCACAATAGTGTCCCCCGTTTGCCACAACCGTTTCTCCGCCGCAAACCTAATCAGCTCCGCATACTCCGTCATGTGCGTATCCACTTTAACTCGCTCCTCCTTCAATCCTCTCCTTATTGTACCATTTAGCTTCGCATCCACCAAATAAACGACAAAGTAAGCATAACCGCTGATATTATCGCAAGTCCCTTCAGCCAACCGGGCAGCCCTGATGGGCGCGCCGGTTCAGGCTGTCGCAGCAGTTTGCGCCACATGGCAACAGCTTCCTCCGTGTTTTTGAACTCTCCTTTGAAGGCGGCTGACATCCAGTTTCGTACCGGCTTAAGCTTACTGCTGTTGCCAGCCATTTCAATTAAATCAGACACTGACCGATTTTGCGGCAGAAGCTGCTTGGTTAACTGATGCAGGCGCTGCGGCTCAGACAATTGCAGACAAAGAACACCGAAGGAAAACAGATCGTAGTTCGCGTCAGCCATTCTGGAACCTGCATTCCAATATCCGCGATCATAGATTTCTGTAAACTGTCTGACGCTTTTGCCAAACTCGGTAGCTCCCCCAAAATCAATCAGCTCAGCATTTCCGTAATCAGCAATCATAATATTTTCTGTTTTCAAATCCCCAAAGATCCAGCCGATACGATGCAGCTTGCTTAATCTGTTCAAAATATTCAAACCAACAAGCGGAAACCATTCGTCTCCTTGTCTGTTCAAATAAGCGGAAGCAGTCGCTCCTCGCACATATCGCATTACATAAAACGGATATTCCTTGCCATCGGGACCATACAGGTCATCCACATCCGCAAGCGGAGTTCCTACTCCGTGTTGTTTGCCGGATAATGTCTTCAGCACATTAATTTCGGATTGCAAATCAATAGAGTCAAAGCCAAGTTTCAATGCAAACACATCACGACCATGATGCACTAGATATACTTTGCCATTTGCCCCTTCCCCAAGAAGGCGTTCGATGCGATAGCGCTTCCGGTTCCATTTGCCAACAATTAAAGTGCCTTGCGGCAGCTCCATATTGAAAGAATTACACGACGTAGCCACCCATCATCCCATCCGTTTCGTTTCTACTCGTTTTTTTGCCATAATCCTGCTCATAATGCTGAAGCACCTGCATAATTGCTGGTCCCGTCGGTGTTGTACCGCTAAGCGGAAGCTTGGGGAAGATCGATTGCACACCATTAAGATGCTCAGTAAAATCCAAATCAAGCACACAATCCGCTCCATATCTTGAGGCAGGAAAATGGAAGACAGCAATTTCACTTTTCCCTTGACGCGCCTGCAGGCTAAGCATCAAATCATGTATCGCCTCTTCCACGGCAGCAAGCTTGGGCTTCATACTGGCGCTAGCATCGATCAGCAAAGCTACTTGCAGGCTGGAAGTTTCGCCAAGCTCATCTATGACTCTAACCACTTCACCCCGCTTCTCAGGCGGAAGAGCCTCTATTGAACTCTCACCCAGCACATGCTGCAATTCCTTCTGCACCGCCTGTTGAATCGTTTGCACCACAGTTTTGCGGGTCATCATTTGGACAGTATGCGCCAATTGCCTAGTATTAACCAGCCTGCTTAACCCGCCGCCCGCTCTTGCTATATCCTCAATCTCCCTTGCGCCAAGCTCCCCAATATCACCATCATCCAGCACGCCGACAACATTAACCGATATGCCTTCCGCATTCGCGTGTGCAGCTGCCACAACCGGGCTAACCCCAACATTAGAGCAACCATCTGTAATTAAGAGAATTTGTTTCATCGTATCTATCTCCTCCAGGGTGCAGGCTGCTAGTCAATAGAGTACAATCAGCCTGCTAATATGATAAGGCTTTGAAAGTCTTTCTATCAGCCTTGCCTATTCCTCGAAGAGATAAACCGATATATTTGGTAGAACTATTGATTTTATATAAAATTGCTTACCATTATGTATTATTTCAGCGTTGTTCCTCCATCCTGTAATGTTGTAATTATACCATATGCCAAGGTTTTCCTATAGAATGTAAATCGGCACAAAGCAAAAACTTCCCGGCTTGCTGCTGCCGCGCCTGCAATTGGACTGGCTTGGCTCTTTTAGCAAACCTGGAAGTTTTATAGTAAAATATCATTTGATAGATTCTAGCTCACTGTTCTTGGTCGCTCCAATTGATGCGTAGCATGGAAACGGAAGGATGCCCACTCTGGCAAATGCTTATCAATTCTTGTCACTAGGACAGTCATATCATCCTTAATCTCTCCCTCATGGCATCGTACAATCGTCTCCAACAGCAAATCAGCCATTGCCTGCGGTTCATCGGTTTTCATTTCGCCAATGATCCGCTTCATCCACATTTCCTTATTGACTGCATGACCCGGCGCATCATAAATGCCGTCACTCATCATAACAAGCGTGTCGCCTGGCTGCAGCTGCATCGATACGAAGTCCACATCAATCTCCTGTAAAATTCCGATTGGCAAATTATTGGCAGCTACCGGTATAACCTCTGTCCCCCTTCGAATAAAGCTAGGTGTTGAGCCAATTTTCATAAACGTTGTTTGCGCGGTATATAAATCTATAATCGCCAAGTCTACGGTCGCGAATATCTCATCAGAGGATCGAAGCAGCAACACAGAGTTGACAGATTTTACTGCCAACTTCTCATCCATGCCCGATTGCAGCAACTGCTGCAAAATAGATAACGCAGCACTGCTCTCTTGCCTTGCCCGCTCTCCATTTCCCATTCCATCGCTTATCGCTACTGCAAATTTTCCGTTGCCAATTTCCACTAACGTGAAGCTGTCACCTGATAATAAGTCTCCTCCTTTAGCCGCGCCTGCCACACCAGTTTCCACCTCATATTGCTTAGCTGATCCAAACGTTACTAAATACGGTTCACCCACTTTCTCGGGAGCTGCTTCATGCTTAACCGCAATATGTTCTCCCAATATGTCACTTAATAATGGAGCTATTATTTTTCTGCACTCATCAAACCCTTTCCCGAATGAATGATAGACTTCGATTTCTACATTGCCTTCTTCCAGATTCAAAATATTTACACCTTGTACGGATAAGCCTAATCCTTCTACTGCCTCTCTTATTTGTTCCTCCTGCAAATGCAGCGTCTGCCCCTCCCGCTTAATTTCCTTCGATAGATCCTCCATAACTTGGGATACGCCGAGCAGCTGGTCTGCCACTAGCTGACGCGACTCATACAATTGGCTTTTCCAATGCTTTTGCTGCTGATACAGCTCATATTGATGCTTCATCACTACAGCAACCTGATTTGCTTTTATACAATGATTGGTCCAGGATCGCGGCATATCTCCGCCTGTCGGCAGCCTTTCCTCCTCAGCGGCACTCAGCATTTCCATCATCATTTTATGTGTGTGAAAATATTTTTTATCCCAGCAAGCCTGCTGTCGATGGCAAGCTGCACAGCTTTGCTTGGAAACCGTATTCATAAAACGATCCAGTTCCTCATCCTTTGTCGGCTTTATCGTATCAGCACCACTTAACTGTCCGAAACTTTTTGACAATTGACGAAACACTTCAGAAAACTGAGATACTCGATTTGCAGTCACATCGCGAACACGTTTGGCGTATTCGTGCTGTGACTTCACATGCTCATTGGTGCCTGGAACATAGCGGGAAATAATCCGAATAACACTGCGCGGTGTAAGCAATAACAATACGGCTGCTGCCGCGGATTCCCAGGTTGAGCTCATTACATCTGCCTGTGATCCCATATAAATAGATAGTATCGATGTGCCCAACAGCAGTCCGAATGCTGCCGCCATTTTCCCTCCCTCACGCATTAATCCTGCAAGCAGCCCGGCAAAAGCAAGCATACTGATCTGCGCTGCGGCGCTTACATCCGCCAAACTTAGAATTAGTCCGGCAACAACACCCACCGAAGCCCCCAATGGAGCGCCGCCCGCCATTGCAAATAAGAGAAGCATATAGCGCGACATCATATGCTCCGCTGATAAACCGTATATAACCCAGCCAACTGCTCCAGTCATAACGGAGGCTAATAATATCATGACGCATATAATTTCTTCATGCTTTAGAGCCGCGGTTTTCTTGGTCATAGTGAGTACTGGCAGGGCGTATATAAAAACAAGCGTCAATACAAAGGCAAGTATTCCTTCAACGGCAGTCATCATTAATCCATACCAGTCCAGCGTACTGCTGACAGCAGTGCCAAACAGCTGTACCAGAAATACAGAAACAAAAACAAGAAACGGCGCATATGACATCTCCGCTTTTTCATATGCCTCCAAACCGCGCAGCAGCAGGAAGAGCACAAGCAGCTCCATCGCAATCCACAACGGCGCTGGCGTAACAGCCAGCCAGCTCCCAGCGACCAGTGCAACTGCAATCCACCCGTACAAATCTTTTCGCATAAAATAAAGAACAGCAAAATAAGCGGCTGCAAACGGCATTAAATGTTCTAATATAACAGCTCTGCCCAATAAAACAGCAAGGCCAACTAATAAAAAACTCCACTTCCGGGACCAGATTGCTCTTGACCCCTTCGAAACGAATGAGCTTGCAGTTCTCCACTGCATTCTGATCCACTCCAGTCCCTTCATCCCGGGAAACACAAGTATATTCCCTTTTTTCACTTGCAGACACCACCATTTCCGAATAGATTGTGGTTCTCATTATAGGTGCCTGTCCATATAAAGTTTGTCAAACAAAGGAACACGGCAAAAAAAACTTTCCGACAAATACCTCCTTGCCGCATTCCTTGTCGGCTTGCCCGCAATTGCAGATGCCATAAGGGATTGAACGAAGCAAGACATACAATGCTTGCAAATCCGTTCAACAAAATAAATAAAAAACTTCTGCCCTTCTTTAGCGAAAACAAGCCATAAGCTGTCGTTAATCGCTGAGCTAAGGGGAAAAGTTTTTGGTATAAATTTCGTATTCTGTTAATCCGACATATTATATTCGCTGATTGCAAGGCATCCATTAAAAAAAGGCAGAGCCTGTTGGCCCTGCCGTTATATCAATATGAAAGTCCGCTCTTATATACGTTTGGCTCCACGGCCTCCGCGCTTGCCCTCCGTATTCTTCTTAAGCGAGGAAATACGTTCCTCACTGTCTTTCAAGAAGCGAGACATCTTATCTTCAAATGATGGTTTGCCAAATGATGGCTTGCCAAATGACGGTCTGCCGGACGACTGTTTATTGAAAGGACGTCCTCCGCGATCCTGGCTCTGGCCTCCTCGATTAAATCTTTCTCCGCTGCCGCCGGCGCTTCCGCCAGCACGTTCTCGGGATGGAGCCGGTGCTTGCCCTACTGGCCGATCAACAGCTTGCTTAATTGAAAGACCGATCTTACCGTCCTTATCAACGTTAATCACTTTGACTTTAACAACGTCGTCAACCTTCAAGTGATCCTTTACGTCTTTGACGTAGTTGTCGGCGATCTCCGAAATATGAACCAGGCCAGTGACACCTCCCGATAGATCGACAAATGCCCCAAAATGTGTAATACCTGTCACTTTTCCCTCTAACTTGGCGCCCACTTCAATTGCCATAAAATAAAATGTTCCTCTCCAAAAAGTTTTTAACTGCTATCGTGATTATAACCGAATCTTCACTGCAGAGCAACAGACGTTCACCCGATTATGTAGCCTAATCGCTAAATATTTGGTGTTCGCCCTTTTTTACCATCCCTTGCTCTTTGGTAGCCAACTGCGCTATATATTCAGGATCGTTTAAACGCTCCACTTGTTTTTGCAATGCTTCGCTCTCAGCGATTGCCTCTTCTACTTGCTCCTGCAATAGCAGCAGCCTGTCGTTCGTCTCTTTTTGTTGCTGATACTGGCCATATAACGTGTAACCTGCCCACACCATAAAAAATACAATAAATGTTAGCCAAATTTTGAATCGACGTTTTGTTTTCTTCACTACTTGCTTTGTTCCTGTATGTTTTGCTGCGTTTGTGGGTGTCATCTACGTTATCTCCTCCTCAACCAGTTCATCCATTTCGACGCTTTACTCATACTGCTCTTGCTTCTCTCCCATATACGGGAGAGCTTGTGCCATATCGGCATTTGCTTGCATTTGTCCCACTTTGGAGACAGCCAGCGCAAAAGCGGACGCCATAACGGTCCGGTCAGCCACTGAAGCAGTTTCCATATAGGGCGCACTAATTGTACCACAAGCTTAAACATGAAAATAGAGAACGCAGTCCCAATTCCCAGTGCAAATTTTAATACATTATACATAAACAGGAGCGGTTTTACAATGATGAGCTCCAATGCTTTCAGTGTGAATCTAATCATAGCCCTAATCGCCTGAATAAGCCAGCGCACAGATTTCACAACCAATTTTGCAAACAGCCAATAGTAAAACAATACTCCCAAAGCCAGTCCAACGAATACGTATGCCCGCACCTCGCCGTTGTTGCTGGCATACAGCATCCGAAAAACCACCGCAGCTGCAGCAATCCAATAGATAATATCCAGGAACGGGAGCCACCAGCGCGGAAAGCGCAGCTCGTTGGAAACGACGCGATACCCGTCAAATACAACCCCCATTCCCAAACCAGCCGCGAGCATCATCATTAAAGTCAGCCACTGAACCGTGAGCGTCATTTAAATAATTTCCCGAGCAGCCCTTTCGACTTGCCGTCTGCTGCTGAATCACGATAGGCGAGAGAGTGAATATATCCTTCGATAACAGCAATCCCGTGCTCCAAGCTAAGATGCTTCATATGCAAGTTTTGACCTAAAATCGACAAATAGCCCAGATTTGTTTCCAATAAAAACTGCCCGCTATCAAAGTTTTCGACGTTTTTTACACCGGTCAGCTCAAGCTGCTTGCGGTTCGTCATTGTAACTTCCTGTTGCTTCGGTCCCTTATTCGCTTCAACCATAGACTCGTCCCCCGCTTAATTGGTATTAATTCATGCATATGGGGGAGTTGCCCTGTTTAGAACCTATCTAATACAATTAACCGTTCATCAGTCATTTCCTGTATCGCATAGCGCGGACCTTCTTTACCGCCCAAGCCACTTTGTTTGATACCGCCATAAGGCATATGATCGACCCGGAATGAGGATGTGTCATTAATGATTACCGCTCCGGCTCTAATTTCATAAGCAGCTTTCATAGCCGTTTGCAATTGATTGGTAAATACGCCTGCCTGCAACCCATAATCTGAATCGTTTACTTTGGCAATTGCTTCATCTACCCCATTATATGTTTCTACAACAACGACTGGTCCGAAAATCTCTTCACGACAAATGGAGGCAGAAGGAGTTGCCCCGGTCACTATCGTGGGTGTATAGAATGCGCCATCACGCTTTCCGCCAGCAACAATTACAGCTCCATCCTGCACAGCCTCATTCACCCATTGCTCTATTCGTATCGCTTCTTTTCGTGAAATCATAGGTCCGATATCTGTCTTCTCCTCACGTGGATTTCCTACAACAAGTTGTTCTGTATAAAACTTTAATCGCTCCAATAACAGTTTGCTGATCTCCTCCTGTACGTAGATACGCTGAACAGAGATACAGACTTGTCCTGCATTGGCGAAGCTGCGTGCAGCAAGTATTTTTGCTGTTCGGTCCACATCGCAATCATGATGAACAATATTGCCTGAATTATTGCCAAGCTCAAGCACCACTTTGCGCATACCGGCGTGTTGGCGCAACCATGCACCCACTTTAAGTCCGCCGGTAAAAGAAAACATGGCTACACGCTTGTTGTCGATCAAAGCCTGACCGATTGTTGCGCCATCGCCAGTTAGCACATGCAGCCTATTCACCGGAAGTCCCGCTTCCAGCAGCAGTTCTGCCAGCTTGAGCGCACTGATCGGCGCCACCTCTGACGGCTTCAGTATGACACTGTTGCCTGCTGCGATTGCAGGTCCGATTTTATGACAAACAAGATTAAGCGGCAGGTTGAAGGGAGTTATCGCTGCGATAACTCCTACCGGCACGCGTATAGAGAATGCCATTTTATTATGCGCGCCAACAGCTGCCTCTATGGGAACGCCCTCTCCCGAAATCCGCTTTGCCTCCTCAGCCGAGAAGAGCATTGTTTGAGTAGCACGCTCAACCTCAGCTTCAGCATCACGAAGCGGCTTGCCTGTCTCGCTAGTTATGACATCCGCCAAAACTGCCTTCCTTTCCCTCAGCAACTCTACAGTTCTCATCAAAATTTCATATCGATCAGCTACATGAAACGGTTGACTTTGCTCCGCGTAGGCAAGCTCAACAGCCTCATCCACCTCTGTTTTGGCGGCAATCGATATATATGCTGTTGCTTGCTCAGAATATTTGTCAGTTACCGTCATTTTTTGCTCCGTTTTTATCCACTTCCCGCCAACAAGCAAGCCATACTGCATAATTTTTTCTTTTTCCATTTGCATCTATAGCGCCTCTCATTCCCTTTATTTTTTCAGTTTATCCGATCGACTCTTCCCTATATACAAAAAACGGCTTGAGACCATCTAGCAGATGATCCAAAACCGTTTCTAATGTCATGCTATAATCCAAGCTCAGACTCCGACTCTCTTTGTCTTTGCTCTTCTTTTATAACTGTATAAAGTTCTCCAGCTTCATCTTTGCGGGTCGACTCAGCCAAACGTTCGATGCGCACTGTCACGATCTTCTGTCCATACTGAATCTCAAGCTCATCGCCAATTTTGACGGTTGAACTAGCCTTTGCCTCACGGCCATTGATCCAGATACGTCCCTGCTCAGAAACTTCCTTCGCTACAGTACGCCGTTTGATCAGCCTCGAGACTTTAAGGAATTTATCAAGACGCATAAATTACTTAATTGCTTCTTTCAGCTTGTTGCCGGCTTTAAATGCAGGAACTTTCGATTCAGGGATCTCGATTTCTTTTCCAGTTTGCGGGTTGCGTCCAACGCGTCCAGCACGTGTACGAGTTTCAAAAGTACCGAAACCGATCAATTGAACTTTCTCGCCGCTTGCAAGAGCTTCTGTTACTTCACCCAAGAAGCCGTTAAGAACCGCTTCAACATCACGCTTAGTCAAACCGCTTTTCTCAGCAATATTGTTAATCAAATCTGTTTTGTTCATCATTCATATCCTCCTATAATAGCATACAATATAGATGGCAGGCACTGGGAGACTGCCAGACTATCGAATTTATTCTTACGAAGATTACTTATTCTTCTCGCAGCTCAAAAATCCTGCTAGTCTGTTAATATTTTTTGCAAAAACGATAGGTTTAAAGCGAATTATGACGAATTTCTTACTCCTGTTTCGTTTTTGCTTCCTCCCACAATTGATCCATCTCTACTAAATCAGTTTGGTCAAATGTTTTTCCTTTTATACGAAGCTGCTCTTCGATATACTGAAATCTATTAAAAAACTTTTTGTTCGTTTTTGCAAGTGCTTCTTCTGGATCCGCCTCAATATAACGTGATAGATTAACGGCTGCAAACAACAAATCTCCCAGTTCCGCTGCTTGCTCTTCGATTTTCCCTGCTCGCACCGCCTCGCGCAGCTCTAATAATTCTTCCTCCACCTTCGCGAATACCGGCTCTACATCATCCCAATCAAAACCTACCTTGGCAGCTTTTTTCTGCAGCTTATAGGCTTTCATCAGTGCAGGCAAATGCGGTGGTATCCCATCAAGCTTCGACACTCGCTCTATCCCTTTATTCTTCTGCTCCTCCGCCTTCATTTGCTCCCAATTATTTAGTGCCTCGTCGGCATTTCCTGCCTGTTGTTCACCAAATACATGGGGATGACGGAACACAAGCTTCTCGCTTAGTGCCTGAATTACATCATAGATGCTAAAGGATCCTATTTCTTCCTCCATTTGGCTATGCAGCATAATTTGCAGCAGCACATCGCCAAACTCCTCCACCATATGATCCGGGTCGTCATTATCGATCGCCTCAAGCGCCTCGTACAATTCTTCAATAAAATTCTTTCTGATCGACTGGTGAGTTTGCTCACGATCCCACGGACAGCCCTCGGGGCTTCGCAATACTGCAACAATCTCGTGCAGTCTTTCAAGCGTACTGTTTCTAAGAGCAGCCTCTTCAGATCTTGGCACATAAATAAGTGACAAATTCCCATAATTTCTATCGCGATCAATTTCGTACAAAGGCATGCTAGTGATGGTTTCCTGGTTCCTAACACCTAATGCGTGGCATACATAGACCTCATACTGATCCGGATATTTGTCCATCAAAGCAAGCTTCACATCTGACGCTGTATATTCATCATATACTTGTCCAATGATTGTATGCAACTGCGGCTGTATAACAGCACGGTGAATATCAGATGCGTCCAGCAAAACAAACCCTTCGATCGGATCGATTCCGAGCGCCGTAAAGGTTTGATCTAGAAAGCTTTCACCTCCCATAATCGTTAATGCAATACCTTGCTGACTGCATCTTTCCTTCAATAGCTGAACCGTTCGCTCGGCTACCATTGGATGTCCTGGCACACCATACACAATTTCAGAACCCATTGGGCTACTCGCTTGACTTTGTATGTTCTCCTCCTTGCTCACTTGATCAAGCAATTGCTGCACAATCGATTCATAGACCTCTGGAAATGATTCATACTGTTCATAAATATAATCAAACGCTTCGAATGAAATTCCTTCCTCTTGCAAAAGTTCAACAACAGGATGATGTTTTGTTCGAAGATAGATTTTATTGGCTGACTGAAGTTTTTTCCATACGCCAAGCGTAATTTGATCGTGGTCCCCTGAACCTAATCCAATTACTGTTAAATTGATTTTCGTCATAACGTCCTCCGCTAAGCTTACTTTCTTTTTACTTTTGAAAGACCAAGCAATTCTTTCTCATCCTCCTGCACATAACGAAGCAGCCATAATAGTCCAACAACAATAAGAGTTCCACTTGCAACTGCGGCGCCAGTAATAATGACTGCGGACGTTCTTTCATGCTCAAAATTTTGCATCATCAGCTCCGCTGTGCTCAAAAATCCTTTTACAGCTGCGCCCATAACAACCCAGATTACTACTGCCTTGGATATACTTATCAACTGCCCTGTGGCTATCCTCCGCTCGACGTTGCCTTTATCCTTTTTCATCACTGCCAAAAGCAGAGCAAGCCCTGCCGCCAAGGCAATCCCCTGAGCCGCGATGCCAGAATATGCAGCTCCTGTAATTCCCTCTTTGTCGATCCATGTAAAATTAAACAACGCCTTGAGAACGGCTGCAATTACAAACAAGACCGCTGGCGATTTCATTGCGCCAAATGCTTGCAGCAAAGGAGATAGCGCAGCCAGCATACTTGCAAAAAAAGCAGATAGCCCAATCAGCGCCAGTACATCCGTGCCTTCTGCACTAGCATATAGAGCGATATTAATCTTCTCCGCTAATAAGAAAATTCCAATTGCAGCTGCTCCCGACAATACAAGCAATAAACGCAAAATAAGCGCCGTACCGGCTAATGCTGTCTGTTTCGACTGCCGCCGCAGCACAACCAGCTTGGGAGCCAGTGCGCCCGCAATTGCTCCAGTAAGCATGGCCGTCAGCTGTACCAGTGGCTGCCCACGACTATATACCCCGAATTGAATCATTGCCTCTTGTGCGCTAACACCGTTTGCCGTCAGCAGGCGCGGGATGGTAAATGCATCAGCCACCGCGATGACAGGAACAACAGCTGCACCAAGCACTGCTGGCAACGCCACGCTCATCAGCCGTTTGGTATGCAAGCCAAACGTCCCCTTTTTCCACAAAGAAAATGTATAGGACTTTTGCCGAGTAGTTGCCTCTGTGTCTAAAGGCTGATTATGTTTTATTTTAAACATTATAAGCAACATAAACAATGCCGCTAAGGCACCAGCTGCTGATCCATTCATAATGGCTGCTGTCAGTTCACCTTCATCATAGCTGTAGGACAACCCTCTCCAAAGAACAACGACCATAACTGCCACTCTGACCGTTTGCTCTAATACTTGTGACATCGCTGACATCGGCATGTATCCCAAGCCCTGCGCGTAGCCCCTAAGCACCCCCATTACAGGTACAATAGCAAGTGCTAAAGCCAGGCTGCGGAAAGCTCCAGCCGCTTCTTCTGCACCTGTGCCGACTGCAATAGCATCCGCAAAATAAGCGAGCAGACAAGCTGAAACGATTCCACTTGCCCCCATTAAAAATATTGCTGTTGCCAATAACTGAATGGTCGGATTCTCATCTGTTATAGTGTTCTTCTTAGCTTCTGATTCATGCCCCTGCTCCGCTGTCAAAATTGAAACTGCTGCCGGCAAGCCTGCAGCAGCGAGCGCCGCTAGCAACTGATAGAACGGATAGACTGCATTATATAGCCCGAATACCTGGTCCCCCGCCAAATTCTGAAGAGGTATCTTCTGCAGCACGCCAAGCAGTTTTGCGAACAATGCTGCTCCAGCGAGCCATGCTGCACCCTTTAATCCCAATACACCATCAGAACGGAGGGGCTTTCCATTATTTATTGTTTTCATCTTGACCATCTATTTATTCTCACCTCAGTTTACAAAGGCAACCAGCTATTAACAATATATCATATCAACTAAAGTCGTATTTCAATTACTGCAAAATAAAAAACAGTCCCTTCTGCAGACATGTTGCTGCCAAAAGAACTGTTTTAAATAGCAGCTGCATTTCCTTGCTGCTTTCAAATTAATCGCGGTTCATTATTGCTCCATTTGCTTGGCTAAAAACCCGGCAGCTGTTTCTGCAATTTTCATTTCCAATTGCCCCATCTGCACGCCATCTTCCTTGCTTAACATAACAACCGTCCCTATTGGATCTCCACCGGCAATAATCGGCGCTGCAATAAAGGAGCTGTACTGCTCAGCACTATCTTTAACAATTTCTGTAGTTCCGCTGCCAGATGAAATGGTGCGACGATTCTCCATGCAGGATTCCAGCGTAGAGCCGATCTGTTTATCCAGCAATTCCTTTTTGGAGGCGCCTGCTACCGTTATAATGCTGTCCCGGTCAGAAATTAAAGTAATATGGCCAGTGCTTTCAAAAAGTGATTCTGCATATTCTTTTGCAAAATCGCCTAGTTCACCAATTGGCGAATATTTTTTCAAAATAACTTCTCCGTCACGATCGACGAAAATTTCCAATGGATCTCCCTCGCGAATTCGCAAAGTGCGTCGAATTTCTTTAGGTATAACCACTCGTCCGAGATCATCGATGCGGCGTACGATACCAGTTGCTTTCATAATTATGTTGCCCCGCTTTCACCTAATAATTTTAATGGAATGCAATGTCATGCAATACATAGATAAAGGAGTGAACCATATGTATCGCTTGTTACATGTTTTTGAAACTAGGCATAGTATTCTTCGATTCCCAAATTCTTATGCAAAAAACAAACAACTTTCTCCATGGACGCTTGAAGAAAATGTCTGCCAGCTTAAAGTATAGCTAATATATTATTTATCATTTCAGGCGATCCGTCCTTATTAACATTACGTTTTCGCAACGCCAATAAGAGCTGCCTGTAAGGACAGCTCTTGTATTTTTAGTTGCTGGTTTAGTTATTGATTCAATTTTTGGTCCAGCTACTGATTTAGTTTTTGCCAGTTGTGCTGTTGCAGCTGCTTCAATTATTTTCCTCGGCATCTTCAGATGGTGGACGCGGTACTTGCTTCAATCTGCCCGCCTTCATCAACGCCTCGCGCAACAAGTATTCAATATGACCATTCACGCTGCGAAATTCATCAGAAGCCCATTGCTCAAGCGCTCGATGAAGATCCGGATCAAGCCGCAACGGAAAAGCTTTTTTTTGTTTGCTCATTGCAAATTACTCCTAGCTATATAACGAGCCTGTATTAATGACTGGCGTCGCTGCCCGATCCGAAACAATCGACACCATCAAATTGTTGATCATAGCCGCCTTGCGTTCCCCATCAAGCTCGACTCCGTTCGCCTCAAGCTGCTTCAATGCAGCATCCACCATACCAACTGCTCCCTCAACAATTTTTTGTCGAGCTGCTACAATCGCAATAGCTTGCTGCCTTTGCAACATTGCACTAGCGATTTCCGGTGCATAAGCAATATGAGTCAATCTTGTTTCCAACAATTCCACACCAGCCGCCTCAAGACGCTCCTGCAACTCCTTCAGCAACTTTTCTGCTATTTCGTCTGCATTAGCTCTTAATGACATTCTGGATTCATCTTCAAAAGTGTCATATGGATATTGCGCAGCAATATGACGCAAAGCTGATTCACTCTGAATGCCGACAAAACGTTCATATTTGTCTACCTCAAAAATAGCTTTAGCTGTATCTCGAACCTTGTAAACAATAACCGCACCTATCTCAATAGGATTTCCTTCAGCATCATTAACCTTCAACGTTTGGCTGTTAAAATTCCGTACTTTAAGCGAAACATTCATTTTCACAGTAAACGGAAGAACTAGCCATAAGCCGCTTTCTGATACCGTTCCAGTATACGTTCCAAAAAAAGTAATCACCTTCGCCTGATTAGGCTGCACAATCACAACTGATGTAAAACAGATTGCCGAAAGTATGACTAGAGCAACTCCGACAACTATGAGGTATACAGGAAGTGTGTTCGACGCAATCGTATAGATGGCGAGAAACAAACCTCCAAGCCCCGCAATGAGGGCAATAAACAATGCCAGATAGCCGCTAACATGCCATGCTTTTTTCTCTCTCATTGACATCACTCCATATCTTTTTGATATATTAATGATATCACTTTTTACAATTTTATTCAATTATTTTTTTCAAAAAAATATATTAGCGTTTGGAAGTCCAATTTTGTGCCAGCCTCCATGCAACCATTAAAGTTTAAAATAACAAAAAGAGACTGCCCGAGTGCTTCACATATGCGAAGCTCACAGACAATCTCTGCAAATTATTAAGCTTTGATATTTTCAAAACCCAGCTTTCAAAGCTTATTTGCTGTTTGCTGCACCGTCTTTTTCATTACTTTCGCCGTCAGCTGGCTTTCCAGCATCCTCTTTATTTTGGTCTTCCTTGTCGCCTTCCTTAGCACCTTCATCCTCCGGGCTCGGCTCAGGCTTTGGAAGTGTAATTTCAATATTCAAGCCTTCTATTATGCTTTCCATTTCTTTTTGCAGCTTCTCATACATCGCTGCATCCTTAAGATTATTCATTGCTGCTTCATCCAGTTGATCCAATGCTTTTACATCACGCTTTTCAACTTTGATGACATGGTAGCCAAACTCTGTTTTTACCGGTTCGCCGATAACGTCAATTTCTTGTTCAAAAGCAGCCAATTTAAAATTTTCGACCCAATTGCTGGCATCTGCATTTTCAATCAAACCGCCATTGTCTTTAGAGCCGTCCTCAGAATACTCTTTCGCAAGCTTGTCCCAATCTTCGTTCTCAAGCAGCTTGGTACGAGCTTCATTCGCAAGCTTCAATGCCTCTTCCTCTTTGCGAAGCTCTGTGGATTCACCTGTTTGTTGGTTGATATCAACTGTTTTGATCAAAATATGACGCACGGTTGCTGTATTAAAATTAGGCTTCAGTTCCTCATATGCCGCTTTAACATCCTCGTCAGTTACCATCGTCTTAGCATGGTTGACGATAGATAGAGACAGCATAAAGGATGTAGCTATATCCGCTTCAGAGATATTCATATCCTTTAATGTTTTTTTGAATTGCTTCTTATTTTGCTTTTTGTAGTCAGATACCTGCTTCATTTGCTCTTCAACCTGATCACGAGTTGCGCTGATCGTTTCAGCAGATGCTTTTTTAGCCAGTTCTTTGTTCGCAATATACTGTTGCAAGTATATTTCCTGGAATTGAGGAATGGCAATGAGTTGCGCATAGTTAGGGTCCATAAAAGTAAGCACTGCCAAATATTTGTCCAGCTCAGTCTTTGTTACTTTCCCGCCTTCATAAGTAGCAACTACTTCCCCTTTGTCTACCCCTTTGAAATCTAGTGAATAATCGCTTTTCTTTAACTTGCCGCATCCCGCCAAAACCGACATTACGAGAACTGCCGCAATAACGAACATAAAGCTGCGGCGCCATGCCGATTTACGTGTCTTATTCAACATGCAGAAACCCCTTTCGAAATATAAACTTAATTTGTATTGTAACAGAAAAGGTATGCGAAATGCGAATTTCTCAATTCCAATAGCATCATTATTGGGCAACAGTTGAGAAACTATTGAGCCACTATTGAGTGACTAATGAGAAGCTACTGAGTGACAACGTTATTGCGTCACCTTTTGATCTGCCTGCTTAAAAGCAGCCAACTCATAATATTCGCTCAAAAAACGCTCGCATTGATGCAGCTTCTGCTCCATATTCAGCCCTTTGCCGCGCAGCATCAAGGTTCGAGGACTATCCTCGGGAGCGCTTTGCTTAAAGCGATTTTCAAATTTCAGACAGAGCTTATCTGTCTTTCTGCGATCTATTTTATAAGGCTGTGCCGCCGCAAATCGCATCGTAATTTCATCACCGCGTTCCGAAATCTGTTCAATCGCCAACATTTTTCCGTATACTTTCAATCTGGCTACCGACATCAAATTCAATACAGCCTGTGGCAGATCACCAAAACGATCGATCAACTCATCAATCAAATCATCCGCTTCCTGCAAGCTGCTCACAACTGAAACTTTTTTGTAAATTTCGATTTTTTGAATACTGTCGTAAATATACTCGGAAGGCAGGTAGGCATCGACACTCAGATCAACAAGCGTTGACACTACAACTTCCTCCACTTGCTCCTCGCCGCCCATTTCAGCCTTTCGCTTAGCTATTTCCTCTGCCAGCATTTGTGAATACATATCAAATCCTACAGAGGCAATAAAGCCATGCTGCTCTGCACCAAGCAAATTTCCAGCCCCGCGTATAGATAGATCTCGCATCGCAATTTTGAAACCAGAACCAAGCTCAGTAAATTCCTTAATCGATTGCAATCGTTTCTCCGCAACCTCAGTTAGCACCTTATCTCTCTGATACGTAAAATAGGCATAAGCAATTCGATTAGAGCGACCAACTCTACCTCTTAGCTGATAGAGCTGGGATAACCCCATTTTATCCGCATCATGTACAATTAATGTATTCACGTTAGGGATGTCCACCCCTGTTTCGATAATGCTGGTGCTCACCAGCACATCAGACTCCCCATCCAGAAAATCGAGAATCGTTTTTTCCAGCTCTTGCTCAGACATTTGACCATGCCCTACTGCTACTTTGGCATCTGGAACTAACGCATTGATCTGCTCAGCCATTTGATAAATACCCTGTACCCGATTGTACAGATAGTAGACTTGTCCGCCTCTTGCCAACTCTCTTTCGATCGCCTCGCGTACAAGCGCCGGACTGTGCTCCACGACATAGGTTTGTACAGGAAAACGATTCTCTGGCGGCGTCTCAATAACAGATAAATCACGAACACCCAACATCGACATATGGAGCGTGCGCGGAATAGGTGTTGCCGTCAATGTCAGCACATCGACATTTGTTTTCAACCTTTTCAGCTTTTCCTTATGTGATACGCCAAAACGCTGCTCCTCATCAACAATCAGCAGTCCAAGCGATTTGAATATAATATCCTGAGACAATAATCGATGCGTACCGATTACTACATCCACCGTACCATTTTTCAACCCTTTAATTGTTTCGTTCTGCTCTTTTCGCGACCGGAATCTGCTTAGCACCTGAACATTGATCGGGTAGCCCTGGAATCTCTCTCGGAAAGTCTCATAATGTTGCTGTGCCAAAATAGTCGTTGGTACCAACACAGCCACCTGCTTGCTGTCCATCGTAGATTTAAATGCTGCTCGAACTGCGACCTCTGTTTTCCCATAGCCTACATCGCCGCATAATAGACGATCCATCGGACGGCTTTGCTCCATGTCCTTCTTAATTTCTTCAATCGCTCTCAATTGATCTCGTGTTTCATCATACGGGAACATTCCCTCAAACTCCTGCTGGTAAGAGGAATCTGTCGAGAAGGCATAGCCCGGCGCACTTTGCCGCTCTGCATAAAGCTTTATTAAATCATCAGCGATATCCTGGACGGATTTTCTTGCTTTCGTTTTTGCCTTAGTCCATTCAGCCCCGCCCAATTTACTAATTTTGGGATCCTTTTCTTCATTGCCCACATATTTTTGAATCAAATCGACTTGATCAATAGGTACAGATAACTTGTCTCCGCCAGCATAGACAATATGCAAGTAGTCACGATGGATACCGGCTATTTCTAATGTGCCTATGCCAACATATTTGCCTATGCCATGATTTTGATGAACAACATAATCGCCGACCTTTAGCTCGGTATAGCTTTTTATCCGCTCCGCATTATCCATCCGCTTGTCAGTGCGCCGTGCTTTGCGTTGCTTTTGTGAAAACATCTCGCCTTCCGTAATCACAATCAACTGTGAAGAAGGCAGCTCAAAGCCCTGCTGCAAGTTTCCTTCAATCAGTACAGGAATATCAATATCATAGTCCTCAAGCACACGACGCATTCTATCCATGCGCTCTGCTGAACCTGCCAGCATCAAAATTTTTGCTCCAACCTTTTTCCATCTCTCCATCTCTGTCTTCAACACATTCATCTGACCATGGAAATTTTGCATGGAGCGGCTAGTCATGTTCAAAATATTTTGCGGCTGAGTATGAGGGATTTGACGCAAGAACAATGATAAATATAAAGTAGGAAATGGACGATTATACAATACTTCATCCGGGTTTTTAGCTAATGCAAATTGAGGCAACGATTTTCCCGAAGCCAACAAATGAACAGACCATTCCGATTCATCTCGCTCCATTTGTTTTGCTGTTTCGAGCAATCTGGTAGGCTCATCAAGAACAAGCAAAGTATCCTTTGGCATATAGTCCATAATCGTTTGGCGTTCAGGATAAAGCAGGGATATATACTTATAAATTTCTGAAAAATAAACATGCTCACGCAATTTTTCGATTTCAATGCCGATTTCGGCACGAAGTCGATCCTTCGCCGTTCGGTCAGTCATCTTGTCGAGTTGTGCTTCCAGCATATGCTGCGCTTGATTTGCAGCAGCTTCCATCCTAGCCTCATTAGCCAAATATTCCTGACAAGGCGTAATCACCAATTCCATTAATCGTTCCTGTGAACGCTGGTCTGTTGGATCAAAGGTACGAATGGAGTCAATTTCATCACCAAACCACTCCACACGGTAAGCTTGCGTAGCAATTAGCGGATAAAAATCAACAATACCGCCGCGAACGCTTAATTCACCCTTATGCTCAACCTGCTCTGTTCGCGTGTAGCCAAGCGCTGTCATTTGACGCAAAAAATTCTCCATTGGCAATTCGTCACCACTGCGCACAGTTAGTTGTGAATCAGCTATAACAGAGCGAATTGGCAAATAACGCTGCACCCCTGCGTATGGAGCAACCACAATACCGCGAAAGCCCTTGGACAGTTGCTGCAACGCATCGATCCGCTGTGCTAGCGTCTCTGGACTAGAGATAGCGGATTCAGCCGCAAGCAGTTCATTGGCAGGATAAAGCAGTACTTGATCTGGCGACAAGCATTCTTGCAAATCCTCTGCAATTTTCTGAGCCGCAAACATATTATGCGTAACAACCAGAATCGGCTGATCAATCTCTTTCTGCAATGCTGCAATGAGCACTTGACGAGAAGAGCCGGCAAGCCCTGATATCATTTGTTCCTTCATACCGCTGCGGACACCGGCAAGTATGCTTTGCACATCTGTATCCGCTGTAAAAACTTCCATTAACGCTTTCAAAGCAAGCGCCACCTCTTTTCTTTAGGCAACCAAAATATGGCTGAAGCAAAGTTCAGCCGTCTGTCCAAAATGTATTAAGTCTCATAGTGCAAGTAAACATTCGTCTACTAAAAAATGGTGGAAAGTCTTCAACATCATTAATTCGCTTTTAAGATGCAAAATACCTTTTTTTGAATAATAAACAGTTTTCACCGATCTTACTCCTACAGCACCTGCCCATGCACGAAATGAGCTGATACTGTCGATACAGACAGCATAGCTCAATAACTAGTTTATTAGATGCATCGATCCGTGCTGCTTTCTTTATTGCAGCGGGCTGCTAATTAGCAACAAATCAGGATTTGCCTGAATCGCCTCTGCACAATAATCGCAAACAAGTTTAACCGTCACATCCCCGCTTGGGTTATACGCTATTATATCGTTGCGTTCTTCCGGGGTCAAGAAATGAAAGCCAAGCTGCGATTCTGAAATATTCCTGCCTTCAATAAAACCTATTTCCGTTTTACAATGCTTGCATATGTAATTCACAGACATAATATGCCCCCCGAGAGATCGTTATACCTCTCAGTATGCCCGCATCTAAATGTTTTTTTACCTATTAACGATTATATTTTGCCATCGTTTCCTCGAATGGAGTCTTCAAGCTAAATTCTGCCGCGTCACAAGCTTGATCAATCATCGCTTCGAGATCCTTTTTTTGACTTTTTGGAAATGTTGAGAGTACATAATCTGAAATACTCATTCCCGGTTCTGGTCTTGATACTCCCATTCGAATTCGGTTAAATTGTTGCGTGTTCACATGTTGAATAATCGACTTAATGCCATTATGCCCGCCAGCACTGCCTTGATAGCGCAAACGCAGCTTGCCCGTTTCTGTGTCCAAATCATCATAAATTACGATCATATCCTGCAAGTCCATCTTGTAATAATCCATGAATGCGCGTACTGCCTCACCAGATAAGTTCATATACGTCATTGGTTTTATAAGTACAGCTCGTTCCCCGGCAATAAGCCCTTCCCCGATTAACGATTTGCATTTGCTTTGTGTAACTTTAATATCCCAACGCTTTGCCAACTCATCTATCACCATAAAACCAGCATTATGCCGAGTATCACGATATGAGATTCCCGGATTGCCTAGCCCTACAAACCATTTCATAGCTGCCACCCTCTCCTTTACGAACCAATTTAGCATAATCAAGGACAGGCGTAAATGTCCTGGGCGAAGTTTTCACTAAATTAGCAGTACAACAACCGAGAACCCGATACAGCTGGATTCCCGGTCAATCGTCCTTTTTATATGACTTATATCGATATTAAGTATCAGAAGTTTCTGCTTGCAGCTCAGATGCTGGCGCAGTTGTCTTGTCATCTTCCGGTTCCTCATCCTTCTGTGGAGCCAACACTGTCACAACAACAGCTGATGCATCTGTCCTTACTTCTACTCCGCTTGGGAAGAACAGATCACTGACAAGCAAACTTTCGCCGACTGCAAGATTAGTAATATCCGCCATGATCTGTTCTGGAATATCTCCCGGCAAACATTGCACCTCTACTTCATGAAGAATAAGCTGATAAATCCCACCCTCGCGCACTCCAATGCTTTCGCCTGTCACATCAATGCGCACATCTGTCCTTACCTTTTCGTTCATGCTGATTTGATGAAAATCGATATGAATCATTTGTCCGCTAAGCGGCTCGCGCTGTATCTCGGCAATCATAACAGATTGTGTGCCTGCACCGGGTACCTCAAGATTAAGTACAGCGTTGGTATGCGTTCTGAGCAGCTGACTAATTTGTCGTTCACTTACACTTAACGAAGTTGCCTCAACCGCTTGCTTACCATACACAATTGCCGGTATTTGACCAGACATACGCAGCTTGCGCAGTTGTCCTCTTGTTGAATTCGTTCGTTGCTGAGCTTGAACTGTAGTTGTCATATGGAATCCTCCTTAGCCGTTATAGCTAATACTGTTTCCATATCAATTTTCCCATTCAAACCTTAAATTAATCATTCCAGCTCTACGTACTATTCTTCAGAGGTTTTATTTTCTCTGCGCTCGTTTAATTTCTCAGCCAGCTGCTCTTTTTTTGCCTTTGCCCGCGATCTGATTTTATCTGCATAACCGGGTTTATTCGTTTGTCGTTCCCGTGCAATTGCCAAATCCCCTGCAGGGACATCCTTTGTCACAGTGGAGCCAGCAACAATATAAGCACCCTCGCCAACTTTGATAGGTGCAATCAGATTAACGTTACTTCCTACAAAAGCATGATCGCCAACTTCCGTGACCGCCTTGTTAAACCCATCATAATTAGCTGTTACTACACCACACCCGATATTTACGTCTTTCCCAATGACCGCATCGCCTACGTAGCTTAAATGAGGCACCTTGCTGCCATCGCCCAGCACTGTATTTTTCAATTCTACGAAATCGCCAATCTTGCAGTTTTTCCCCAGTTTAGTGCCTGGTCGCAAATTTGTGTATGGTCCAACAGTAGATCCTTCGCCAACTGTTGATTCATTAACTGTCGAATATTTAATAGCCGCTCCATTCAAAATTACAGAGCGGGTAATGTCCGCCTGTGGACCAATCACGCAGTCTTCACCAATAACGGTTCCGCTTCTAAGCACTGATCCCGGATAAATAACTGTATCCGCACCGATCTGTACATCATTTTCAATATAGGTGCTGGCAGGATCAATAATTGTAACGCCATTCAGTAAATGTGAATGATTAATTCGCATGCGCATCAAACGCTCCGCCTCGGCAAGAGCAACCCTGTCATTAACGCCAATTGCCTCTGCCAGATCCTCCGTACAATAAGCCTGCACGACCTCGCCTTGTGATTGCATAATACCAATAACATCTGTCAGATAATATTCTCCCTGTACGTTATGGTTCGTTACACTTTCCAGCGCCTTGAATAATTTGCGATTATCAAAGCAATACGTTCCCGTATTGATTTCTCTGACTGCTGCCTGTTCAGGCGTGCAATCCTTATCCTCTACAATCCGCTTCACTTCTCCTGCCTGCTCCCGAATAACACGACCATATCCCGAAGGATTGTCGAAGGAGGCTGTCAAAACTGTTGCAGCTGCGCCGCTCGCTTGATGCAGCTCAAGCATAGCCTCTATCGTAGAAGACCTGACTAACGGCGTATCCCCGCAGACGACAACAGCAATACCATCCTCATCTGCAAGTAAATCTTTCGCCTGCATTACAGCATGGCCAGTACCTAGCTGCTGCTCCTGAACCGCGTATTCAACCGAATCCCCCAAGTAGGATTTTACCGTCTCAGCCCCATGTCCAACAATTACCACTGTTCTGGTGCAAGAAGCATCCTTCATTGCAGTTACAGCATGCTCTACCATTGGCTTGCCGCATACAGGATGCATAACTTTATATAATTTAGATTTCATACGCTTGCCTTGACCTGCAGCAAGTACGATTGAGATCAATTTCATTTCGTTCCACTCCCTAATGAACTGCCTAATTTGAAATTGATACAACTATAACGTAAAAAGAAAAAAAAGAAAAGAGAGCTTCAAGCTCTCTTTTCCGTTCAAACGATTTCAAATTAGATTATCTGGTTATGCTCCCTCTTCGATCGCAACTTCTTCAGCAGCACGTTCGTACTCTGCCAAAACAGCAGCCTGGATCTTCTCGCGCGTAGTCGAGGAGATTGGATGTGCGATATCGCGGAATTCGCCGTCCGGAGTACGCTTACTAGGCATAGCTACGAACATACCATTGTTTCCATCGATTACACGAATATCGTGAACGACGAATTCATTATCAATGGTAATAGAGGCGATAGCCTTCATACGACCCTCCGAATTCACCCTGCGGAGTCTTACATCAGTAATTTGCATTTGTGTTCACCACCTTTGTCCAATCAGAGACTTGGTGTAATATTCCACGTATTTTTGCAAATTCCTGCTAATAATTTGGAAATTTGATACTCATTTTAAAATATTTTTTTACTTATGCATTTTTTTCGTTTTCATTCGACATTTATCGATGCGATCACTTCTATTTCGACAAAAACATCTTTTGGCAAGCGGGCAACCTCTACTGTCGAACGGGCTGGTTTATGGTCGCCAAAGTATTCTGCGTAGATAGAATTGACTGTGGCAAACTGATTCATATCCTTCAAAAACACCGTTGCTTTAACAACGTTTGACAAGGAAGAGCCAGCTTCTGCAAGCACGGCTTTTAGATTTGCAAATACTTGATGAGTCTGCTCCTCTACACCGCCTTCTACAAGCTCGCCATTTGGCTGAAGCGGAATTTGTCCTGAAGTATAGACTAACTCACCAAACTTCATGGCTTGTGAATAAGGACCGATCGCAGCCGGTGCCTGATCTGTTGAAACGATTGTTAGATCTTTTGCCATAGTTAACGCCATCCTTTACATATTATTAAAGTAATTTCCTGGAACAACTTTCGCCTGCTTGGTTTTCATATCTACTGCTGTTAGCTTTGCCAAAGAGATATAATCCTCCAGCAAACGTTCCTCCAACTCCACCTCACCAGATTCTACAAATACCCCTACTCCGGCAACAACAGCATTAAATTCAAACAATAAATCAATCATTCCCTGAATCGTGCCGCCTGCCTTCATAAAATCATCTATAATAAGCACTCTCGATTGTTCTTTAAGCGCCCTTCTAGCCAGAGACATCGTCTGGATCCGCTTGGTCGACCCGGAAACATAGTTAATGCTTACAGCTGAGCCTTCTGTCACCTTGTTATCCCTGCGAACAATAACTACCGGAATATTCAGACAAGAAGCTGCAGCATAAGCCAATGGAATTCCCTTTGTCTCGACAGTCATAATACAATCTATATCACGATCTGCAAAAGCAGTTGCAAACATACGGGCTATATCAGCCAGCAATGCAGGCTGACCAAGCATATCCGTCATATACAAATAACCACCAGGCAAAACCCGCTCCGGCTGCTCTAATTGATCGCAAATTTGTTTCATAATTGCCAATGACTTGTCCTTATGCATAGCCGGCACATACATCACACCGCCAGCCGCACCTGCTAGTGTACGAAGTTGGCCGATCCCTTCCTCTTCAAAAACCTCTTTTATAATCGCCAAATCCTCACTTATTGAAGACTTGGCAGATTGATAACGCTCAGCAAAAGTAGTCAAAGAGATCAATGTATGGGGTCGATACAACAAATATTGTGTCATCTCCACCAGTCTGGAGCTGCGTTTTACTTTCCTCAACCGAAAATCCCCCGTCCTAAATCCGAATATTATACAGTAAATATATCATCTTTATACGGATTCAAGCAAGATTCCAGTATTACATACACGTTGAGGTAAGCATTCTTACAACATACACTTCCTTGCAAAAGCCTCTAAGCCCATTATAAATGCGCGGCAGTTTCGCTTCCTTCGATACAAGTCCGAAAACAGTAGGCCCGCTTCCCGACATTAATACGCCATCAGCTCCTAATCGAATCATGCTCTCTTTCAGTTGTCTCACCTCAGGGTACATCGACAGAGTTACCTGCTCCAGCACATTGCCTAGCTCATTGCACATCCCATGGAATGATCCTTGCTCCAGCATCTGGTTCATACGCAAAATGGAGGGATGCTCCTTAATATCAGCGACTCTGAATTTCCCGTATATATCTGCTGTCGACACATTAATAGGCGGCTTGGCAAGCACAACCCAGCATTGCGGCGGATAACTGATCGGTTCCAGCTTCTCTCCTCTGCCGCGAGCAATCGCTGTTCCTCCTGTTACACAGAAGGGCACATCTGAGCCCAGTTCCGCGCCCAGCGTACAAAGTTCCTCCTCAGGCAAATTTAGCTTCCACAAACGATTCAGCCCGCGCAAGGTCGCTGCAGCATCGCTGCTGCCGCCTGCAAGCCCTGCTGCAACAGGAATTTTTTTATCCAAATGAATATAGACCCCTTGCTTGACACCGTAACGCTCTTTCATCAATCTAGCAGCTTGAAAAGCCAGGTTTTTCTCATCAAGCGGTATGTACCCGGCTTGACTCGATATAATAATTGTATCTCTTGCTAATGGTTCCATCTCTAATCTATCTGCCAAGTCTACCATTGTCATAATCATTTCTACTTCATGATAACCATCGTTTCGTTTACTTAGCACATCAAGTAATAGATTAATTTTTGCAGGAGCCTTCTCATATATTTTCATCTCATAGATTCACCCGTTCGTCATAAACTTATGGTTCATTATAACAAACGATCAAATGAAAAGAAAAGCTAAGCAAGGAACAATATAAAATTGTGCTTACTTAGCTTTTCTTTTTATAAAATTTAATTGCGATATTGCTTCGCAGCAGCTTCCTCAGCTATCTGAATAGCCCGCTTTACCATATTGCCTGCATCCTTGGCTTTTATTCCACCCCAGCCCTCTTGCTGGACAGTATCATAAAATCCAAGCTCCTTGGCAAGCTCCACCTTTAAATGTTCAGACATTACAGGTCTTCTTCGTCTAGCCATCATTATGCTCCCTTCGCAAATCATTAATCAAGCCGTCGATCATTCATGCGCCTCGACATCATCAATCAACTGCCTCCAAAAAGATATTGCCTTCTTAGTATGCTCATGAGCACTCGAAGTAACCCGCGATGTTACAGGAAGAATATCCATCCATATGACCTTTCGCTTAGAAAAAAAACAGGCACAGACAATAGTCTGTGCCAAACCTGCCGTAAAGGCGATATATTGAATCTGCTGCCGTTCTTAAGGTTGAAGCGCAATCCGCACTTGACCCTCATCATTACATACAGTTACTTCAACAGCTTCTGTTAGTATGTCCGCATAGCTGTAAGAAACTCGCTTAAAAGCATGTTGATCTTCATCCAGCTTCACGATAAAAACAGATGGGTAGGTTTCTTCCAAAGTTCCTGTACGTTCAACCGTTTTACGGCGGCCGCCATTAGCTCTGAGACGGATTTTGGAGCCAACGTGGGCTTCCAAACTGCGTTTAATATCCAACAGCACATTTTTAGCCATTGTCCAACACCACCTCTTTCCTTGTCCATTATAAACAAAAAAAGAGGAAATGTCAAATGAGAACAAATATTATATCAGCGTACCATTATTTTTGTCAACGATGTTTTTAAAATTTATGCTAAATTTTTTTTATAATTATTTTCAGCAATAACAAAGGTGGACATTTGCATATAAAGACGGACGCTAGCGCTTCTACAGCCCATTTTCGCTTTCCGTGAGCTAGCATTTTGTTTTACCCCAAATTGTTTAAAGAGCATCGACAGTCCCGTTCTGGCGGCTATTTTAACATTCTGAGTCGACTTCCTCTGTGCTTTTTTCACAAATTACATTGTTTCCGTTCTTGGTAATCCAACCCGGTATTTGCCCATTGTTTCAATACCACCCATACCGTCGATACCACTAATCGTGCCTTCGATAACGTCAGAAAGATTAATTGGCTCGCGTATCGAAGTAAAACTTGCCTTAATAGCTACATACACCGGATCAAGCGCATGAATAAGTATGCGGCCGGGCGAGCTGGCAAAGTTGGATCCTGAATGCATAAGCGCTTCAAAATGCGATTGGCAGGCTCCGGCTACAACTACCAGTCCATCACGGCTTCTTTCATACTGTCTGGCAGTACGAACAGCATTAACAAAATTTTGTGAGTTTTTATAACTGGACAAATTGAAATGATCATTGCCGGACCGATGCTTAATCACTCCGTCATGTCCGGTTATAACAACAATATCCGGTTTTATTTCTGGCAGCATGCGGTATAATAAGTCAGCCATCTGCGATTCATGAGCGTGAACACCATAGGCAGGCACATTCATCGTTTTATACAGTTGCATGCTCTTCTTCAAGTAGTTTCCGTCGCCATCCAAATGCAAAACTTTTCCGGGCACCTCAAAATAAGGTGCTTGCTGGGATGACTGCGCCAATCGAGACATATATCCAGCACCTGGAATTGTTTTTTTCCTTACGGATTGCATTCTTTGAATAGACTCATTTACCTTAATCCGGACTTCTTGGATAGCCTTCATCGAATTAGGATCGTCCACTATGGTGAGATCGTTCACGCCAGAGTCAGCAACCAAACGGAAATCCGTTCCTTTCAAAAATGCCAAATCTGCTTCAGGCTGAATCGCCATAATACGGAATAGTACGTCACCGCCATACGATTTGCGGACGACCAGGTCTCCTTGCCTCATAGGTAAATCACCTCTTCGTTTATCCTATGGAAAAATAGACGAATGGTGAGTATTAATTTACCAGCCTTTCAGAGCAAAGCTTCTGCTGATTTGGGCAAACTCCTCAAGTGTCAGCGTTTCCCCGCGCCGCTTCGGGTCAATGCCTATTTGATCCAGTAATGCTAACAGCTCTTCTTTCCGTTCCTTACCCACATAAGCAGTCAAATTATTCGCAAGTGTCTTTCTTCTTTGTGCAAAGCATGCTTGGACGATTTTAAAATATTGCTCCTCATTTACGCCTTCTACCGCCGGCTTGTCACGCAAGGTTAGCTTAATAACGGCAGAGTCTACATTAGGCTGTGGAATAAATACGGTGTGAGGAACAATGCATACCAACTCCGGCTGGCAATAATACTGAACCGCCACGCTCAGACTGCCATATTCCTTTCCTCCCGGCTTTGCCGCCATTCTGTCGGCTACTTCCTTTTGAATCATTACAACGATATGCTCCAGCGGTACTTTCTCTTCCAGCAGCTTCATCAGTATCGGAGTCGTTACATAGTAAGGCAAGTTAGCTACAACACTTACTTTATCCGTGCCTGCGAACTGCTGTGCAAACAATTCCTTCAGATTAAGCTTTAGTACATCTCCTTGCACAACTGAAACATGCTCATACGGCGCAAACAAATCATTCAATATAGGAATTAGGCGATTGTCTATTTCAACAGCTGTAACCGTTCCCGCTGCTTCCGCCAGCCGCTGTGTCAATGCACCGATACCTGGACCAATTTCCAACACACCCTTTGTATGATCCAGTTCAGCCGCCGAGACGATTTTGTTTAAAATATTTTGATCAATCAAAAAATTTTGTCCCAAGCTCTTTTTGAATGAAAAACCATACTTCGCAATTATTTCTTTCGTTCTTCTTGGTGCTGCAATATCTGCTGTTGCTATTTTATTGCCCGCCATTTTGCTTTGTTGCTCATTCATTCATGTTACCTCCCAAATTAGCCTCCATCTGCTCTAATGCCCGATCAAACTCTTCTTTCGTAATTTGGAAGCTGGTACAACGCTTAAAAAACTGTTTCCCGTTGGCATAACCAATTCCAAGTAATTTCCCCATCTCCAAACGCCGCTTGGACGCTTGTTCATCAACAACCAGTTTGGCAGCAATCAAATCTTCCCATGTCACTTCTCCAATGCTTAATTGCGTTTCCGTGCGCAATTCAGACAAAGCATGGCGAATTGCCTCTGGCGAAGCATTTTCAATGCCTATATCGCCTTTGCGAGTCGTTAACTCCTGCGGCAGGAAAGCATGTTTACAACCAGGCGCATGTTGAGCCACTATTTTACGAATTCGTTCTCCCGCATGATCAGGATCAGTAAATATAATAATGCCCCGCCTTTCGTTAGCCAAAGCAATTTTACGGAGCACTTCCTCGCCTATAGCGGAACCATTAGTCTCTATTGTATCTGCTTCTACCGCTCTTTTAACAGCAGCTGTATCGTCTTTTCCTTCTACTACAATGATCTCCTTAATCACCAAGATCATTCCTTCCATATATAGAATCCCATCTAATATTTGTCACATGAAAAAAGAAGAGGCATAGCCTCTTCTCTTATGATGACATATGAAATTAATGATAGCAATCATTCATTCACAAACAGCTACACTAGCTGGACGCAGGTTTCTTTGGTCCGATAACATAAACAGTATATCCCTTTTTGCGTCCAAACTTTTTGACACTGCTGGAACTTTCAATAAATACATCAATAATATTGCCCTTTATTGCCCCGCCAGTATCCTCAGCTCTGCGATAGCCGATACCTTCAATATAGACCCACCAGCCCATAGGAATAACTTTTGGATCTACCGCTATCGTTCTTCCTTCCGTTACCTCAGTTCCAGAAGCAGTTTTACGGTAATACTTGTCTCCAGGTCCTTTGCCTGTCGATTCTTTACCAGCATGATACGCAGTTAAAGTAACGTTCTTCAATACTTTTTTGGCATTAAAGGATTTACCGTCTTTTGATACAGACTCAACATCAGGAGAAGAATTGCTAAGCACTGTAACTTTAGGTTCCGGCTTTTTGGTGCCAATCGCAATAATCTGGTCAACTACACTTTCTTCTGTTGCCTCGCTGACCATCTTGCTGAATACTAGCACTCCATCTTCGTACTTCTCTTCGTAATTTTCAACGATAACTCCCTCTTTCCCGGTTTGCACAACCTTCTCCTTGCCAACCTCGAGATTAGGGTCTTCTTTTTTTACGATAGAGAAAGGAACAACACGCTCCTCAGAAGACAGCTTGGTATCCACACGTACAATAGTGATAGCTGTATCTGCAGTAAGCTCAGCTTCAAGTGCCGGGCTGATTTTATCTTCATCGCGAACAGAAATGTTTAGTTCATCGATCGCGTCTTGTACTGTCCTCTCTGTCGTATGTACCGTTAATGTCTTGCCATCAGCAGTTACTGCAACCGGAATTGCATGAGTAATCTCAATACGATCTCCGTCCTTGATCGAAGAATTCAAAGGAACGGATACTTTATCATAAGTACCAATTGCAATAGCTTGTTCATCCAGTAGGCGTTGCAGGACCCATTGTTTTGTTTGTACAACAGTCTCCTGTCCATTCACTACTACGGATACGCTTTTGACAGCCGTTCCGTACAACAACACCAAAAACATGAAAGTCATAGCGATTGAAATCGCAGCGCTCAAAATAATCAAACGCAGGTTTCCATGCTTCCATCGCATTGCGAAAGACATGCTGGATGATCGTTTCCCATGGGTTTCCTCTTGCTCGACTGATCCCACTTCCTCGGTCCTCCTTCATAGTCCCGCCGCCAAGTGTTACGCATGTTACAACTGACGCGACTATAATAGATTAACGTACCTTAAGCACGCTGCCAATACCGCCTTCCTGATCTGTTTAGCTGTCCTTACTATTTTCTATGTGGGTAAGTTAGAAAATATTTGTCAAAGGATAAAAAAACAGAGCATTTAAAATTTGCGATATTGGAAATCCAATACAAAATGTAAAGCTCTGAAATGAATCATAACCTCACTCACGCACAATTGTAAAGATGCGATAAAAGACGATTTTCACGAAAAAATTGATTATTGTTCGAAAAATTGGTTGATTTCTCATATAAAAATCACTTTTTACGCACATAATCTCATTATTTCGCTCGTTTTCTCTATCTTTTACATAATACCGAAACATTTTTTACCATTTGCGAGCGTAATTTCACCAATTTCATCGATTGTTAATCCCCTGATTTGGGCAGCGGACTGTGCGACAAGCTCTACATATCCCGTCTCATTTCGTTTACCTCTAAATGGGTGAGGTGTCAAATAAGGGCAATCCGTTTCAATCAAAATCTTATCAATTGGCGTCTTGGAAAGCACCTCTTTTGGAGTCTTCGCATTCAAAAATGTAAGCGGTCCTCCGAACGATATATAAAAATTCATGTCCAGGCATAATTTTGCAATTTCCCAGCTTCCAGAGAAGCAATGCATCACACCGCCTATCTCATCCGCCTTTTCTTCTTTCAAAATTCGGACAACATCCTCATGCGCATCACGGTTATGAATAACAATTGGCTTGTTAATTTTTCGCGCCAGCCGAATTTGCTCACGAAAAACTTGCTGTTGTACCTCTTTCGGAGAAGTATCCCAGTGATAATCAAGCCCGATCTCGCCAATCGCGACTACCTTTGGATGCTTACTCATTTCCTCAATCCATTCTAAATCGCCTTTCTGCATAAAAATACTATCCACCGGGTGCCAGCCAACAGCTGCATATATTTCTGGATATTGATCCGCAAGCGCAAGTGTAGTCGGTATTGTTTCTCGATTAAAACCGATATTTACAAACAATTCGACTCCCGCTTCCTTTGCTCTTTTTATCATTTCATGACGGTCTTCGTCGTATTTGGGTGAATCCAGATGTGTATGTGTGTCAAATAGTGATGGCATTTGTTAAAAACTCCTTTATTTTAGTTTAAAATTTAATTTCAGCTCATTCGAGCAATGCTTTGCCCGATTCTCCAATAAATCATGAGGATAATACAAATAATGCTGTCCCTGATGCAATCCTGTAATAGAACGAACAATGTCTGATTTCAGGGAAATTTCGCTGATTTGATCCTGATCATCTAACAATAAAATCGGTGTTTTTTGACTAATTTCGCCGTTATTTCCGTTAGGGCGATACACATCATATGGCTTGTCATAAGGGAAATCAATTTCCATATGATAGTTTGGATGAAGCCCAAGCGAAATCATTTCTTCTATTAAAGAGACATGTATCTTGCTCTCTGGATTTTCTACTGGAACATACTTGTATAGATTACGATTTAAAAACCTGCAGCATAAATCACTTAAAATTACATCTTTTTCATTCGCCCATTGAGAAAACGCTGTTTGCATTAATGCCTCATCTAATAATAAATATTGCTCCAAGTTAAGTGAATTATTAATTAACCGTTCCAACGGCTCCAACATAAAATTAAGCTTATGTCCTTCCAAATACAGCTCTTGTGCTCTTTTAAATATTTGCCGTAAAATAATTTCCGAGCTTCTTGTTACAGGATGAAAATAAATTTGCCAGTACATCTGATACCGAGACATCAAGTAATGCTCAACCGCATGCATACCGCTTTCTTTAACGACAATTTTTCCTTGAAAAGGGCGCAATACGCGCAAAATTCTTTCCAAATCAAACGTACCATAATTCACACCAGTAAAATAAGCATCACGAAGCAAATAATCCATTCGATCAGCATCCATTTGACTTGAAATTAAACTTACAACTATCGGTTTTTCATATGTTTTTTTTATAATTGATGCAACTTTAACAGGGAATTGTTCAGAAATCGTTCTTAATATAGCATTGATTTCCGTATTACCCAATACAATTTTACAAGACCACTCCTCATGGTCTGTATCAAATACTTCCTCCAAAGAATGAGAAAAGGGGGCATGTCCAACATCATGCAGCAAAGCAGCACATAAGGAGACTAGCCTTTCTTCCTTAGGCCAATCAGAGTAACCGCTTCGTTCGAAGCGAGAAATTATTTTTCTTGTAATCTCATAAACACCTAGTGAGTGCGAAAAACGGCTATGCTCCGCACCGTGAAAGGTCAAGTAAGATGTTCCTAACTGACGGATACGGCGCAATCTCTGAAATTCTCTTGTATTAATCAGATTCCAAATCAGTTCATCTTGCACGTAGATGTAATTATGAACAGGATCTTTGAATACCTTTTCTTCTGATAATTGCTCCAGCATTTTACCAACTCCTTCATCTTCATAATTTCGACAAAAACCACATTGTAATTTGTCGAAAAGTGTCGTAAAATAGTTTCCATAAACTATGTTTTATTGTATCCTATAACCAACACTGTTTGCTTATGGTTTCATCCAAAAGTCCCCATTTACAAGTGTTTGCGTCGATAGTCCTGTTGACTGTTATGGGAAGAGTTGGTATTATATACTTAAAACAGTGCTTTAAAAGTTGTCGAATCGTGACGTTTTTCATTCAAAGAGAGGACTGATCCATTTATGATGAAATCTACTGGTATCGTACGTAAAGTAGATGAGCTTGGCCGTGTTGTTATTCCTATCGAGTTACGCCGTACTTTAGGTATTGGTGAGAAGGATGCGCTTGAGATTTATGTAGATGGCGAGCGTATTATGTTGAAGAAATACGAGCCTGCTTGTATCTTCTGTGGCAATGCAGAGAACGTAACTTATTTCAAAGGAAAAATTGTTTGCCATATTTGTCTTGCAGATATGCCTTCTCCTGTGACAAAATAAGAAAAATAGGTTATAATCAGAATATTGAATACATTAATTCTAACCTTTTTATACTCCTTGATGCCTTCCTGCGCTAGAACCCGGCCAGGAAGGTCTTTTTTTTACAAAATCAAGAGCGATTCACTTCATTATAAACATCCCTCTTCGGCATCTCTCTGTCTACTGCTGTTTGTTTAATTGCCTCTTTACGAGTCATCTGCCGTTCATAATGTGCAACATGCTCTTCCAGGCTCATAGCCTCCCACCACGACAACTGATCTCCTGACTGCAGATGATCTGCTTGTCCATCGTTGCCCTCCATTACAATACAATACTCACCGATTGGATCATGCTCTTCAAACCATGCTACTCCGGCTTGCAACGTACCTCTAAGCACTTCCTCATGACGCTTGGTCAATTCTCTTACAAATGCAACTCGTCTATCGCCAAAGCACTCTAACAACGCCTGACATGTTTTTTTTATCCGATGAGGAGATTCATACATAATAAGCGTTGCCTTTGTGTTCGTCAGCACCTCCATCCATTCTGCCCGTTCCTTCCGCCCGCGTGGCGGAAATCCAACAAACTGAAACTGTTCTGTAGGCAGTCCCGAAACAATAAGTGCCGCTAAAGCTGCATTAGCTCCTGGCACAGGAATAACCGCAATCTCTTGCTCTGCTGCCTCTGCCGCCAAATCAGCCCCCGGGTCAGAAATAGCTGGCATGCCAGCATCGCTCACCAAAGCGATCGAATGTCCTTCAAGCAACAAACGGATTAACTCCTTGCCGCTATCCTGCTTATTATGCTCATGGTAACTTACCAAACGTGTATGAATATCAAAATGCGTCAGCAGCTTCCTCGTTTGTCTCGTATCCTCAGCAGCAATCAAATCAACCTCATTTAAAATGCGTATTGCCCGCATCGTCATATCCTCCAGATTACCAATCGGCGTACCGACCAAATATAGCTTGCCTATAGTAGTCTGGCTGCTCCCTGGAGCTTCCTTAAAGCTCATCTGCTTCTTCATACAATTTGAACTCCTTTTTCATTGTAGACCATAATCGGGGGCAGCAGCTTCAAGTCAGGCTTGCCATCCCTCATTGCCTCAATCAATACCATGTTAGCTTCCGCCTTGCAATTTGGATGCACAAATTGAATACGCTTAGGTTCCAGCTTCCAACGACGAAAGGCTTGCATAATATCCAGCAATCTTGATGGACGATGCACCATTGCTACTTTGCCGCCAGGTTTCACAAGTCTAGCACAGGCCTGTGCAACATCTTCAAGTGTACAGTAAATTTCATGTCTGGCAATTGCGTAATGCTCATTTTCATTTGCATCGCCAGAAGCCATAGTCATATAAGGGGGATTTACAGTTATAGCATCGTAGGGACCATTTCCGGCTATTTTATAATACGTTCGCAAATCATGTTCAATTATCGTTATTTTGTCAGACAACCCATTAAGAGCAACGCTTCTGTTCGCCATATCTACCAAGCGCGGCTGTATTTCAATCGCATCAATGTCGGCTTTTGTTCGATCGGACAGCAAGATAGGAATTACCCCATTTCCTGTGCAAAGATCAGCAATCTTCCCTTTAGATGGAATAGAAGCAAATCGTGAAAGCAGAACTGCATCCAACGAAAAGCTGAATACCTCTCGACTTTGAATAATCTTCAATCCTGACTCCGTTAGTAAGTCATCAATTCTTTCATTTTCGCGCAGTTGAACTTGTTCTAACAAGCTTTTTCTCTCCTCTATGGTAAAACAATGCCGCCCTTTATAAAAGGACGGCTTGTCTTCTGCTCATATATTATTTATTTAGAAATGAGAGGCAGAATAAACAATCGCCCTCTGTCCGCAAATGCCCATAATAAATATTGCAAATATGGAACCCTTCGTGGTACAGCTTAGCTAGATTATCATAGCCCTCTCCTACAGCCCCACCAGCATCAGAACGGCCTTGCTGTTCCCTAGATGACTTTGAATCCGCCGTTTGCTCTGCTTCTTCTGTGGAAGCCTCGTCATGCATAAACTGATGATTATTTTCCCGTTTCAGAACTTGTCGCAGTTGGCTGTTTTCCATGCTCAAACGCTTATTTTCTTCAAGCAGCGTCTTCACTTTCAGCTTCAGCTGACCAAGCTCTTCATAAAATTGTCCAAACCGGTTTTCTAATTCATCCATTTGTGAAAAAATATCATTTTTCTCCAAGTCCCCACCCCAGAGCTTCTAACGCAGATTGGTAATCTGCCAGTCAGTCATACTTTTAATCCTACTTCAGCACAACATCATCTAATGACATTTCTTTCGGTTTTCCTGGAACATCAAACAATTGTACATAAACTGTCTTGGATGATGCATTTATTCCTGTTACCTTGCCTTCGCCTAAAGACGTAATCACGTGCTTGCCTACGCCTGGCAACTCTTCACGAATGCTCTCATAATTGTCATGCTCATACTTCAGACAACACATCAAACGTCCGCATAAACCGGAAATTTTGGTTGGGTTCAACGAGAGATTCTGATCCTTTGCCATTTTGATGGACACAGGTTCAAAGTCGCCTAGCCAAGATGAGCAGCAGAGCACTCTTCCACAAGGCCCGATGCCGCCAAGCATCTTTGCTTCATCACGCACGCCAATTTGCCTAAGCTCGATACGCGTTCGAAAAACACTTGCCAAATCCTTCACCAGCTCGCGGAAATCCACTCTTCCTTCAGCCGTAAAGTAAAAAATAATTTTGTTGCGGTCGAACGTAAATTCGACATCCACCAGCTTCATATTGAGTTGATGGGTTTTAATCTTTTCAAGACAAGTATGGAATGCATCCTTAGCAGCTGCTTTATTCTCATCAACAACTTGAGCATCTGCGTCATTAGCAATGCGAATTACTTTCTTGAGCGGGAGGACAACATCCGATTCACCGACCTGCTTTTGCCCCACAACCACTTTTCCGTATTCAATACCCCGAGCAGTCTCAACAATAACATGCTGTTCCTTATCAACGGGATGCTCGACCGGATCAAAGTAATATATCTTGCCCGCCTTCTTGAAACGGACACCAATGACATTATACAAGGACTAGCCCTCCTGTAATTTCACCAAAAGTTGTTCAAATGCAAGCTGTGGCGCAGTGTTGGCGCGAATTTTCTTGCCAGCTTCCAACACATGCTCTATACAAGCTGTCCAGCCTGCTGTTGAACGTTGAAATGCTTGACTGCTTATCCAATCTATCTGATCTATAAAAACGATTTTTTCCTGCCTGTTGGCTTGAAATTGTATAAAATCTTTAAACCAAACAGCCATTAACGACAATATCAAATCTATATGCTCTGCTAACTCAGTTTTAAATAGCTGTTGTTGGGCAGTAATCATCGCCGCGGTGAATCGGGTCAAACTCTCCTTCCCTAATTGTATCACTAGGGTTCTAATTTCTGCAAACGGATTCTGCTGGAGAATATCCCTAGCCCCATCCAGACCGGATGACAAATGCACGGCTGCTCTGGCAAGCAGCCTGGAAAATCCTTCTTCCAATAATTTTTCAAGCATCTGTTCAGGAGGCAACGGTACAAACGGTACCCACTGTGCCCGCGACCGTATTGTCGGCAATACAGCCTGTCCGTTATCAGCAATTAGAATCGCTGTAATTGGGGAAAGGGGTTCCTCTAAAAATTTAAGCAGGCTGTTGGCAGCCTGCACAGTCATTCTTTCTGCTTTCTCTATCATATAGACCTTGCGCTTGGCATCGTTGTTCCGATATGCAAAATCACGTTGCAGCGCACGAATCTGGTCAATCTTTACCGATTGTCCATCGGGTGCGATATAGGTAACATCCTGCTGATTTCCGTTCATAAATTTCCTGCACTCCAAGCATTCACCACAAGCATCATGAATACCTGCTGTACAAAACAAGGCCTGCGCAAAAGTTTGAGCCATCGCTTTTCGACCTGTTCCGGAAGGTCCATGGAACAAATAAGCATGAGAAACTTTTCCGCTTCGGAGCGCATTCATCAGTATCCGTTGTGCCTTCCACTGATCTGATCTATTTTCCAAGCTCATTCTTGTCATACCTTTCCTGCTGCAATTCCGTTAAAATAAAAAGTTAATCAGTAGACCACGAATTTCTCCAATTTTATTAAGCAACTCCAGCTTGCCCTCTTCGCTTTCCAGCAATTCCTCTGCCATCGATACCAATGTTTCATCAATCTGGTCAAGCAGCTTATAGCGCTTCACTCGTCCTCTGCGATCAAAGCCCCTTACTTCCTTTAGACCGACACCTCGGCGTATCGTATCCTCCAAAAATTGCTTTACCATTTGCTGATACAACTTTAATTCCCGGACCGACATCATTCTAGACAATCGCTCGCCTTGGCGATGTATATCCTGCAGTTTTTGCTGAAGCTGTTCATGCGTTCGCTCGGCATCTCTTTGTACCATCACATCAGAGAAACTTGTTTGCTGAACAGGCCGAACAGAAGTTTCATTTGCAGCTCTGTTTTGCCCTAGTGGGCGCCATCCCTGGTCGACTCTCATTATTAGTCACACCCAATCAAAAATGTTCGAATCGTTCAACCGGTACTACAAATACAGCAGCGCCGCCAATCTGCACCTCTACCGGGAATGGAATATAAGAATCTGTTGATCCACCCATTGGTGAAATAGGAGTTACCAACTGATCACGCACTTTACAGTTGGAGCTGATTACCTGGAAAACCTCATGTACACGCTCATCCTCAATACCAATCATAAAAGTAGTGTTTCCTGCTCGCAAAAACCCGCCTGTACTTGCCAACTTAGTTGCCCGAAATCCTTCTCGGATAAGTGCATTGGACAAACGGTTACTGTCTTTATCTTGAATAATAGCTATGACTAATTTCATGATTTCATTCCTCCTCAATATAGTTTTGTTCAGGATATGGAATGCTCTCTAACCAACGCCGAGTGAAGCTTTTCTTTTGGGCAAATAAATATCTGTACATAAAATATTGTAACATTGAAATGCCCATCCATCACCAAGTACAACAGCGGTTGAATTTAATTCATATCATTTATTTCTATTTTGACATCTGTTATAAAAATTCCTGCATATCTCTCCTTAATCACTGACAAAATATGTTCAAATACTTCATCCGGCTTTTGCGAGGCATCGATTTCTACTATGCGCTCCGGATATTGCTGCAACAATATTTTGTAACCTTCCCTTACTTTTTCATGAAAATCGATATTTTCCAAATCCAAACGATTTACTTCACGTTCTGAAGCTCGGGCGATCCTTGCCAACCCTTCCTCAGGATCAATATCCATATATATAGTAAGATGAGGCATAAGTTCCTGTATGGCAAATTGATTAAGCACCCATACCTCCTCCATGCCCAGTTCTCTGGCATGGCCCTGATACGCCAAGCTGCTATCGATAAAACGATCACATATTACAATACTTCCTTGCTGTAAAGCCGGAATTACCTTCTCGACCAAATGCTGACGTCTTGAAGCGGCGTACAGTATCGCTTCTGTTCTCGCATCCATCATCGTATGTTCAGGGTCAAGAATAATATTTCTAATTTTCTCTGCGATAGGAATACCACCAGGCTCTCTAGTAACAACGACATGCTGCCCTTGATCTCGCAATAACTGTACAAGTCGTTCTATTGCAGTTGTTTTCCCTGAACCTTCTCCGCCCTCAAGCGTAATAAATATGCCTTTATTCAAAATAAATACCCCTAACAAGTAAATTAATCATACTGATAAAATTATTGCTTATGCCATTATTTTATCCTAACAATTGCTCACTGGCAAAGGCTGTATGCCTGTTTCAATAATAAATGGCTTCTGCCTTCCTTAACTCCCAATTACAGACAGAAGAATAAACGCCAAGATTGCCATGATTATGCTATCATGCCCTTATCCTAACCTCCTGCAACTGCTAAGCTTGATTTCAATCCCGTCTAACGGGTACCAAATTCATCGTTATATCCGAAGCACCTTGAAACCTTGCTCCTGCTGCTGTCAATCTCCTAACCTGTGCAATACTTTCCCGCGTCCATGCCTCTCCTTCATATAATAACGGTATGCCTGGAGGATATGGAATGACTGCCTCCGCTGCATATTTGCCTGCTGCCTGATCGATATTTATTATAACCGTATCCTTCCTGCTGATCGGCATACGATTAAATTGCACCAGACTGCTGATGCGTTCTTCTATTTGCTCATTCCTCAAGTCATTTATAGGCGACACGCTGGAGTTATTTTGACCTGTTTCTTCTATTATATAGACCGCGTGTTTCAAACGTTCTATTGCTGATTTTTTCATACCTATTGTGATAATAAGAACAGTGTATTTTTCATTGGACATTTCTGTCCAAATCCCTTTGCTTGCCAGCATAGCTTGCAGTTGAAAACCACTCCACTTTTGCTCATCATCATAGATTAAAATTCTAAGCGGATCCCTCTGAAGATTCGATGTTTGATGCTCTGTTTGGGTTTGGGATACTGGCTGTGACACAGTCTGTGAACTACTAACTGCACAACGCAATCTCCCTTTTCTTTGCAACATCCATTGTCTAAACTGCTCCGCAAGCTCAATACTTGGTTCAAACAAACGCTCCCCCATGAAATCAATCATTGCTCGGGAAATATCCATTGATATTAACATTGGAAAAGATGGACTGGAGCTTTGCACCATCGTTAAATTATATCTAAGCAAATCCCTATCAATAAGCAGTCCTTGCACATGCAATATTGCACTCATTGTTAGAGCTGGCAATGTTTTATGCGCAGATTGCACCACCGCATCCGCCCCAGCCATTAATGCACTTTGCGGCAGTCTGGAATGAAAGCCATAGTGTGCACCATGTGCTTCATCCACAATAAGTGGAATCCTATATTGATGAACTAATTCCGTCCATTGCTCCAGCCTATGCCCAATTCCGTAGTAGTTCGGATTTGTTAAAATAACTGCTTTAGCTTCTGGATACATTTCGATAGCTGTCTTTATTAGTTTCAAGGAAGGGATCGTCAACAAATTTGTTTGTTCATCAACTTGCGGAGTGACAAACACTGCCTTTGCCCCTGCGAGCTTCAAGCCATTAATAATCGATTTATGTACATTTCTCTGCACAATAACAGTCTCACCTGACTGCACCACAGACAGCAATACAGCAATATTTCCGGCGGTGCTTCCCCCCACAAGAAAAAAGCTTTCCTCTGCCCCAAAGGTACTTGCAGCTAATCTCTGTGCCTCAGCAATCCCTTTGTGCGGATCATGTAGATCATCTGTGCTCTCCAGCTCGGTCACATCAAGCTCCATTACTTTTCGAAAATGACTCGCCGCCTCCTGATCAATACTCTTCAAAACATCCATTGCTTCGCCATACTGATGTCCTGGTACATGAAATCCTAACGGAGACGTTATCATATGCTCTTTAATCTGATTATATAAAGGTGCAACAAATGGCTTCACTACTAATAACCCCTTTTTAATACTATACTGCGCAACATAGAACTGTTCATAAAATATAAACTACAATCATCATATCACGAAAAATTAAAGCATATCGCATATAATTCTCATATGGGGTATATATGGTTTCCATCAAGTTTTCAATCAAACTGTACGATACAAAAAGAACAGCTGCTTTAAAAAGCGCTGTTCATGCATTTTTCTTTATTAATATTCTTTTCATTTGGTTAATAAAGAAAGGATACTTATCATCTCTAACATCTGTACGTACCATTTCCGTCTCACAAGAGTTGCAAATAAATTCTGAAACAATATAAATTCCTTCTCCTGCCAACTTGCCTTGCCCGCAAATAATACAATGGGGCTCGTAACTGACTTGAGGTTGCATGATTATCCCACCTTCGCCGTCAACATTTAATATATACTCTTAGTATGACTCTTATTCTAGCTAATTATACTTCTTTTCTTTTATTTCATAGTCCATTTCAAATATTTGTTTATCATATGCTTCTGTTGGGCGGCATGTGCCTGGACCGATTACATATTATAAAAGATGCAACAAAAGCCGATATATGTATAAGATGAGAAATGGGAGGATAGGCTTTATGCGCCAACAAAAGGCTGATCACAACACTGCCACCGTTTATCAATATAAACTAACTAAAAAACTGGTTATACGGCGTGAGCTGATACAAAGTCACTTTATACTAATTGCCATATTCCTTGGCTTCCAGATACTTTTATATGGAAAAGAAGGTCTCTTTTCCTGGCTTGCCGGATTTGCGGCACTTCAAATTATTCATATTATTTTGCTGCTGATTACATTTATTGGAGTAACCGAAGCGACTGATCGCAAATGGATATGGCGGATCAATCCTCCCTGGATTGGCTTCAAACCAGCCAATGATATTTCATTGCCGCTCTTTAGACGTATCCATCGTCATCTATTCTGGATCGGCCTATGTATAATAGCCGTGCTTTACCCCTGGATACCTGCATCACTAATGCTAAGCCTTGTGTCCTGGCATATCTGGTTGATCGCCCCTCGCTTGCTGCTAGCCTTCTACTTTCGCAAACAGCCTAAAAACGGCGTGCTTCGCCTGCAATCCTATGAAGCATTATACTATTCCATATAGTAACCTCCAGGGAATAGTATAATGGCTTCCCGCACAACAAAAAAACCTGTCGCAATATGCGACAGGCTTCCTCGTGCTTGGCAACGTCCTACTCTCCCAGGACCCTGCGGTCCAAGTACCATCGGCGCTGGAGGGCTTAACGGCCGTGTTCGAGATGGGAACGCGTGGATCCCCTCCGCCATTATCACCAAACGTTGAATGGTTTGCACCTTCAAAACTGGATACGAAAGTTACTTTTACAACTCTTTGCTGAAATAGGATAAGCCCT
>JBEBPB010000032.1:0-57314 GCA_040396195.1 Paenibacillus nanensis
TCAAAATCGAATGGGGAGACCCGTGGAGGTTCGAGTCCTCTCACCGGTACCACTTATTCCTTAGTAAAATTCTTGATTGATTCAAGATTTTTTTCTTTTTAAACAGCATATGCCGGTGTGGCGGAATGGCAGACGCGTTCGACTCAAAATCGAATGGAGAGATCCGTGGAGGTTCGAGTCCTCTCACCGGTACCAACTTATACAACGATGACCCATTAGAGATATTCTCTGATGGGCTTTTTTGATTTTTATAACTTTATTCATCGTTTGCGCTGAAGATACATTGGAACTATACAAGATGGAATAGTACATTTTGTGCCCAAATTTTAAAGTTTACATAAAATACATAATTTTTTCCTTTTTATTTACAAAATAGTCCCAAATATCTATTTCCATTTTTAGAAAAAATTAGTATATTTATGTTGTGTATAACACTATCAAGAAAACTAATTTGTTGTATTTCACCCAAAAAGTCTCATCTACTTAATTGAAATTTAGTTTTCTAAAAAATGGAGGGATAATATGAAATATCTAACATCTTTAGTTGTCGTTATTTTCCTACTAGGTAATCTATCTGGTACTGCAAGTGCTTTTGTTTTTGATGGTTTCACTGGAGAAAAAAATGCCAAACCTCAACTGAGAGAAATTATACAAAAAGAAATGGAGTATGAAAAAGAGCAACAAATCAAATTCCATTTAAAAGAATTCAATGACAAAAAGGATGAGGAGCGTTTCGATTATCTGTCTGAGTATGGAATGACTACTGCTACTGACGATCAAATTAAGAAACTCCATTCTAAACAACAAAATGAACTTGTAGAAAGTTATTTCAGAACTCTATTAAATAACGCTTATATCTATAAGATGGACGATAATGGTTATATCTATGACAAAGATGGAGATGTAGTAACTCAACTTGAGCTTAGTAAAGAAGAAGAGATTTTAGATGCACCTATTAGCAGCTATGCAGCTACTTTAGATCCGAATATATTAGGTTATAACTCAGGTGCTTTTGTTAGACAAACAACTTCAACTGGATACAAAGGAATAAAAACAACGTTCAATTTACCAACAGATCCTAACTTTGAAGTTGTAGGAAGTAATACTGGATATATATATAATGGAATTGATATATTGTCATCTAGTTATCTATCTGGTTACAAATTTGAAGCAGGTCTCCAATATAGTGAAGCTTACAATAATTACTATGCATCAATCCGTCCTTACGGGTCTACTCAAATTTATATACCTGAGAATCACAGCAGTATTCCTCCTAGATATGCTGCTGGTACGAATATGGTTAGCAACTTACTTTATGATACCACTTCTTCAAAATTCAAATACTTCGTTACTGGTACCAATGTAAATGGGGCAAGTCAATACATTTATTTCTATCACAGTAAAACTTTCACTAGCGGTGAACTCGCAGCTATGTGTGTAAAGAGAGTTGTATCAATTGCAACTCCAACTTCTTCACCTTATACAGGTAATAATATAGGAAAGGTTAACCTGACTTATACTGGGACGACAGTTACAAATACAAGTGGTGTCGAATCAACTTTAGTTAGCAGTATGTTAAGTACTCACACTTATAGTGGAAAAACACATGGAACTTCCGATTCCCCTAGCGTTGCGGTTACTAAAACGGGAACATTAGCTACACAAACTGTAAAAATAGATACAACTGGATTGTAAAGCTATCAGATCTAAGCAGTATGATGAATTTTTAATATAAGGAGTTTTTCTATAAAAGCTAAGGGTGGCCTAAATTGGCAGCCAGGCTTGTTAGGTATTGATAGGGAAATCATATAGGGAGTAGCTGTCATGTATTAGTAATCTAAAACATGATGGCTGCTTTTTTATATTGAAAGATGCTTAATTCGTTTTAAGAGATGACATGGAGATTTTGAATTACTAAAAAAGCCCATTATTCTAAATATAATTTTTTTGGAACAAATATCCGAGTGCATCTTTTCGACATAAACCTATAAATTATTTATATGCAGATCAAGGTATTTATAGTATAATTTACCTATTAAGTAAAAATGACAAATACTAAGTTTAATCCCAATAATAGGCACATAAGGGGAATAGCTTTTCCTCTCAGCATTTTGATATACTTCCCGCAATGAAATTAGTCAGGGATGTAAGGAGGTTATTAATTAGTTTGTTTCAATAAATGTTTCTACAAGAAATTTAAGGTATCTATTTAAGCACATTTGAGTATTACATCACGAAATTATATTACTCCCCGTATTATCCTTGTTTAATTGGCATCTGTGAAACCTCTACTAATCAAGTTATCCTCTGGTTCAATATCATAACTATCAGTCATATATGAAATAGGCAGATTCATCAATTTAAAGACTTCTCATAGTCCTGTTTAAACATGCACAAAAACCACAATAGAAAGGCAGGAAGTTGTGAACATCATATTATTCATGGAGGATGAGTCCAATAGAACGGTTAAACAATCTCATAAGTGTTCTGGAGTATAATGCTGAACTTGGAGACAAAGGAATTACATTTATTAATGGGGATATGAAGGAGAAGACGGTAAGTTACAAAGATTTATTATCGAGATCTCGCTCTTACCTTTCTTATTTGTACAAGATAGGGGTGAAGAGCGGAGATGAGGTCATCTTGCAGTTGGATGATAATGAGATGTTTCTTTATTTGTTCTGGGCTTGCTTGCTAGGTGGAATAATTGCTGTTCCAATTTCATTGGGGACGAATAATGAACACAAGATGAAGACAATCAGAGTGTGGAATACTTTGAAACATCCTTACATGGTTGCTGAAGATAAAACATTGGTGCAATTGTATGCGTTTTGTGAAGAGAACAATTTTATTGAAAATATTGATGAAATAAGAAATAGAATTATCATTCCAAGCAATATGGAACATGATATGGCAGAGGCTGATTACACGTTAGCAGATGCCAAGCAAATTGCATTTATTCAATTCTCTTCCGGCTCGACAGGTGACCCGAAAGGTGTCGTCCTTACACATGAAAATTTAACTTTTAATATATATGACATTTCGAATTCGATAAGTGCAACGAATGAAGACAGATTTTTGAATTGGATGCCGCTAACGCATGACATGGGTCTCATCGGTTTTCATCTCATGCCGATGGCTTCCCTATGCCACCAGTTCATAATGCCAACTGCAGTGTTTATTCGGCGCCCTTCTTTATGGCTGAAGAAAGCAAGCGAACATGAGATCTCTGCACTGTCTTCACCGAACTTCGGGTACAAGTTTTTTATGGATCACTATTCTTCAGAAAAGGCTGCTGATTGGGATTTGTCTTCCGTTCGAGTTATTTTTAATGGAGCGGAGCCGATTTCCAGTGAAATATGCAAGTCGTTTTTGGATTTAATGAGTAAACATGGGTTACAGAGAACTGCTATGCTTCCGTCGTACGGAATGGCGGAAGCTTCAGTAGGGATTGCTTTAGCTCCGACGGAGAAGAGGTATGTTTCCGTTCATGTTGACCGAGGGCGTATCGCGGTTGGGGATCAAGTCATTGAACATGATGAGGTTCAGACTTCATCACTGACGTTAGTTGAAGTCGGTGCTCCGCTTATGTCCTGCGAAGTCCGTATTTGCGATAACGATGATCGTATTCTGGATGATCGGATAGTAGGCAATATTCAAATTCGCGGAGACAATGTAACCAATGGATACTACAATAACGAGCAAGCTACGAAAGCTGCGACGACAACAGACGGCTGGATAAGAACAGGGGATGTCGGATTTTATCGAGATGGCCAGCTAGTTATTATTGGCCGAGTCAAGGATCTTATTATTGTAAATGGACAAAATATTTATCCGCATGATATAGAAAGAGTCGCAGAGGAAGTAGAAGGTATTGAATTAAACCAGATTGTAGCAACCAGTACCAAAGATTTGGAGCATCACACTGAGAATATTTTACTTTTTGTATTATTCAAGAAAGGTGTGGAGGAGTTTGCTCCCCTCGTGACGGTATTGAAGGAACATCTCTATATGAGAGGAGGCTGGCATATCAGTGATGTTATTCCAATCAGGAAAGTTCCAAAAACGACTAGCGGCAAGGTGAAACGTTATCAGTTGAGCTGGAACTATGAGAGTGGAGAGTACAAAGAATTATCACAAAAGCTTAACGAAATCCAAAAGTCGTTCCGTCATACATCTGAAAGCAAAACGGAGCAGCAGCTGGTTAATATATGCAGTAACATTCTGAAGAATACAAGGGTTCATATGCAGGACAGTTTTTTTGACTTAGGGATGAACTCGTTGCAAGTCATACAGTTTACAGAGGAAATTGAGAGGGCGTTCAGTATTAAATTTGAAGCTGCGGATTTATTTGCTTATCCTACATTACAGCATTTGGCTGAATATATTAACAAAGAACAAGTTGTGATGCAGAACGATCATGTAAACCACGGCAGTGGAGAATCAGATATTGCGATTATCGGGATGGCTGGAAGATTTCCGATGGCAAATGACCTTGATCAGTTCTGGGACAATTTACTATCGGGTAAAGACTGTATTCAACCATTTCAAGCAGAACGCTTGAAGATGGCGGAAAAGTTTATCTCCTATTTAAATATCGATAAAGATAAAACAGAAATAACTGAAGGCGGATATTTGGATAATATTGATCAGTTTGATCCTAATTTTTTTAAGCTGACACCTAAAGATGCTCAATTAATGGATCCGAATCAAAGGCAGTTCCTGATGACAGCATGGCATGCGCTGGAGGATGCGGGATATTGCGGAGATAACATAAAGGGCATGTCGGTGGGCGTGTACGTCGGCTTCTCAAAGACAAGTTTTGAATATGAACGGTTAATCTCGGAGGTGGCGCCAGGTACAATCTCGGATCATGCTGTCGGAAATTTACCTTCTATAATATCAAGCCGAATCTCGTATTGCCTTGATCTCAAGGGACCCGCTGTAACGATCGATACTGCATGTTCCTCTTCATTAGTCGCGGTGCATACGGCATGTGCCGGCATTTGGAATGGAGACTGCGAGATGGCCTTAGCAGGCGGAGTGAAGACTATGCTGCTTCCAATCAAAACGAGTATCGGTATTGAGTCTTCTGATGCAAGAGCGAGGGCGTTTGATGACGATTCCGATGGTACAGGCTGGGGTGAAGGAGTAGGTGCCATTTTACTTAAACCGCTCGATAAAGCCATTGAGGATGGCGACCATATCCATGCGGTAATTAAGGGGAGCGCCATTAATCAGGACGGCACGACAGTAGGTATTACGGCGCCAAACCCGCTATCGCAAGCTGATGTTATCCGTAAAGCATGGAGCAAAGGAAATATTAATCCGGAGACAATTAATTATATTGAGACGCATGGAACAGGGACTAAGCTAGGCGATCCAGTTGAAGTTAAAGGAATTGAAAATGCTTTCCAAATGTATACGAGCCGGAAGCAATTCTGTGCAATCGGTACGGTAAAAGCGAATATCGGGCATCTGTATGAAGCAGCAGGCATTGCTGGTTTAATTAAATCGGTATTATGTATGAAAAACAGGAAGCTTCCGCCACTTACACATTACAAGAAGCCGAATCGCAATATTCAGTTTGAAAATTCGCCCGTTTATGTCAATGCATTATTATCGGAATGGGACACGGACGGCGAGCCGCTTCGTTGTGGTGTTAGTTCGTTCGGCTTAAGCGGTACAAATTGCCACGTTGTACTGGAGCAATTTACAAATTCAAACGAATGGCAAGAGGAATGTTCGAATACGACGCAAATGTTTACGATTTCGGCGAAAAGCGATTATGCGCTGAAGGAGCTTATAACGAAGTATATAACATTCTTGTCTTCGCGCACATCACTTCCGCTAGCGAATATTTGTTACTCGGTGAATTTAGGAAGAAGTCATTTTGCCAAGCGCATTGCGATTGCGGCGAACAATACTGAAGAGCTGCTGAAGAAGCTCCGGCGCTTAACTAATCCCTCGGAAGTAAATCTGGAGGATCACGGAATTTATCAAGGCGGCTACCGGGTCATACCAGATCATGCACGAAAGCAGGCTGAATGGGAAATTACGGAATCAGAATTGAAGCAGCAGCAATTATTAGCGGATCAATGGGGTGCGGGAATTCATTCCGATATGGGACAGTTATGCAAGCTCTACATACAAGGTGTACAAGTTCGCTGGACTGAAATATATAAGGGCAGAGCGATTCGAAAGGTGCCGCTGCCTCTCTATCCGTTTGATCAAGTATCTTGTTGGATCGATGTTCCAGAACCGTTAGTTTCTTCGGCTGTTGTAACGAAGTCGGAAAAAGCATATACGAATGCGATACAGCAGGCGGAGCAGACGAAAGAAGAGCAATTGGATAGTGGAGCAATCACAACTAACTTGCAAGAAATTATCCACAATGCTTCAGGTATTCCTAAGGATCAGATTGAGGCGCACGCAAACTTTCTTGAATTAGGCTTGGACTCTATTATGCTTGTTCAAGTGCAAAGAGAAATTGCCAAGCAATATCATATAGATATCCCGATCAATCTCATATTTGAATCGATTAACACATTAGACAAGCTGAATCATTACTTGTTACAGCAAGGTGTGGCGACTGAGAAGGGGGTAGCCGAAGAGAGCGATCAGAAGGCGGATAATGCGGACTTGATACCAAGCAGATTCCAACCGTCTTATGGGCCGCCAAACCAATTGACACAACCTGATGAACATGCTGTGATATCGTCATCTGCATTAGAGCAGCTCATGATCAAACAGCTTGAACTGATGTCGCAGCAGCAACAGCAGCAACATGCTTTAATGACACAGCAATTGTCGATATTGGCGCATCCATATGATAACAGAACAACAGTGAATGCAACCGAGTCGCATTTACAAGCAGCAGAAGTATTGAAAAGTTACACGCAGGCAGCTCCGACAGCAGAGGCGATTCGGACACCTGTTCAAAATAAGGCAGCGTCAGACCGCAAACCCTTTGTTCCATTTCAGCCATTGATGATCAAAGAGCAATCCCCTTTTAATGAACAGCAGAGCAATTACTTAAAAGAATTTATTGTTGCTTACAATGCCCGTACGAAAGCTTCCAAGCATTATACCCAGCGTTATCGTACTGCGCATGCCAATAACCGGAATGTATCTGGGTTTCGATCTTATTGGAAGGAACTGGTGTATCCGATTGTAGCAGAACGCTCTGCTGGCTCTGCCATGTGGGATGTTGACGGCAACCGATATATCGACTTGACCATGGGCTTCGGCGTCAATTTATTTGGTCATAATCCTGACTTTATTACGCCTGTGCTACTGAAAGAAGTCGGAAATTCGTTGCCTCCGGTTGGCCCGATGTCCAATACGGCGGGTCAGGTAGCTTCCCGTATTGCCGCAATGACCAATACGGAACGCGTAGCATTCTACAATTCGGGAACGGAAGCTGTCATGGTTGTGCTTCGAATTGCCCGCGCCGTGTCAGGACGATCCAAGATTGTAATATTTTCCGGTTCTTATCACGGAACGTTTGACGGAGTTCTCGGGGTAGCTGATTCTGAACGCGGAGATGGTACGGCACTGCCAATGGCACCTGGTATCGCGGCAGAGATGATCGATCAGGTCATGATGGTTAACTACAACTCGCCTCACGCGCTTGAGATCATTAAACAGCATGCGCACGAATTGGCGGCGGTATTGGTGGAACCTGTTCAGAGCCGAAGACCGGATTTGCAGCCGCGGGAGTTTCTGCATCAGTTGCGCAGTATCACGGAGGACCAAGGTATCGCATTGATTTTTGATGAGGTAATTACCGGATTCCGGATACTTCCCGGTGGAGCGCAAGCGTACTTCGATGTTCAGGCGGATATGGTTACTTACGGAAAAGTAATTGGCGGAGGTTTGCCGATTGGAGTGGTCGCAGGCAAGGCCAAATATTTGGATGCAATCGATGGCGGAACGTGGCAGTTTGGAGATGATTCTTATCCTCGGCATGCAGATCGGAAAACATTTGTAGGAGGAACGTTCTGTACGCATCCATTAACGATGCATGCGACGCTGGCAGTGCTAGACCATCTTGAAGCACATGGTCCGGATATTCATATGCAGTTGAATCAGTTGACCGCGGATATGGTTGCAACGATTAATGCTTTGTTTAAGCAAAAAGAAGTGCCGATGCATGTGGTTTATTTTGGTTCACTGTTTAGATTTGTTTCTCATGTGGATACCGAGTTGTTCTATTATCACCTCATTCATAAGGGGATCTATATATGGGAGGGCCGTAATTGTTTCTTGTCAACGGCTCATACGCCTGATGATATCAACCGGATTATTAAGGCAGTTCAAGAGACTGTCGAAGAACTTCAAGCGATTGGCTTATTGGGCGGGGGAACGAGTTCTCCAGCATTGCAGCCAGCGAAAAGCTTCACTTACCGCATGACGGAGGCACAGCAGCAAATCTGGTTAGCTTCCCAGGCAGATGATACGAAAGCAGCCGCCTTTAACGAGTTCGTTATGTTGAGTTTGGATGGGAATTTAGATCGGGCTACGCTTCAAGCTGCTGTTCACCAAGTAACCCTCCGCCATCCGGCGTTGCGTTCTTATATAAATACAGACGGTGAAACGCAAATTGTCATGAGTGATTTTACGATTCCAATTCAATTTTCAGATTTATTGGCTGAACCGGATCCAACACTTAGTCTTGACCAATGGCTTGCGAACAACGCTAACGAAACGTTTGATCTGCAATCGCAAGCGGCTTTGGTGAGATTGCATCTATTGAAGCTTATGGATCATAAATATGTGTTCGTGGCAGCCTTCCACCATATTATGTTCGACGGGTGGTCGATGGGACTATTTATTCACGAACTTCAAGTGATCTACAATGCGATGCTGAACGGAGAGGAGGCTGGGCTTTCTACCCCTATCCCATATCAATTGTTTACGGAGTGGCAGGTTGCACCGGGGAAGCAGGCGGAAAGGGAAGCGGCATCTCAGTATTGGAGGCAGCAGCTGGTGCAGCCCGTACAAGAAATACTTCTTCCTGGTGACTCCTTATTTCCGGTAGCAAACACGGAAGCTTTTGGGGGACGGGTAACGAAGGTAATAACGTATGAAGAATTGAAACGCATACGCAAATCAATGTCACAACATGGATGTAGTTTATTTGTTTTACTGCTATCTGCTTATAAAGTATGGCTGCATCGTCTAACGGAACAGCAGGAGTTGACTATTGGCATACCATTCGCTGGTCAATCAGCTATCGGTGAACATTGTTTGATGGGGAACTGCGTAAACATGCTACCATTCTATTCCGAATTGAAAGAGAACGATACGTATCAGGACTTTATAGCTGCAGTGAAAGCAACTATGTTCGAAATGGAGAAGCACCGAGCGTACTCCCTGAGCGATTTGTTTCAAGCGGAAGATAACATTCATCTCTCATCGTACAAGGTTGTGTTTAATGTCGACCGTGGTATCCGCGACCTGTCATTCGGGGATGCCCGGGCAGAGTATATCTCATATCCAGCGAAGTATGTGAAATATGACTTGTTTTTAAATGCAACGGAAATTCAAGGCGAGCTTTTTGTAGATTTTGATTATAATCACTCACTCATTGGACCAAAGGTTATGGAGCAGTGGGCAGAATACTATATGAGAGTGTTGCTCGACATGGTGGATCGCCCACACGTTGGAATAGAGTCGATGTCGCTGCTTACGCAAACAGAACAACAACTGCTGCTTCAATGCAAGCCGGACAATCGCAAAAAAGATTCGGATTCGGACTATATTGTGCTTGACGCAAGCCACAGGCAAGCGCCAATTGGTGTAATCGGCGAACTGTATAAGTCGCATAAGTCGACCGAAGAGGGGGATGGACCTCACTTTGTAACGACTGGTAAGCTTGGCCGCTACACACCGGAGCATTCTATCTCTGTATTAGGGGAAGCGGGCCCCAAAGTGATGATTTCCAACAAGATGGTTCCGATCCGAGCGCTGGAGAAAAAAGTTCAAGAAGTGTTGGAACTGAGCTATTGCTATATTCACGAAAGCGGCCAGAACGTGGCTAAAGAGTTGTCCGCCTTTGTAGTTAGCGACAGAGAATGGAACGAGACAGCAGCCTTTCGTCAATTGGAACGAGCTGTTCCCAACTATATGATTCCAACGCAATGGGTTGTTCTGGATCATATACCTTCTGCCCAAGACGAGCCGATGAATTGGGATAGTCTTCTACAAAAGCATAGTAATCGTCAAAGTGCGATGTCACTTTTACTGCAAACCTTAAATGAATCAGAACAAACACTGTATCTTATTTGGAGCACTATTCTGGACACAGCTCAAATTCGTGAGGAATCCAACTTTTTGGAGCTTGGCGGCGATTCGTTGAAAGTGTCGATGATGCATGCGCAAATTCATAAGCAGTTCGGTATTAAAATTCCGATGACGCATCTGTTTAAGTTATTGACGTTTAAAGATATGGCTAATTACTTAAGTAGATTCGACGAGCGGAGTCTGAGTAATCCATTTCTTCGAATTAGTCGTGCAGAGAAAAAACAAAAGTATGAAGCTTCCCCTGCACAAAAAAGAATTTATTTATCTCATTATTTTAAAGGGATGATTCGTTAATGAGTACAGTATTTAATATTTCGGGAGCAATCGAGATAAAGGGTATTTTCGATATGGGGAGAATGCAGCTTGCGCTGTATTCTCTAATTGAACGGCATGAGTCGTTAAGAACGTCGTTTGAAATTGCAGATGGAAGCATCAATCAAATTATACATGAACAAGTTAAGTTCCAAGTGGATGTTGTTTCATCTCCGGCAGACCAGCTGGAAGAAGTTAAGCAGACATTTTTCCAGCCGTTTGACTTGTCAAAAGCGCCGTTAATGCGGGCGATGATCGTCAGATGTGGGGATCAGCATCATATCTTGTACATTGACATGCATCATATTATCAGCGATGGATTGTCACTGCGGATTTATATTCAAGAACTAACCGAGCTATACAGAGGGGTAGAGCTTCCTGATATTTCTATTCAGTATAAGGATGTTTCCGAATGGCAAAATCAGTTTATGCAAACCGATGATTACGTTAAACAAGAGAAGTTTTGGCTGCAGCATCATCAAGGAGAGCTGCCCGTGTTGCATATTGGTACCGATTATTTAAGACCACAAGAGCGTTCAACCAATGGTGATCATGTTTTTTTTGAAATAAGCCCACAGTTGAGAAGTGAACTGGAGAAACTGGCAAACAAAACGGCAACGACGCTGCATATGGTGATGTTGGCGGGCTATTACATGCTGCTATCGGCTTATTCATCACAAGATGATCTTATAGTTGGTCTACCGGTGTCGGGCAGAAGCCATGATGACCTTCAACGCGTAATCGGTATGTTTGTGAATATGCTGCCGCTGCGCCTGTGGTTGGACCCGAATCTCCCATTCTCACAATTTCTTCAAGAGCTTAAGGACAAGATTCTCTCAGCATATGATAATCAAGAGTATCCGTTTGAGCATCTGGTCGACAAATTGGAAGTGCCGCGCGATTCCAGTCGCCATCCGATCTACGACACGATATTTGTTTTGCAAAACTTGGAGATTGATACTATTGCACTTCAAGATGTAACATTCAGTCCTTATGAGATTCGTCATAAACATGCTATGAATGATCTGGTTATCGAAGTAGAGGTCTTAGAAAATAAGATGAATCTTGTGATCACCTACAATACAGATTTGTTCCGTCATGAAACTATTCAAACAATAGGTCGGCACTATGTTCAACTATTGAGCAATGTGGTTACAGGACCGCATCAAAGGCTATCCAGCATAGCGTTCATGACGGATTCGGAAAAGAATTGGCTTGTTCATACTGTCAATCAAACAGAACAGCCGATAGCAACTGCCACCGTGTCCGGGCTGTTTCAGGAACAAGTGCAAGCAACTCCAGACGGGATCGCACTTATAGCCGGCGGGCAGTCTATGACCTATAAAGAGCTGGATGAACGATCCAACCAAGTGGCTAATGGGTTAATAAGAAGAGGGGGGAAGAAGGAGGATATCGTTGCCATTATGGCAGAGCCTTCATTCGAGATGATTGCAGCGATGCTGGGAGTTATCAAATCTGGCGCAGCATTCCTTCCCGTTGATCCCGACCTGCATCAGGACCGTATTGCCTATATACTGGATGACGCTAAGCCGTTATTCATATTAACTCAGTCTGGTTATATGGACAAAATTGCGATGGTGAACTCCCCTCCATTGCTTCTAATCGAGCAGTTGCAATTTGAATCGGCTGCCGCAATAAACGTGATAAGTGAAAGCAACGATTTAGCTTATGTCATCTATACATCGGGTACTACAGGACAGCCAAAAGGTGTAATGGTGGAACATAGCAGCTTTGCATTCAAAATAAATTGGAGCAAGCAGGAGTACCAGTTGACCGCTCATGATCGTTCCTTGCAGTTATGTCCGTTCTTCTTCGACGGATTTTTGACAAGCTTTTTCACCCCGCTGCTTAGCGGCGCGCCTGTAGTGTTAGCTTCTGAACATGAAAGAAAAGATCCACTTGCGATTCAGCGTCTCATCGTAAGCTGGGATATTACCTATTTCATATGTGTACCGTCTTTATATTATGTCATCGTTAATCAGTGTACGGCCGAAGATATGGCTTCACTCCGAATCGTTATATTAGCGGGTGAGAAGTTATCGGCAGGTCTAATTCATAAATCCAAACAGAAGAATCCTAGTCTGGAAATAGTTAATGAGTACGGACCGACGGAAGGAACGGTCGTCACTACTTATTCGCGTGCGCTCCACGCCGGTCAGAAAATTACGATTGGCAAGCCAGTAGCGAATACGAAAGTTTATATTATGAGTGAAGAGGGACAGATACAGCCCATCGGTGTACCCGGCGAGCTATGGATCGGCGGAAGAGGTGTAGCCAGAGGCTATCTGAACAGACCTGATCTCACGGCATCTAAATTTATCGATGACCCTTTCCATGCAGATGGAACCGTGTATAAAACGGGAGACATCGTGAGAATGAAGTCGAACGGGGAAATAGATTTTATAGGGCGCCTTGATGATCAGGTGAAAATACGGGGCAATCGGATCGAGCTAGGTGAAATTGAAAGTTTATTAACTCAAATTCCATTCATTAGCGAAGCGGTCGTTATGGTTACGGATTCTAACCAGATCGTTGCTTACTACATATCGGAAATGCCACTGGAAGCATCAGGCATTGAGCAAAGGCTGAGCAGTCTGCCCAGCTACATGATGCCATCTGCATTTATTCATATCCCATCCGTTCCATTAACAGCAGCCGGGAAAGTCGACAGACAGAAGCTTCCGCGTCCTGTGTTCCAAGCAGCAAAGTCAGTTGCAACAGCCGATGATGTTCAATATCAAAGCGATACGGAATACAAACTGGCCGAGCTATGGAGACAAGTGCTGAATGTAGAACGGATTGATCGGGAGAGCCATTTTTTTCGGCTTGGCGGCCATTCTCTTACGGCAGCCTTGCTATTGACAGAAGTGCATAAGCAGTTTAACTGCCAGCTTCAGTTGGCGCATATTTTCAATAAGCCTGTTTTCAATGAGATGGCAAAATGGATAGATTCACAACAATTGGATGTTCATCCAGACGTTGAAAGCTCGGCTATCCCCATTGCGCCAGCATCGTACAGAGCGCCTTTGTCTACAGCTCAGAAACGACTGTTTGTAATTAATCAAATGCTTCCTAATAGTTTGGCCTACAATATGCCAGGTTCAATAGCACTTAAAGGGCAGTTGGACGTACGTAAGCTGACTAGCGCCGTTCAGGCTTTGATTGTCCGTCACGATACACTTCGAATGTCGTTTGGACTGGACAATGGGGAGCCCTATTCATTCATACATGGCGAGGTTGATTACCAGGTTCCCGTCCTTATGCTTTCAAAGAACGAACTGAAGCAGCGAATGAAGCAATTTTGCCAACCGTTCCAATTATCGCAGGCACCGCTTCTTAGAATGGAAATTGTCAAAACGGAGCATGACGAACATGTTTTATTGTTCGATGCACACCACATTATTTGGGATGGCTATTCCATGGCTATATTCATGGAGGAGTTATGCCGGCTATATAATGGACGCGGATTGGCGACAACCGGCAATATTCAGTTTACTCATTTTGTACAGTGGCAGAATGAGCAGCTTTCATTAAGCCAATTAGCTGTGCAGGAACAATATTGGTTAGATGTATTCAAGGATACGGTTCCGTTATTAAATGTGCCAACCGATTATTCAAGGCCGTTAGAGAAGAACCACTCGGGCTTGCAATATAAGTTCCAATTGGAATACGAGTTGGCGGTTGCTTTGAAAGAAGTGGCGGCAAGAACATCCACGACGATGTTTATGGTGCTTATTGCTGCATTCAATATACTATTGTCTAAAGTGTCGATGCAGGAAGATATCGTGGTAGGAACACCAGTATCAGGAAGGGAGCAAGTCGAGTGGCACAGCGTGATCGGTATGTTCGTGAATACATTGCCGCTTCGCAATTTTCCTTCCGGTAATAAAAGTTTTAGCCGTTTTTTGGAGGATATAAAAGCCAGCACGGTAAAAGCGCTTGAGAACCAGTGGTATCCATTCGAAGAGCTTGTAAACCAACTTTCACCTAATCGCGATTTATCAAGAAATCCGATGTTCGATGTCATGTTCGCCATGCAAGATTTATTTTTGAATAGCATTCAATTGGAGGGATTGACAGCTGAGATTCGGCCCATGGAGGAACAGAGTTCGAAATTTGATCTAACATTGTTCGCACAGGATCAGGGGAATAAAGGATATGAATTTATCCTTGAATATTCTTCCCAATTATTTAAGGAATCGACTATTAAGCAGTTTGCTGCAGGATTTGTTCAAATTGTTCGGACAATCGTTGAAAATGTCGATATTCAAATTGCCGATATTGAGATAATGAATGAGCAAGACAAGCATAGGTTAATTCATGTGTGGAACGATACGGCTGTCTCGTATGAGGGGCGGAAAACAGTCGTTACGCTGTTTGAGGAGCAAGTATTGCGGACGCCAAGCCGTACAGCTGTTTCACAAGGAAGCATGAAGCTCACCTATGAGGAATTGAACCGACTGTCCAATCAGTATGCCCGACGGTTCAGTTCGCTTGGCATACACCGGGGAGAGACTGCTGCAATCCTGATGGATAACTGTTTGGAGACTGTTATCGCTATTCTGGCTATCATTAAGGCCGGTGGTACATATGTTCCAATAGACCCGACTTACCCACTGGAACGAATCCGCTTTATTTTGGAAGATTGTCAGGCAAAGCTTGTACTAACAAAGAAGGAGTACGCTGACACTCATTGCGATAACCGTCCTCATTATTTGATGGATTGGATGGTATCGCTCGATGAACACCATGACAATGCTCCGCAGATCAATCAGCCTGAGGATACTGTATATATTATCTACACATCAGGGACGACGGGACTGCCAAAAGGAGTTATGGTTAAGCATCAAGGACTGACGAATTATATTATATGGGCCAACAAAGTGTATGTACAAGGTGATGAACATGTATTTCCATTATATTCGTCTATTTCATTTGATTTAACCATTACCTCAATATTTACACCTCTTATAGCTGGCAACCGCATAGTCGTCTATCCAGGAGCAGATAAAATTCAGCTTATCCAAGATATTGTGACGGATAACCAGGCTACGATTGTGAAACTAACGCCTACGCATATGAAAGTTTTGCAAGCGTTAGACTTAACTACTGTTCGCATCAATAGACTTATTGTTGGCGGAGAAGATTTAAGTTCAGAATTATGCCGTCAATTTCAAGATGCGGTTGGACATCCTGTTCAAATATTTAACGAATACGGCCCTACCGAGACAGTTGTCGGATGTATGATTTATCTATTTGATTCCGCTCGTGATCGCGGCAGTTCGGTTCCCATCGGCTATCCTGCCGATAATGTACAGATTTATATCCTGGACCAGAATTGTAAGCCCGTTCCATATTATGTACAGGGCGAGATCTATATTGCTGGTGATGGGGTGGCGTCGGGGTACTGGAATCGGACGGAGCTCACGGAAGAGCGGTTTGTCGATAATCCGTTCAACGAAGGAACGAAGATGTATAGAACGGGTGATCTCGCCAGCCGGTTGGAAGACGGAACAATACGGTATATGGGACGAATCGATCACCAGATCAAAATTAGAGGATTCCGAATTGAGCCGGCAGAGATCGAGCAGCATATGCTGGACTATTCATTTATCGGGGAAGTGTCCGTCTTGCAGTGGACGGATGCAGATGGAGAGACTTCATTGTGTGCGTATTTTGTATCCGAACAATCCGAAAAAATATTGGCGCTAAGGACGTATTTGCTTGGCAAACTGCCATCGTATATGGTACCAGCCTACTTCGTGCAATTGGACAACTTCCCTTTAACGAACAATGGTAAAATCGACCGCTCCGCTCTTCCTGATCCTGTTATTCATTCAGAGGTCGAATACGTGGAGCCGCGTAATGAGATCGAGCGTGTACTTGTGGAAGTGTGGAGAGACTTATTCCGAATGGATCAAGTAAGTATCCATGACCATTTTTTCCTGCTGGGCGGAGATTCTATCAAGACGATGCAATTAGCAGCAAGGCTAAATGAATTTGGGTTGAAACTGATGGTTCAGGATGTGTTCAAATATCCGACCATTGCTCAATTGAGTGATCACATTGTCGTGAAAGAGTCGAATGAAGAGGAACTACCCCCTGTTGAAGGTGAAGTTCCGCTATCGCCGATTCAACAATGGTTTTTTGACAGCAAGTTTATTGCACCGAATCATTGGAATCAAGCTGTTATGCTAAAAGCGACAAATAAGCTCGACGAAAAGGCTTTGGAACTTGTAATGGAGCAATTGGTCATTCATCATGACGCACTGAGGATGGTATATAAAGAACTCGAAGGTAACGTTGTTCAGATCAATTTGGCAGCAGACAAGCCTGCTCCCGCTACCTTGGAGACGATTGATTTAAGTCATTACGATCATACAGAATCTAAGCTGTTTGCTCGTATCATACAGCTATCGAACGAAATGCAGCAGTCATTCGACCTAGAGAATGGACCGCTCATTAAGGCAGTACACATGACAACCAACCATAGCAGTTACGTGCTGCTCGTTATTCACCACTTAGTCGTAGACGGGGTGTCATGGCGAATTTTGCTGGAAGATTTAGCGTCGGGGTATGAGCTTGCTATTAATGGCCACAATGTTCGTTTCCCATCCAAATCGACATCCTATAAAGTCTGGTCGGAGCGTCTGCGGCAAGATGCATCTCAATATATGCATTGGGATAAGGAAGAAACATATTGGCTGAAGCAATTGGACCGAAATTTTGGCCACATTCCGACTGACTATGAACACAGCAATGGAACAATGGGTGAAAGCCTTACTGTTAGCATGAAGTTGGATTGCCATATAACCGAACAATTAATGATACAGGTCGGTCAGGCTTACCAAACGAATGTCCAAGATATTTTAATAGCGGCGCTTGCTGCCGCGCTGAAGCAGTGGACAGGCTATGAAGATTTCTTAGTGCTCATGGAGGGACATGGAAGACATTCCATTATTCAGGAGTCTGATCTAACCCGAACAGTTGGTTGGTTCACCGTTATGTATCCGTTCGTATTAAGCGCCAAGCAAGCTGATCAGCATTCAATTCATATCCGGACAGTTAAAGAAAGCATCCGGCAGGTTCCAATGAACGGGCTTGGCTACGGATTGCTGAAATACGGAACGATAACGAAAGCACATGTCTCTGATGTGATACAGCGGGCTATCCCTGAAATTAGCTTCAACTATTTGGGACATATGGACCCGTTGTCTCTGAATCATACATTCGAGGTTTCCGAACAACTGCTTGGAGATGTGATAGGACCCGCAAATGTACGAGCCCACAAGCTTGATATTCAAGCAGCGATTAGCTCCCAGTCTCTTACGATCAACATTGTGTATAGTAATGGACAATTTGATTCTTCGACGATTGAACAGTTTGCAGCTATGTATGAACAGCAACTGAACCAATACATTGCTCATTGCCTGAGTCAATCCGGGACGGAATTGACGCCGCATGACTATGGCAATAACGATCTGTCATTGGAGGAGCTTGATTCGATCATGGACATAATTGAATCCATTCAATAAGAAACGTTAAGTTAGTAGAGTGGTTGGGAGGAATAAAAATGAGCACTAAGATAGAAGTTGCCCAAATATATGCATTGTCCCCTATGCAGGAAGGGATGCTGTATCATCATTTACTTGGTGACGATCCTCATGCTTATCATGAACAGATTAGCTTTGAGATAGAAGGGCAGTTTAATATCCGTATACTGGAAAATAGCTTCAAGCAGCTGATACACAAATATGAGGCATTGCGCACGATTTTCGTTTATCAGAAGTTGAATGTTCCGCAGCAGGTTGTCATTAGAAACCGTCCGGTCATAATCGGATTCAAAGATTTAGGACATCTGGGCAAGGAAGCGCAAGCGGAATATGTGAAGCAGTTCAAACAAGATGATATTGCGATAGGATTTGATCTTTCGAAAGATATTCTGATAAGGATGTCTGTGTTCCAACTGGGCAAGGAGCTGCACCAGATCGTATTAAGCTTTCATCATATTATTATGGATGGCTGGTCTTTCGGAATTGTCATAAGTGATTTGTTTGATATGTATTCGCAAGAGATCAACAGCCAGAAGCTACCGTATCGACAGGCTGCTCCATATTCCGAATATATTCAATGGCTGGGTCGAATGAATAAGGAGGAAGCGGGGGCTTACTGGTCAGAGTATCTTCGAGGTTATGAACAGCAAGTTTTTTTTCCTAGATGCGGCCCGGTCAATTCTGCTGAGAAACGATTCGCCATTATGAAGTTTGCGGTTGATCAAGCATTGACCTCTTCTATGAAGCAGCTGGCTGTCACTAAACAAGTGACAGTTAGTACGATATTCAAGTCCTTGTGGGGCATCCTGCTGCAGAAGTATAACAACACAAATGATGTTGTATTCGGCTCGATTATATCGGGCCGATCTTCCGAATTGGAAGGCGTGGAACAGATGGTCGGATTGTTTGCTAATTGTGTTCCTGTAAGGGTCAAAGATGAAGGGACATCTTTCGATGAACTTCTGCGCGAACAGCAGCGGCAGGCATGGAATGCTGAAAAGTATGGCTATACGAAGCTAGCTGAAATTCAAGCTGCTTCCGGGCTAAAGCAAGATTTATTAAATCATCTCATAGCATTCGAGAATCATCCATTGGATAGCGATCTAGAGAAGATGGATGGACAGGGCAACTTATTTGGTCATAGAATTAACAATTTGGATCTTTATGAACGGACACATTATGATCTTAGCGTTATGGTAGTGCCTGGGGATGAACTGCAAATTTCAATTACCTACAACAGTACGAAGTATGATTCCGGCACGATGAACAGAGTAGGCGACCATTTTATTCAGCTGGTTAAAGAGATTATTCATAACCCTTCCATCTTGGTAAAACAGTTGGACATTATGACTGAGGAAGAAAAGCGGCAAATAGGGATGGAATTTAATTCATCCGCCAATTTCAACAGCGAGTACGCGACAGTACAACAAATGTTCGAATCGGTCGCTACTCGTTATCCAATGAAGATTGCATTGCGTTATAACAGCGCAAATGCGCAGATTGGGTCATTCACTTATCAAGCGCTAAATGAGAAGGCTAACCGATTAGCCCATTATTTGATAAGTCAAGGCATTCAACAAGGGGATCTGGTGGCCATAGTCATGGACTCTTCGCCTCAGGCGATTGTTTCAATGATTGGGGTTTTGAAGGCAGGCTGCGGATATTTGCCTATCGATCATCAGTATTATCCGGAAGCACGGTTCAAGAGCATCATTGAGAACAGCGGTGCAACGGTTGTACTAACGGATAGCGTTATTTTATTGAAGATGCCGGTGCTGCAAGCTTGCGGTGCAGAATTAATGGTGTGGGAAGATTTAGGGGAGGCGCTGTGCGAGCAACCCTGTCACAATCCTGTTTTTACGAAGCCGCAAATCGAATTGGCGTATGTTATATACACTTCCGGAACAACAGGTACGCCTAAGGGGGTACTGCTGGCACATAAAGGACTCATAAATTTGGCTGAAGCAATGGTACAACCGCTGCGAATAACGCCAGAAAGCCGAATTGTACAGTTCGCCTCCTACAGCTTCGATGCATCTGTATTCGAAATATATATCGCGTTATTAAACGGAGCTTCACTATTCCTTCTTGATCGCGGCCCGTCAATGCTGACGGATTTGGCCGATACGCTGAGGGATAACGAGATTAGTATTGCAACATTACCGCCGACAGTATTAAAGGAGCTTGAAACTAATCAACTGCCTCATTTATATACAATTGTCTCTGCCGGAGAAAGTTGCACACCTGAGATTATTAAAAAATGGTCGGTCAATCGAAACTTTGTCAACGCATATGGTCCAACCGAGTGTACGGTCTGTGCAACGTTGATGGATGAAATTAGTGAAATCGATACCATTACAATAGGCAAACCGATCGCCAATACAGTTATCTATATCATGAATGCTAACCAGCAGCTTATGCCTGTTGGCGTCATAGGTGAAATCTGCATTGGGGGGATTGGTGTAGCGAGAGGTTATCTGGGAAGAAGCGACTTAACCGAGGAGAGGTTTATTCAAGACCCGTTCCTTCCGCAGCACAACATGTACCGGACGGGCGATCTGGGAAGATGGCTGCCGAATGGAACGATTGAATTTCTTGGTAGAATCGATCATCAAGTCAAGATAAGAGGATATCGAATTGAAACGGCAGAGATTGAGCATCAAATCCTGCAAAATGAGTGCATAGAAGATGTCGTTGTCATAGGCATGGACGATTCTAATGGCAGTAAAGCTTTATATGCATTCATTATTATTGAGCCTAATCGGACGCTTGCTCATGAAGCACTGAAGACGTTTCTGAATGAAAGGCTTCCACACTATATGATCCCTGCTTACTTTATTGAGATGAATGAATTTCCGCAGACATCAAATGGGAAAATCGATCGCAATGCTCTAAAGGATACAGATAAAACGATTCAGGCAGATCTTGTGATTGAAATGCCAAGAAACCAGCAGGACGAGCTTATTTATCAAGTTTGGAGTTGTATTTTTAAGCAATCCCGATTTGGAATCAATCATACTTTTTCGGGCCTGGGGGGACATTCGCTTCAAGCGATACAAGTCGTCTCACAGCTTCAGAAACAAGGGGTGCAGATTTCAATAGCTGATCTTTATCAGCATGAATCCATTAAGCAATTAAGCGACTATATTGAGCAGAAGGAAGCAACGAATCGAATCGCAGAAGAGGCAAATCCGGTAGCGGTTGGTCAAGAAACATTGACTATGGGCGATTCGATGATTGAGGAGCTTGTCTTAAAAGTGATGACTTTGCAAAGCCTGTTGGCTCCTATTAAAGAAGCAGTAACAGAACGTGTTTATGAGATAAGCACAAGTCAGATGTATCATTTGCAGCATACCGATTATACTGGCACATTCTTAACGTTTAATCAGCCAGTCGATATAGACCGCCTTGAGCAGGCAGTTAATCATGTTGTCAAAAAACATGAGCTACTGCGTGGAACAATTACAGATGCGGATCATTTGCCCAAATGGGAAATTCATTCCTATAAGCCATTCAATCTTCCTTATATCGATATTTCTGCCTATGATGCTTCTTCACAGATGAAGTTTGTGGACCAATGTATTAATAATCTGTATTTTCAACCGTATGAGGAGCAATCTTCATTATTTTATCGTATGTTGGCCGTTCGGAGGAGCAGCCATGAGGTTGTACTGTTCCTGCCGTTTTCGCATGTCAAATTGGATCTCATAAGCAGTGAACTGCTGAAGAAGGAAATTAAGGACTCTTATAGCCTGCTTTCTAATGGTACCAAAGAGATTGAGACGAAGCTCAGCTCTTATGAATCTTTCGTTAATCAGACACGAAGCGGTCCACAGGCTATATCAGACATAAACTTGGCAAATGAGTATCAATTGTCACGCATCGCTGAGTTTTCGCTGTTAATGAATAACAAGATCGGCGAGTTTAAGAATGAGCCAAGTTTTATGGAATTCGAATTCGAGATTTGCCCAGAATGGAATTCACAATATTTGCTTGGTGAAATAATCAGGTTGTCCGGAAGCAAGATTGTCGCGATGTTGGGACTTGATGAGATGCCGCTTGGCATTGTTCATCATGGAAGAACTTATAAGGATAACAGCTTTTATGACTGCATTGGGGAATGTCTGGACATCATTCCATTCTTGTTCCGTCCCGATGATGCCCCCGATAAGATGGAAAGGCGGATTCATAGGCTAATCGACCAGAAGAAAACACATAATATTAGTTTCCAAGAACTGCTGTACAGGGCTGAAGCTCACCCTGGTTTCCCTCAAACAAGTGCATACTTAAAGAAAACATTCGAGGAATACATGCTTATCTTCAATTATATGGGTGAAGCTTCTTCGGAGAAATCAGATTATCAAACGGCTATTATGAGACATATGCAGTTTGCTCCGTATAAGCGGATTCTCATTGAAGCCTGTCATATAGGGAATAAAATAATTGTGAAATATGTGCTTCCGTTTAAGGCAGAGCATTAGAAGTCTTTAGTAGCATTGAGCTACAACTAAAGGAGGAAACTATGGAAACAGCAAGTTTAACGGCTAACGAGCAAAGAGCTATAAAAAGAAGGTTTGTCCGAAATTTCCAATTGTTTACTTTATCCCGATTAATATCAGAATTAGGCGCTTCCATTTATAAGTTTGCATTGAGCTTGTATGTGCTTGATTTGACTGGCTCTGCGTTTATGTTTTCTACCGTGCTTGGCCTATCGATTTTACCCGGTGTGCTAGTCAATATATTTGCTGGCGTGCTGGTCGATAAGGCAAATAAAAAGAAGTTGCTTATCTTGTGCGAAATTAGCGGCGCAGTCATTATGGGGCTTTTTCTGCTTGCTTTTAATTTTATCTCATCCAGTCTTGGCATCATTATCGTTATTTCGGTTTTGTTAAGCATACTACAGACTTTATTCTCGCTTACCTTAAACGCCTCAATCCCTAATCTGGTTGAGAAGGATGATGTTACAAAGTTAAATTCAAGTTATCAAGGTTTGGGAGCACTTCTTAATATTATAGGACCAATTGTCGGTGCGCTGCTGTATAAGGCAGTTGGGTTAGGCTGGATTATAGCAATTGAAGTTATAGCATTTTTGACTGCCGCCTTTTTGCAATCTTTTATGGAATTCCGAAGCAACTCTACAAAGGCAGAGCCTAAGAGTTATAAAGAAAGCCTTAAAGAAGTGTATGCATTTCTGCACAATCGCCGGGTGATAAAGCTGCTCCTGTTCTTTGTAGTCATTATTAACTTTATTCTTACACCGTTTATCGTTATCGTGCTACCTTATATTGTTTATGAGGAGTTAAAGCTATCTGCCAATCAGCTTGCGCTAATTCAGGCTGTGTGGTCGGCCGGTTTCATTATTGGCGCAGCAGTTATATCCATTAAAGCTGTTAATAAAGTAATGATCAATAAAATATTCATTCTCCTGCAAGTCCAAGCAGTGCTTTACTTTCTGTGGATATTCCCGCAGTTATCCATCATTCCAATCGATCACAAAAACCAGATAACACTCGTTTTTTGTATTATTTTGGGGTTGCTGGGTCTCTTTAACGCTGCTACTAATATCCCGATGCTTACCTATATGCAGATCTACCTTCCAGACCATCTGCGGGCAGGAGTACTCGGTGTAGTCAATACGGCGATCCAAATTGCGGTTCCGTTCGGTATATGGTTGTATGGCATTTCCATAGAATTTCAAGAGTGGTCATATTTAATTGCAGTGTCAAGCACTTTGCTCCTGATTATTGGAATTATTGCTAATCGAATCAAAGGGCTAAAGCAATTTTTTAGTTCATAGAATAAAAGATTGCAAAATCTGAAAATATCTTTTCTATTTATAACTTTTATTACAATTAATTGAATTACCAAAACATTCGCTCCTTGTTTGGGACGTTATATAAATAAATGTATTTTTTGACAATTATGAAAGAATGAAGTATGCTTAGTTACATGAACGATTAACCGACAAGGTGAGGCTGTCGATTAGCTGTTGACAACTTGGAGTAAAACAAAATGCCGGCTCAAGAAAAGCAAAAAATGGAACTGGAGAAGCGAAAACGTCCGCCAATGCAAACAAATTTTTGCCTTTGCAAGAGAAATTCAGTTAAAAACTTGAACACAACAGCGGTCGGGGGTCCATTTTTGTTTGTAGTGACGATTGAATTTTGTAGCTAAGTTGCTTATTTACAGCTAATCGACAGCCTCAAGGTGTTTAATCGATTTACTAAGAAAGGCTGATGTCTATGCCTTTGAATGAGAAGCTGCTTCTATCCGAACAGATCGCTGAAATGATCGAGAAAGATATTTTGCTTGGCGAATACCAAGTCGATGATCAGGTGATGTCTACCACACTCCTCTCGAAGTCATTTCAAATTAATCCGGCAACTGCAGTAAGAGGAATTAATATACTTGTCAGTGAAGGCATTCTCTACAAGAAGAGAGGCATCGGGATGTTTATCACATCAGATGCCAGGGCAATTATTCTGCGCAAGAGGAGAAAGTCATTTCATGATAAGTATATTGTTAAAATGCTGGAGGAGGCTAAAGTCTTGGAACTAAGCCCGGAAGATGTTATTCGAATGATACAACAGGCAAGAGAGGAGTAGTGAGAGTGGAGTTTACACTAGAATGCACGAACATTTCAAAGAGTTACAGGAATCAAACGGTTCTTAATCACGTTAGCCTCCGGTTGGAACCAAATAGAATTTATGGGTTGCTGGGAAAGAATGGGGCCGGTAAAAGCACTTTGCTTAACATAATTGGCGGTCACATATTCGCGGATAGCGGAGAGATATACATCAATGGACAGTTGGTTATTCCAGGACAGTTGCATCATGCGATCAGTTATTTAAGAGAATCCCCTAGCTACTTCCGAGGAGCTTCAATTCATGAAATTTTGCGAATAGCAGCTCCGTTTCATCAATCTTGGGATTGGTCAATAGCGAATAAACTGCTCGAAGTGTTCCAATTAAAACCTGACGCCAAGTACAGCAAGCTATCACAAGGAATGAAGAAAATGGTCGGTATCACCTTATCCATTGCTAGCCGCGCGCCTATAACAATTGTCGATGAACCTGTTAATGGCCTTGATGTCATGATGAGGGAAAGATACTATAATCAGCTGCTCGAAGACTATCATACGTTTCCAAGAACAATTGTAATTTCTACTCATCTCATCGATGAGGTTTCCAATCTGCTTGAGCATATTATGATTCTGGATAAAGGCAAATTGATGCTGAACGAAAATGTCGAGGATCTCAAGAACAAAACGTATATTCTTTATGGCAATGCCACGGTGCTGGATCAGATGATTGACCCCCGCTATATTATACACACTGAGAAACTGGGCAATAAACAGCTCGTTATGCTGTATCAGCAATTTACTGATGAGAAGAAGCGTGAGCTGAGCAGCCTCGGTATTGAAATAGACCATTCCTCCCTGCACCGATTTTTCGCTCATTTTTTAGAAGGGAGAGGTCTTGTTGAATACAATCATTAGTATTATCCGAGGAAGCTACGTATTAACTAGATTGTTTTTGTTTGGAATTATTGGCCTTGAAGTCATTCACTTTCTGATCAACATCTCGCTCGCATCGGCTGGAATTAATAAGAATGTAGAAGTATCCCATGGGAATATAATTGTTGTTTATCTTGCCATTATTGCAATAATCATTCCGCTTGTATTGTTTAGACGGCTTGTTCATATGGGTGCCTCAAGAGCGGTTTACTATCGAGGTATCTTATTATTCTACGCTATTAATTCAGTGATATTTTCACTAGTCAACACAGCTTGGTATTACGTTGAAAATAATTGGTTAATCCATATCAAATCTTATTTTAATTTGATAACGATTTTTGAATGGGACAGCTATGGTGCTGTTGGCATGTTTGTTTATCAATTTTTTGGGTATATACTCGCCATTTCATTGTTGAATCTTCTGTTCACATCTGTCTGGAACAAGATGGGTATTGTTGTGTGGGGCGTTTTTGCGGCATTTGTATCTATTACAATGTCGATTGAGACGTTGCGAAATGCCATTGGAGACGGGATTGCTTACATTTTGTATAATCCCTCTGTATTCATGAGTACGCTGCTGGAAGGAATGCTTGCTGTGCTTCTTTTCTTGTGCGGCTGGTGGTTTGTACAAAAGCAACAAGTCTAATTCGGAGGATGAATTATGAACATTGTGGTCAAAAGTTTAGTAAAGTCGATTATGGAGAAAAAGTTTCGTACGTTCCTCGTTATTTTCTCGATAGTCATTTCTACAGGGTTATTTTTTGCTTCAAGTTCGATATCTTCATCACTCGTGGAAATGTACACAAATAAACTAAAAAGCACAGTAGGGCATGCTGATCTGGTCGTGAAAAATGATGAGAATGGTGCGGCGCCTTTTTTTGAAGCCAAATCCAACAATTCGATAGATCAGTTGCTTACGTATCAAATCGGTGAAATCGTTACGCAAGGTTACGTGACTCAAGAGAACAAAAAAACGCAATGGTTTACGATTCACGGCATCGATCTTACTGATCTTAACACGATAAGCCCCTACACATTAGAGAAGGCTGATACCGCTTCTTTCGAAGGAAACCAGATTGTAATAAGCCGCAAGATGGCAGATACTTTAGGACTGGCAGTTGGCGACAACCTCGAGATTAACATCGCCGGCGAATCGCACCGGCTGAAAGTTACTAATGCTGCGTATGCTACTGGAATATTTTTAGACGAGACCGCTTCGGGCTCGGCGGTAATTCCTAAATCTACAATGGCATCTATTCTGAAATCGGACAATAAAGTAAGCTCGCTACATATTAAATTGAATAACATACAAGACGAACAATTCGTGCTTGATACGCTGAAATCACTATACCCGGACTATATCGTGAAAGAACCGATTTCAAAGGCGGATCTTCAAGGTCAAATCGGAGCTCTTCCTACAGCGCTTTACATCATGCTGATCGTTGTTTCGTTTATGAGTATCTTCATTATATACACCTGTTTTAAAGTTGTTGCAATCGAAAGAATGCCGTTAATAGGAACGCTTAGAAGTATCGGTATTACTCGAAAAAAAGCGAATACCATCTTACTTGTCGAAAGCACTTTATATGGGGTTACTGGAGGAGTGCTCGGAACAGCTATTGGAATAGCATTCTTGTATGCGATCTCTTGGCTGACGACGCCGGATTTTATGAGGGAATCCGGAATAAACTTGAAAATCGCTGCAGCCGACGTCATCACTGCGATCCTTTTCGCACTGCTTTTGTGCATACTCAGCTCACTTATACCAATCATTAAAAGCTCAAGAGCATCCATCAAGTCCGTTGTCCTGCAGCAAATTGAGCAAAAACCGATGAAAATCAAATTTAACGCCGTGTTCGGCATTATTATGATTGCAATAAGCTTTATCTCGTCATTTATGGTTACCGGACAACTTTCTATAGCTGTAGTAGCGGTCAGTGTAATTCTGCTTGGCATTGCTGTAACGTTGCTTGTTCCGGGTGTGACGCAGCTGTTTTGCATAATGTCAGAAAAGCTCTATCGTGTTCTGTTTGGTAATATTGGTGTAATAGCCGTCAAAAATTTAAAAGGCAATAAAAATATTTTGAATTCTATCTCACTGCTGGCGATTGGCATCTCAAGTTTAATCTTTATCCAATCGGCAAGTACAAGTATACTCTCTGCAACCTCGGAAATTTATAAGACGATTACGAACTATGATATTCAAATGAAAGTTCCTGGTGTAGATGAACAGTCGTTAAAGCAGATTGCTAATATCGAAGGTGTTGCAGACGCTTACGGCAATTATGAAGTGATGAACGTTGAAGTTGAAGGAAAAGGAACAATCCAAATGATTGACAGTGCCGATAAGACGAAACATTTGTCCTATTGGAATTTCGATGGTCTAGATAGCGGGCAGGTGTATTCGCAGCTTCATTCAGGCAGGAAGATCGTGCTGGGAACGGCAGCCATGCAAAGATTAGGTGTTAGTAAGGGGGATGACATTACACTTCATCTGCCAGGGGGGTCTTTCACCTATCAAGTTATTGCCAACTTTGATACGCTGTTATCGACGGGGAATATCGGAATAATTTCTGAAGAGAATTTGCGCAATGACGGGAAGTTCAATTACTACACGAACATTTATGTAAAAGCTTCAGGCGATATCGAGAGCTTAGCCAACCGCCTTGATACTGCACCGCTGATGAACAAGCCGCTCGTATTAACGACGAAAGAGATTGAGAAAGGTTACACAGACAGTAATAAAATGATGTTTACGGTACTGCAAGCCTTTGCTCTGCTGTCAATGCTCATCGGGCTAATCGGAATCGTGAACAATCTGATTATCAGCTTCATTGAGCGTAAAATGATGATTGCAATGATGCGTTCCATTGGGCTAAGTAAATCTCAATTATGGGGTATGCTCGGCATTGAATCTTTTACATCCGGCATTATTGGCGGTGTGGTAGGATGTTTCGGCGGCTTTTTATTCGTTAGCATTTTGCCTTATGTCTACAAAGCTCTATATATTCCTCCAGTGTTTATTGCATATCCAGTTAATCAGGTCTTCCTATATATTGTTGCTGCGATAATCATTACCGTATGCTCGTCGATTAGTCCAATTATGAAGTCGTCCAAGATGAGCATTATTAAATCTATTAAATTCGAGTAATAATAGGAGAGTTGACTATGAAGCCAATTATTGAAGTTGCAAACTTAGTTAAACACTTTACGGTAGGGAAAGAGAAAGTAGACGTCCTTCGAAACATAAATTTTGATATTCAAAAAGGAGATTTCGTCTCCATCATGGGTCCATCCGGTTCAGGCAAAAGCACACTGCTTTATTTAATGGGCGGTTTGGATAAACCAAGCGCTGGCACCATTTTGATTGAGGAGAAGCGTCTTGAAGACATGAGTGATAAACAGGAAAGCTTGCTAAGAAGAAAAAACATAGGATTTGTATTTCAATTCTATAACCTTATTCCGAACTTGACGGTAGAAGAAAACATTTTAATGCCGATTCTGTTGGATGGAAAAAAGGTAAGAGACTATAGGCAGCAAATGAATAAAATCTTATCGATCGTTGGGCTGGAGAACCGTAAGCACTATACGCCAAGAGAGCTTTCGGGCGGTCAGCAACAAAGAACCGCAATAGCAAGAGCATTGATTAACGATCCTGAAATTATTCTGGCGGATGAACCGATTGGTAACCTGGACAGCAAAACCGGCCTAGAGATTATGGAGTTATTCCAGAAAATTAACAAAGAGAATAATAAAACGATTATCCAAGTTACACATTCCCTAGAATCTGCTGCATACGGAAATCGTATTATTAATATTAAAGATGGAATGATTCAATCTGCTTGACATGTGATGGTAGAGCGTATGATGGCGGGCATTCGTCTCGTTACTTCCTTGCAAAGCGACGAACAAAAAAGACTAACAAAACAAAAAAGTTGGATGGAAAACATGTGTTTTTCCGTCCAACTTTTTTTGTGCGCTCGGCATCAGCGATAAGTAGATGATGAAAAAAGTCTCTACACGATTGGCATTGGGAACTGTCGGAGTTTGTTTTAATCTTCAGACTTGGTAGTAAGAATTCTCATCGTCAAATTTCATTTTTATGATTGACATTATTAATCGTAGGAATTACGATTAATAATCGAAACCATTACGAATAAATGTGGGAGGTTATTATGAAAAAGTTGGTATTTATTTTTTTATTAAGTGTAATTATTACGGTAGCCGGATGCAGCGACCCTGCAAAAACGACGGACAACAGCGCCGGCAATGAGGGTGGTTTGGCAGCAGGGAATTCTTCGTCTGACGCGGTTGCGCTTGCTCCCGAAGAAAGCACAGCGCAAGAGAGTGGGACGGAGACGACATTCCAGCCAGTTACTGTTACGGATGACACTGGCGCTAGTATGGTGATCGACAAGCCGGTTGAGAAAGTGGTTTGCATCGTTTCGTTGTGCGTGGATGTGTTGGCGGAGCTAGGAATGGAGCCGTCCGCGATTGCGGAGAGCGGCGTACGCGTCATCGCCAGCTCACCGGAGTTCTACGGGAGCAAAGGGGAAGCGTTCCCTTCTATCGGCGGGAGCTTCTTCGAGCCAAGTCTGGAGGATCTGGTAACGTCCGCTCCGGATCTTGTGATTGGTCTGAAGGGCGCTCACGATACGCTGCGTGAAGGACTGAACGGGGTTGCTCCGTTGTTCCTTGCCAACCCGAACCATTATAACGAATCACTCCAGTTTCTGGAGAAGATCGGACAGATAACCGGCAAGGCGGAGGAGGCAGCTGCAGCGAAAGCACGTTTCCTGGACAAGCTGAAGATTGCAGGAGAGAAGGTACCAAGGGACAAAAAGGCACTCATCATCTTCGGGTCGGATGTCAATTTTTCTGTTGTGACGGCAACCGGACTAGGCGGCACGATAATGAAGGAAATCTCCGATTATCCATGGAAGGTGGAAAAGCCGGAAGATGATCCTTACGAGGAAGGCAGCATTCCTTATTCGCTTGAGAAGCTGCTAGCGGAAGATCCGGACGTTATTTTTGTCGAAAGCTACTCGTATGCTCCAGGCACCAAGCCAGTGTCGGAGCAACTTGCGGAATCGCCGCTCTGGAGCAAGTTGAAGGCGGTTCAGAACGGGCAAGTGCATGAAGTGCGCTCTCCGATCTGGGGGGATGGAAGAGGAACACGTTCACTTGGCGTTATGCTGGATGAATCGCTGGATATCTTATATCCGACTCTGTTTCGGGAGCTTAATGGATAATGCCTAACCGAATTGGCATCAATAAGATCGGAAGAAAAATTATTCTCCCAGTCTTCGTCTTGCTGGGTGTGCTGGCGGGCGTGTCCATTATTAGCTTGAAGCAGGGGATACCCGTACTGGAATGGAAGACGCTTCTGTCCATCCTGTTCACCAATGGCGGAGAGGAGCTGGAGCGAATCATTGTTCGTGAAATAAGGCTGCCGCGTCTTTTTCTCGGTCTTCTGGTCGGCGCTCTGCTTGGAGCGTCCGGCACGCTGATGCAAGGCGCGTTAAACAATCGTCTGGCTGGACCGGAATTGCTTGGTATATCGGCGGGTGCATCGTTCGCCGTCGCCGCAGTTACCGTGCTGCATCTGCCGGTTCCGTTCCGGCTGCAGCCGCTGCTGGCGCTTGTCGGCGGAATTGCCGGAGGGATAGCAGTTGTACTGGCGGCAAGGGGGAGCAAGGGGGCGACGGGCATGCTTTTGATCGGGATGTCTGTATCCGCCATACTGAACGGACTGCTTATTGTGCTGATTGTGATGGGAACCAGCAACGATGTCACTCTGCTTTATACCTACTTGCTTGGCTCGCTGGCGAATCGGAGTTGGGAGCATGTGGAGCGGATAGTGCCATGGTTTGTTGTTATGTTGCCTGTCGCGTTGCTATTGTCGCGATCAGTTAATTTGTTGCAGCTCGGCGACGAGACGGCCTCTGGGCTGGGTCTGAAGGTGGAGCGATCCCGGATTGCTTTGCTTGTCGCATGCGCCCTGATGGTCGGGATTACAGTAGCACAATGTGGACCAATCGGCTATATATCGCTGCTTGCCCCCCATCTGACGCGGGCTGCGTTGCGGACGCAGGACGCCAGGCTTATCGTTCCAGTCTCCGCGCTCTGCGGCTCTGTGTTGCTAACCGTGGCTGATGGAATCGCCAGGCTGATTCTGGCGCCGATGGAAATTCCAGTAGGTGTATGGACGACGCTGATTGGCGGGTCTATCTTGCTGCTGTATTTGCTTGGACGAAGAGGAGGCGATATTCGTGGCTGATCATTCGAATGGAGTCCGAGGAGGTACATCGCTTGCGATCCGCAGAAAATTCGCCTGCGTCATTGCATGTCTATTGGCTATTTTTATTCTAATCGTTGTCCTGCATATTGCGTTCGGTAGGACGATGTTGTCAACAGATGAAGTGGTCAGATCACTCTTAAATCTGACTGAAAACAAAGGAAATCGCCAGATCGTTTGGAACTTGCGGCTGCCGAGAGTGCTGGTTGCCATCGCGGCAGGAGCTATGCTGGGCCTGGCGGGGGCAATTCTGCAGACGGTTATGCGCAATCCACTCATTGAGCCCGGCCTGGTCGGAGTATCCGCAGGAGCTGTGCTGTCTGTTGTGCTAGCAATGCTTTATTTGCCGCAGGCAGCGTTCGCAGATGGCGGAATATCGTGGATTTCCTTGCTTGGCGGCGTCTCTGCGATTATTATTATTTACTGGCTTAACGGCAGGTGGGACAACAATGGGACGAGACTTGCGCTAGTCGGCGTTGTGACGACATCGATTCTGCAGTCGGTCACCTCACTGCTGCTGCTTCGCAAGCAGGAGGGACTCGCATCTATTCTGCTGTGGAATTTCGGATCGCTCAATGGCAGGGGCTGGACCCACTGGAACCACTTATGGCCCTGGGGGTTATCGTTGCTTCTTCTGTCGCTTGTTCTTGCACGCCGAGCATCCTTGCTTCGTCTCGGCGATGAGGCTGCTGCCGGACTAGGGTTAGAAGTGAATCGGACGAAGCTGCTGCTTCTGCTTGTGGCTGCGGCGCTTACAGCTGCTTCAGTGGCAGCTGTCGGAGCGATCGGCTTTGTCGGTCTGATCGGTCCACATATATCGGCTCGGCTTGTCGGCAGAAATCCGCTGTTTCTGTTCCCAGCGAGCGCGCTGCTATCGGCTGTGCTGCTGACGATGGCAGATTGGGCAGGGCAAAGTGTTACGCTGACGCTAACACTGCCCGGCATGCAGCATCATATATCGAGCCTGCCGGTCGGGGCTGTTACGACGCTGCTCGGGGCCCCATTTTTCCTTTATTTGCTACGAAAATCATTGGTGATGAAACGAGATGCCGGGTAATTCGGCAACCGTCGAGCTATGGGCAGAGCTGCGACAGGTGATTCTTCACGGCGTTAGTTTCGCGGTAATCCAAATCCGTTTGACAATAAGAATCATTATCAAATAGAATGGTGGTAATCATTTATCTATCATTTATGGAGATGGCCGATGGAAATAAGTTTGTTTTGTTATCATTTAACAGGATTCGATATTTTAACGAATTGGAGGGAACTGCGGTCGCCGGTTACCTCCGATCGTTTTACGTTGATCTATATAACAGCTGGCAATGGCTTCATTAGAATCGGCAACGATTCAGTTGCATTTGGTCCGATGAAGTTATACTGGTGCAAGCCAGGCGAGGAAGTCGTTATACAATCGGTAACGATGGAGCCTGTATGCATTTACCGGATTTCGTTTGATCTTGTCCCACTATCGACAACAGTTAAGACGGGGGGAGATGCAGATGGCGTTCACCAACTCATTAATCTTTGGGGGACTCGTGAGTTGGGGCTCAATGATCCAATTAAGGCATGCCGGCTTGTTCGCGAAATCGCGAGCGCGCTTAGAGAAGAAGTCTCAAATGGATTTTTCAAGGTGCAGTCCCTGTTTTATGAATGGCTGTACATGATCACCGATGAGAAGCTTTCCGGAAGTGAGCAGTTTGTACGAATGGAGGAAGTCGTCGCCTATGTACGGGAACACTATGCGGACAAATTGACACGCGACAAGGTTGCAGCCATGGTTGATGTTCATCCCGATCATTTCTCCAGATTATTCAGGAAAAAAACGGGCCAAAGCTTTGTTGACTTTGTGGCGGAGATCCGTATGTCCAGAGCGAGTGAACAGTTGCTGACCTCCAGTGACAGCTTGTTTGAGATTGCCAGAAATGTCGGATACAAGGACGAGTTTTACTTTAGCCGCAAATTTAAGCAGGTAGTCGGAACTGCACCGACAGTTTATCGAAAAAAAACAAAAAAGGTATTTACACTGGGAAGCAATTATACAGCAGGTTTGCTTGCCGTTGGTCACGTACCTTATATCGGTAGTCTTACACCTTGGCTGAAGTGGCGTTATCGCAATATTTTGCAGCAGGGAGGCTTCAAACCGATTAATTGGGACGATTGCAATATTTTTTTGCTGAAAGACGAGCCCCGCCCGGACGTTATTGTATGCCACGATAAACAATACAATTCGGAGCAACTGGAGAGGCTTCGCGAAATTGCCCCCACGTTATCCATTTCACTTGGCGAGATGAACTGGCGGGAGCAATTTATGATCGTTGCCGAACTGGTGAACGAAGTCAGCAAAGCTCAAGCTTGGTTGAACCGTTGCGACGCCGCGATCGATGAGGCAAGAGAGAGAATAGCTCGGAAATTCGATCTCAATGAAACGCTGTTGATTCTGGAAGTATGGTCCGACGAGCTAATGGTTTATGGCGATACCTATGGAAGAGCGGGGCATATTATGTACCGGTCTATCGGTTTTTTACCGCCAAGAATTGTTAGAGAACAGGTATTTGATGGAGCCGGCTATAAGTGTATCGTCAAGGAGCAGCTTGCCGAATATCATGCGGATCTGGTGTTTCTGATCGTTCACGATGATCAGATGAGCCGAAGAACGGCCTCACTACTTAAATGCAGCCAACAATGGCAAGAGATGATCGCAGTGCAGCATGGTCGGGTCTACCAGTTTGACGGAGGTCAGTTTTACGGATATGATCCAGCTTCGACCGAAGCACAGATCCAGCAGATCGTGAGTCGTTTATAAGATTACGATCAGATTCATCCATGTCATCCAATCAGAATTGTTTATGTACAGTCAAACAAAAGGTTGATATCATTCTAAATGATAATGACTCTCATTTTCTTTTAGGTTTTTAGAAATGAGAAACCATAAACAACTTTGAATGGAGTGAGACAAGCTGTATGAAACGTATTCGTTCTATGGCCATGATCATCGTGTTTACGCTCTTGCTTGCATTGCTGGCAAATGCTTGCACCGGCGGTAACATTGACAAAAAAGGGAGCAACGCATCCGTTGAATCGTCTGAGGCAGAGGGAAGTGCTGCGGACAATCAAAAAGCGAGTGAAAAAAGGGTTGTCGATGATGCAGGCCACCAGGTCGTTGTGCCTGTTGAGCCTAAGCGTATTATTGCACCTTATTTGGAAGATCCGCTTGTTGTACTAGACGAAAAACCGGTTGCTCAAATTTTATACGGAAACTTGGAGCAAAATTATTTGAAGGAGGAGCTTTCTGATGTGGAGATTATCGATACGACCGGAGGCGGGCTTCCTTTGGAAAAACTGTTGGAACTGTCTCCCGATCTGATTATTTTAGGTGTGGGAATGGCAGAAGCGGGAGCTTACGAACAATATGCCAAAATCGCGCCGACCTTTGTGATTGACAACGTAAACAAGAGCTGGAGAGAGACGTTGCTTCAGTTGGCTGAACTGCTTGGAAAGAAACAGACGGCGGAAGAAAAACTGGTAGTGTATGATCAAAAGGTACAACAGATGAAAGAGCATTTGCAGCAGACGGTCGGGGAGAAAGAGGCGGCTATCATTGTGTTATCGGATAAAGAATTTTATACGATGGGACATGTACAAGGCGGTGAGTTATTATTTGATGAACTCGGAGTGCGACCACACCCTCTGACGCCTGCGCAAGGAGAATGGAACACATTATCGCTGGAGAAATTGAGTGAGTTCGATGCGGATTATATTTTTGTAATCAAGACAGAACGGTATCTGATTTCGGAGCTGGAGAAAAATTCGCTTTGGATGAGATTGCCCGCAGTCCGGCAAGACCAGGTGTTTGGGGTTGAGTCTGGCATCTGGCAGTATTCCGGCCTCATCAGCAATGAGCGTAAATTAGCGGATATTATGAAAGCAATACCAGATTAAAAAACAAGAGGGTATGGCTAACACGGTGCTTCATGAGTAGAAGGATAAAGACAGCGATTTGGCGCAATCCGACGATCCATCCCGCGGCGAACGCTCCTGTCCTTGGGCAGCTATATTGGTCTTATACATCATACGAGCCATGTCTTCATTACTGCAACTAAACAAAATCAAACGGAAGTCTTTACAATATAACAAACCAAGGTAGTGTCTAATAAGTCCATAAAATAGAAAAGGCTGGACGCGAAAACGTAAAGGTTTCGCATCCAGCTTTTTATTTTAATACTTGTTTTTACTTCAGAGCAGACAGATGGATTCCGGAGCAACGCAAATGTTGTCTAAGTACTTGATTAATGTTCGTAATCTGCTCCTCAATATTAAGGATTAATGGTATACTTACTTCACTAATTATGATATTGATAATCAAAATCAATAAATGGATGATATATAGGAAAGAAAGACAAGGGGGCGAAAATAGATGCCAGAGGAAGCAGATAGAGAAGCTAGTCAAGCATTTAGCCCGGAGATGATTGATACAATGGCACATATTTGGAAGCATTCGATTATTACATTAATAGATGTACGCTTTCAAAAGGTAGGATCTCTCGCTCCTTTGGAGCAGTATAGAATGCCAAGCAGTATGCTTCTTTATATATGCGGAGGAGGAGCAGAAATTCAATTGAATGGAAGTACCTTTGGAATGGAGCGCTTTGGTTTAGTTCACGGCGGGAAGGGAAGTCTGCTGAGCATTTCACCGAGAGGAGAATATGTAAAGACCTTTATGGTTTTTTACAAAGCTGCAACACCTTTATTTTCCAGAAAATATTTGCAGCCATTGCTGAAGAAAATTAATCCGTTCATTCAACATTACGGATATACGCCGAGTAATCCGATTTTGCTGCTTGATTGGTTTCAACGAATGATAAATAGCTGGAACAGTGGCAAGGCGATAGATCAGTTGGAAGCCAAAAATCTTTTGCATCTATTGATTCATGAGACTTATAGAGACTTTGAAAGCGGGAGGGTTCGGCATCTTGATCCAGACCCCGCCTTTTCGGCACGAATATATCTTGATAATCATTATAGAGAGCCGATTATGTTTCAGGAAATTGCTAATATGTTTGAGATCAGCGGCGGCCAATTGACGCGTTTGTTCAAAAGGAAGGAAGGAGTGAGCCTGCAGGAGTACCTTATTCAAAGAAGGCTGGAAGCTGCCTGCCACGACTTGATATATACAGAAGCAACTATAAAAGAAATTGCAATTGGATCGGGCTTCGCCGATGAAAAAAATCTGTTTCGGATGTTTAAAAAGTATTATAAGATGACGCCAAGCGATTATCGGAAAATAAACGCACTATCCATGCAGGTTGATGGTATTGATAATGATTCTCAACTTCAATACAATGAGAAAGAACTAGCAAGCCTAGTCAACTCATATAAAGAAGGGGAATCAACCATGTTTGGACAAGTAAGAAGTAAAGAACTGATTTTGGCGGCGGCAATGAGTATGATGCTGTTGCTGTCGGCATGTACGTCAGGAACGCCAGTAAGCAACGGTGGAACGGCAAATACAATGACTGCGCAAACCCAACAGGCAACACAATCAGAAGCGGTCGCAGAGACAAGAATGATAAAAACAGTAAAAGGCGATGTGGAAGTACCGAATAACCCTCAACGTGTAATCGTTGATTATTTGGTTGGTGATGTAGTGGCTCTGGGGGTCACCCCTCTAGGCGTGGCAAGAGCGGCAAGAAGCGGGACAGAGGCTGTCTTTGCCAAAGAGATTACAGACTCAATTAAAATTGTAATGGAGCCGGAAGATGTGATGGCACTTGAGCCGGATCTGATCATTTTGGCTTGGGGTGAAGAAAATTACGAGGAATTATCCAAAATTGCCCCTACTATTTATGTGCCGTATGGGGATATGACTGTTGAAGAGCGTTTGAATTTTATTGGAGATATTTTGAACAAGCAGGAAGAGGCAAAGGCAGTTTTGACGGATTATACTCAAAAAATTGAGAATGCAAAGCTAGCCATCAAAAATGCGGGTTTCTCAGATGCAACGGTTACTATTGGCTTATTCAGTGACAAGGATAGTGCTATTGCCGGATCAAAGCATGCGGTTGGCGAGCTTGTTTATAATGAGTTTCAAATGGGACCGCCATCAAAAGTTCAAGAGGATATTATTGACGCAGACAGCTATTGGGGAAATATCTCTTTGGAGCTGCTGTCAGCCTATGCAGGAGATTTTCTAATCTCTTTAGGAGAATTAAGCATCAATGCTGATCATGCTGTTTGGAAATCGCTGCCTGCTGTGCAGAACAATCGGATTATAGTAGTGGATGAGGGGCTATCCTGGTCCACAGATGTAATGACCTCCAGTGCTTTAATTGATTATATTGTCAGTCGATTGTTACAAATAGCTGAATAGAGCAAAAAAAATTTTCTGATTTTTAAATGATAGCCGTTCTGATATTGAATATCAATCTCAGAACGGCTATTATCAAAGATGTACATATTTGGCAAGGAACGTTCTTCTTATCATCTAAGATCCAATTAAGATTGGAAAATAAAGATACCAAGCAGGATGATTTAAGATATTGAAAATGATTCTCACTGATTTTACAATAAAGAGGGACTTGTTGATTTGGTCAAATCTGATAGAGATGGGGATGGCGGTATACTTATGCAACTTTAAAAACAAACAATTTATTGAATTTTCCGTGCCAGTGAATGACAATAAATTGTTTGATATGCTAGATAGTTTGTGCTAGATAAATTGAGAGATTACGATCACGAGCAGTTTGTATCAATTGGAAACGAATAAACTAAGATCGAAGGGAAAAATGTATGACAAACGAGCCTGTACAAAAACGTCGCAGTACGATGACTTTTACCTTATATATGGTAATTGGGCTTGGTTTAACGGTTCTTATGTCGGCAGCATCAATTAGCTTTGGAGCTGCTGATATGCGACTAGCTACCGCTTGGGAGGCTATATTCCGTTTTGATCCAACGCAAACCGATCATCAAATTATTCAGACGTTACGATTTCCGCGCACGATAGCGGATCTGATTGTCGGATGCAGCCTGGCTGTGTGCGGTGCAATTATGCAAGGGACAACGCGTAACCCGCTTGCCGACTCTGGACTGATGGGGATCAGTTCGGGAGCGGCTTTTGCGATTGCGCTTTGCTTGGCTTTTTTGCCGGGACATACCTATGGACAAATGATGTTGTTTGCTTGTCTAGGCGCTGCGCTGGCAACCGGAATGACCTATTTTATTGCTTCAATCGGCAAACGAGGAATGACGCCTCAGCGCCTTGTACTTGCGGGCTTGTCCATCTCTATGCTATTTGGCGCGCTCAGTCAGTACCTGGCGATAAATTATAATTTGGGACGCGCGCTTGCGTTCTGGACAGCAGGCAGTACCGCGGGAGCCAAGTGGGGAGAACTGCTTATTGTTTCACCGTTTTTCGTTGGCGGTGTGCTGCTTGCAATAGCAATCTCACCTTCGGTTACTGTGCTTAGTCTAGGGGATGATGTGGCGGGCGGACTAGGTATTCGCAGCGGACTTGTAAAAGGATTATCGACGATTATTGTTTTAGTATTAACAGGACTTGCGGTTGTCGTGGTCGGGCCGGTAGGCTTTATTGGTCTCATTACACCGCATATCGTGCGTTATATGGTCGGTGTCGATTACCGTTATATTATTCCTGCCGCTGCGGTATACGGGGCGTTGTTGACGGTGTCTGCTGATCTGGCAGGGCGGCTGATCAACAAGCCGTTTGAAACGCCAATAGGTATTATCTTCTCGATTATTGGTGTACCATACTTTCTCTTTTTGGCACGCAAACAAAGGAGGGAGTTTGAATGAACAAGCAACGGTTTACTGTCAAACGCGGTATTTTCGTCAATGTGATGCTCTTGATACTTATTTTTGTATTTGCTGTCATCAGTGTGAATTCTGGGAAAATGAATCTCTCGCCAACGGAAGTATTCAATGTGCTGCTGGGAAATGGTACGGATCGGGAAAATTTGATCGTATTTGATTTTCGTTTACCGCGTATTGTATTGGCTATCTTGGTGGGTCTTGGTATGGGGGCAGCCGGCGTAGTGATGCAGAGCCTGCTTCGAAACGATATGGCAAGTCCGGGAACCCTTGGTATTAGTTCGGGATCAGGCTTGTTCGTCTTGCTCTTTGTCGTTTATATCGCTTCTGTAGGTGCAAGCTCATTTGTTTTATTGCCGCTGCTTGCATTTGTGGGCGGTTTACTGGCAGCCGGAATGATTTTCTTGCTTTCATATCGCCGGGGGCGAAATATTTCTCCGATTGGCCTAATTTTGACAGGGGTAGCGTTAGGAAGCGGCTATGGTGCATTGACTACCTTTCTCACGCTTAAGCTGGATGAGAACCAAATGAATTTTATGCTGCGCTGGCTGGCAGGAAGTCTATGGGGCGATGACTGGCGATATATTTCTATTTTGGCGCCATGGATATTGATTTTACTCGCTTACATATTCTATAAAGCCCGTATGCTTAATACACTTCATCTCGGCAATCAAACAGCTGAAGGCTTGGGACTAGCAGTAAAGCCTGAATTTCTAGGATTGTCGCTTGCTGCGGTTGCACTTTCCTCGGGTAGTGTAGCTTTGGGCGGTAGCTTTTTCTTTGTTGGTTTAATTGCTCCACATATGGCGCGCAGACTTGTTGGTCCTGATCATAAACTACTGATTCCAGCAGCTAGTCTGGCAGGAGGTTTAATTGTGGTGGTGGCTGATACGATTACGCGTACCATCAGTCTCGGCGGAGATGTGCCTACAGGAATTGTGATTACAGTAATTAGCGTACCATATTTTCTTTATTTGCTAGCAAAAGCGAATTAGAGGCAGTTGCAAAATGGAGTTGGAACAAGATGGGGAGGTCAATATGCATTGCTTGACAGCTAATCAAATTGATATTGCTTATGATGAGACATTAATTGTAAAAGAACTGAATTTGCAGGTTCCCAAAGGTCAGATCACGTCGATTATCGGACCGAATGGCTGCGGGAAATCGACTGTACTTAAGGCTGTAGGACGACTGCTGAAAACGAAAAAGGGAAGCGTTTATTTAAATGGTGATGATATTCGCAAGCTATCAACGAAGGAAGTTGCAAAACAAATGGCTATTTTGCCGCAAACACCTACTGCCCCGAGTGGTTTGACGGTAGGGCAACTGGTCGCCTATGGGCGTTTTCCCCATCAGCGCGGCTTTGGTAAATTAAGCAGTGAGGATAAGCAGATAGTAGCTTGGGCTTTGAATGTGACGCAGCTCACCGATTTTGAGCATCGCGAGGTTGACACGCTTTCTGGAGGTCAGCGTCAACGAGTATGGATAGCAATGGCGTTGGCTCAACAGACCGATTTGATTTTGCTCGATGAGCCGACTACCTACTTGGATCTGGCACATCAGCTTGAAGTGCTGGAGCTGCTTTATGAACTGAATCGCAATCAACAGGTGACGATTGTGATGGTGCTGCATGACTTGAATCTCGCTGCACGATTTTCTGATTATATGGTGGCAATGCGCAGCGGGCAAGTCATGAAGCATGGAACGCCTGAGCAAGTAATGACTGTAGAAACATTGCGTGATGTATTCGCAATTGAAGCTAATATAATGCAAGAGCCTCGCACTGGTCGTCCCGTATATGTCACATATCAGTTGCTGCGTGAGCAGAGCTGCAAAGAGGAAAAAGCAAGGAATATTCAAGCAGCTAGAAGAAATGAGGAGGCGGTAGTCACATGAAAATAGCTTGGCGTGTTCTTAAGGGAGCAAGAAAATATTGGCTGTCATACTGCCTGGGCTTTATCGGTCTGGCAATGGCTACAATAGCAGGCTTTTATTTACCTTGGGCGCTTCGATCCCTAACTCAGTTAGCTATTGAAGGCAGCTCTAATTTTGCCACAGAGGCACTGACCATTGGTATGCTCCTGTTAGGAGCTACCACAATACAAGCGATCGGTTCCTCGTTGTCCGGATATATGAACCACTATACGGCACTGCACTGTGTAGCCGATTTGCGCACACGCTTGTATAGAAAGTATCAGCAGATGAGTTTGCGGTATTTGAATCGCAACAGAACAGGGGATTTGACCGGACGTGTTGTTAATGATGCGATGGAGGCAGAAATTTTTATCGCCCATGTCATTCCAGAGTTTGTTGTGAACGTACTAACATTTGTTGGTGTCGGCATATTGCTGTTGACCATTAATGTGAAGCTGGCGCTCATCAGTTTGATTACAGTGCCTATTCTGCTTGCCATTACAATATGGCAGAGCAAATTTCTATCACCTTTATGGGGAGAAAACTCGAAGGCACGCGGTGAAATTTCCGGAAAAGTTCAAGAGAATTTGTCTGGGATGAAGGAAATACAAATATTTAATCGTCAAGAGGAAGAGCAGGGCAATGTCACTCGTCTGGCTTTGAAGCATACGAAAACGTATATGCGCGCCAGTAAATTTTATGAAACGTCTGTGCCGCTGCTTGCTTTTGTAACAGCACTAGGTACCGTATTGGTTGTAATTGTGGGCAGCAGGCTAATTGGCAGTGGAGAAGCCAGCATAGCTGATATTGTTGGATTTATTGCTTATTTGGGAATGTTCTACAGTCCTGTGAAGTCCTTCTCTGGACTAGTAGAGATGGCGGGCCGTGCATCAGCTGGTCTTAGGAGGGTATATGAAGTATTAGAGGAAGAGGAAGATGTGAAGGAGAAACGTCATGCAATCGAATTGCCTAAAGTGAAGGGAAAGATTTCGTTTGACAATATCTATTTCTCCTATCAGGACGGTACACCAATACTTGAAAATATGAACTTGACGATAGAGCCCGGCCGTACAGTTGCGCTGGTGGGTACAACAGGTGTCGGGAAAACGACATTAGCGAGTCTTGTAAACCGTTTTTACGATCCGCAAGCTGGTTCTATTTCTATTGATGGGATTGATATTCGTGATGTGACGCTGAATAGTTTGCGCAATAACATTTCGATGGTGCTGCAGGATACATTTTTGTTCGACGGTACAGTGTACGATAATATTGCGTACGGCTGGAAGGATGCAACCCGTGAAGATGTGCTTGCTGCTGCTAAGGCTGCCAAAGCTCATGATTTTATTGAACAGATGGAGCTTGAATATGAGACAGTTATTGGTGAGCGTGGTGTTCGTCTGTCTGGTGGACAAAAGCAACGTATTTCTATCGCGCGGGCGATCCTTCGCAACGCGCCGATCTTGATTTTGGATGAGGCGACTTCTGCGCTGGATACGAAGACGGAGAAAGAAATTCAGCAAGCGTTGGATGAAATTTCGAAAGATCGTACTACATTGGTTATTGCGCATCGTCTGTCTACGATTCGTCATGCGGATCTGATCGTTGTTCTGGAAGGAACGGGTGTTGCCGAACTGGGAACACATGAGGAATTACTGCAGCGCGGTGGACTATACGCCAGATTATATGCGGTTCAGGCATCATAGTTTGTATGTTGACAGGAGCGGACAGGAGAAAGAGAGGAAAAAACAATGAATTCAAACCTGGAACTTTATGATTTAACGATTATTGGCGGCGGTCCTGCAGGATTATACGCTGCCTTTTACAGCGGCATGCGCGATATGAAGGTGAAATTGATAGAAGCAAAGGAGGAATTGGGCGGACGCTTGCTGCTCTATCCGGAGAAGATGATCTGGGATGTCGGCGGTGTTACACCGATTCGTTGTGAGCAGCTAATTCGCCAATTGATTCAGCAAGCGAAGACGTTTGACCCAACAATTGTATTGGGGCAGCAGATTAGCCATATGGAGCGACTTGAGGATGGCACGATGATTATTACAGCAGAAAGCGGCGAGCGTCATCACACCCGTACTCTTATTCTGTCACTTGGCTATGGGGTGTTGAAGCTGGCGAAGCTGGATATCGAGGGCGCTGATCGCTATGAAGTAACCAATTTGCATTATACTGTACAAGAATTGGAGCGTTTCAGAGATAAGCGAGTGCTCATCTCTGGTGGCGGTGATTCGGCAGTAGATTGGGCCAATGAGCTTGAACCGATAGCTTCAAGTGTGACTGTTGTGCATCGCCGTGAGCATTTTGGCGGACACGAGAAAAATGTGAAGCGGATGAAGGAATCTTCTGCTATGATCCGGACTCCCTATGCGCTCTCTCAGTTATTCGGCAATCTAGCCGGGGATGCGATTGAGGCAGTGTCGATCGCACAGGTGAACGCAGAAGGAGAACTGGAAAGTGAGACCGAGCGTCTGGAGGTAGACGAGGTGATCGTCAACCATGGCTTGCGCGGCGACTTTGGTTCGATCAAAGAGTGGGGGATGACGATGGGAGAATGGAATATTCCTGTCGATGAGAAGCTGTCGTCGAATTTGCCTGGCATTTTTGTCGCAGGGGACACAGCCGACTATACAACCAAAGTTCATTTGATCGCCGGGGCATTTACAGATGCTGTGCTGGCAGTCAACAATGCCAAGAAATATATCGATCCGAAAGCATGGGGAATGGCACGAGTATCCTCGCATAACAGCATATTTAAAGAAAAAAACAAGGCTTTGGGCGTGTCAGAGGAAGATGCCTGAGAGCTTGAAGCAGATGAAATGCCCTTCAATTACAAATTGGAGGGCATTTTCAGACTAGTTATACAAAAAGAGGAGGTAAGCGTATGGATAATAACCAAAAGGAAGCGTACCTTTTAAATGCTACGGGTAAAGAAGTTAAACTGTGGACTTGTGAATACATCCCATTTGAACCATCTGGATGGAAGAAGAAACTGAAGCAAGAACTGAGAGAGGCATTGAAAAATATGCAGCCTGAACCCTATGACGGACTATACGCCAGCTATCAAGCCAGACAATCCCATTTTTGCGATATCGAGAATGTGTTGCTCTATAATGTTGGTTCAGGAGCATTTAGTCATCTCTCAGCTCCAAGCATTTGTATCGAAGGAAAATTTGCTAGTCAAGATCAGGCTGTAAGGGAAGACCTTCCACACTTGTATCACTATGAACTTAGTCAGCAACCAACCTTTAAATGTTGGAAGCCGCGGCAGACGATTGTCCAATGGACGGGGGAAAACCTAAGTCGTATGGAGCAAACATCTGCTTTCTTTTGGTATTATATAAAAAATGCACAACATTCGATCTCTTTTAAGCAATCAACTGAGAAGTTTGGAATACATGTATTGATTCGAACGCCGCGCAGATCATTAAATATTGCCAGCATGATTAAACCAATGCTTGATGGGATTATTTGTGCTTACCATAAACATGACCACCTTATTAACGATCAAGTGTATAGGGTGCTCTCTCATCATTTAGGAATTTCTGAGGATAAAATAGATCTCCTGCTTAAGGATGAACAGCTTAATGTATTGGGTTCACGAAGTTTGTTGCAAAGCTATCGAAATGGCGTGAAGTGGAATCCGGCAGATGAACATTGTCTGGCTATTAAAGTAGAGGTGGAGCATCTGGCGGAAAGCTGGCGGGTGGATGGTCAGCTATTTACTATTGTATAAGTGATGCTTTTTCGTAGCGTAAGCAAAGTGTGCACGTTATTGATATATCAATACTGAAATGAGTTCATATAAGGCAAGGGCTAGCAAGTAAAAAACAGTTGAAGTAATCGCAATAAACGCTATAAAGCAATGAATAGTGGCAGCGCTGCAAAATCCCATTTAAAGCATGCAACAATACCGAAGGTACGGTTTTCTGAGATGTTCTTAGTCTTGCGGGTTAGGTGGCGTAGGAACGATGGGATCTCCGTTACGACCAAGCCTCCTGTTTGCCGTTTCGCGTTTTCCGATAGCAGGGACATGACTTCCTGCCTTTGCAAGGCCGAAAACAGGCATGTTATTATAGATGCACTCGTATTGTTTTTCAGGGACAAGGTACGTTTCATGGTAAATTCCAACGACACCACTCGTTCCAACCTTTTGGTTAAAATCTTTCCATGCCGCTAAATGGATCACTCCTTTTTGTGCGTAATGTTCCAGATGTTCGAAGGATTTCCAGTATTGGATGAGAGATACTCCTCGCCATGATAAATGAATGCTGCAATCTAGAAAACCTAAATCTCGGTTACGGTACAACTCTTGGATCATTGGATTCATTGCCATAAATGCGGGCAGCCATTTGTGTACAGCCCATAATTTATTGATCCGCATGCCGATGATAAATACAACGAAAGATCCATCTATTTGTGCCGTATATCGGCCGGGTATAACTTTACTCATACTCACATCGCTCCTCTAGCTATTTTCAATCAAAAGAAGATGGGCTTCGTAAAAACTGTTAGTTTCAGAGGAATTATACAATTGCGCAGTCAAAAATGCTCCGTAAAACACTGTAAATAGAACCTGAACTGCCATTTCAAGCGTAACGTCGATTCTTAGAGTCCCGTTTATTTTCGCCTCAGTCATACACCGATGAAATAGGTCGAACATGTTGGGGGACTGGGCTCCAATTACTTGATAATTAGGAAATAGCAATAGAATCTCTGCTTCACTCATCTCAGGCATACAAGGATGCATTTTCATTTCTGCTAAAAAAGATATCAAACTCGGCATTAATCCTGGCGTTTCCCTATTCTGCTCAGCTACTTTCCCCATCAGATGTCTGACGGATGAGAACCCGCTCATACCCTCATCTTCAATCTCAATTATACGTTCGGTTAACCAGACACGCATAAAATAAACGAGTAGATCCTCCTTTCTTTGAAAATATTTGAAAAAGGTAACCCGCGAAACTTCCGCTTTCCGACAAATATCGTTGAGCATTATTTCGTTGAACATCTTCTCTCCTATCAGTGAGAGAGTAGCTTCATATAAAGCTACTTTGTTTCGAGCTTTTTTTAATTCCCGCAAGGGAATATTCGAAAGAATCACAGAATACCACCTTCAATATAAATTAACTTATGTAAAAATATTAACACGTGTAAATTTATTTTGTCAACTTTTGCAGGAGTAATTGTAGGCGTGAATGGACTGCCGCTTATAGGGAAGAGAAAAAAATGAGTTAATCTAGCGGTCTTCTTTTAATAGATTTACCAAATTGCATTATAGATAGCTTAATAAGCATGAACGGCCTTTTACGCGTTCATGCTTATTTTTTAGGATTTCTTATATAGCCAGTTTCCTATAGTCGATAGCACAATTGATTATTGCTTCAAAGTATTAAATACGTTCTTATTTTCCACCACTTATCGTTCAGTGTGATTGGATAGGTTAGAAATAAACTTTGGTACCATTGTTTATTTTGCTTTTGGATCAAGAGCCTGTATATACGATTGATATCCCAGTATAGCGACAATAAGAGAACCTATAAAGAAAAGAACTGATCCGCCTAAGGTGAATAGCCGTCCTATAAATGTCATTCGGGCTTCTTCGACTACAGAATTGCTATTACTGTTGCTATTATTTTTACTCATATTTATTTCCATTCCTTTCGCATCTCTCAAGGTATAAAACGAAATGAAACCGTTTGGCCATGAATAAGTTTTTTGTATAATTAGTGTCACTTCAAGTGATATCGGCAACACTTCATCAACAATGAGAAACTGATCCGCTACTTTAGATTTCAAACTTCACTTACTGGTCACTTTACCTAATTGGTCGTTTATCCCATAGTATGTTTGATTCGAAAAAGAGTTCTGCCTAACCCCGCCTATATAAACACCCGCATACTGTATAAGGGGCTTGATAGATTAAAGCATCCTAGTTCTGTTTTAACTTGCACTTTATATTCAAATTTTTGCATTTTTTCTCATTATTGAAAAAGGGTATTGCCGAATACAAAGTGAACAGCTATAATAAAATCACTCGAGTGAGAAAACGTTTACATATTATATCACTCGAGTGATATAATTAATGTTTTCAAATATAAGGAGGGCGTTGTTGTGAAAAAAAATTTTGTTGTAGCGGTAGTCTTGGTATTAGTATTTGCACTTGCTTTGATTGGTTGTTCCAGCGACAAAGGGAATGATTCTAAAGATGCAGAGAAACCGTTGAACAATGCAGTTGAAACTCCAGCAGCAACAAATGAAGAAGACAAAGATGGGGCGGCTGAAAAAGAAAGCGAGGAATTATCAGGCGAATTGTCAATTGCTTACTGGGATGCATCATTTAAAGATCAAATTGATTATTTGATTGGTGAGTTTACGAAAGTAAATCCTGATTTGAAAGTAACTGCAAACATTACACCATGGAAAGATTACTGGACCATGTTGCAAACAAGCTTGGCAGGCGGCAGTGGACCGGATGTATTCTGGATGAACGGCTCGAATGTTCATAAGTATGCAACACTTGGTCAAATTAAAGATCTTGAAGGTCTGGTAGCACGGGATAACGTTCAAAAATCAGATTACAACGATTTGGTAGTAGATTTGTACTCTGTAAACAACAAACTATACGGTATGCCATATTTCTCCGATGCAGTTGCACTATATTACAATAAGAAAATTTTTGATGATGCAGGTGTAGATTACCCAACTTCAGATTGGACTTGGAAAGAGCTTCGCGAAAGCGCACTCAAACTAACGGATGAGTCCAAAGGTATATTCGGTTACATTGCTCCAACTGGCGGTCATATCGGTTACTACAATCTAATCGCACAAGCAGGCGGCAAGGTAATTAGCGACGATAAGAAAAAATCTGGATTCGATAGCCCGGAAGCACTTGAAGCTATTCAATTTATGCTAGACATGATGTATGTAGATAAATCAACTCCAAACGCTGCCCAACAAATTGAAACGCCGGCAACAGAGTTGTTCGCATCGAATCGTCTGGCTATGTTTCCGGCAGTTAGCCCTAACACGAAGCCATTCTATGAAGCTATTGGCGATCAATTGGGAATTGTAGAACTACCAGCAGGCAAGCAAGAAGCGGCAGTAGTACATGGTATTGCCTGGGTAATGAACGAGAAGGCGAAAAATGAGTCAGCGGCCTGGGAGTTTATGAAGTATATGACTGGTGAAGAAAGTGCGAAGGAATACGCGAAAGTGGGAGCTGGTAACCCGGCATACAAAGGCGTAGATGATATTTGGACAGATGTTCACCCGAATTTAGATAAGAGCGCAATTCTAAGAACGTATGATATTGGTGTTCCATTCCCAATTTCACAAAAGACAGCAGATTGGAATGCAGAGCAAAATACGATTATGGAACAAATATTTATGCAAAAGCTAGATCCGGCAGAAGGTCTGAAGCAGCTAGCTGAAAAAATGAACGAAATACTGGCAACGGAGGAATAACGGAACTTGCCTGGACAGGAGGCTGACCATATTGGAACCGCTTAAGATTAAGGGGAGAAGGAAGCGTCAGTCGAAGCTGAGTCGTAAGGAGGCAAGGGCGGGGTATATATTAATTGCCCCGCTCGTTCTTGGTCTATTTACGTTTTATCTCGCTCCAGCTTTTGCTTCCTTATATATATCTTTAACCGACTGGAATGGCTTTACAGAAATGCAGTGGAACAACTTTGCTAACTTTGTAGATCTGTGGAAAGATGATCGCTTTATTCGTTCTTTAAAAAATACATTCGTATATACGATAGTTGTTGTACCTGTAGCGATATGCTTGGCAATCTTTGTTGCTGTTATGTTAAATCAGAAGATTCGGGGAGTATCGATCTATCGGATGATCTATTTCTTGCCAGTTGTCAGTATGCCAGTTGCAGTAGCGATGGTATGGCGCTGGTTGTACCATAGTGAATTCGGTTTGATCAATATGGTACTCGGATGGTTGTCATTGCCAACACCAATGTGGCTGCTTGATGAACGATTTATTATGCTGTCCATATCATTGGTTGGTATTTGGAGTGTATTTGGTAACTATACTGTTATTTTACTTGCAGGTCTTCAATCCATTTCGACTACTTATTATGAAGCGGCAGAGTTGGATGGTGCCAGTGCATGGCGGAAATTTATTAACGTAACATTGCCACTTTTAACACCTAACTTGTTTTTCGTATTAATTACATCGTTAATTGGCACGCTGCAAGTATTCGACTTAGTGTTTATGATGGCACGTGATTCCAGTATTATCGAATCGTCACGAACTATTGTATACAGTGTTTGGGAAAATGCATTTGTATTTACGAAGATGGGCTATGCATCCGCACAAGCTTGGATACTGTTCCTCATTATTATGATTATTACAATCGTTCAGATGGTAGGGCAGAAAAAATGGGTATATTATCAATAAAAATGATCTTATTGCTATCCAGCAGCGTATGTCTTGGCGTTCTAAGGAAAGGAGGTACGGTTGGTATGATCGTTGCACCTAGTCGCAAGGCAATGGTTCACTTTATTCTTTTAGCAGGGGTTCTCTTTGTAGCGACACCGTTTGTATGGATGATTATTACCTCATTTAAAACATTCGTCGAATCGATTCAAGTACCGCCTGTTGTTTGGCCGGAAGCATTGCAATGGCAAAACTATATTGATGTCTTTAAAAGTATGAGTTTCTCTACTTATTATTGGAATACAATAGTTGTTACAGTAGGGAAAACGTTAGGTCAGTTGCTGTTTTGTTCATTAGCAGCGTACGCTTTTGCTCGCTTAGATTTTCCATTTAAAAACCTTTTGTTTTTAATCGTGCTTTCGGTGCTGATGGTACCATCTCAAGTTGTATTAGTTCCCAAGTTTATATTAATGCGTGAGCTTGGGTGGATTAATACTTACGCAGCTATTATTGTACCAGGAGTTTTTAGTGCATTCGGAACATTTTTATTGCGACAATTTTTTATGACTATTCCTAAGGAATTAGAAGAAGCAGCAAAAATAGATGGGTGCAGTGTTTATCGCATTTATTGGATGATATTTATTCCGCTATCTATTCCTGCGATGGTATCTCTTGTTATCTTTACCGTATTAGCATCTTGGAATGACTTTTTGTGGCCGCTCGTTGTCACTACAACAGAAAGCATGCGTTTGCTATCTATTGGAATTGCATCTTTCCAAGGGGAATATAAGACGAATTATCCGCTGTTAATGGCAGCTTCTGTATTAGCAACATTACCAATATTATTAATGTTTGCGTTATTGCAAAAGTACTTTATTGAAGGTATTGCTATTTCAGGAATAAAAGGATAGGTGGGAGATCTTTGGTGATCGAAAAACGATTGGGAAGAAGTTTTATATGGCGAATAGCAATTGGTGTCATGTTATTGTTTGTTATGGTTGGCTTCTCGGCTAATAATACGGCAGATGCCTTTGAAGGCTATATGCAGCCAGGTCCAGAAACTGGCGATGTGCATCATATGATTTTGATTTATGGTAATCACAATGCGAATATTTGGTCGAAAGAGGCGCTTAAACCATATGCGGCTCATTATAATGCTAATGGCACATATGGCAATACTGCGGATGACTTTCCTGATGATTGGATGTACGACACATTCTTATTTCTAGCGTTAAAGCAATCCTTGCAAGTATCATTTGTTGAGACAAATAATCAATTCGAACCAGCTGGAAAAGCAGAGTGGCAATGGCTATTGGATCGTTGGTTTAACCATACAAATGGTGAAATTGTGGCGCTGAATCAAGCAGTTGGAGAGCTGAAAACAGAGCTTGGTGATCCAACTCATAAAAAGAAAGTGGTCATTGGTATCCCCTATCCAAACCCGGAAAAACTTAATTTTGGTGATGTTGATGGAGATGGAATTACTGAAAATTTATCAACAGCAGCAGGTCGTAACAAAGTAGTAAGATGGTTTGTTGACGAAGCGATAAGTCGTTATAATGCTGCCGGATTTGAAAATCTGGAGCTGGCAGGCTTTTACTGGACGATCGAAAGAATCGAAGGAGATCTGATAGATACGGTTAAAACTGCAGCCAATTACATTCACTCCAAACCAGGAAACTATACGTTCTCATGGATTCCTTATTGGAAAAGCCCATCGGCTGAAAAGTGGCAATCCTATGGATTTGATTTTGCTATTCAACAGCCTAATCTATACTTCAATCGTCGTATATTAGATGAAGATACGCGAGTTATGAGTACAGCTAGCTATGCATCTAAAAAGAAGATGGGCGTAGAGTTAGAAATTGACGGCAAACTATTTACAGATCCGGGTCGTTACTGGGCATTTATGAAATATCTTGATGATGGCTACACGTATGGATATATGAATCATGCTGTCACAGGTACGTATCAAGAAGTCGAGATGTTCGCTCAGTTGCGTAATAGCTCAAATTTGGCGTATAGTAAATTATATGACTATGTGTATCAATTTCTAAAAGGTACTTACACACCGAGCGTGCCGCAAATTAATGCAGTAACCCCTCATAACTTAAGTGTTGTTAGCGGTAGAACACCAGTAGAAATCCAGACAACATCCAGTGCAGGCGTAGCAAGAGTGGAATTCTACGTTAATGATGCACTAACAGATGTTAGAACAACTGCTCCATATCGAATGGGAGGAGCTAATGGTTATTGGGATACATCAACCATCCAGGAAGGTACCCATAACTTGAAGGTTGTTGTTGTCGATAATGTTGGCAACATTAATACACGGACTTGGACAGTTGACGTCTATCATGCTTTGCAAAATGAAAGCTTTGAGCAAGGAACATCAAACTGGGCGTATGAATCAAATTCATTTGTATTTAGTGGTCAAGTAGATACAGGTACAGCATATACCGGTTCTTCGTCATATTTATTGTCATTACCTACGGCAACTCCAACAACGGCAGGACAATATGCACAAATTTCGCAGCAAACCGTTTATAAAACGCCCAAGGGTCCATCATATACACTGCAATTCCGTGTGAAGGACAGCTATGCAGGAGCTACTGCCGGCTATCATATGAAGCAGGTATTAGTTAATGATAAAGTGGTATGGAGCGAGGATGTTGCAGCTGATGGAACAGACTGGCGAACAATTCGAGTGAATGTGACCGATCTGGTGGAGAATAAAAACTCTACGACAATTAAGTTGCGTTTATATGAGCAAAAAGGCGTAACTAGTTTGCATGCTAATGTATGGTTTGATGATGTGCAAATTTACCGTACATTAGGTAGTGGCGATATCGAGGCTTACTATTGGGGCGGCACATCTACCCATAGCAACTGGGGGAGTGGGCTGGATAAGACACAAGCGGCATCTGGACGCAACAGCTGGAAAATAAGTGTGCCTAACCATTCGACAGTACCAGCCAATAGCTATGGCGGAGTAGCGCAAACATTGTTTGATATTACACCAAGCTTGCATTACTCGGTCACGTTTTCTCACAAAGACAACTATACAGGATCTGCTGGAAAATATGTGAAGCAATTGCTGGTTGATAATGTTGTAGCATGGCAAAAAGATGTAGCGAGTGATGGTGTAGCGTGGGAAAGCCAAACGGTTGATATAACATCTCTTGTTACAGGTAAATCATCAGTAAAAGTTGAGTTTAGAGTAAAAGCACTAACAGCAGTGAGTAATACTCCAATAGCTGTTAACGTCGATCTTATACGTAGCACAGGATCAGGAATATCGTTCCATAACTATAATTTCGAAGAGCAAGACTACCATATGAAATTAGTGAGCAACAGCGGTGCTTTGGATTGGAGAATCAATACAGCCAAATATTCAGGTTCGTTAGGTATGTCAATGTATGTGAAGGAAAATTTCCCAACGAAAGCGGGAGATTACGTAGCGATGGTATTTGACCTGAACAACGTACCGAATGTTGGAGCAACCTATCTTGAGTTTATGCAAAAGGATACGAGAAGTACAGGTTCTATGCCGAATTATCATAAAATGCAGGCTTATATTGATAATGTGAAAGTATGGGAAAAGGATGTTGCCAGCGATGGAGTTGGCTGGTCTAAAGTATCCGTTAACATTACACCATACTTGGCTGGGAAAGAGAACGCTGTGCTGAAGCTTCAACTATATGAGCAGAATCCAGTAACTAACTTACAAGTAGAAACAAACTGGGATGATATAAAGCTCGTAACGAAGTAGTAGTTAAAGAGCGGTAAGAGAATAGCTACCGCTCTTTTTTCTAAATTATAAATAGAAGAGGTAACAATTATGCCTTACAACAAAACGAAGGCGAAGGTCTTCAAGCGAATCACAATGAAAGATATTGCAGACGAGTTGCAATTGGATCGCACTACAGTATCCAAAGCATTGAATGGTCAGCCAGGATTAGCAGAGAAGACTCGTAAGATCGTATTAGAGAAGGCAGAGGAACTTGGTTATCAAAAAGATGTATTTGCCAGCGGTTTAATGACACGAAAGAATCAAATTTTAGGTCTTGTTGTTACAGACTTATCACGTGGGTTATTCGGACCTGTTGTTAAGCAATTTCAAAAAGAAGCAAGGCGCAACAATTACGGGGTTATTTTATGTAACCTTGAAAATACAGAAGAAGGACAAGCTAACGATATTAGTCAGCTTAATATATTACGATTACAGCGGGTGTCGGGAATTTCATTTGTATCTAATGCGACCGTTAAGGTATCGCCACAATATTTTTCAGAGTTTATTGATGATGATATCGTATTTAATACTGTAGAGCACGGTTTGCAATTAGATATTGCAGATCAAATTCAATTTAATCATCGCAAAGCAGGCAAAGAATTAACTCAGCACCTGCTTTCACTTGGACATAGGCGGATAGCTTATTTGACCTACTCCCCTTCTCTGCAAAGCTATAGATCGACCCAAGAACGGATGTTAGGCTATATTGAAGCAATGGAAGCAGCGGGCTATGAGCCGCTTACTATACTGGAGAATGAGCGTTATTCTAAAACATTTGGACATGAGGTACAGATGGCTTATGAAATGATTCGTAAGCAATGGCCTCAGGCAAACGCACCAACCGCAGTAATCGGAGCTAACGATTCATTTGCGCTTGGTATGCTGCATGCACTAAAAGATATGGGATACCGAATACCAGAAGATGTTGCGGTGGCGGGATTTGATGATTTATATGCGGAGATGGGTGTTCCGAGCATTACATCCATGCGTATGCCGGCGGATGAAGCTGGTCAATTAGCAGCAAAGCTATTAATTAAACGAATAAAACAAAAAGAAGAAGATTACTACCCGTTCGAGCAAACTATGCTCGATTATTCAATTGTGCAAAGGCAAAGTACAAACAAGAAAATAAATCGCTAACATGCCATAAAAGGTTGTGAAGCTTGCACCATCTAATAACCTCCTGCATATTCCGTTAGAAATATTGCAGGGAGGTTGAGAGATGTTTTCAAAGCCTATAGTTTTGTTTTCTTGAAAATTTCTAAAAGGGCGTCAATTCCATAATCCGTAGCAACAGGTGCTTCGCGTGCAAACCAGGAGCGGTCTACAATAAATACATGATTATTTTTTACGGCACTAATGTTGTTCCAAACCTTGCTTGTTGTATATTCTTTAAGTGCTTCATCAGAAGAAGTGTCAGTGCTATTGTCTGTGAAGATAAAGAGATAGTCCGGGTTAAGCAGTGCCATACCTTCCAGTGTTACAAGTTCTTCTCCATCCGGGTATTTTTGAGGAACCTGAAGTCCAAGGCCCGATTGACTGGTAGGAGTGATGTTTTTGTTATAGAGCCAAAAGCCTCCATTGCTATTGGCGGTGCTGAAAACAACCGTTTTATCCTCTCCAACCAATCCTTTCAATTCTTCACGGGTAATGGCAATCTTTTGATTCAACTTATTAATGACAGCTGCACCTTCTGCTTCTTTCCCCAAAATTTTTGCAAATTCCCGAACCCCTTCGTCCCGGTCGCTTCCTGTCTTCATATAGTCTACGTACACCACTGGAGCAATAGCGCGCAACTGATCATAAGCTTGTTCATGATATTCCGATGCCGCAATAATCAAATCAGGCTCCAACTCGTAGATCTTTTCTAGATTTGGACTTTCATAACTGCCGATATCCGCTATCCCCTTGTCTTTCGTATATCGCGAGTACGCTTCCCATTGATTAAACATCGTATCAGCACCTGCAACACCAATCGGTTCAACATCAAGTGAAAGCAGGATATCTGGATAGAGTACATGCATTAGGGTTACGATACGCTTCGGCTCCTTGTCCAGCACAACCTCATAACCTAAAGAATCGACGTATGTACGAGGCCAAACATTCTCTGTACCTGTCTGTTGTATTTCTGAAACCTGATTGCTTGTCTCAGAAGTGGTGCATCCCGTTAAAAATAATACGACAACGATAATCGCTGCCGCTGCTTTCCGAATTGTTTGCATGCTCAGTTCCCCCAGTATTTTGTCTGTGAATGATATTGATAATTATTTTCAATATTCACTCTAACAAAGTTGTAATGGTTTGAGAATGAACACATTTACATTTTAGCTGTACATTTTCGCAAATGCAGGACGTTCACTAGCGTTGCATTAAACCGCTCCACCATATATATCTGAAAATTAGAAAAGTATTTTGAATGATTAAAACCAAAGGATGGACGTCTCATAGGGGCTACTGTTTTCATTTGGATGAATGAAGTGAATTTGTTCAAGCAAGCGGGGCGATGGATGATTCCAATTAGTTCAGTAATTATACCAAAAAGATTGGAAGTTAAGCGATCATATCTAGTCGTCATTCTGTAGATTTTCTACTTGGTTATTGCTTTAATCGATTCATTCGTTCCGAACAGAATTGCTATAGTCAATTCGTCAACCAGCGATTCATGGGTCAACTGTAACGGGCAGAATATGCTCGATCCATGTCTTCAGGATTACTAGCAAGAAGTAAGCATAAGACGATTAAGACGATTCAGACGATCAAGACGATTAAGACGATCAGTGCAATGCGTATTTGATTGTGCCCTCACGCGGCTGGGGGAGAGGTACGCGTTTTTATACGGTTATTCGTATAAAACGCCCCGGATATCGGCTTCACGGAGCGATTTTGTACGATAAATCGTATAAAATGCCTCGGATATGGATCATGCAGAGCGATTTTATACGATAAATCGTATAAAACGCCTCGGATATGGGTCACGCAGAGCGATTTTGTACGATAAATCGTATAAAACGCCTCGGATATGGATCATGCAGAGAGATTTTGTACGATAAATCGTATAAAACGCCTCGGATATGGGTCACGCGGAGCGATTTTGTACGATAAATCGTATAAAACGCCTCGGATATGGGTCACGCGGAGCGATTTTGTACGATAAATCGTATAAACAGTCATGCATTGTGAGATATCATAACTATCAAGCCAAGGCTGACCACTGAACAAGGAATGAACAAGGAAGTTAGCTAGGAGATTTTATTGACAATTGTTAAAGGAGTGAGGAAGTTGAGATAAGTAGCAAATACTCAACAGCTCACCTAACAGCTCACCCAACAGCTCACCCAACAGCTCACCCAACAGCTCACCCAACAGCT
>JBEBPB010000033.1:0-56752 GCA_040396195.1 Paenibacillus nanensis
ACCGTCAGCTCAGCTGTAAAAGGGTAAACTTAGCAGTGCATGAATAACTTTATTTGAAGTTTTCTGTATGCATTTATTTTAAAACTATAATTTACGATGGGAGGTGAGTGGATATTGAAACTGCAATTTTTGGGGACCGCTGCTTTTGAAGGTATTCCTGCTTTATTCTGTGCTTGTGATCTTTGCAAAAAAGCAACACGATTAGGCGGCTATAATATACGCTCGCGTACTTCAGCTATGATTGACGATGAGCTGAAAATTGATTTTCCGCCAGACTCTTTGCACCATATGCATCGGTTTGGACTTGATTATGAGCAGGTCAAAGATTTGATCTTCACTCACTCTCACTCTGATCATCTCTATGCAGAAGATTTGGCTGCCCGGTTGCCTGGGTATGGACAATCGCTTGACCATACGATACAGCTATACGGAAATGATCTTGTCATGTCCAAATGTATGCAGATGCTGGCTATAAACGGTGGCTTGCAAAATAAATTTCAGCTAAATCGCCTGCAGCCCTTTGTTCGAACCAAGCTGCAAACTGCCAGTATCGTCCCACTTCCAGCTAGCCATGATCCGTTGGAAACCTGCTTTATATTTTACATTGAAAAAGATGGCAAAGCACTTTTGTACGGACATGATAGCGGTGACTTTCCAGCCTCAGTCTGGGAGTGGCTGAGCAACCATGCTGCACCGCTCGATCTCGTCGTACTTGAATGCACCATGGGCTACCACAGCTACAGACTAACTCATATGAATGTTGATGCTGTACTGGAGACAACCGCCAAACTACGCTCCGAACAATTAATTAAACAAACTAGCCCTATCATCGTAACCCACTTCTCTCATAACGCAAACCTGCTGCATGAGGAACTGGTGCACATCTTCGAACCGCACGGCATTCTAACTGCTTACGACGGTTTAACTGTAGAAATATAAAATCGTGAAAAATCACTAGCGTACCAAGCTCATCTAGTTCAACAAGTTTGAAACACAGGTTTGCCTGCCACTTTATACGATTTTTCGTATAAAGGTGCACGAAATCAAAAACCTGCCGAACGGATAAAGGAACAGTATGTAAAGCATGTTCCTATCCAATCGGCAGGTTTTTTCATCTGTAGAAAGACTAGGAGACTTGTGACGGGTCCTGATGCGAACGATCAAGGTTGACGAACTTGTTGAAGTTCTTCAGAAACGCCAGCTCGACTGTCCCTACCGGACCATTACGCTGCTTGGCAATGATGATTTCAATGATGTTCTTCTTCTCGGACTCTTTATCGTAGTAGTCATCGCGGTACAGGAACGCAACTATATCGGCATCCTGCTCAATCGAACCGGACTCCCGCAAGTCAGACATCATTGGACGCTTGTCCTGCCGCTGCTCTACTCCCCGGCTTAGCTGCGATAGTGCAATAACCGGAACCTCAAGCTCTCTGGCAATCATTTTGAGCGTACGTGATATTTCGGAAACTTCCTGCTGACGATTCTCTCCTGCTTTGCCTCGTCCTTGAATCAATTGCAAGTAATCAATGAGAATCATGCCCAGACCGCGTTCTTTTTTCAAACGTCGGCATTTGGAGCGAATATCCGCAACCGTTACGCCTGGCGTATCGTCAATGTAGATTTCCGCCTCTGACAAGGCGCCAATCGCCATCGTCAGCTTTTCCCAATCGTCGCCTTCCAGGCTGCCTGTCCGCATTCTGGTTGCGTCGACATTCGCCTCCGCGCATATAATACGCTGTACCAGCTGTGCTGCTGACATCTCCAGACTGAATATAGCAACGGTTTCTCTTGCTCGTACCCCGACATTCTGCGCCACATTCAATGCAAAGGCAGTCTTTCCGACGGATGGTCGGGCAGCGACAATAATAAGATCGCTTCGCTGAAACCCAGCTGTCATCCTGTCCAGATCAACAAACCCCGAAGGGATCCCAGATGTGCCACCTTTATTCGTGTACAAAAACTCGACCTTCTCAAATACTTCCATCAGAACGTCCCGGATCGATATAAATCCGCTGCTGCTGCGCCGATTCGCAATCTCCATAATTTGCTTCTCGGCATCGCTGAGCAGGATGCCAACATCGTCAGAGCTGGCGTAGCCATCAGAGACAATATTGGTAGCCGTTCGAATCAAGCGGCGAAGCATCGATTTCTCTTCCACGATTTGAGCGTAATATTCCATATTGGCTGCAGTTGGAACTGCATTTGCCAATTTGGTCAAATAACTGACGCCACCGATTTCTTCCAATAACTGCTGGTCATGCAAATGGGCGGTGAGCGTGACCAGATCGATAGGCTGGTTGTTTTCTCCAAGCTCAATCATCGCCTCAAAAATGCGCTGATGGGCAGTGAGATAGAAATCCTCGCTTCTCAGGCTCTCCATCGCAGTAATCAACGATTCAGGAACAAGCAGCACCGCACCGATTACGGCTTGCTCCGCCTCAACATTCTGAGGCGGCACACGGTCAAACAACAGCTCATCGCTCATAGCTTAGCGCCCCTTCTTTAATTCCATTTATTCTTCAGCTATTTGAACGTTCAGCTTAGCCTTAACTTCCGGATGCAGCTTTACAGCTACTTGGGTTACGCCTAGCGTACGGATCGGCTCATCCAGTTCAATTTTTCGCTTATCGATTTTAACACCGGAAGCCGCCAGAGCATCTCCGATTTGTTTACTCGTTACTGCCCCAAAAAGACGTCCGCCCTCGCCGGATTTTGCTTTAATGACAATTTTCATCTCAGCAAGCTTTTTGCCAAGCTCCTCCGCATCCTGCTTCTCTTGAGCTTTGCGTTTAGCAACAGAAGCATTTTGCGCCTCCAACGTTTTCATATTGCCATCCGATGCAATTTGCACCAACCCTTTCGGCAACAAGAAATTGCGCACATATCCTTCGGACAAATCTTTAACCTCGCCTCGTTTTCCTTGGCCTTTAACATCCTTCAGAAATATTACCTTCATTCAAATAACCCCTCTTCCTGTTCAATTTCTGCAAGAACAGTTCGAAGTCGCTGAACCACTTCACCTACTGTTCCTTCCAGTTGGGCTGCCGCATTGGTCAAATGTCCGCCGCCGCCCATTCTTTCCATCACAACCTGAACGTTCATTTGTCCTAGCGATCTGGCACTAATGCCGATCAACCCGTCAGGACGCTCGCCAACTACAAACGACGCGCGAATACCGGTCATATTGAGCAACGTATCCGCTGATTGTGCAATCAGCAGCTGAGAATATTGCCTTCCGTGCTCAACTGCTGCAATTGCGATATGATCATAAACAACTTCAGCGTGTTTAATAATCTCAGCTTTGATTATATATTCGCTCAATTCTTCCTTCAGCATTCGCTGTATCATAATCGAGTCAGCGCCATGCCGGCGCAAAAACGACGCCGCTTCAAAGGTTCTCGCCCCTGTGCGCAACATAAAGCTTTTGGTATCCACTGTTATCCCTGCAAGCAGCGCAGTAGCTTCCTTTACATCAAGTGCAATCCGGTCATGTATATATTGTAACAGCTCTGTTATTAATTCGCATGTTGAGGAGGCATACGGCTCCATATAGACCAACATCGGGTTCGATATAAACTCTTCTCCTCTTCGATGATGATCAACGACCACAATTCGATCAGTAAGCTGCAGCAGCTTCGGCTCTTTCACCATCGATGCCTTATGCGTATCAACAACTACTGCCAGTGATTGCGGACCAATCAAGTTGACAGCCTGCTCAGGCGAAACAAAACGCCGGGACAGCTTCTCATCCTCGCGGAGCATTTCCATCATTTTCTGAATCGCAGGATTATCGCCTTCAAGCACAATATAAGCCTCTTTGCCAAATATTTGCGCTGCCTTCAGCACACCGATTGCGGCGCCTATTGCATCCATATCCGGCATTTTATGCCCCATAATTACAACATTATGGCTCTCCTTGATCAAATCGCGAAGAGCATGGGCTACCACTCTCGCCCTTACTCTGGTGCGCTTCTCGACCGCATTGGATTTCCCGCCATAGAACGATTGACGGTTGCCAACCTTTACAGCCGCCTGGTCACCACCGCGTCCAAGCGCAATATCAAGGCTGCGATGCGCCCAGTGACCGAGCTCAATCGTATCCTCTGCCAGCGCCGCAAAGCCGATGCTTAGCGTTACTGGAATTTTTTGATCCGCTGTCATTTCTCTAACTTCATCAAGAATCACAAAGCGCGATTGCTCCAGCTCACGAAGCTTCTGCTGATCCGTTATAAGCAAAAACCGATCAGAATTCAACCGCTTCAAATAAAGATCAAACTTCTGCGCCCACTCCGTTATTGCTGTTGTTACTTTGGACAACAACGAGCTACGTTGATGATCATCCAACCCTTGTGTGACTTCATCTAAATTATCGATCATTACAATTCCTAGTGCGAGCCGTTCATCCTCATATTTGCGTTTTAGCTGATGCTCCTCCGTTATATCGCTAACGAATAAGATGCGTTCCTTCGGCTTGAATTGCAAACGATACATATGCTGACCAACCGGAGCTTCCACCGTATCGCCCTTTTCCTTAGACAATTGCAGGGACGGGAATATATCATTCAAGGCCACTCCGTTAATCGATTCGCGCTCCAACAAAGCAGCTACATAATCGTTGTGCCACTCAATGGTGCGCTCTTCGCTATACAATATAATGCCCAGCGGCAATTCATTACTCACCGCAACCCCGGCTTTGTGCAACCGGTATGATAAATTTGCAATATAGCTTTTAAGCTCTTTTCGGTTATTGCGCTCAACCATCACATAATAAGTAACAGCGAAAATAACCATCACTAGCGCCGCTGCGCCTAATATCCAGTTATACCAAGCAATAACTGCAATCATTATGACGATTGCCGCCAGCATCCACCACTGATGATTACCATTCCATCTCGCTACCAAAAACTTCGGCATTGCATAATCGCTCCCGTGCTATGTTTTCTTAACAAATGCTTTGCGGATTGGAAACACTGTATCAAACACGCCAATCAAACTCAAAGGCGGGAAAAGTAAAACCGGAATAGATAACAAAATCGCCACCGATTTATGCCAACCCTTTTGATCAGCAATAAAGAAAAACAGCCCAATCGCTTGTATAGCAAATACATAGGAAAGCAACGGTACAAGGTTTATTAATGCAACCGCAACAAAGGTATTATCTGTACTTGCAACAAACATATCTGCAATATATGCAATTAAATAATAAAATACGAGCACTCTAGGTAATTTCCAATCTTTTGCTTGCGGGAATGCCGGTATGGTCATCCCTTGCTTGTTAAGTATGCGGCGTGCCAAGTAGTGTGAAATAACAGTATAAAGAAACGACACTACAATAAAGGATAATGGAATCGCCTTTAAAACCATTTGCACAACTGCATCTGTCATATTATCGTCCCACTTGATTGGCGCCATATTACTCGTTGCCATCTCTTGGAACATACTGCGAACATACCCGCTTACCTCTTTAATCATTGAGAAGTCAAAAAGCAATTGAAACAGTAACAGCTCCAGCATAATATGTGCTAAAAATACAACAGCAACCGTTTTTATGACTTTACCAGCAGGCGCTCCCTTTTGATACAAATGCCCCATCACAATGGCAGGCACAACAAAAAACAAAGCTATCACCAGGATAGCAGGGCCAGCAATAAGGGTGGCAATCAATCCAATCGGTATAATATGAAGCAAAAATGATTTCCTGGGCAATGTTGCGTATAGAACTACTATTGGCACCATCATAAACCAAAGTGCCGGCAAATTAAGACCAGGAACAAACAACAAAAGCAGTGTAACAAGAGTTATTAAACTCCATAGCACTGGTTTTAAGCCAGTCTTCAAGCGATTCACCTCTAACCGTCAGCATAATGGCAATTCAGAAATTGCCTAAAATCTCTATTTCATCATTATAGCATAAGAGATACAGCGTTTGAATCATGACGTGGGCAGAGCCCCTAGAAGAAATGCCGCTCGTCTTTTACCGAATAAGCAAACAGAAGAGAAAGACAGCTTTCTCCAATCTAACTAGAGAAAACTGTCTTCTTATAAATATACTATGATTTCAATGCAATTGCCTTCTGACAATAATCAATAATTTCACTTCGTCTTACGATACCAATAAAATGATTGCGGTCATCTACAACAGGAACAAAGTTCTGCACCTTGGCAAGTGAAATCAGATCATCCATGTTTGAGTCAATAAGCACAGTCTTATTATTCAAACGCAAAGGAATCTCACTTAACTTCACTTTATGTGCTGTTTCAAAAGTAACATCCGGCCGATTTTTCATAAACCATAATAAATCACCTTCCGTAACCGTCCCTTCATATCCGCCTTCATCATTAATAATCGGCACTGCTGTATATCGATGGTACTCCATTCGTTCAATTGTCTGTCTCAAGGTCGAATTATGCGCCGCACAAACAACTTCCTGCTTCGGAAGCAGAAAAAACGCAATGTTCATATGCCAAACTCACTCCGATCTATCAGCAGCACTAGTGAGTGACTGTACCCCCGCTTCTTGATCAGCCATATACTTATCAGGCAGAATAAGACTAGATTCAGGGATTTGTGGGTCCATCCAGTTCTGAACCATTGCTTTCACCTTAGCCAAATCCTTCTCATCTGCAAAATAGTACCATGCCCCGCCATTTTGAAGACGATGACCGTCACCTTCCAGCGTGTGATTATAAATATGTCGCTCCTTTGACTGTAGCATGACTTGAGCTAGGTCGACAAGTTTATCCGGTCGCATATCGGTTTGAAAATTTTTGCCCAAAATCGTAATCATTTCAGGAATTTTCAACCATTGTCCCATTTCACTTGCTCGATTCATAAGAGCTGCAATAAATTGCTGATTGCGCTCTGTCCGATTCGTATCGCTATCTTCACGGTAACGAACAAAATTTAGAGCATCCAAGCCATTATACAAGCTTTGTCCGGCATTAATTTTAAAATAATCATGATTAGGGTCTTTATTAACAATGTCCTTATCAATCGGTAGCGAAATCCCGCCCATCTCGTCAATCACTTGCTTAAAGCCCTCAAAATTAATCGATGCGTAGTGATTAACTGGCGCATCCAGCAATTGCTCGACTGTTTCCATAGACATGCCAGCGCCGCCGAATGCAAAAGCATGGTTGATTTTGTCTTTATTGCGTCGTCCTGCAATATCAACATACAAATCGCGTGGAATTGAAACGAGCAAAATATTGCCGTCCTTCGGTCTGACTACAGCGTACAGCATCGAATCGGAACGTCCAACCTCATTATCGCGCTGGTCAATGCCAAGCAGCAGGAATGAAATGGGGTCTGCATTTTTATTCACTGCTTTTGTAGGAATGTTTTCCCTTCCTTCAACGGGATGGTATGTGTTTTCTAATTCTTTTTCAATATGTCCAGCTACAAACCAATCAAATCCAAGCATAGCCAGAGCAGTTCTATTCAGGTAAATGACAGTGATCAATACTACAGCCAGCGCACTACCTGCATAGATCCATTTCTTTTTGTTCATGATTGTAGTCCTCTCCAATCGTTTGCTCTTTCACAATTCTTCAAAAGAGCTAGTCCGAATCAACCTTCAAACCTTAAAACTGATTCACTCCGTATAAATTTAAAATCAAAAAAACAACGGCGCGTTTTTTGTCGGGACATTGTCGACATTAGTTTAAACGAAGCTACTGTGCAACAAGTTACAAAAAGATTACAAAATTAATATTTCTCATCATTTCGCACTAATTCAGCATCCAAAAAAGGGGGTAAAATTTTCTTCTCCTGAAATAAAGGTATAACCTAAAACAGGAGCGAATAAAATCATTGCAAGAATATGTCCACGAAAGGAAGATGCTACAAATGAATCCCAATCATGTAACACCAGACCCGTCATCGACTGGACTCGATCCCAAAGTATCCGGCTTGCTCTGTTACACACTGTGGTTTATTACCGGAATCTTATTTTTAGCTGTCGAAAAACAAAGCTACTTTGTAAGATATCACGCCATGCAATCAACAATTTTATTCGGAAGCCTTTTTCTTGTCAATCTTGTTTTTGGCATAATCCCATTTTTGGGAGTATTTATTAACTTTATTCTAATGCCAATATCCTTTGTATTGTGGATTGCAATGATGATTTTCGCTCTGCAAGGTCGAACAGTACACATTCCGATCGTAAGTGACATTGTTCGCCAGCAGCTTCAAAAATTTTAGTCCATATTACCACATTGCGGAATAAATGAATCAGAGTCTGCAAGCATAAAGCATCATACTGGGCTATGCAGGCTCTTTTTTAATTTCAACCATTGCTTCTCATTAATTCAAACAGTATTACTATGCCCCAAAACAAATGGATGTCGTAGATGTGATCCCTATTCTACTTTAACAATATTAGAACATTTTGCCCCCTTGTTTCAAGCAGTGTCGCAAACGACTGGATATAACTTCCAATTATAATCTATTTTTGCTTTGTATTGCTTTGTTTAACTTGCATTTCTGCCTCTTTCCAATCATCACGAACACTTTTTTCCCAAAGTGGAACTCCTGAGCGATAAGCCGCTCGACCATTAAGATGCCCCGCTACCGGTGATGTTAAAAACACAAATATTATACCAAGCAGCAGCTTAAAACTAAACGCCCCGTTTACAATCCACTCAATAAGAAATACTGCCGTCAAAATAATAAGCACACCTAGAGTTGCGCTCTTGGTTGCAGCATGCGATCGCAAATAAACATCAGGAAAACGCATTACGCCAATGGCGCTTAATAGCCCCAGCAGGGCGCCGCCAACAATAGTAAGAGCCAGTATAATTTCACTTGCCGTCTTGATGGTCTCCCACGTCTTGATGGTCTCCCACATCGAACACGCCCCCTCTCTCAATATAACGGGCAAAGGCTGTTGTCCCTGCAAAACTGACGATCCCTATAACCAAAATAAGATCATAGTATGCATGCGTCTTCAAAATCAGTCCAATAATCGCCACCATCGACAGGATTAAAATACCGATCATATCCAATGCTGCAATTCGATCTGGCACAGAGGGGCCTTTAAGCAAACGGTACATACTTCCCATAATAGCCAGTGCCAAAAGGATCAGGGCAACCCATAACATATAAATAATCATGCCTGGCTCACCTCCAAAATCGCCTTTTCAAACGTATCCTTCATTTGCTTGACTAATACTTCAGCATCCTCTATATCCATCGCATGAATGTATAACGTTTTTCCATCAGGTGTTATATCCAGCGTCAAAGTTCCTGGAGTAAGACAAATTAAGCTTGAAAGCAATGTAACTTCCCATCTTGTAGTCAGAACAGTAGGAAGAGCAACAATGCCCGGCTTCATAGTTAATTTTGGCGCAACAACATGCTTCAGAACAGCAAAGCTCGATAAAAACAATTCCTTGACAAATAAAAAGAACAGCTTGACTAAGGGCCAAATTTTTTTTATATATTTCATTTCTATCCCTCCTTACTGAAGCACGGCTTTTATATACTGGCTCGGATTTGCCAATACCGCACCAGCCTCATGTACAAAGCTATATAGCCGCTCTGCTCCAAAGCCCATGCCAACAACGATAACCACAAGACCTATTGCGGCAACCATCGCTCCTAAAGGAAGACGCTCACAAGCCTCTTCTTGCAGCTTGTCCTCCCCCCAGAAAGCTTTCATGAATATACGCACCAGCGAGTAGAGTACAACCAGACTCGAAAGAAGAGAGAAGGCTGTAAGCCAATAATGCCCCTGTTCAAGTCCCCCCCGTACCAGCATCAGCTTTCCTGGAAAGCCACTTAACGGCGGCAGACCAGCGATAGCAAGCGTCGCCGACAAAAACATCCAGCCTAGAAGCGGATAACGCTTAATAAGTCCCCCCATCTCCTGCAATCTATTTGTGCGAGCTGCACGAATAATAAGACCGCCCAGCATAAAGAGCAATGCTTTTGCGACAATATCATGCAATAAATACAGAATAGAGCCTTCCAAAGAAATTTGTGTAGCTGTTGTCAGACCAAATAGGATAAAGCCGACACTAATGATCACATTATAATTAATAATTTGTTGTATATCTGTATAGGCAATCGCCCCGAAGGCACCAAATACCATTGTTAAGCCGGCAAGGGCACCCATCCATAACTGAAAATCCGTTCCAGCTATCGGGAATATTAACGTAAAGGTGCGAATTAATGCATAAATGCCCACTTTAGTGAGCAACGCTCCAAACAAAGCGCCAATAGCTGCCGGTGGTGCGCTATATGAACCTGGAAGCCAAAAGTATAAAAACAAGCCGGCCTTCAAAGAAAATACAAACAACAGCAAAATACCGATCACACTTAATATTCCTTGATCACCACTAATTGCAACTCGCTCTGCCAAATCTGCCATATTGAGCGTGCCCAGCACTCCGTACAAATAAGCAATTGCCGCTACAAATATCGTCGATGAAAAAACGTTAATAACCATATATTTCAATGTTTCTCGAAGCTGCTTCTTTTCCCCGCCAATAGAAAGTAAAGTATAAGAAGCAATTAGCAATACTTCAAAGCAAACAAATAAGTTGAACAAATCGCCTGTAAGGAATGAGCCGCTTACTCCTGCCAGCAGAAACTGAATTAGCGGATAATAGTAATGCCTCTCTCTCCCTTCACCAACCGTACCAAACGAATAAATAATACAGAACATCCCCGTAAGTGCAACAGCTGAAACAAGCAAGGCTGCCGTCATGTCGGCCGTAAATATAATGCCGTAAGGCGGTTCCCATCCGCCCATATACAAGGTTTGGATACCTTTTGAGTGCACTTCATATACTACAAACAACCCGGCGATCAGGTGCAGCAAGCTGCCTGTAACAGCTATTCCTCTTTGCAGCTTAATCTTTGCAGGGAAAAACAACAAAATGGCTGCCGTCAATAAAGGAATAAGCAGCGGCAGTACAATACTGTTATTCATCCTGCTCCCCCCTTAGCTGCTCCATATTATCTGTTTTTAATTTTTTATAGGCTCTATAGGCAATAACGATAAACAATGCCGTTATCCCGAAGCTGATCACAATTGATGTTAAAATGAGGGCTTGCGGCAACGGGTCTGTAAACTGCTCTGTGCCCGCTCCAGCGATAGGAGGTGCGCCGCTTTTCAAGCGCGACATCGTTAACAGCAGCAAATGAACACCATGCGATAGCAGCGACATCCCCAATATAATACGCAACAAGCTTCTGGCAAGCAGCAAATAAACGCCAACTGTAAACAATACGCCGATTGCTATAGCCATTAACAACTCCATCATGTGCGGTCCCTCCCTATCGTAAAAATGATCGTGACGGCAACACCAAGCACTGTCAAATAGACACCCAAATCGAACAGCATAGCCGTTGCCCATTCAAAGGAACCTATAAGCGGCAATTCGATATGTCCAAAGCTATGCGTCAAAAAAGGAACGTCAAACAAAAACGACGCTGTCCCGGTCAAAAATGCAATAACAAGCCCTGTTGCTGTTATCGTACGGAAGTCGATCGGGAATAGCGTTTCAAAACGCTTCATGCCAAATGCCATTGCCAGCAAAATCAATGCCGAGGAGGCAACCAGAGCGCCGATAAATCCACCGCCTGGCTGATTGTGACCTGAATACATTAAATAAAGAGAGAAGCCGCCCATTACAATAGCAGCAACCTTTCCGATCGTCTGCAGCATCACATCATTACTATTCAAATAGTAGGCAGGCTGTAAAGCAGCTGCTCCTGCAAGCTTATGCTGCTTGCCGCCTTTTTTGCCGGCACTGCCCTTGCCCATTGAAAGAGCAGACCTGCCCTTTGTATACTCATTTTGCTTATTGTTCTGATCAAACTCCTCCTCGCCAAGCTTGATCAGTCCATAGACCCCAAAGGAAGCAATCGCCAGTACAACAATTTCCAGCATCGTATCAAAGCCGCGGAAGTCTACAAGTATAACGTTCACAATATTTTTTCCGCCAGCCAGATCAAGACTATGCTTGACATAATAGTCCGATATAGAATCAAACAGCTTGCTGCCGCTTGCACTTAGCGCAATAAGTGTCACTGTGACACCAACCGCCAACGACACGAGCATTTGGAAAACCTTGAATCTGGTACGTGCCTGCTCTTTTTTCAGCTTCGGCAAATGATAGAAACAAAGCAGAAACAAAGCTACCGACACCGTTTCGATAATCATTTGCGTAAGCGCCAAGTCAGGTGCGCGGAAAATAACATAGAATAACACAACCAAATAGCCTGTAACGCCGGTCAGCAAAATAGCAGTCAAACGCGATTTGGCAAATGGAACCGAAATTGCACCAATAATTAATGCTAGCAATACTATCGTTTCATAGACAGATGCATCTGCATATGAGGAGGTATCTATTGTAAAAGCATGAGCAGTCACCATCGTCACGCCAGTCAACACAACAAGAGCAATTAAGATATAGTACATATAATGTCTGACGGAGCCCGTCATATAGCTTCTCGTTACTTTTCCTGCTATGTTGTCAGAACCGGCAAGCAATCCGTCATACATGCGGTTCAATGACCAGTTCCGGGTAAGCGGCTCTGAAAGCAGCTTCACCTTCGGATATGCCCAATATAAGCATACACCTGCTGCTACAACGCCCATCGTCATAAACAATTCCACATTCCAGCCATGCCAAAATGATATTGAAATGGCCATACTGTCGCCAGTCTGAAGCAAGGACGGATGTATCGCACGTAACGCAGGCTCCAATATGGTGTATGACAATACATTTGGGAAAAGTCCTAACAATATAACTAATGTACCGAGAATAGCTGGTGAAATGAGTAAGCCAAGCGATGCCTCATGCGGCTCGCGCTCCAACTTCTCCTCCTGTCTTTTTCCAGCAAATGTTTTGAACAGCATACGCATGCTATAAACGAAAGTAAATATACTGGCAAGCCATGCGACGATGGGAATGAGATACAATATATTTTTTCCGCTAGCCAAATCAAATTGCAAAATAGATGTAACCGCACTGAAGAACATCTCTTTACTTAAAAACCCGCCGAACGGCGGCATACCCGCCATCGACATCGTGCCGATTACTGCAATTGTAAACGTAATAGGCATAACAGCCATTAATCCGCCCAACCGTCGAATATCTCTCGTTCCAGTGCTATGATCCACAAGACCAGTTACCATAAACAACGCACCTTTAAAGGCTGCATGATTGATCAAGTGAAAAATAGCAGCCAAGGACGCATTGATAAAAAATTCGATCGATAATGTATCCGTATAAAAGGCAGCAGCCGAGCCTAACCCAAGCAAGCTCATAATAAGCCCCAACTGACTAATCGTAGAGAAGGCGAGCAGCGCCTTCAAATCAGTCTGCTTGATTGCTCTGTAGGAGCCATAAAGTAAAGTAAGCAACCCCGCTAGTGTAACTAGCCAAAACCAAAGCTGATTCCCTGAAAAAACAGATGTAAAGCGGGCGACCAAATATAAACCTGCCTTGACCATCGTGGCAGAATGCAAATAGGAGCTGACCGGCGTCGGGGCCTCCATCGCATCCGGCAGCCAAATATGAAACGGAAATTGTGCTGATTTAGTAAATGCCCCTGTAAGCAACAACAACATCGCAGGTACAAACAGCGGATCGATAGCAATCTGCTCAGCTCCTGCAATCATTTCTCGTATACTGAAGCTGCCCGTCATTACAAACAGCAAAATCATTCCTGCAAACATCGACAAGCCGCCAAACACCGTAATAATTAAAGATTTCAAAGCACCGTACTTCGATTTATCCCTTTCATGCCAAAAGGCAATCAGCAGAAACGACGACAGACTGGTCAGTTCCCAAAACCCGTACAGTACCATCGCGTTATCAGATAAGACAAGTCCAAGCATCGCCCCCATAAACAGCATTAAATAAACGTAAAAAGACACCAGCTTTTCTTTGGACTTATCCATATAAAAAATGGAGTATCCCATAACAAGAGTTCCTATTCCCGTAATCAGCAATGCAAACAGCATCGCCAAACCATCCAAATATACAGTAAAATCGACCCCCAGCGACGGCATCCACCGGACCGTTGCCGAGATGCTCCCTGCTTCATTGACACTTGGCAACAAATAAAGTAAATAGACGAATAATGCCAACGGCACAGGCAGCACAAACCACCCTGCATGGATGCGCGGCAGTATGCGCGGCAATATCGGCATTGCAATAGCCCCAATAAAAGGAAGCAACACCATTAGATGAATAACAGACACCCTTTTCTCCTCCCAGCCTTACTAACTCTTTCTAGTTTTTAATTTTACTGGATTTCCCCTTTTTTTGACTTGCTGACTTGTCAGCGACAATTCCACTTGCAAACTAAGCTTGTACTATTAAGTTATTGGCTCTATAAAGCAGTTTAAACGGTGCCGGTTTGCATAAATTTTTCAAAAAACGCAAAAAGAGCCCGCTGTTGGCAGGCTCCTCCGATAACAATCCTATTGAGTTAATTTCACTTCTTCAAAAAATCATGTTAAGTATAGCCCGACTCAAATGGTTTGTCAAAACAATTTTACGATCCCCACTTATCCACAACATCTATTTTCAATCTCCTTAACAATTAATTAGCAATAAATTATCCACATGTGAACAGATTTTTCTTCTCCCAAACTTATTAACAATGTTTAGAGAAATGTTTAATGAATAGCATGTCGCGTTTAGGGGATTACTGTGTATAAGTCTTTTTAAATCCATTTTGAATACTGAATATTGGACTGACTATAATCCTCGGAGTGATGTTTGATGCAACTATACAAGAAAGCAGTTATCTGTTTTTCCATTTTTTTTATTCTTGCCTGTTTGACCTACTATACGGAGCAACGTATGTACTCGACATCCCATTCAGATAATACCGTTTATTCCTTCTCCAAAAACTCACGGGAAAATATAAAGCATTTACCGCGAGAATACATCAAAATTGTACCTGCAACCCTTAAATAATCAGCTCAGCGCCTTGTAGTGTTGTCTTGTTCATTCTGGATCGTTTTTTTAACCTTTGACAAATAATAATTCGTCTCCTATCATGTAACACATCAACAACAAGATCACACAGTCCTGCAGTAAAACCGTGATAGGAAGTGACGTATTGAAAAAGCAATTTATCGTTATCGGTCTAGGAAGATTTGGTTCCAGTGTAACCCGCACATTAGTGGCAAACGGACATGAGGTATTAGCCGTAGATAAAGATGAGCACTATGTTCAAGAAATGGCTAATATCGCCACCCATGCTCTACAGGCGGACTGCAGCGACGAATCTGTACTAAATGAGCTTGGTGTAGGCAACTTCTCACACGCCATTGTTGCCATTGGCGATGATATTCAAGCCAGTATTATGACAACTTTACTGCTCAAAGAATTAAATGTACCCAAAGTAACTGCAAAAGCAAAAAATGAAATGCACGGAAAGGTACTGCAAAAGATAGGTGCCGACCAAGTTGTCTACCCGGAACGTGATATGGGCACTCGTCTGGCAAATCAGCTCAGTTCCGAAAATCTAATCGACTACATTGAGCTGTCGCCTGATTACAACCTGGCAGAAATTTTGGCACCGCCTGCGATGAATGGAAAATCGCTGATAGATCTGGACATACGTGCCCGCTTCGGTGTAACTATTATGGCGATCAAAACAGGTCAAAGCATTAATATTTCACCGCGCGCTGATGATAAAATTTCGACAGGAGATATTCTGCTCCTTATCGGCAGCAACGAGGAAATACGCGAATTGGAGGACGCTTATGAATGAGTCCAACAAACGTACTCTTCATATCGGCGGATTAAAAAAACGCAAGACGGTTCATAAAAGACGAGAGCTAAGCCCGCCGCGGCTTATTATAACTGTTTTCGCCGTCCTTATTGCAATCGGGACGGTCTTGCTTGCTGCTCCTTTTTCTTCAACAACTGGGCATTCCGTGGGGGTGCTAAACGCCTTGTTTACAACCGTTTCTGCTATATGCGTGAACGGTTTGGTTGTGCTGGATACCGGAGCTGATTTCACCATGTTTGGACAAATTGTTATTATGATTTTGATTCAGATTGGCGGACTTGGTTTTATGACCTTTAGTGTTATGGTTGCCATTCTGCTTGGCAAAAAAATTAGCTTGAAGCAGCGGCTCGTTTTGCAGCAAACCACACAATCCTCATCATCGAAGGGTTTAGTTAAGTTGTCCCTGTACATGATATTGATTGCATTAACGGTAGAGCTGATCGGGACCCTCATACTAACTTTTCGGTGGAGCAGCGAGCTCGGAGTGGGGAAAGCATTCTATTACGGCTTATTCCATACCGTCTCCTCTTTTAACAATGCAGGCTTCTCCTTATGGTCAGACAGCTTGATGCCGTTTGTGAAAGACCCTGTAGTTAACTTGACGATTGTTGCTCTATTTGCACTCGGCGGACTAGGCTACATCGTTATTTTGGAATTACTGCGCAAGCACTCATGGAAAAAACTATCAATGCACACCAAGGTCGTTTTAATTGCGACTGCTGTGCTGTCTATTGGCGGATTTCTTGCCATCTTTATGCTGGAAAGCTGGAACAAAGCTACCTTTGGTGACTTAAGCATCAGCGAGCGATTGCTGGCCTCCTTTTTTCAAGGCATGACTCCTCGCAGCGCCGGCTTCAACACCATTGATATCGGCAGCATGCTAACAGCATCGCAATTTTTGCTTATTATATTAATGTTTATCGGTGCTTCCTCCGGAGGTACAGGCGGCGGGGTCAAAACGAACACGATCGTAGTTATTTTGCTTGCTACTTTGAGTACATTCAAAGGCGGAGGGCAGATTCATGCCTTTGGCCGAAGAATACCGCAAGAGACGGTTATGAGGGCGCTGGCAGTCGTAATTAGCTCACTTGGCTTTGTCTTGCTTATATCACTTGTTTTGACGATTACAGAGGGTATGCTGGAGGAGCATTTTCTGGAAGTACTATTCGAAACAACCTCCGCCTTCAGTACAACCGGCTTATCGATGGGGTTAACAGGCGAGCTGTCGCCTTTAGGCAAATTTATTGTGACGCTTACCATGTTTATTGGACGTTTAGGACCGCTAACTCTCGCCTTTGCCCTATCTCAGAAAAAAACGAGCAGCAAGATTGGTTATCCGGAAGGCAATATTATGATTGGTTAGAACATCCATTTATCGCTATAAAAAACAAAGGGTACTGCTTCGCTTTAATGCGTAAGCAGCACCCTTTATTTTATCATCTACTTTTGTGCATTTTGATTTTTTGGCACGCTCAATAATCATATCAGCAGCCAAATCAACTTGAAGTTTAACCGCCTCCGGATCGAATGGCCAGAAATAGTCGCTATCCAAAATAAATACCCTGTTTTCTTTAACGGCCTTCAGATTTTTCCAAATACTGCTCTTTGGATCAAAGCTTGCTTGCTGACCCGCCTCAACAAACAAATAATCACCTGTAAATTCGGGAACCTTCTCTTGAGAAATAATTTGCGAAGGCTGGTTATTACGCTTCATTTCCTCAACTAGCGGCGGACGCTTCAAGCCCAAATGCTCATAGATCGCTTGAGCACCACGCCAACTGTCATGTGAGTAAACATATAAATCCTTCTCAAATCCTCCCATAAGAGTAACCGTCTCATCTTCTCCAACTACACCTCTTAATCGTTCCTTCGCAGCAGCAACAGTCTCATTGAACGAAACAATCCAGGCTTCTGCCTCCGCTTCCCTGCCCAGCATGGCTCCAAACGTTTTGATCTCCTCACGTGCTTCGCCAAGCGTATTATATTCATATACAATCGTTGGCGCAATCTGGCTTAATTTTTCGTACATAACCGGATCTGTACTCAATGTTACAATCAAATCAGGCTCCAGTGATAATATTTTTTCAATACTTCCCAGCTCAATCGTACCTACATCTTCTATGCCATCTGTCAAATGTTTAATATGAGGCGCTTCAATATCCCAGAACGGCGCACCGACAGGCTTTACACCCAAAGCTAGGAAGGTAGCCAGATACCCTTGTGCGACGACTCTTTTAGGCTCTGCCGGAATTTCAATATCCCCCATGACTGTTTTGATCTTCCGAGTTTGCGGCTGCTCATCAGTTGCCGTAACCACTTGCTCTTGCTCGTTCTCTTCTATAGCTATTTGACTAACTAAGTCTTTATCATCTTGACTCGCATTACAAGCCGCAAGCATCATCATAACAAATAATACAACAATTGAGTAAAATAGACCGCGCAGTATTGAATTTGAATACATTCGTTTTAGCTCCTTATCCTGTCATGATTTCAACAACCAACAATGATAATCATTATTAATTGAACATGTCTCATCATAACAATAACAGCCAATGAGCGTCTATTTCTATTTGTTGGTGCTTTTTATGGACTATTGTTAGCAATTAATAAACCATATATTTTTTCTGTTATAATACTCAATTGTCTGTCCAAAGAAATGCCCCCACTACACCAAAAATACTTTAGATCCAGCAAATATGTTCTACTGTTCGAACAGCCTCCTAAAGCGATACATTTCTTGAAATTCTCCAACCATTCTATAGCAGCATCCTCTCGTTGCAGGTGCCCATTCGCACTGCCTGCATATATGATAAACATATGATCAGCAGTATATTGGGGAAATTCCTCCTCTGAGATTTGTATAAACTGCCCTGCCTGCCAAACCTTTGAGGCAATTGATTGAGGCGGCAGCAGATTCAAAGCACCGTATAAATTAAAAGCTCCTCTGCTTGCTATATCCCATATATAAATCATGTCATCTCTTACTTCATACAATGCAGCCGTTTGTTTCTCATCAACTAAGGTCTGGAGTTGCAACCTATATTTTTGAGCATGTTCAAAATAGCTCTTAATCCATGCTTCTGCCTGTTTTTCACGATCTAGTAAACTACCGAGAAATCGTAATTCACTAATCGGGTCTTGCTTGCTCCAATCCAATACCAGAAGCGGCGCTATAAGTTCCAATCTACTAATTTTTCCGGGAATATTGTAGAAATAAGATGGCACTATAATCAAATCCACCTTGCCTCTTAACTGATCATAATCGCCATCCACTTGCTCAATTGCTTGCAACTCGTGCAATAGCTGGTCAGTATAACTTGCCAACTCCGCGTCAACCGCGACAGGCTGTACACCAAGTGCAAGCAATTGTCCTGCAAATTGAAAACTGGCGATTCTTTGGGTAGAGCGCAAACTACGGAATGCGCCTGGAGTTATTCCTGTCTGCTGCTTGAATTTACGACTGAAGTATTCTCCGCTGGCATAGCCAACATGCCCTGCAATTTCCTGCAAGGTTAGAGAGGAACCCAGCAATCGCTCTTTCGCTCTATCCATTCGTATCCTATTCAAATATTCGGAATAACTCCAACCAGTTTCTTTTACAAAAATAGTAGAGAAATAGCTGTCGTTGAATCCCGATAGCTGTGCCAACTGTTGCCTGGATATATCCGTCATATAATTTTTTTCGATATAATGCTTAGCGGCAGACACTGATGGCTCCAGCAACATGTTCATAGCCTCACTCTGTTCAGCCACCCATTTCATTAATTTTGCCAACAACTGATGTTTTTCAAACTTATGTATAGCAGTATTTTCTTGATCAGCTTGTACCTTGAGCGGTGAGGGCTGCAGTAACAACAATTTCTCAAGCAGTACAATAATATCTAAAGAAGGCTTACTCACCATATATCCGCTAAGCGGAATGCAATTCCTGTCCCTATCATAAATAACACTATCTTCATAGGATGCGAGTTGCACTTCCTTCAGTCGATATGCTTCATATTCGATCAAATACATAACAAGCGGCTGACCTTCTACTGACAGTAGCTGAACGCTATCCCCCGGTCTAAAAAAGAACAAGCTTACATTGGAAAAGGCAATGGATCTACTCCCAATAAGCAAGGTTCCCTCCCCAGCTAATGAAGCAACAATAGAAGGTGCTTGAATATTAACGAATTGCAAATGCGCAGTAACCCCATCCAAAGTGGAACAACTGCTCATTCTATAAATAATTTCTTCCATTGTTTTCACCCATAGCAAACGCATAAAGCGTTGCCCACTCCTATTTTCACAGTACAATCATTATAAATGATAACCATTCTCAATAAAACATATCATTTTGCCTACTCAAAAAACACTTTACAACATCCCTCATCTTATTAGATCAGTTAGCAGCAAAGTGTTTCATATTTATAACCCACCTATTTATCTCCCATGAACCTTGTTCTTGATTTATAAAACCTCTTTGTTGCAGAAAGCTCTATATCAAAAATCGTTTTAAAAGATTGCCCCATTGCTACCAGAAGTAGCAGGACATGCAGTATAAAAAACAATACTCCTGTCCAGGAGAAACTGCCTGAGCTTACCAGTATCCACCAAAACAAGGCGGGCAACTGAGCTACAATCATCGCAATGCCTGCCATTAAGGAGGCGCTGAGCAATATTCTGTTCAACCATACCGAGGACATACGATTTACAAAAAAGGAAGCGGCGAGCATAAGAAAACCGCCTGTCAAAGCATAGTAGGACCACATTGTAACATAATTTTGACCATCCATTACAGCATCCCCGGAACCTATAAAAGGAACATATATATTCAATACCGACGGCTCATACAATATGCCCATACCAATCGATAATATCGCTGCTATTCGCAACATTAGTGTACTGCTCAGCTTTGTAAGCATCTGCTCACTCTCCTCTCTCGTGCCTCGTTTAAGCCTCTCTATTTCTAGACGATGGAGCCTCAGATAAGTTTCATTATCTTTATCATTTCCAGTATTTCTAAAGAAACTCTAATGTTACTTGGCTGCAACCAAGAATAAATTAGCAGTGCATACAAAAAAACCGTCAAGGCTATAGCCCTGACGGTTTCCTGCTGCTTACTTACAACTATTCAGTTGTGTATGGAAGCAATGCGATTTGACGAGAACGTTTAATTGCAACGGTAAGCATACGCTGATATTTAGCGCTTGTACCAGTTACACGACGTGGCAAGATTTTGCCGCGCTCGCTAATAAATTTCTTCAACAAATCTGTATCTTTATAGTCAATATGTGTAATTTTATTAACTGTAAAGAAGCATACTTTACGGCGCTTGTTACGTCCGCCTTTACGGCTGAATTTACGCTCTGTACGCTCTTCGCCTTCTTTTTGCTTGAAGCTCATTTGTACCCATCCTTTCTTGTTTAAAATGGTAGATCATCTTCCGAAATATCGATCGGACGTCCGTCATCCTTAAATGGATCATTGTCGTTCCGTGATTGGCTACTGTTGTTGCGATTGCCGCCGCTATTGTAGCCGCCTCCGGCATTAGAGCCGTAAGAACCACCAGCGTTGCCGCCATAATTGCCGCTGTTTCCATCTTCGCGTCCTGCACCGCCATCGCGGTTTGACTCCAGGAATCTGACATTATCTGCAATAATCTCAGTTACGTAAACACGTTTTCCCTCGTTATTCTCATAATTTCTTACTTGAATACGTCCCTCTACTGCCGTCAAACGGCCTTTGCGCAAGTAATTCGCACAAGTCTCAGCCAATTGGCGCCACGTTACGACCGGAATAAAATCCGCCTCACGCTCGCCGCTTTGTCCAGATGTAAAAGGTCTGTCAACAGCTAATGTGAATTGCGTTACCGCAACTCCAGCAGGCGTATAGCGAAGCTCAGGATCTCTCGTCAATCTTCCAATCAGTATTACACGGTTCAACATAGTACAGACCTCCCCCAATAAATCTTCTTGCGTGCAGCAATTAGACTGCTTCTTTAACGATCAACGAACGAATAACACTGTCCGAAATCTTCATCTGACGATCAAGCTCATTAATAACTTCAGTTGTTGCGTTGAAGTTAACTAGAACAAAGTAACCATCACGAAGCTTGTTGATCTCATACGCAAGACGGCGTTTGCCGATCACATCAGTTTTAGTGACCTCTCCGCCATTGGAGATGATGCCATTGAACTTCTCAACAAGAGCTTGAACGTTTTCTTGTTCAACTTCTGGATGAATGATGTACATCACTTCATATTTGCGCATATTTTTCACCTCCTCTTGGACTAGACGGCCCCGCTATAGGAGCAAGGATCGGGCTAATGCCCGCATCTACTCATAATAACAAAAATAAAGATTATATTCAAGAAGTTGTTTATTTTAATTTTAATAACCGATTCGAAAATACCGCATACTACACCCACAAACCCATATATTAATCACGAAAGGACTGAAGGACAATCATGGGCGAATATTCACTTTTTTCCGAAGGTGACAAGGTTCCAAAAGGCGGTGTTTATATTGAGGATGGCGAAAATGGCAACCACGACGGTGTAAAAAACCCGCAAAAGGTTGAGCTGGCACAGGGACAGCGATTCCCCAAGAATAGCAATCACAATCGAAAGTGGAAATATTTGAAGTAAATTATCCCGTATAAAAATACAGCCCGCAGCACATCCTATGTTTGACGGTACAAGAGAGGTGTGGTTCCGTTGGACCAGATGGTGCAAGACATTAAACAGCTTGTCTGTTTTAATGAATAGCGGAGATGTTCATATGCAACCTCCTTATTGCAAATAAGAAGAAGCATTTGATACGTTTGCTAAAGCTTTTGGATGAACAGCACTTGCTTTGTTTTCCGATTGATCAGGTAACTCCACAATTGAATGTCATCAAATCTTACCGTCACAAAAAGCGGTGCAACCTTCTTGAAGGCGGCACCGCTTTTTTGTTGCTTTGTTTACCTATTCGTACCTACGCTTACTTACTCTTTTCGCTTATTGAAAAAGCTTAATATCAGATATCGTCATCGTTGCAGGGAATACAGCATCGTCGACATCAACTCGATCATACCAACCTCCAACAGCCAAGTTAAGCACTATATAAAAAGGCTTGTCAAACGGCATAGTATCCGGCAGCAGCTGACGTTCTGCATAACAATTGCCATCCACTAGCCAGCGTATAGACTGTTTGCTCCACTCCAGTGTGTACTCGCGAAATTGATTGATTGTTCCCTGCTCCAAATGATAGGTGAACTCATCCGTTGCTTTTGTCTCCATATCTTTTCCATAGTGCAATGTGCCAGATACCTGCTTTGGCAGTCGCCCTCTGGCCTCCATAATATCGATTTCGCCTGATGCAGGCCAAGCACCGTAGCTCTGATGTTCCGGCAGCAGCCAAATCGCTGGCCATAGCCCTTGCCCGACAGGCAGCTTGGCGCGAATAACCAATTTGCCGTAGCAATAAGAAAAGTGCCCTCTAGTGTCCAAGCGGGCAGAGGTGTAGCCATACGTGCTTCCTTCCTTCAATACTTGTTCCCGACATGCGCTAATATTTAAGCCTTGCTCATCAAAATAGACATTGCTGGAATTGCTCGTATAGAATTGTAGTTCACCATTTCCCCAGCCTGGGCAAATCGCATTGCCGTTTTCATCAAGCAAATTATTGCCCAAACGGATATTCCATTCCTCCAAATTAGTATGCTTATGTACAAAATCCTGTTGCCATATTAGTTTTTCCATCTGCCATACACCCCTTCCTTCTTATTTTCAGCATAGTTAAATTCCAGATTGGGTCAAACGAATCCAAAATATTGGGATAGCGTCAAAAATGCTGGCCTTTTTTTTGCCTTTTGAATTTCATACGATGAAAACGAAGGGGGAAGAACATATGCTTCAACAAAAAAACGGGAAGGTTAAAACTTTTTTTAAACAGTGGCAATTGCAAAGCATGGTCGTGCCCGGCATTGTATGGATGTTAATCTTTTGCTATATCCCGATGTTTTGGCTCATTATTGCCTTTATGGACTACAGTATTGCAAAGCCTATGCTGCAATCACCTTTTGTCGGGCTAAAACATTTTGAAAGCTTTATTTCAGATGACCGTTTTTGGCGCTCGATTCGCAATACACTCGGGATGAGCAGCATTAAGCTTTTACTCGGCTTCCCTATCCCCATTATGTTTGCCCTGTTCTTAAATGAAATTAAAAATATGCGTTTTAAAAGAACTGTGCAAACGATTTCATATTTGCCCCATTTTATTGCCTGGACTATTTTTGGCGGCATTATGCTCAACTGGCTAGGCGAAGGCGGTGTTGTTAATCAGCTTTTAATGGCACTAGGCATTCAGGATAGGGAAATTCTATTTAACAGCGATCCAAAATTCTTTTGGTGGATCACCTACTTCTCTGATACGCTCAAGGAAACTGGCTGGAGTGCAATTATATATATAGCAGCCATATCAGGCATCGATCCTGCCTTATACGAAGCAGCGGAGCTGGACGGCGCCAATCGCTGGCAGCGTATGCGCTACATTACCATTCAATGTATTCGTCCAACCATTGCCATTCTTTTTATTTTGGCTGTTAGCGGCATGCTAGGCAGTAACTTTGAACAGATCTTTATGCTGAAAAACAATATGAATATGAAAATGGCAGAAAGCCTGGACTTGTATATCTACAATATGGGTCTGGTATCCGCTCGTCATTCCTTCTCCACTGCCGTATTGTTTGCCCGCTCCTTTGTTGCGCTTGGTTTGCTTTTCCTAGCCAATTACACCTCGAAAAAACTGAGCGGAGAAGGTATTTTTTAGTCAATTCATTTATTAGAATTTTGCAAGGCGGTGAACAACGATGGATTTTCAAAGAAAGCTTGGCCGGTTCAGCTTGTTTGATGTCGGCAACATCTTGCTGATGCTCGCTGTCTGCTTCCTCACACTATACCCAATGTGGTTTGTACTGATAAATTCACTTAATGCACCACAACAAGCTTTACTTGGAACGGTGAACTGGTGGCCAAAAGCCTTTTCCCTAGATAGCTACAGTGTCGTGTTTAATGACAAACAAATGATGAATGGCTTTCTTATTACAACACTGCGTACAGTTGTCGGTACAGCCGCCCATGTATTATTTACTGCGATAATCGCCTACGGCATAAGCAGACCGGCACTAATCGGACGAAAAGTATATATGAAAATCGCCTTGATAACGATGTTATTTTCAGGCGGGCTAATTCCAACCTTTATTTTAATGACCAAACTGGGGCTTTATGATAATCTGCTCGTCTTTATTATTCCGGCAATGTACTCCTTCTTTAATATGGTTATCTTTATGAGTTTTTTCCGCACCATTCCAGATAGTCTGGAGGAGTCTGCCAAAGTAGACGGCGCTTCCGATTATGGTGTGCTGTTCAGAATTGTATTGCCTAACAGTATGGCGGTTATTGCTACGATTTCCCTATTTTCAGCCGTTTACCATTGGAATGACTACTATCAAGGGATTATTTATATTCATTCGCCGGATAAACTGCCTTTGCAAACAATTTTGTACAAAGTGATTGCAGAAAACTCCATGTCCTTTATGCAACAGCAAGCGATGGCTCAATTTGGAGCAAAGCTCCCGGGCAACTCAATTAAATTTGCTTCCATGATGGTCGCTACATTACCTATTTTGATGGTCTATCCGTTTATTCAACGCTTTCTGGTCAAAGGTGTAATGATCGGTGCGATTAAAGGATAAAAAGCATACTTCCCTCCGTTATATAACCCATTTAATATGATAAGGAAAGGATGATTTTTTTTATGAAAAAACAACGAATGAAACCGTATTGGGCAATTGCTATTGCTATCATCTTGCTGCTGAGCACCGCAGCGTGCTCCGGCACAAAACCTGGCAACGACCCTTCCCCATCACCAAAGCCATCCGACCAGCCGGAGGAATCGGCGCCTAATACTGTACTGAACCCGGAAGAACCGGCTTGGAAGCTGGACACAAGTCCCGTTGATTTAACTTGGTTTGTCGGTGCCTCCTGGTACGGGCATAGCTGGGGTGAAAACCTGACTTCGCGCTATATTACAGAGAAAACCGGCGTCAATGTCAAAATTGAAGTACCCTCTGGCGAAGCGAATGAGCATATTACACTAATGATGACCTCCGGCAAGCTGCCTGACTTAATTACAATGGGCTCCTGGGAAACAGCTGTGAAAAAGCTGTGGGAAGGCGATCATGTTTTTGCCCTGAATGAACTGGCGGAGCAATATGATCCTTATTTCTTCAAAGTAGCCGGGGACGGAACACTGAAGTGGTATAAGCAAGAAAACGGCAATACTTATGGTGTTCCAAACGATTCCTATAGCCCGAATCTTATGCATGAGACCGGGATGACAGCCGCCAACCAAACCTTCCTTGTTCGTAAAGACTTGTACGAGGACATGGGGAAACCTGATCTATCAACGCCTGAAGGCTTTTTGAACGCTTTGCAAACGTTGAAAGACAAATACCCGGAATATAAAGGTCAGCCCATCAGTCCATTTTTCGCTCAAGGCAATGTGCCTTATGGTATGACCGAATATTTGCAAAATTTGCTTGCTGTTCCTCATGAGAAGGATGGCAAAGTATACGATCGCATTACAGACCCGGACTACTTAACATGGTTGAAAACTTTCCGCACTGCCTATGAACGAGGATTAATTAATGTAGATTTTTTAGTAGATACTGATACTCAGGTTGAGGAAAAAACAAATAATGCCCGCTATTTTATGATGATTCGCGAATGGATGGGAATGACAGCAGTTAATCCTATGCTTGCAGCTAGTGAGCATTCAGATTCCTACTATATTGCAGTAGACGGTCCTAAAAACAGCAACGGCGATGCCGCCAAACTATTCCCGGGAAATATGGACGGCTGGATGGTTACCATGATCAGCAAATCGACCAAAAGTCCGGAGCGCGCTATTCGCTTCCTATCCTATCTGGTTAGTGAAGAAGGACAACGCGATCTGTTCCTCGGCAAAGAAAATGAAACCTGGGAAATGGTTGATGGAAAACCTCAGCTTAAAGCCGATATGATTCAATTGCTGGAAAATGATATTGAGAAGCTGGAAAAAGAGTATGGTATCGCCGATACGTACTGGATGATGCGCAACCCGGTTATTGTCAATCAATGGCGACCGGAAAAAGCTCCCGTTATAAAACAAATGGAGGATTTCTCTAACAAGCAAGCAGATATTGACGGAGGCATATACAAAGGACTTGACCCGCTTGGCGATTCCGATACAGCAGTAGCCTGGTCACGTATCTCCCAAAATTGGGATGAGGTGCTGCCTGAGCTGATAACAGCCAAAGATGAAGCTGCATTTGATAAAATTTTCGAGGATTTCCTTGCTCGTCGCACCGAATATGGTTTCGATAAAGTGGTGGAATTCCGTCAGGCGGAGCTTGATTTGAGAAACGCAAAAATGGCTGAGTAACTACCAGCTTCCATGAATTGTTGCCGGACGCCTATTTGGCGTCCGGTATTGCTCGCTATTTGCCGTTAATTTACTTGCTGGCAGTATCCCTTTACTACCTAAGGTTTTGGTAAATATGATATATTACAAGGTAGGGAGGCTGCTACAAATGTTTGCCAAAACAAAAAAAATTTACCGTAATTTGCGTATTTCTCAGAAGCTGTTTTTGGCGTTTAGCTTAATGATTGCCGTCCCTGCCATTATCGTCTCCTTTTTATTTATAAGGACTCAGGAAGTACAATTGTACAAGGAAGCCATGTCCGCAGGAAACAATCATGTGACTAGGCTAAATGTCCAGCTGCGCAACCGTATGGATATGCTGGAAAATACAGCTGCGACCGCGCTGGCGCAAAAGTCATTTGTCGATTTTGTCCATTCTAATATGCGTGAAGACGGCTTGCGGCTAGTCAAATTCAAACAGAACCAGTATGAACAGATGCACACCTTTAGCCAAAGCAATAAAATGATCAGCCAACTCAGCTTTTATATTGATAATCCGAATATTTATGAAATATGGCCGGAAGTTTACCATTATGATAAGTTTTGGCCCCAAGACTACTGGATGAAGCTTCGCAATGACGGCGGATCAGCTTACCGCTTGTTCGCTTTCAAGGATGGGGAGCATACATTAGCCTACTACCGTATTGTACGTCTGCAAGGTCAACAGCAAAAGCGTCCCAGCATTATGGAAATTCGCAGCCCGCATAGTCAGTTTTTCAGCGATTTACTGGAAGAAACGAGCAGTGATTTTTTTTCAGTCATTATAGATGGAAGCAACTCTGCTCAATATATTTATCATCCTGAGCATCTTTTTTTGCAAAATAAAAATGATCATCTTGACGAAATTATTCGTGCTATTCATAAGGATTTAAATGTACTGCAACAAACCGATCCTATTCAGGTAACGATAGGCGGGCAAACCTATTACGCGTTATATCGCTATATTGCACCGCTGAATGCATATGCCGTAGATATTGCTTCTAGACAAACTTTAATGCAGGGACCTCGCAATTGGTACGCCATAGTGATAACGGTTACATTATTAGTGCTGTTATTAATGCTTTTGCTTGTATCGCATACGACCAAACGAATTTTCCGAAGGTTAAACCTGGTGCTTGCCTCTATGCGCAAAGTGAGGCAAGGACAACTAGACGCAACCATTGATATCGGACTTCATGAAAACGAAAATGGCGATGAAATTGATGAGGTGGCAGTCAGCTACAACAGTATGCTGGACGAGGTACAGCGACTAATGACGCAAGTAGTGGATAAACAGCTTATTGCCAAAAATGCGCAGCTTCACTCTCTTCATTCTCAAATCAATTCGCATTTTCTGTACAATGCGCTTGAATCAATTCGCATGCAGGCAGAGCTGAAGCAGCAGCCCGCTATAGCTGATGCGCTCGTCTCCTTAGGCTCTTTGCTTCGTTATAGCATGAAATGGCATAGCGATACAGTTTTGCTTCGCGAGGAGCTCGCCAATATAGATAGCTATATTCGTTTTATTAACTTTATGAATAGCTCTGAATTAACACTGACTGCCAGTCTTCCTGAAGCTGTGCTTAGTTACTCTATTCCCAAAATGTGCATGCAGCCTATTGTAGAGAACGCTGTCCATCATGCTGTTCCGGCAGGCAGCAATGTGCATATACAAATCAGCATTGAAGTTGAAAGAAACCGACTGTTGCTGATCCGAATACGCGACAATGGCGTGGGCGTTGATCCGCTTATTCTAAGCAATTTGCAAGCTGTACTGCAAGATGGAGCCGACACACCGATTATCGCAAGCAAGAACGGGTTGGGGCTGGAAAATGTGCACAAGCGATTGCAGCTTCACTATGGAAAAGAATGCGGACTGCAAATCGAAAGTATGAAAGATGCTGGAACCGTCGTAACGATACGTTTGCCGTGGGAAAACAGTAATCTCGGGGGGTGGTAACCTATGATGAACGTTCTAATTGCAGATGATCAAAAGCATATACGTGACGGTCTGCAAGCGATGCTGCAGCAATTTTCCATGGAAATTAATCATATATTCAGCGCCGCTAATGGATATGAAGCCTTGCAAATATTGCATCAAAACGAAGTTCAGCTCGTTATTACCGATATTAAAATGCCAGATATGGACGGTCTGGAGTTAATGGCTCATGTCAAACAAGAGCGGATTGAAACGGATTTTATTATCATTAGCGGCTATAGCGATTTTGTGTATGCGCAAAAGGCTATCGGTCTTGGTGCCAAAAGCTATCTGCTTAAGCCTGTGAAGCGTGATGATCTATATGCTGCTGCTGCTAATATATTACAGGAATGGACAACAAGACAGACACTTGCGCTTAATATGGAGCATCTGTCTCGCCGTGTTGAAGAAACAGATCGCAAAGAGCTGCGCATGTTTATGCAAGGGGCGACTAACGATGATGCATGGATTGATCTAACAGAAGCCCAACTGCCTGCGCTATGGAAGCATTACCGTCTATGTCTCGTTCGCGAAGATCTTTGGATTAATCAGCCCGGAGCCAACAGCTCTCACCGTATAGAATCACTTTCCTATCATTTATACGGCAATCAGGGCTGCCTCTGCATACAGCGCCAGCCACATTTGATTATGGCTATTGATGCAAACGCTGAGCTTGATCTACTGTCCCATGCACTGACTGCCGAGCAAATCCGTGCCACAGCCATTATGACTAACCCACAGCAAGGATTAAAGAAGCTGCCGAACAGCTATAAAGACGTTATCGAGCTATACCAGCATAGCTATCTCTTCCCGGACAAGCAAAACATTTTACCTGAACATATAGAAAAGCTTGAGCAGCATTGGGAGTTGCCTTATGAAGACCTTTACCGCCTTTTTCATTTAATCGGTACCAAAAAAAGCGGACAAATTGCCGACGGCATTTCGATGCTTTTCCATAAAACTGTGCTGCAGCGCTACCATATTCGCTACACACAGCAATTAAGCCGGGCAACCGTACAAATGCTTGAACAATATGAGCGAGTCATCCACCCCTACATGGGCGAAGAGGCTCTCGACCTCGCCTGTTTGCAAAATATATTCGACTACCCGGGCATACGCAATTATATTCAGGCATTGCAGCAGCAACTGCTGCGGCTCGATCAATATTACTTTGAATTTAAATGCAGCTACCGCAACACCCAGGACTTAAACGAGGCGATCCGCTTTATCCATGACAACTATAGTAAACCGCTGGATTTAGCTATGGTCTCTAACCATGTCTCCTTAAACTACGCCTACTTCTCAAACCTGTTCAAAAAAAATATAGGCAAGGGCTTCGCCGAATACCTCCGCGACGTCCGATTAGATAAGGCTAGGCGGCTGCTGGCTGAAACCGATCAAAAAATCGTTGATATCGCTGTTTCTGTCGGATATGAGAGCTATAAAAGCTTCACAAGAGCGTTCAGAGACGCCATCCATATGCAGCCTACCGAGTATCGCCAGCTTATGCGCAGAAAGCTTGAACAGGACGACGGGCGGCATACCGCTTTATAGTTGTAGATCAACTTTTAACAGATAGCTTAACTGCAAAGTTTAATGGTCACTACAAACAAAAATGGACTTCCGGCACCTTAGTTAATCGACAGCCTTACTTTTACCTCTAACGGTTTAACGTTTACCCTAGCGCCTATTCGCCGGTTTACATGCTCTTTTATTTCTGACGGTTGCAGCAGCGGCTATTTCACCAATTCAACAGCATATCTACTCATTTTTCGCAGTTAGCCGCTGGCACAACCGTTAGAACTCAAAAAGTTGCATTTCAGCTAATATAGCCGCTATGGCAAACGTTACAATTTAGGCTCTATCGCTGATTATCCCTATAAATCGCCACTGGTCCTAACGATAACTGCCACGTAAACCAGCGATAGGTAAGGTACGATATAATACTCCTTTTACTGTGACGATCCTAATCATTATTCATACCTGAAGCTCCTATCAGAAGTTCACGCCAAAAGTTTATACCAAAAAGAGGCTATCGAAAGTCTAAATTCATAGACTTCCTGACAGCCCCTCACATTTACATTTATAATTTTGATGTGGCGGAGAAGGTGGGATTCGAACCCACGCACGCTTTGACACGCCTAACTGATTTCGAGTCAGTCCCCTTATGACCTCTTGGGTACTTCTCCACATGTGTATAACAATATGGTGCAACAGAAAATATAATATCATATTTGTCATTTGCACTTCAAGTCATTTTAGCAAACTTCCGCAATTAAATAACAAACCACCTATTAAATTGGGCTGTTGGTATTCGTTTTAAAGCCTTTCCCTCTCTTACTGCAACGAAGTTATAGCCTTTAACCTCATTAATGTTTAACTCCCCTACAAAAATCAGAAAAAGGAGTTGACGATCTATTCGCCTGCTCCTTCTTTTTCAACTGTGCTATTAGAACGGATTACTTTTCTCATATTCTTTTCGAATTTTGAGCGAGGAAGCAGTACACTATGTTGGCAACCGATACATTTGATCCTTATATCCATTCCCATACGGATAACTTCCATTTCATTCGAGCCGCATGGATGATTTTTTTTCATTTGGACTACATCGCCCAATTCAAACTGTTTTCTCTCCATAACCTATCGCCTCCGCTCATTATTTTGTTCTACTCTTTATTACGCTCTTTATTACACTCTCTATTCCGTTCACTAACTGGGTAACTGCTCAATAAGATTATATTCATTATTTTCAAATCTGAATATCCCTCTTATCTCTACTAGCTCTTGTTTGATAATCTCATATACTTGTATTAAATCCTCATCAGGGAACTGAATGGATAATGCGCAACCCGCCGTAATTTGCTTGGGTGTTGGACAAATATCAATTTCTATATCCGCATACTCCAGCAACATCTCAGCACGCAATGCTTGTTGTGTGGAATCAAAAGCTATCAGCATAAATCTCCCTCCAACGCGATAAATGCAACAAATAATTTAGGATCTTGCTTCCGTTAGGTATAAATCTATATTTTTCGCCATATACTAGTATTATCTTTGAAGGAAAATGCGGAGGGATTCTATGAATCTATCAATACCAAAGGACTTGTCAGGTCCATTTAAGGTGCCTCATACAGCGCCAGATATTCACACTTCCCTTATACGTCGCTTACTCCATTATTTGCCGCACGCAAGCTCTGAACAACCTATAGTAGTAGTGTGTATTGGTACTGATCGCTCAACAGGCGACTCTCTGGGACCGTTGATCGGTTCATCACTTGCCAGGCTGAACTCCTCGCTTTTCCATCTCTATGGAACATTAGAGGAACCGGTACATGCTATGAATCTGGAAGAAACCTTAGATTTGATCTCACGTGCTCATTGCAACCCGTTTGTTATCGGTATTGATGCATGTCTTGGCCAATCAACAAGCGTAGGCTGTATTCAGCTTGGAGATGGTCCTGTTAGACCGGGAGCTGGCGTAAACAAAACTTTGCCGCCCGTCGGAGATATTCATATTACTGGTATCGTTAATGTCGGCGGTTTTATGGAGTATTTTGTTTTGCAAAATACCCGACTTAATTTGGTCATGAAAATGTCAGAGGTCATCAGCCGCAGTCTATATTCATCCTTGCAGAGCCGACTGCTGCATGATCAGGTTTTATCCTGATCATACGATAACTGTATGCGACACTTATTAAAGAGGTTGTCCGGAAGTCAGTGCTGCTGACCTCTGGCTACCTCATTTTTATTTGTATCACTTCCAAAGCAACTTGTGACTACATCGACTTTTCTACATCGCTTCTACTTTGCCTCATTAATAGATTGTATTTCTTCTGGAGTCAAAGCATAGGCGGATCGACCCTTTTCCAACGGCTTTGCATAAACATATGTGGTTTCCCTATTATAAATCCCCGATAACACTACGCCATCAAGCTCATCATTGACCAGCGCCAAGGAAAAACTTAATTCATGACCCCCATCACCAAACGCATTATAACGTACTACACCAACTCTACTATTCATTTTCGGGATAGCTTGCTCCAGTTTTTCGATTTGCAGAGTCTGCTCCTGCTGCCGTTGCTCACCTAATTGAGCTCTTTCTTTTATCGCCGTAATTACCGTTTCCAGATCACTAACTCCTGCACCGTCCATAAACGCCGTATATTGCCCTCTAAGGCGCTTCAGCTTGACTGACAGGCTTATCACCCATACTAGCAACACAATGAAAATCAAGGCAATTACAGCCCCCATAATCAACACTAACACTTCTGCACTCAGTTCGTTCATCTTCAACCTCTTCCCTATCCCAATCCGTATTGCTTAATCATATCATGTACAGCATCAACCAGTGCATCCGCCTCATTATCTGTTGTAAAAGCTCCCGCGCTCGCTCTCACTGCCCCTGTTGCACTAGTACGAGCAGTTTGGTGAGCTCCCGGAGTACAATGATATCCGGAACGAACTGCAATATTATAATGTTGATCAAGTATATGTGCTGCCTCTGAAGGATCAATTCCGTCTATAACAAATGATACAATTCCTGTTCTTTCTTTGCCTAGTTGTGGTCCTAATAATCTCACTTTATTATTGCGAAAAAGCCCCTCCATCATTCGTTGCGACAATTGCCACTCATGTGCGCCAATTGCTTGAACGGTTCTGTCCAATATATATTGAACTCCTGCCCCAAGCCCGGCTAAAGCTGCTGTATTTTGAGTTCCTGCCTCATATCGATCTGGTCTGACCGTTGGTTGATAGGGTGTTTCAGATTGACTCCCCGTGCCACCATGCAACAGCGGCTTCAAATCAAGATCTGGCGCGATATAAAGACCGCCTGTCCCTTGCGGACCAAGCAACCCCTTATGCCCCGGAAAAGCCAGCATATCAATCCTCAGAGCCTCCACCTCGATCGGCAATAGTCCAGCGCTTTGCGCAGCATCTACAAGTACCCGAATCCCATTTTTCTTCGCCAGTTCAGTTAGTGCTTCCAGCGGCTGAATCGCTCCTAATAGATTAGAGCTATGATTAATGACCAACAGTTTTGTTTTGGAGGTCATCGCTTTATTTACATCATCAACCCTAACAAAACCTTGCTCATCAGCAGATATATGCGAAACATTTATTCCTATTGTCTGTTCAAGTTCATATAGAGGTCTTCTAACAGAGTTATGTTCAACCGAAGTTGTAATTACATGGTCCTCCGGCTGCAACAAACCTTTAATCGCCAAATTGAGAGCCATCGTTGTATTATTACAAAACGCAATATCGTTAGGATTTTTGATTCGAAATAGTTTCGCAATATTTTTCCGTGTCTGAAACAATATTCGACTAGCTCTCACTGCCATCGCATGACTTCCTCTCCCCGGATTAGCTGAATCATTCAGCATCGCGTTCGTAACAGCCTCAACAACACCAGGAGCTTTGGGCCATGAAGTAGCCGCATGATCCAAATATATAAACGATTGTTCTCCCACCACTATTTACTCCTCCTTCCACTTCACTATAACTAAACGTCTATTGCCAACATTCTATATAAAGCATAAGCCCTATCGTTTTTTTTAAACAAATACTTATAGAAACAAAAAAAACATGACATAGTCTAGTTTAATCTTTCAAACTGAAGATTACAACTCGATATGCCATGCTTTCTAATCATCGATTAAGCCATTTGTTGCAGCAACTCCAACAGCCGTTCCAGATCTTGTTTACTGTAATATTGCAGTTCAATCCGACCCTTATCTTTTTGCTGTTTAATTTTCACTGTGGTTTTAAATCGATCACGAAGTGCTTCTTCAATATGTTCGATATAAGGATCACGCGACTTTGTTTTCGCCGCAGTTTCTTTTGGAGTTTCTGAACTTTGGTCCATTTGCTTGATAACATCCTCTAGTTCACGAACGCTCCACTCCTGAGAAACAATTTGATCCGCCAATTCCATCTGTACCTTTTCATTTTTAATACCAGCCAAAGCTCGAGCATGCCCCATCGAGATTGTTCCACGTGAAACATTATCTTTTATCTGCTCCGGCAAACTTAACAATCTTATAAAGTTCGCAATATGTGAACGAGACTTGCCAACCTTGAGTGAAAGCTCTTCTTGCGTCAATTCAAACTTTTCCATCAAGGAATGATAAGCAATTGCTACTTCTATTGCATTCAAATCCTCACGCTGAATATTCTCAATCAACGCAATTTCCATAACTTGTTGATCTGTAAAAGATCTAACAACCGCCGGAATCGTTTCATTACCACAGTATTGGGAAGCCCTAAATCTGCGTTCACCAGCAATGATTTCATAGCCTTTTAAAACTGTACGAACAATAATGGGCTGGATTACACCATGTTGCTTAATAGATTCAGCCAGTTCTTTGATCGAATCCTCGTCAAATGTTTTTCGTGGTTGATAAGGATTGGGACGTAATTGATTCAGTCGAACATCAATAATTTTATCATCTTCACTAACAGAAAGTGACGGAATTAATGCATCTAATCCTCTACCTAGCCGCTTGCTCATACATAATCACTTCCTTTGCAAGTTCAAGATACACTTCTGCACCCTTTGAACGCGGATCATAAGTAATTATCGCCTGTCCATGAGATGGTGCCTCACTTAAACGGACGTTTCGAGGTATAATCGTTTGATAAACCTTTTGTTGAAAATACTTTTTAACTTCTTCAATCACCTGTATGCCTAAATTAGTTCTTGCATCCAGCATTGTTAATAAAACACCTTCAATTTGCAACGATGTATTCAGATGCTTTTGAACAAGCCTAATTGTATTTAGCAATTGGCTTAACCCTTCAAGCGCATAATATTCACATTGAATTGGAATAAGTACAGAATCTGCCGCCGTTAATGAGTTAATCGTCAGTATCCCTAACGATGGCGGACAATCAATCAAAATATAATCATATTCATCCTTAACTGTATGAATTGCTCTTTTCAATCGCTGTTCCCTTGATATCGTTTGAACAAGCTCAATTTCAGCTCCAGCTAACTGTATAGTTGCAGGAATTATAGATAATCCTGGAACCATAGTTTCACAGATCGCTTCCTTCGGACTAACTTCATTGATTAAAACATCATAAATACAATTATGAACATCCGCTTTATTAATGCCGAGTCCACTTGTTGTATTACCTTGCGGATCAATATCAACAAGTAAAACCTTTTTTCCAAGGGTAGCTAAACAAGCTGCTAAATTCACCGACGTCGTAGTTTTACCGACACCGCCCTTCTGATTGGAAATTGCGATTATCTTTGACACTTCTAACTCACCTCATGTTTGGAACTTTTGTACAAATGGCTTTGCCGCTCTCAAAGGAGCGGCCAAAAAAACAAATATCAAGTATACATACAACCATAGGTAAAGTTAGCGTTTTGGAATTTGAATCACGATTTCATAATGATCCTCGTAATCTTTTTCATTTGTTTTAATAGGCAATCCAGAGCCTGAAACCATATCTATCGATTGACGGATTGTATTCAAAGCTAGTCTTACATCTTTAGTAAATGAAATCCGTTTCGCTTTTTTCACCTGTGACGCTTCCTTCAAAAAAGCTATCCTTGCTTCGGTTTGTTTTACATTCAACTCTTTTAAAATAATTTCCTCCAAAACCCTCAACTGCATTTCTTCACTATCAAGGGTCAACAAGGCTCGTGCATGCCGTTCGGTTATCTTTCTTTCCATTAATGCTAGTTTCACTGTTTCAGGAAGCATTAGCAAACGTAATTTATTGGCAATCGTTGATTGACTCTTTCCAAGTCTCTGTGCCAAGCTTTCCTGCGTTAACTGATGCAATTCAATCAATTTTTGATAGGCAACTGCCTCTTCAATCGCTGTTAAATTCTCTCGTTGCAAGTTTTCTATTAATGCTATTGAAGCTGTCTGCGAATCATTAAATTCTCTTATAATGGCGGGAATAGTTTCATAACCTAACTTAGTTACAGCACGCCATCTTCGTTCACCAGCAATAATCTCGTATCGCTCATTGCGAACTCTGACTACAATAGGTTGAATAACACCATGTGTTTTAATCGTTTGGCATAGTTCTTCTATTCTTTCATCATCAAAAATAGTACGTGGTTGAAAAGGACTCGCATCAATTTCATTAACTGGTATTTGACGCACTTCATCTTGTGCTTGAGCTGTACGCTCTGTTATACCGAACAAACGAGACAGTTGTTCTTTCATCTTAATGATTACCACCCGATTCTGTGATAAGTGAAGATACTCTTCTATTCATTCTAGTGTATCATTTCGAACTCCTTCTTGACAAATCCAACAACTCAAAAAAACACGCTATTTTAGTCCTTGTTAACAACATTTCACTAACGATTCTAATTTATCTTTTAACCCTGCACGTTAATCACATATGCAAGCACAACATATTGATAAAACCGTCAAATAAATTCTATATATGGTTAATGTTTTATTTTACATTAAAAATGTTTCACGTGAAACATTTTTTTTGAATATATACAACTATTACTCTTAATTTAATATTCTTTCAAAAAAATACGCCTTTACATTCAACTCTATGAGTTTACTGTAAAAGACGCATCTACTTCGCCATTTGAAAATATTTACACAGCGCCACTGTCATACTATTACAACGGCTGTTTTAATGGTGTCCCCGCTTTTCTTGGATACTTCTTAGGAGTATGATCTGTTTTTTGAATAATAACGAGATGGCGATCTGATTGCTCAATCGGTAATTTCAATTGATGATTAGAGACAACCTTTCCTTTAAGCTCAGTTAAACTCTTCTTAGCTTCTTTCATCTCTTCCAGTAACTGTGTTCCTTTCATTGCTATAAAAATTCCGTTTTTCTTTGTAAAAGGCAAACAAAATTCATTCAATACATTCAATTTGGCTACAGCTCTTGCTGTTACCATATCGAATTGGTCACGATATTCTTCTTTTCGTGCCAAATCCTCTGCTCGCCCATGTAAACAAGCTACATTATCTAATCCAAGCTCCTTTACAACTTCATTTAAAAATTGAATACGCTTGTTAAGTGAATCAACAATAACAATTTTCAAATGCGGAAAACAAATTTTCAAAGGTATGCTAGGAAAACCAGCTCCTGAGCCAATATCTGCTAAAGAGTTAATTTTGTTCATATCAGCATGAAAGGATGCTGTTATTGAATCATAAAAATGCTTTTCATACACAGCAGCATGTTCAGTAATACCTGTCAGATTCATCACTTCATTCCATTGCACCAACAGGCGGTAATAACTTTCGAATTGCTCGAGTTGTAGATTTGAAAGCTCTATCCCCTTCTCCTCTAATTGCTCTGCAAACCATTGCAATGTTTGATTCATTTCGCTCCCCTTGCTGCCGTCACACGATTATAATGCTCCAAATAAATTAATAAAATAGAAATGTCCGCTGGATTCACGCCACCAATTCGTGATGCTTGACCAATGGATAACGGGCGTACCAAACTTAATTTATGTCTTGCCTCTTTTGCCAATCCTTGAATTTCTTCATAGACGATATCGCTTGGGATGCGTTTTTTCTCCATCTTATTCATGCGCTCCACCTGAAGCATCTGTTTCTCAATATAACCGGCATATTTAATTTGAATTTCTACCTGTTCCTTCATCTCTGCCGTTAACTGAATCTCTGATGGTGTCAGTTGTTCAATGATTGCGTAGTTTACTTCAGGTCTGCGCAGCAAGGACAATGCATCTGTTCCATATTCCAAAGGTGTCGATTGAATAGATTCCAAAATGGGGTTTGCATCTTCTCTACGGATTTTTGCTGTACGCAAACGTTCAATTTCTTCCTCTACCATCGCTTTTTTCGCAAGATACTTCTGATATCTTTCTTCCTTGATAAGTCCAAGTGAATAACCTAGATCTGTAAGGCGCAAATCAGCATTATCGTGACGCAAAAGTAATCTATACTCCGCTCGCGAAGTCAACAGACGATAGGGATCCTTCACTCCTTTTGTTACCAAATCATCGATTAGAACACCAATATAGCCCTGTGATCTTCCAATAACAACTGGCTCTTCTCCTTTTACTTTGCGAGCTGCATTAATGCCTGCCATAATCCCCTGTGCTCCCGCTTCCTCATATCCTGAAGTTCCATTAAGTTGTCCAGCTGTGAATAACCCTGGAAGCACCTTAGTCTCCAAAGATGGCCACATTTGTGTGGATACAATTGAATCATATTCAATAGCATACCCAGCCCTTAATATCTCGGATTTTTCCAATCCAGGAACGGTTTGCAACATTTTCAATTGTATATCCTCTGGCATGCTTGTGGATAACCCTTGCACATAATATTCTGCTGTTGTTTTTCCTTCCGGTTCCAAAAATATTTGATGCTTCGATTTATCGGCAAATCGAACAATTTTGTCTTCAATAGACGGGCAATAGCTCGTACCTACTCCCTCAATAGCTCCAGTATACATAGGGGCACGATGTAAATTATCATTAATAATTTGATGTGTTTCCTCTGTTGTATACGTTAGCCAGCAAGGCAGTTGCTCATTATCTGAATACTCTGTTTCATAGGAGAAAAACTTCGGATTTTCATCCCCTGGCTGAATTTCTGTTTTGGAAAAATCTATAGAATGCTTGCTTACACGCATTGGTGTACCTGTTTTAAAGCGAACAAGCTCAAGCCCATTACGTCTCAAGCTATCAGAAAGCTTAATCGACGGCTGTTGATTATTTGGGCCGCTTTCATAAGCAAGCTCCCCCATAATAATTTTGCCGCGCAAATAAGTGCCTGTTGTTATAACCGTCGCTTTGGCATAATAGCGTGCTTCTGTTTTTGTAACAACCCCGACACATTGTCCATCCTCGACAATCAGATCCTCAACCATCCCCTGCCGAAGCGTCAAATTAGGTGTATGCTCGATAGTCCGCTTCATCTCTTGCTGGTATAATACTTTGTCAGCTTGCGCCCGCAACGCATGGACAGCAGGACCTTTTCCTGTATTCAACATTCGCATTTGAATAAAGGTTTTGTCTATATTCCGTCCCATCTCGCCGCCCAATGCATCAATTTCTCTTACAACATGTCCTTTCGCCGGTCCTCCCAATGAAGGATTACAAGGCATAAAAGCGATCATATCCAAATTTATTGTCAATAGCAGCGTCTGGCATCCCATTCTCGCTGCTGCAAGTGCAGCCTCACACCCGGCATGACCTGCCCCCACTACAATGACATCATAGTTACCTGCATCATATCCCATAAATTCACCCTCCTATTTACCCAAACAAAATTGAGAAAAGATTTGATCAATCAATGAGTCGCCCGCTTCATCGCCCAATATTTCACCAAGCGCTTCCCACGCCATACGACCATCAATTTGAATAATATCAATCGGTACTCCCATCTCTGATGCTTCAATAGCATCCTCCAGCGATTGGCGTGCCCGCTTCAACAAAGATATATGCCTTACATTGCTTATATAGGTCAAGTCGTCGCTTTCAATACGTCCTTCAAAAAACAACTCGCTAATTTCCTTCTCAAGCTCATTCAGACCCTTTTCTTCTAGCATCGACATAGGAACAATAGCAGCTTTAGGAAGTAACGCTTTAACGCTTTCCAGTTCTAAATTCTGTTGTAAATCCATTTTATTCACAATAATTATAACAGATCGGCTACCTAGTCCTTGCAGCAAAATTTTATCTTCCTCTTGCAGCTGCTCGTTATAATTTAATACATACAGCACAAGATCAGCTTCCTCTAAAGCATCACGCGAACGCTCTACCCCTATCTTCTCCACTATGTCTGCTGTTTCACGAATCCCGGCAGTATCCAGCAAACGAAGCGGTATGCCGTTTAAAGTGACGATTTGTTCGATAACATCTCGTGTAGTACCCGGGATATCTGTTACGATTGCTTTATTCTCTTGTGAAAGCATATTTAGTAAGGAGGACTTGCCTACATTTGGTCGCCCCACAATAGCCGTCATAATACCCTCACGAAGTATTTTCCCTTCATTTGCTGTTTTAAGCAATCGGTTAATTTCGGTAATAGCAGTTTCACACTGTTTTCTTATAAATGCAGCTGTCAATTCCTCTACATCATGCTCTGGATAATCAATATTCACTTCAATATGCGCCAACAACTCAATAACGGTTTGACGCAACTGCTTTATATGGCGAGACAACATACCATCCGCCTGCTTCTGTGCAACCGAATAAGCCCGATCGGATTTGGAACGAATTAAATCAATTACTGCCTCAGCCTGCATCAAATCTATCCGCCCGTTAATAAACGCACGCTTTGTGAATTCTCCAGGCTCAGCTATTCTTACCCCATCTACCTGCAACAAGGCATCCATAACCTTTTTAACTGCAATTACGCCGCCATGCGTATTAATTTCAACAACATCCTCAGCTGTGAATGACTTAGGACCTCGCATAATTGTGACCAGCACTTCATCCATTACTTCATTGCTCACTGGATCAATGATATGCCCATAGTTAACTGAATGAGTAGAAGCATCACTCAGACGTTTATTTCCTTTATATATACAATCCGCACTTTCTACAGCATTTGCTCCGCTGATACGTATAATCGCTATACCGCCTTCGCCTACAGCTGTCGAAATTGCAGCAATCGTATCCTGTTCTGCCAGCATAATAACACCTCTCAAATGGAAAAACAGCAATGACCGCGATGAGCCATTGCTGTAATTATTCAGTAATTACTTAAGCATAATAACAAGTCGGCGATTAGGTTCCTCGCCTTTACTTACTGTTTTTACCTTCGGATGATTCTGAAGCTGCGAATGAATGACCTTCCGCTCAAGCGGAGTCATCGGCTCAAGCATAACTTCTTTCTTTGTGCGGATAACTTGTCCAGCCAGCCGGTCAGCCAAGCTTTCCAAAGTTTTGCGGCGCCGCTCGCGAAAATCTTCAGCATCGAGAACAATACGAATATGACTGTCAGAAAAACGGTTTGCAACAATAGTAGTCAAGTACTGTAAAGCATCTAATGTCTGTCCCCGCCGGCCAATAATCATCCCTATATCTCCGCTTCCCGAAATGGACAAATATTGTCCTTCCTTCGTGGTTTTGCGGTCAATAGTAACGTCTAGCCCCATAGCACTTGCTACCTCGAGCAGAAATTTCTCTGCTTCTTGCACGGGATCAGGGATAAGTTCCAACTGAACTTTAGCGTCCTTCACACCTAGCAATCCGAACAAGCCTTTTGACGGCTGCTCGAGCACGACAATTTTCACACGGTCTTCAGTGACTTGCAATTGCGCTAATCCATTACGTACAGCATCATCAATCGTTTTGCCTGATGCTTCGATTTTCATCATTTCGCAGCAACCTCCTTACCCTGATCAGAATTACGGACATATAGGAAGTAGTTTTGAACGATCGTATATGTGTTACTGAACACCCAGTACAGCGGAAGAGCTGCCGGGAATGACATCGACATTACAAAAATCAACACCGGGAAAACGGTTAGAATAATCGACATACCTGGCATTGTTTGTGTTTGCTGCTTTTGCATCATCTTCGATTGAATAAATGTTGTCGCAGCAGCTAGGACCGGCAGGATATACCAAGGGCTTGGTTCTCCAAGCATCATTCCCAAAAATTCATGCGTCCGGATATTTTCGTTCCAATAGATCGCATTATACAGCGCGATAAAAACAGGCATTTGAACAATTAACGGTAAACAGCCTGCAAGCGGATTAACACCGTTCGATTGAAATAATTTCATTGTTTCTTCTTGCTGCTTTTGCGGGTTATCCTTATGCTTTTTCTTGATTTCAGCCAATTGCGGCTGTAGCTTCTGCATAGCCTTGGAGCTCCGATACTGCTTCAAGGTCAGCGGCAAAATAATGGTTCGAACAATAATCGTTAACAGCAAGATAGCTAGTCCATATGAGTTGCCGAACCATGTAGCGAACTTATCAAGTGTTATCGCGAAGTAATAGACAACATTTTTCTCCCAAAAGTTCCCTTTAAGTAAATCTTCAGTCTGCATTGTATTATTAATATTACCGCCGCATCCTGTCAACAGGACGGCTAACAGGACAAAACCTAATACAAGCATCCACTTCTTTTTGTTATTCCGAAACAACATGAAATCTCCTCTCTGAGAGCCCTTGCAAAAGTTCTATTCTAGTTTATATTTCAAATTTGACTATAACATAATTTGTTGCTCAAGGAAACTAGAAGCAATGCAAGACTACTTGGATTTTGGCTTCAACAAACCGGCTTTTTTCAGGACATGGTTCATACTCTTCTCCAAATCTGAATATTTCATCGTAATTGCCGGCTTTCTTACTATAATAATAATGTCGATATTCGGAACAATGCGATCTGTCATATGCCGAATAATTTCCTTCACGGTCCGGCGCATTCGGTTACGTACAACAGCATTTCCGATCTTTTTGCTGGCGGAAACGCCAAGACGAATCGGATCAGCATCCTTCTGCCTGAACCAGTAAACAGCAAATTGGCTGTTAGCAAATGATCTTCCACCTCTGTACACTCTGCTGAAATCTGCTCTATTGCGCAGACGTAGTTTTCTTTGCACGGCTTCCCCTTCACCTAATCCCTTAAATATGTTCATCATATATTATTTCCAAAAAATATGATTACCTAACTATAGTAAACGTATTTTGGACAAAAAAAAAGACCACATCTTGTGGTCTCATGCAATTCATTATTAAGCACTCAATACTTTTCTTCCTTTTTGACGGCGTGCCGCCAAAACTTTACGGCCGTTTTTGGAACTCATGCGTTTACGGAAACCATGGTTCTTAGCTCTCTTGCTAACATTCGGTCTAAATGTTGGACCCATTATTACTGCACCTCCCGCTTAAACAAAAAATCGCTTTTATAATTAAACCACGTGGCTGTCAAAAAGTCAATCTTATGAAACAGTCCCTTCTTTGTCAAGCGCTCCATCTATTTTCAAAAATATCCCCCTTTTATTTCAGTATGCTTGTCTAAAATATATCCACAACTTATTTTTTTAGACAATAATCTACTTCATTCCTTTTATTTAATAACATGTGGACAATTTTTTATACACAATTTTGTTACTTGTCGATTTCCCAACAGACTATAAACAATATCTTGTGTTGTAGATAACTTTTATACACAAGTTATTGGGATTGTGGATAATTTCTTTAAATTCGTTGAATTATAAGGCATCTTTTGCTATGATTATTATGTTTTCCTTGTGGACGATTAACTCCATTCAAAAAGTTATTAACAAGCTGTGGATAAAATTGTGAACAAAGTTATCCCCTATTTATAACTGCATATTACTTCATCCGACAAAATGTGGATGAATTCGTGAAAGCTATTACGGATTCGACAGCTAAATTCAGCAACCGCGCCAGCGCAACGATCGAATTAAGAGGAGTGACAGTCTGTGGACAGCCATACGTTTGATTTATGGCAGCATATTCTTTCCGTTATTCAAACCAAACTGAGCAAACCAAGCTATGATACTTGGTTTAAGGCTACAAAAGCGAGATTTGTCGAAGACAATGTGCTGGAGGTTACGGCACCCACAACTTTTGCAGCTGAATGGTTGGAAGGAAAGTATACCCATCTTATACGTACGACTTTATTTGAACATTTGGGCAAACAAATTGATCTTCGGTTTACTATTGAGGAGTCCAAACCGGAAGCAACACCGTTTCAACCTCCAAAGCCAGTCCCAGAACCGGTTTTAAACGAAGAACCTTTTGCTCATATGCTGAATCCGAAGTATACCTTTGATACTTTCGTCATCGGCGCCAATAACAGATTTGCTCATGCTGCCTCGCTAGCTGTTGCCGAAGCGCCTGCTAAAGCTTATAATCCGTTATTTTTATATGGGGGAGTAGGACTTGGCAAAACGCATTTGATGCACGCCATAGGCCATTATATTATGGAGCACAACCCGAATACGAAGGTGCTCTATATCTCTTCCGAAAAGTTTACAAATGAATTTATTAATGCGATTCGTGACAGCCAGGGCGAAAGCTTCCGCACCAAATATCGCAATATTGATGTTCTGCTCATTGACGATATCCAGTTTCTTGCAGGGAAAGAGCAAACTCAGGAAGAGTTTTTCCATACCTTTAACGCTCTGCATGAAGAACGGAAACAAATTATTATTTCCAGCGATCGCCCCCCAAAAGAGATTCCAACGCTTGAGGATCGACTCCGTTCCCGTTTTGAATGGGGGCTTATTACCGATATTCAACCACCTGATTTGGAGACAAGGATTGCAATTTTGCGCAAAAAGGCAAGAGCAGAAAACCTTGATATTCCGAATGAAGCTATGAACTACATTGCTAACCAGATCGATACAAATATTCGTGAGCTCGAGGGCGCGCTAATTCGTGTAGTTGCCTATTCTTCGCTTATTAACGCGGATATAACATCTCATCTGGCAGCTGAGGCGCTAAAGGATATCATTCCATCAAGCAGACCTAAAATTATTACGATTCCGGATATCCAGGCGATTGTAGGAGAATTTTATGGCTTGAAGTTGGAGGAATTTAAAGCTCGCAAGCGTACCAAGGCAATCGCATTCCCACGACAAATCGCCATGTATCTTTCTCGAGAGCTTACAGAATTTTCATTGCCGAAAATCGGCGAGGCTTTTGGAGGTCGTGACCATACAACGGTTATTCATGCGCATGAGAAAATTTCCAGGCAAGTCAAAGAAGATCCTGAACTTTATAAGATCATTCAGAATCTTACCGAAAAAATTAAAAATAATATGTGAATAACTTGGTCAAGCCTATGCACACGATATACACATGTGGATAGGCTTGATTTATCCATGTATTCTTCACATATCCACATATTCACAGGCCCTACTACTACTACTTCTAAAAATCTTTAATAATATATCATCTATAAACAACGGATATTCGCTATTCGCGTCAATCACGGTATAATAGATTACAAAGGCGTATGAAAGCATTTTTATACATCATATTCGTTTCTATATTGACTTATGTCATAAATTTCTACAGAAACAGGTGAAATAATGAAATTATCGATATCAAGAGCTGTATTGAACGAAGCCATTCAACAAACAGCAAAAGCAACCTCATCTCGACCAACTATACCTATTCTTGGCGGAATCAAGTTTGATGTTACGCATCAAGGCGTTACTTTAACCGCTAGCGATACAGATATATCTATTCAAAGTTTTGTACCTTCAGAACAAGAAGGTATTATTATTGCCGAAGTAGATAAACCTGGAAGCATTGTACTTCCAGCCAAATTTTTTGGTGAAATGATAAAAAAGTTGCCAGGAGATCAAGTCACCATTGAAGCAGAGGCTAATTATCAAACTTTAATTCGTTCCGGTTCTACTGAAATTCAAATGGTTGGTCTTGATCCAGAGGAGTTTCCTGTACTTCCTTCCATTGAGCAAAATGAAATCTTGCAGCTGCCGGGCGATTTATTGAAAGCAATGATTCGCCAAACCATTCTTGCAGCTTCAACAAATGAGCAAACACCGATATTAACAGGTGTTCTTTGGAATTTGCATGATAGCGAGCTAAAATTTGTTGCGACTGACCGTCATAGACTGGCTAGCCGTACAACAACGGTTGAAGTTCCGATCAATTTTAATTTTAGCAATATCGTTATATCTGCCAAAACATTAAGTGAGCTATCACGAATTATTCCTGATCAAAATACGATGATTGATATTGTCGTTGCCGATAATCAGGTCCTATTCAAAGTGGATAATGTGCTGTTCTACACTCGTATACTTGATGGCACCTATCCGGATACATCCAAAATCATTCCACAAGTGTTTGAAACAGAGATGGTGCTTGATAAGAAAAATTTGATGGATGCAATTGATCGTGCTTCCCTAATGTCACGCGAGGACAAAAATAATGTTGTACGCATGGAAACCTTAAGCGAGCAGACAATTGAGATATCTTCCAGCTCTACTGATTTCGGTAAAGTAACGGAGCAACAAAATGTACATACATTCAAAGGCGAGCAGTTGAAGATTGCATTTAACTCCAAATATATGCTGGATGTGCTCAAAGCGATTGACAGCGAGCAAATTTTTATTGGTTTTACGGGAGCGATGCGACCAATTATTATTAAACCGATTGATCATGATTACAGCATGTATGTGATATTGCCTTACCGGACGATGGGCTAGAGAATCGATAAATTGAAGAAGCTTCTTCAAGCTGATGAGAGGAATGAAGCTGGCATGAAAGAAATTACAATTCAGACCGAATATATTGCACTTGGTCAATTTTTGAAATTGGCAGATTGTATATCTACCGGAGGACAAGCAAAAGCCTTTCTTGCGGAAGCAAAAATTGTCATTAACGGTGAACAGGATCAACGGCGTGGAAGAAAATTATATGCTGGCGACAAAATAGAAGTAGAAGGCTGCGGCAAATTTATTGTCGCAAGAGCGTAAGAGGGCCGGGAGGTTCCACCGTGTTTCTAAAACAAATACATTTGCAAAATTACCGCAATTACAATGAGCTTAAACTAGATATTCATCATCAAATCAATGTATTTTTAGGTCCAAATGCACAAGGCAAAACTAATTTGCTGGAATCAATATTTGTACTAGCACTATCCAAATCGCATCGTACCTCCAAAGATAAAGAACTGATTGGCTGGCAAGCAGACAGATCAGCAATATCGGCAACTGTGGATAAAAAGTACGGTGCCCTTAAGCTTGAGCTGATGTTTTCAGCGCAGGGCAAAAAGGCTCGCATCAATTCCTTGGAGCAGCGGAAGCTTAGTGATTTTATCGGATCAATGAATGTGGTTATGTTTGCACCAGAGGATTTGGAAATCGTGAAGGGAACGCCGGGCGTACGAAGAAGATTTCTTGATATGGAAATCGGACAAGTACAGCCCGGTTACTTGTATACATTGCAGCAATATGCCAAAGTGCTTCAGCAGCGCAATAATTTCCTGAAAGCAGTTGACCGCTCTAAGCTCAATCAGCCGATGCTGGACATTTGGAATGAGCAACTTGCCTCCTTTGGTGTTAAAATTATGAAAAAGAGGCAACACTTTATACAAAAACTGCAAACCTATGCTGAACAGATTCATTCCGGTATAACGAATGGCTCCGAGCAGCTTGAAATACAATACAAACCTTCTTTCGAGGTCGAGCTTGAGGAAGAAGAATCTGTTATATTTCAGCAATTTATGATAAAGTTATCACAGGTGAAAGATGGGGAAATTCGAAGAGGGGTTACGCTTGCAGGTCCTCATCGTGATGATTTGGCCTTTTTTATTAATGGCAAGGAGGCTCAAATCTTTGGTTCGCAAGGACAGCAAAGAACGACCGCTTTATCGATAAAGCTTGCAGAAATAGAATTGATTCGGGAAGAAATCGGCGAGTATCCGATTCTGCTGCTGGATGATGTTCTTTCAGAGCTTGATCATAATCGGCAAACTCAGCTTATAGAAACTTTTCAAGATAAAGTACAAACCTTTATTACTACAACAAGTTTGGAGAGCGTGCGCCTTCAAAATTTGCAAGATGTAGGGATTTATCATGTAAAGGACGGACAGGTCAGTCAGTAATGTGCGATTAGAGAGGACGTCGTAGCTCATGTACATTCATTTAGGCGGAGAGAAGATTGTGAGATCTGCAGAAATAATAGCTATTTTTGATATAACGATAGAGCAATCTTCCAAATTGTCCAAGCAATTTGCAGCTGGAGCACGCAAACGGAAAGATATTGAGAAAATTGGCGAGGAAGAGCCAAAATCAATAGTCGTAACCGAAAAGAAAATTTATTATTCACCTATTTCATCCTCTACCCTTAAAAAGCGTGCGCATTTATTTGTTGCGAGCGGCTAACGAAGAAGGAAACAGGAAGAGCAGTTGAGAGGAGTAGTGTACTTTGGAACAGCAAATGTATGACGAGAGTCAGATACAGGTATTGGAGGGGCTGGAGGCAGTACGTAAACGGCCCGGCATGTATATTGGCTCAACCAGCGGAAAAGGGTTGCACCATCTTGTCTGGGAGGTTGTCGATAATAGTATTGACGAGGCGCTAGCAGGTTTTTGCGATAAAATCGAGATTATTATTCACGAGAATAATAGCATTACCGTTATAGACAATGGGCGAGGAATACCAGTTGGTGAAAATACAAAACTGAAAAAGTCAACGCTTGAAGTCGTCATGACTGTTCTTCATGCTGGAGGAAAATTTGGCGGAGACGGGTACAAGGTTTCCGGCGGATTGCACGGAGTAGGGGTATCGGTTGTGAATGCTTTGTCTGAGCATGTGAAGGTAACCGTTAAACGGGAAGGCCAGGTTTTTCAGCAGGAGTACCGTCGAGGAGTGCCGCAATATGATATTAGTGTTGTCGGTGAGAGTGAAGAAACAGGTACAATTGTAACGTTTTTGCCGGATAGAGAAATTTTCACAGAGACGGTTGTTTATGAATACGAGACTTTGCAATCCCGTATTCGCGAGCTGGCGTTTTTGAATAAAGGCATTGAGCTTGTTTTAACAGATGAGCGATCAGGTGTTTCCAATTCATTCAAATATGAGGGCGGTATTATTGAATTCGTCAAATATTTGAACCGGAACAGGGAAGCTTTGCACGAAAATCCGATTTATGTAGAAGGCATGAAGGATAATATTCAGGTAGAGGTATCGTTGCAGTATAACGACAGCTATACAGAAAATATTTATTCTTTTGCCAACAACATTAATACCCATGAAGGCGGAACCCATGAGTCCGGTTTTAAAAGTGCATTGACTCGTATTATTAACGACTATGCCCGCAAAAACGGGCTGATCAAAGACAATGATTCCAACTTCTCTGGCGATGATGTCCGTGAAGGTTTGACTGCTATAATTTCGGTCAAAATTCCGAATCCGCAATTTGAAGGTCAGACAAAAACGAAGCTGGGCAACAGCGAGGTACGTGGTATTGTAGAATCCTTCTTTGCAGAGAAGCTGATGGAGTTTTTGGAAGAAAATCCATCGGTATCGAAACGAATTGTTGAGAAGGGGCTGCAAGCAGCGAGAGCACGTGAGGCAGCACGCAAAGCGCGTGAGTTGACACGCCGCAAAAGCGCACTTGAAATTGGATCATTGCCAGGGAAATTAGCGGACTGCTCCTCTAAGGATGCAGCGATTAGTGAGCTGTATATCGTCGAGGGCGACTCGGCGGGCGGCTCAGCAAAACAAGGACGTGACCGTCATTTCCAAGCTATTTTGCCGTTGCGCGGTAAAATTTTGAACGTGGAGAAGGCTAGGCTTGATCGTATTCTTGGCAATGCAGAGATTAGAGCGATTATTACAGCGTTGGGAACCGGAATAAGTGATGATTTTGATATTTCGAAGGCTCGCTATCACAAAATTATTATTATGACGGATGCTGACGTGGATGGTGCGCATATCCGTACCTTGTTGCTTACTTTCTTCTATCGCTACATGCGCGAAATCATTGAGGCAGGCTATATTTATATCGCTCAACCGCCGCTCTTCAAAATCGAGCGCAACAAGACTGTTCGCTACGCCCAATCTGAGAATGAACGGGATAATATAATTGCCGAGTTTGGTGAAGGCGTGAAAGTAAATATTCAGCGCTACAAAGGTCTTGGCGAGATGAATGCAACACAGCTGTGGGAGACGACAATGGATCCCGAAAGCCGTACAATGCTTCAAGTAACGATTGAGGATGCGATAGAAGCTGATGTTGTCTTCGATACGTTAATGGGAGATAATGTGGAGCCGCGCCGCGACTTCATTCAAAAGTTTGCACGATATGTGAACAACTTGGATATATAGCATTAGTCAGGCAGCCATTCCAGAGGAATGGCTGCCTATATTTTAAAATGCGATGCAAGACAGAGAAACGAATGAATGATATAATATAAGATAGGATAATTTTTGAATATGAGAATGCGGCTGCGCTTTTCACATTATAAGAGTTTATACAAATCCATATAAACCTGTTCTTATAATTCCAGAAGAAACTGCTTGTTCCGGAACATGAGCGACACGGTTGTTTCTTCTTGAGAAGGTTTATAATTGCCTTCTTTGTGAAAAGAATAGAATGAGCAGGTAGCAAGATCAAGGTTGCCAGGGAGGTAAAGCATGGCGGAAGAACAACGTATATCAGTAAAAGACCGTGATATTGGAACGGAGATGCGTGATTCCTTTTTGGATTATGCGATGAGTATTATCGTTAGCCGCGCGCTTCCGGACGTAAGAGACGGTCTGAAGCCGGTTCACAGGCGTATATTGTTTGCTATGTCTGAATTAGGAATGTCGCCGGACAAGCCATATAAGAAATCAGCTAGAATTGTTGGTGAAGTAATTGGTAAGTATCACCCGCATGGTGATTCTGCTGTCTATGAGTCTATGGTTAGAATGGCGCAAGATTTCTCTATGCGCTATCCGCTCGTGGATGGTCACGGCAATTTCGGTTCTATCGATGGCGATATGGCGGCGGCAATGCGTTATACAGAAGCTCGTCTTTCTAAAATGGCGATGGAATTGCTGCGCGATATTAACAAGGAAACGATTGATTTTGCTCCCAACTATGATGGCGAAGAGCATGAACCGGTTGTATTGCCGGCAAGATTTCCAAACCTGCTTGTTAACGGGGTAACAGGTATTGCGGTTGGTATGGCAACCAATATCCCGCCACATAACTTGAATGAAGTTATTGATGGAGCTCAAGCGATGATCCGCAACCCGGAGATTACGCCATTGGAGCTTATGGAATATGTGAAGGGCCCAGATTTCCCAACTGCAGGTTTTGTTATGGGACTTTCCGGTATTAGACAAGCCTATTTGACTGGTCGCGGCTCAGTCACTATGCGTGCTAGAGCTGAGATCGAAGAAAACGGCGGCAAAGCGCGAATTATTGTCAACGAATTGCCGTATCAAGTGATTAAGGCGCGTCTGATAGAGAAAATTGCCGAGCTTGTACGCGAGAAGAAAATTGAAGGCATTACCGATTTGCGGGATGAGTCAGACCGTACAGGGATGCGGATTGTAATCGAATTGCGCCGTGATGTTAATCCTAGCGTCGTATTGAATAATCTATATAAGCAAACTCAGTTGCAATCTAATTTTGGGATCAATATGCTTGCGCTAGTGAACGGCGAACCGAAAACACTCAATTTGAGAGATATGCTATATCATTATTTGCAGCATCAAATTGAAGTTATTCGTCGTCGTACAGAATATGATTTGCGCAAGGCAGAAGCGCGCGCTCATATTTTGGAGGGCTTGCGCATAGCCTTAGACCATCTCGACGAAGTGATCGCATTAATTCGTGGTTCGCAAACAGCGGATGAGGCGCGTGAAGGGTTGATTACTCGTTTTGCGCTTACGCATGAGCAGGCACAAGCTATTCTCGATATGCGCTTGCAGCGTCTGACTGGTTTGGAGCGCGACAAAATTGAAGCGGAATACGAGGAGCTAATGCGTAAAATTGCAGAATACAAAGCTATTCTTGCAGATGAGCAGCTTGTACTCGATATTATCAGTACAGAGCTTGAAGAAATTAGAGATCGCTTTGGTGATGAAAGACGGACTGAAATTACAGCGAGTGATGAGGAAATTCTTGATGAGGATTTGATTCCACGTGAGGATGTTATTATCTCCATTACTCATTCCGGCTATATTAAGCGCCTGCCTGTTACTACTTATCGGAGCCAAAAACGCGGCGGTCGCGGTGTAGTAGGTATGGATACAAAGGTAGATGACTTTGTTGAGCATTTGTTCGTATCCAATACGCATCACTTTTTATTGTTCTTTACGAACAAAGGAAAAGTGTATCGTCTGAAGGCTTATGAAATTCCGGATCTAAGCCGTACTGCACGCGGAACACCAATCATTAACCTGATTCAGATTGAGCAGGGCGAAACAGTTAACGCTGTTATTCCGGTTCAAGAGTTCAATGCTGATCAGTATCTGTTCTTTGCGACAAGACAGGGTGTAGTGAAGAAAACACCTCTCGATGATTACATCAATATTCGAAAAGTTGGCTTGATCGCTATTTCCTTGCGTGAGGATGATGATCTGATCGGTGTGAAATTGACGGATGGCAATCAGGAAATTATTATGGGAACGGCAGAAGGAATGTCAATCCGCTTTTCTGAGAACGATGTTCGTTCAATGGGAAGATCTGCAACCGGCGTAAAAGGTATTCAGCTTGATAGCGAAGATAAGGTTATTGATATGGACGTAGTGGTGGATGATCGCGACGTTCTGATCGTTACAAGCAAAGGCTATGGAAAACGTACGCCTATGGATGAATATCGTATTCAAAACCGGGGCGGAAAAGGGATCAAGACTTTGAACGTAACCGATAAGAATGGTCCGATTGTGGCGCTGAAGGTTGTTGAAGCGGATGAGGATTTGATGATTATGACTGCCTTGGGTACATTGATTAGAACTAGTATGGAAGGCATCTCTTCAATGGGACGTAATACGCAAGGGGTTAGACTGATTCATACTCGTGAGGATGACACCGTAGCTACCGTGACAAGAGTCGCGCGCAGTGAAGAGGAAGCCGACGAGATAGATGACGAAGAAACAGTTCAAAGCACGGACGAAAATGGACCGGTAACGGAGTAACGGGGAGAGGACAAAAGTGAGTACAGTCTTGTTATCACAAGTCAGATCAGGCGATAAGCTTGGGGAAGATGTTCTCACTCCGTTCGGCGGTTTATTGTTGCGCAAAGGTGAGGTTATTACACCTCGTACAATAGAAGTTCTGTACGCATTTCTTATCTCTAGTGTTACACTTTCAACAGATACTGAGGAGAAGAAAAAAGGTACAGAAACAACAGTGAAGGTACAGACAGCAGAGGAGCAGGACTTCTCTGCTGTTGCCTTGCCAGCAACAAGCAGAGCTGAACTTTCGGAGTTTTATGGGGAATATGATCGTATGGTCGATTTGCTTCGAAAAACATATAACTCGTATGTAGCAGGCGAAAGTTTTCCGATTATGGATATTCGTACCCAACTGGAAAAATTACTGAAAGTTATCCAGCATTACGATATTCTTACGTTCAAGCCTCAAAAGTATACAGAGCAAGATTATTATTTTCATAATAGTGTCTGTTCAGCGTTAACCTCATACAGACTTGCACAATGGGCAGATGTGAAGCAGAATGATTGGATGCAGATCGCACTTGGCGGTCTACTGAAGGATATCGGTAATATTAAATTGGACCGCTCCATTCTCACCAAGCCTGCCGCCTTGACTAAGGATGAGTTTGAGGAGATGAAGCGTCACACCGTTCAAGGCTATCAGTTGCTAAAAAGTATCGCTGCTTTGAATGAAGGTGTTAAATTAGCAGCCTTGCAGCATCATGAAAGAATTGATGGAACCGGATATCCATTAGGAATAGATGCGGCAAGAATTCATCCATATGCCAAAATTATTAGTATTGCTGATATATATCATGCAATGACTTTGAATAAGGCTTATCGTAAGGGAGTTTCACCGTATATCGTGTTGGAACAGCTGCAAGCAGAAGCATTTGGCAAGCTAGATCCCAATAATGTTACTCTGTTTGTAGAAAAAACAACGCAGTATCAAGTAGGGCTGGTTGTTAAATTAAACGATGGAAGAATTGGAGAAATTGTTTTTGCAGAGAGACAGCATTTAACTCGCCCCTGGATTCTTGTAGAAGGGCAAATTGTTAATTTAGCCAAGGAGCGTCACCTGCATATAAAAGATATGGTTCATACATAATGAAGGCGAGAGCTAATACATGCTTGTTTCATCAGTGAAGCGGGTTTTGTACAGCCTCGCTTTTTTGTTTTTTTGTGCGGTATTGTCATTTGTTAAAATTATTTTTTAAAACTTGTAACGAAAATCAAATAGGTTACGACTAATAAGGCAAAGGGGGATGGAGATGAACGCTATTGAGCAGTTATATGAACAGCATAAGCAAGATGTATACCGATATTTGCTCTCGCTGACTCGAAATCCGGTACTATCTGAGGACTTGCTCTCAGAAACCTTTATTAGTGCTATTCGTTCTATATCACGATTTAGAGGAGAGTCCTCAATAAAAACATGGCTATTTACAATAGCCAGGCACAAATGGCTGGATCATTTGCGGGGAAATAAATCAAATGCCTCTTATAATGAGCTTTTTGAGCAATATGCGGATATCAGTGTTGAAGCAAATTTTTTAGGAACAGAGCTTGAGGAACGAATTGATCAGTTGCTTACAGAAAAAGATGAACGCGCCAGACAAATTGTCAAAATGAGAATTGAAGGGTTTAGCTACAATGAAATTGCAAATACATTGCAAATGTCAGAGAGCGGCGCCCGGGTTGTTGATTTTCGAACAAAACAATGGCTGCGAGTTCGTTTGCAGGAGGAGGGGTTAATATGAATGAATTAAAAGTAACTTCGGATATCATTCGTGATTTGATACCGCTAGTAAAAGATGGGGTTGCCAGCACCGACTCTGTGCAATTAGTAGAAGCGGGCATTCAATTGGATGAACAGCTTAAAGCGGAGTTTGAACAGTACGACGAGCTTAGCTTTGAATCAAAAGAACTGGATTTGCCGCCTGCACTTGATATGAAAATTATATCAGCTATGAAACGCAGCTTCTTTATGACACAGATGCTCATTCTAATAGCAGGAACTGCAATTGGTATAGCCGTAACTAACTCATTCGAAATGATGTACAATTTTTTACTAATGCCTTTCATTGGAGCACTGGCTATCTTCAGTTTTAAAAGCAAATGGAAATTTATTGTTCCAATCGCAATATTGGCAATCACATTTGTTTGGCAATTGACTGCTAGGATTATTATAGAGGATAGTGCTATGTCTGCTTTTGCAGACGCTATATTTTTTAGTATCGTATATGCACTACTGTCTGCCATCGGGCTAGTAATTGGTTTATTGCTGAAATATGCATTTGGGAAGGAGAAAGACCATTATGAATAAACAGAGAATTAACAAAAAAAGAAGCAAGTTAGGAAGAATTATAGCCGGGGCATCTGCCTTAATCATAATAGGGGTGCTAATATCGCTAACTATCGCATTTACGGGAAATCCTATATCTGCTTCGATAGCTAACAAAGATATAAAAAAATATATTACACAAACTTATCCGAAACAGGAAATGGAAATCGCCCGCAAAGCAAAATACAATTTTAAAGACAAAACCTACACAGTGCTAATAAAAGTAAAGGCCAAACCGGAAGTAAGCTTCTATGTAGCATGGAAAAATGGAAAGATTGATTATGATGAATATGATTTTGTAATGGAGCAGCTTGAAGGAAAAAAAACAAAGTAAAATCAGAATAAGATTATATACACAGTTTTATAAAGCTAATCTGTTGCAGTTGGATAATTGCACGGAATAGCTTTTTTGTTATTAATACGTATTCAACAAATATGATTTATTACAATATGCTTCTGTCTATATGTAGGAAGAATGCACTTTTAAATACTGTATATAGATATTAAAGTATATATATTAAAATAAATAAAAAAAGTTTTATAAAAAGCTTGCAAATGGGTAGATACCCGTGATATATTATAAAAGTCGCCGCTGAGA
>JBEBPB010000034.1:0-56513 GCA_040396195.1 Paenibacillus nanensis
AAATGGCTCTGTGAGGCACATATTCTTGACCGTTTATACGATAAAACGTACAAAACAGCTCTGTGAGGGCACATCTCCTTGACTGTTTATACGATAAAACATACAAAATCGCTCCGTGAGGCTGGATCTAATCATCCAGAATCAATTCCTGAATATACAGATTTATAGCGGCACGGTCTAATGCAACGTTAATGCCAGAGCCTCCTTTTTTACAAATATAAACCCCAAAACTTCCCCAAAAAACTTCCCTGAAATCGTCCATTATCGTTCATTCACAAGCTGTTCATAAATTGTCAGAAAATTTAGAATAAATAAAAATCTATTTTGTACAAGCGTATAACATATGCTATAATAAGAATATGTAAAAGGAGGAGTGCCCTATGATGTATAACATTCGAGGTCAACATTTTCAGGTGACAGAAGCTTTGAGAGACTATGTTGAGAAGAAACTTAGCCGGCTGGAGAAGTATTTTGAGACGTCAGCCGCCTCCGAGATTAATGTAACTCTATCCGTTACGAAGGGTCAGCATACGGTAGAGGTGACCATCCCAATGGTCGGCACTATGCTAAGAGCCGAGGAGAAAAGCGACGATATGTACGCTTCTATAGATGTCGTAGTCGATAAGCTGGAGCGGCAAATTCGGAAGCACAAAACGAAGATTAATCGCAAGTTCCGTCAAGGATCAAGCGCCAAGGCGCTATTTAGGGAAGAAGGCTCGGCTGTTAGTGTGCTGGAAGAGGATGATGAGCTGGAATTGGTGCGTACCAAGCGTTTTACGCTGAAGCCAATGGATGTGGAAGAAGCTATCCTTCAAATGAATATGATTGGACATAACTTCTTCGTATTTGCGAATGCAGACAATAAGGAAGTCAATGTGGTCTACAAGCGCAACGACGGGAAGTACGGACTTATTGAGCAAGGCTAGAGGAACATAACCGAGTTATTAACGAGTAGCTGGGTCATTGAGTAGTTTAGTAGTTGAGTCATTAAATGATTGAGCAATTAAGAAGTTAAGTAATTAACGGTGCCCCAAGTATGGCGAGCATTCGTGAGAAACGTTATTCCAAGCCTGCTGCAAGGACGTAAATAACATAATAAGTTACGCCCTGTTCCTACTGTGGAGCAGGGCTTTCCTGATTATATAGAAGCTGGTCAAATACCGCGGTAATAACGGCTAGATGGTGTGCTACAGATTATGGAAATGCTTTCCGCAAGTCTGCTGACATAAAATGCTGGTTGATACATTGCGGCAGTCACTACAAACTGTTACAATTTAAAGCAAAGTAAACAAAGAGGCCTATCTGTGAAAGGGGAAAACCATGCTCGGACTTGTAAAGAAGATTTTTGGTGATGCAAACGAAAAAGAAGTGAAACGCCTGCTTCGTACAGTAGAACGAATTAATGAAATGGAATCTGTTTTCACAGCGCTGTCTGACGATGCTCTACGTGCGAAGACAGATGAGTTTAAGGCGCGTATTGAAAAGGGAGAAGAACTGAACGATCTGCTTCCTGAAGCTTATGCTACGGTGCGCGAGGCTTCTAAGCGAACGCTCGGCATGCGTCACTTTGATGTACAGCTGCTCGGTGGTATGACTTTGCATGAAGGTAAGATTGCGGAGATGAAGACAGGGGAAGGTAAGACACTCGTTGCTACACTTCCTGTTTATTTGAATGCTTTGTTGGGCAAAGGCGTCCATGTTATTACAGTCAACGGTTATCTGGCTCAACGCGACAGCGAGATTATGGGTCAATTATATAATTTTTTGGGCATGACAGTAGGTTGCAATCTGCATGGTTTGTCTCACGATGAGAAGCAAGCGGCTTATGCTTGCGATATTACGTATGGAACGAACAATGAGTTTGGTTTCGACTACTTGCGCGACAATATGGTGCTTTACAAAGAGCAGATGGTGCAACGTCCGCTTTATTTTGCCATTATTGATGAGGTTGACTCTATTCTTATTGATGAGGCGCGTACTCCGCTTATTATTTCTGGTCAGGCGGCAAAGTCTACTGAGATGTACTATGCGGCAGATCGTTTTGTCGATCGCTTGAAGCAGGAAGAGGACTTCACAATTGATGTGAAGATGCGCAATGTTATTTTGACAGAGGAAGGTGTGGCGAAGGCTGAGAAAGCTTTCCATATCGAGAATCTGTTTGATCATGCGAATGTAACGATTAACCATCATATTCAACAGGCGTTGAAGGCTCATGTTATTATGAAGCGCGATGTTGACTATGTTGTGCAGGAAGATGAAGTTGTTATTGTTGACGAATTTACTGGTCGTTTGATGGCTGGTCGTCGTTATAGTGATGGCTTGCATCAGGCGATTGAAGCGAAGGAACAATTGGAAGTTCAAAATGAGAGCATGACGCTCGCAACAATTACATTCCAAAACTATTTCCGTATGTACCGTAAGCTTGCGGGTATGACGGGTACAGCGAAGACAGAGGAAGAAGAGTTCCGCCGTATTTATGGTCTGGATGTTATTCAGGTTCCAACTAACCGCTCGATGGTGCGCAAAGATATGGCAGATGTGGTGTACAAATCAGAAAACGGCAAGTTTAAGGCTGTTGTTGAGGAGATTGTTACACGCCATGCGAATAATCAACCAGTATTGGTGGGTACGATTTCTATCGAGAACTCTGAGAAGCTTGCTGATATGCTGAAGCGCCGCGGTGTGAAGCATAAGGTGCTTAATGCTAAGTTCCATGCTGAGGAGGCGGAGATTATTTCTCGCGCTGGACAAGCAGGAGCTGTGACGATTGCTACGAATATGGCAGGACGGGGTACTGATATTTTGCTTGGCGAAACAGTACCGGAATTAGGCGGCCTGCATATTATTGGTACAGAGCGTCATGAGAGCCGTCGGATTGACAATCAGCTGCGTGGACGTGCGGGACGTCAAGGCGACCCGGGTTCTTCCCAGTTCTATTTGTCGCTTGAAGATGAGCTGATGAGACGCTTTGGTTCGGAAAATATTATGACGATGATGGATCGTCTTGGTCTTGATGAGGATCAGCCGATTGAGAGCCGTATGATCACACGTGCGGTTGAGTCTGCACAAAAACGGGTAGAGGGAAGCAACTTCGATACTCGGAAAGTTGTCTTGCAATACGATGACGTTATGAATCAGCAGCGTGAAGTAATTTATAAGCAGCGCCGTTCTGTTTTGGAATCCGATAATATCCGTGATGAGGTCATGGATATGCTCTTCCCTGTTATCGACCGCATTGTGGAGGCTCATTGTGTGGAGGATATTCCGGAAGAGTGGGATTTGCAGGCGATTGTGGATTATGTGCATGCGAATATTCTGGATGAGGGCTCCATTACGCGTGAGATGATTTGGGGCAAGGAGAAGGAAGAAATTGTTGAGCTTCTAAGAGAAAAAGTTACGGCACACTACGATGAGCGCGAAAGCCAGCTTGGTGAAGAGATGATGCGCGAGTTTGAAAAGGTGGTTGTGCTTCGTGCGGTAGATAGCAAGTGGATGGATCATATCGATGCGATGGATCAGCTTCGTCAAGGTATTCATTTGCGTGCATACGGCGGTACTGATCCGCTGCGCGAATATCAGTTTGAAGGCTACGAGATGTTCCAGGAGATGATCGAAACGATCCAGGAGGAAGTAGCTAAGTATATGATGAAGGCTCGCGTTGAGAGCAATGTAGAGCGTCAAGAGGTAGTTCAGGGTCAGTCTTCTTCCACAAGCGGTGGCGGAGAGACAACCGAGAAACGTCCAGTGAAGCGTGAAGAGCGTATTGGACGTAACGATCCGTGTCCATGCGGCAGCGGCAAGAAATACAAAATGTGTCACGGACAGTAGGATATATTTTATTTTGAGGAGAAGCGAATCTTATGTTAGATATTTCAGTCAAGCAGGACTTGCGTGAAATGGCTATTCGTCTCCAAGAGCTCAGGGGGTCTCTTTGACCTTGAACTGAAGCAGGAGTTGATTGCCAATTACGAGGAGAAAATGAGTGCGCCGGATTTTTGGGATGACAATGATCGTGCCCAGGGCATTATCAGCGAATTGAATGCTATTAAGTCAGTGACGGAGAGTTATGATAAGCTGCTTGGTGAGCAAGAAGATTTGCAGATGATGCTGGAGCTTGCTGAGGAGGAAGGCGACGAAGGTCTGGAAACAGAGCTTGCGGCAGGAGTCAAAAAGCTGAATGATGAAATTAGCAGCTTTGAGCTGCAATTGCTTCTGAATCAGCCGTATGACCGAATGAATGCTTTTCTTGAGCTGCATCCAGGTGCTGGGGGTACGGAATCTCAGGATTGGGGCCTCATGCTGTATCGTATGTATACACGCTGGGCAGAGCATCGCGGATTCAAGGTGGAGCTTCTTGACTACTTGCCAGGAGATGAGGCGGGTATTAAAAGTGTCACTATGCTAATCAAGGGCTATAATGCGTATGGTTACTTGAAGGCAGAGAAAGGTGTACACCGCTTGGTTAGAATTTCACCGTTCGATTCGAACGGTCGTCGACATACGTCTTTTGTATCGTGTGATGTGATGCCGGAGATTGACGATTCTATTGAGATTGACATTCGTACTGAGGATTTGAAGGTGGATACTTATCGTGCAAGCGGTGCTGGCGGACAGCACGTCAACAAGACGGAATCAGCTGTGCGGATTACGCATATGCCAACGGGCATTGTAGTAGCTTGCCAGCAGGAGCGTTCGCAAATTGCCAACCGTGATCGTGCGATGAAGATGCTCCGTTCCAAGCTATATGAACGCAAAATCGAGGAACAGCAAAAGGCGCTGGCAGAAATTCGCGGCGAGCAATCTGATATTGCTTGGGGAAGCCAGATCCGCTCTTATGTATTCCACCCATACAGTATGGTGAAGGATCATCGTACTTCCGTGGAGACAGGCAATGTTGGTGCGGTAATGGACGGAGAGATTGATATGTTTATTGACGGCTATTTGCGTAAGCAAATTAGGCAGGAGCCACAGTAACACTTGATACAATGCAGGCTGAGAGGGAAAACAATGATGTTTTCTCCTCTCAGCTTTCTTTTTGTTGTAACTAACCTGCGAATTTGTTCTAATGGCTGCCTCAGGGCAACCGCTAGAACGGATCCACGAATATGGATTCCCCAAACTTGATTAATTAATCTTGTAACGATGACTAAAGTCTCCAGTTAAGCTCTAATAAAATGTTTTCAATTTTAACATGCAAGCTTCTATAGCAAATGTGTTAGACTAATACTGTTTGTGATTTGCGACTTGTAATTTGTAATTGTAGATGTGCAGAAAGTGCAGTTAGTGTGTTAATGTACAAGCATAATCAGGCTAGTAGTTATATTTGATATACATATGGTAAAAGAGAAGAGGGAGTTTGGTGGATGGCAAGGTAATGAAGGTGAAGTCTGGGAGAAGGCTGGGCAAGAAGGGCTTATTCGTTTGGCAGATGATTCAACTGACAGCAGGTGCCTTGATAGTGGCACTCAGTTTTAATTTATTTTTGCTTCCGAACGGGATTGCATCAGGCGGTGTAGCTGGTCTTTCGATATTGGTGCAGCGATTGTTCGGCGTTGTGCCTGCGTTTACACAGTGGGCAGTGAATATTCCGCTTTTTGCAGTGGGTGTTTTTGTGCTGGGCAAACGTTTTGGAATGAAGACGGCTTTTGGCTCGATTATGCTTCCTTTGTTTATTCTACTGACAGGTCATTTGCAGTTTCCGACCGACAATCCTTTACTGGCTGCTATTTTTGGCGGGCTTGGAGTAGGAGCGGGGCTTGGTCTGGTGCTGCGGGGCGGCGGTTCTACGGGCGGCTTTGATTTGGCATCCAAAATATTGCATCATTATACCGGCTTGCCGCTAAGTCTGGCTATTGTGCTTTTTGACGGTTGTGTCGTGATTGCTTCAGGTTTTGTTATTTCTCCGGAAATAGCGCTTTATGCATTGATTGGGTTGTTTGTCACTAGCAAGACGATTGATTTTATGCAAACCGGTCTGCAACTTTCAAAAGTGGCATTTATTATTACGAATCAAGTTGAGGAAACGGCGGATGCGATTTTGCATGAGTTGGATCGCGGCTTGACGCGTCTGCAAGGCTATGGCGGTTTTACTGGAGCTGATCGGATTGTGCTGATGGTTGTTGTTAGTCAAAACGAAGTTTCCCGGCTTAAGCAACTTGTAGGCGATATAGATAGGGAGGCATTTATTATTTTGAGCAATACGGCTGAGGTATTGGGGCAAGGTTTTAAATGGGAGCAAAGCAGACAGCGCTGATCGCAATATTAAGGGACATTTTTACGATTGTATTAATATTTGTGCCGATGTATAATAATACAATAGACGAATATATTTTCTTAAAGGACGGAATGTTGTACAATTATAAGTTAGTGGTTATGTCCAAATAAACGTTGTTTTCGTATAGATAAATTTTTTGCTCGAAAGTATGGAAGTGAGCTTTCGAACAAGACGGGAGAGAGGAAAATGAGCAAGAAGCTTGGTGTTGCGATTGTCGGTTCTACGGGCTATGGCGGGGTGGAATTAATTCGTTTGCTAGCCTCCCATCCAGAGGCTGAGGTTACTTCTGTTATTTCATCATCCAGTGCAGGAACGCCGTTTACGGATGGATTTCCTCATTTGATTAATATTCGTGAAGAATTGCTGGACGATGTTGATCCTGCTCTCATTAAGACGAAGGCGGATGTTGTGTTTTTGGCTACGCCAGCGGGTGTTGCTGCGAAAATTGCTCCTCAGTTTTTGGAAGCAGGGCTAAAAGTGATTGATTTGTCCGGTGATTTCAGATTGAAATCTCCTGAATTGTATGAGCAATGGTATAAGAAGCCGGCGGCAGACCAGGAATATTTGGATCAGGCAGTATTTGGACTGTCGGAGATTTATGGAGACAATGTTAAGGGAGCTTCGTTTATTTCCAACCCGGGCTGCTATCCGACGGCTACTTTGCTGGGGCTTGTTCCGGCTATTAAAAAGGGAATGATTGATCCTACTTCGATTATTATAGATGCCAAGTCCGGTGTATCCGGAGCGGGACGCGGCGCGTCGCTGGGAACGCACTATTCAGAACTGAATGAGAATTTCAAAGCTTATAAGCTGAATAAGCATCAGCATGTGCCTGAGATTGAGATGGTATTGTCCGATGCGGCAGGAAAGCCGATTATTACGACCTTTACAACTCAGCTTGTGCCGATGACGCGCGGCATTATGTCGACGATTTATGCGGATGTGCATGACGGGAATGAGACAAAGGATTTCATTGAAGCTTATAAAAGCTTTTATGAAGGAAGACCGTTTGTAAGAATCAGACCAGAAGGACAATGGCCTGGAACGAAGGAAGTATGGGGCTCCAACTATTGTGATATCGGTTTTGATGTTGATATAAGAACGAACCGCGTTACGATTGTATCGGTTATCGACAATTTGGTGAAGGGCGCAGCCGGCCAAGCGATTCAAAACTTAAATATAATGATGGGCTGGGATGAATCGCTAGGCTTGCAATTCGTTCCTGCTTATCCATAAAAGGATTTTAGGACGAAGGGACAAGAGGGCGAAATGGCAAATCAAACAGGGGCAAGTCAAACAGAATTGTTCTCTATTGTGAAAGACGGCTCGGTGACAACACCGAAGGGCTTCCGTGCAGGGGGATTGCACTGCGGCTTGAAAAAATCAACACGCCATGATTTGGGCGCGATACTTTGCGATGTGCCGGCTGCTGCAGCTGGCGTATATACGCTTAATGTATTTCAAGCGGCTCCGATCAAAGTGACGAAGGATAGCATTGGTCAAAGCGGTCTATTGCGAGGCATTATTGTAAACAGCGGTAATGCGAATGCTTGCACAGGCAAGCAGGGCGAGGCGGATGCCTATGAGATGCGCGATCGTTTTGCAGAAGCGGTTGGCGTGCCTGCCGAGCAGGTTGCGGTAGCTTCAACAGGCGTTATCGGTGAAAATCTGAAGATGGATAAAGTATTGTCCGGTATTGCGTCGCTGAAGTCCCAGCTTGATAGCAGTGCGGAAGCATCTGAGCATTTTTGCCAAGCGATACTAACAACGGATTTGGTCAAAAAGATGATCTGTGTACAAACCGAAATCGATGGTCAAACGGTTCATATTGCAGGAGCAGCAAAAGGTTCCGGCATGATCGCCCCGAATATGGCAACGATGCTGGGCTTTGTGACTACAGATGCGAATATAGGAAGCGAAGCGTTGGAGAAAATGCTGCGTCAGGCGACTGATCTGAGCTTTAATATGATTACGGTGGATGGCGATACGAGTACAAACGATATGCTTGTTGCCATGGCAAGCGGGCTTGCCGGCAACAATGAGCTGAATGAGGATCATTCTGATATAAAGGCATTTGTTGCTGCGCTTACTCATGTATGCGAATATTTGGCAAAAGCGATTGCTCGCGACGGCGAGGGTGCAACCAAGCTTGTTGAGGTACAAGTGAAGGGGGCTGTCAGCAATGAATCTGCCCAGGCGATAGCCAAAACAGTTGTCGGTTCTTCTCTGGTCAAATCAGCAGTGTTTGGAGCAGATGCGAACTGGGGTCGGATTATTGCGGCGATTGGCCGCGCAGGTCAGCCTGTCAATCCGGACACGGTAGATATTGCAATTGGTCCGATTGTTACGCTAACAGGATCACGTCCGGTTGCTTTCGATGAAGAGAAGGCGCTTGAATATTTGAAGGGCGATACGATCGTTATTTATGTTGATTTGCATATGGAGGATGGCTTTGCCAAAGCATGGGGCTGCGATCTGACTTATGATTATGTGCGTATTAACGCAGCATATCGTACTTAATATGTAATCTGAGTAGTAGCAGATGAATACTGGAGGTTGGCAAGTTGAAACAGCGTTTTGTTATGAAATGCGGTGGAAGCACGCTGGCAGCATTGCCAGATAGTTTTTTTGAAGAATTAAAGCTTCTGCAGCAGGATAATATTAAACCGGTTATTGTACACGGCGGCGGGCCTGCCATTTCGGAAACATTGACGAAGCTTGGCATCGAGACGGAGTTCGTGAACGGCTTGCGCAAAACGAGCGATGCAGTGCTTGATGTAGTAGAGATGGTGCTTGCAGGTCGTATTAATAAAGAAATTGTTCGTAAAATAGAGCAAAACGGCGCCAAAGCGCTTGGGCTGTCCGGTGTGGACGGCAAGCTGATTATGGCAAAGCCTGTAGCCAACAGCAATGAGGTGGGCTTTGTAGGGGATGTAACGGCGGTGGAAGCAGCTATTATCGAGGGCATTATGAGCATGGGCTATATTCCTGTCATTGCGCCAATCGGAATTGACGCGGCAAGCCAGCGTTATAATATCAACGCAGATACAGCGGCAGGTGCAGTTGCTTCCTTTCTTGATGTGGAGCAAATGATTGTCGTTACAGATGTACCCGGCATTATGAAAAAAATTGACGGCGAGCTGCAAGTGCTGCCTGAGGTGACGGTGGAGCAGATCGAAGAAATGATCGCTTCCGGTGATATTTATGGCGGTATGATTCCTAAAGTGCGTGCGGCAGTTCAGTGCATTCAGGGCAAGGTACAAGAGGTTGTGATCGTCAGCGGACAAGAGCTGGGCGTATTGACAAAGGCTGTACGTGAGGGCGGAGTTGGCACGCGTATTATTCAAAACAAGAAGGGCGGCGAATAAGATGGCTGCTGAGACACAAACAACTAATCAGTCGCTACTCCCAACCTATGCAAGATTTCCTCAAGCTATTGTAAAAGGCGAAGGAAGCTGGCTATGGGACAGCGAAGGCAAAAAGTATTTGGATTTTATGAGCGGTATTGCAGTTACCAACCTTGGCCATGCGCCAAAGGCAGTCAAAGAAGCGCTAATGAATCAGCTCGATGAGCTATGGCATATTTCGAATTTATTTCACATTCCTAATCAGGCGGAAGCCGGCAAGCTGATTACAGACAATAGCTGCGGCGATGCCGTATTTTTCTGTAACTCCGGTGCGGAAGCGAATGAAGCGGCAATCAAGCTGGCTCGACGTTATCAGCAAATCGTGCAGAAAAACGGACGTTTTGACATTATTACTTTTAAGCAGTCTTTCCACGGACGTACACTAGCTACATTGACTGCAACAGGGCAGGATAAGGTGAAGGAAGGCTTTGCTCCTCTGCCGGGCGGCTTTACAACAATTCCTTTGCATGATCTGGATGCGCTAAAAGCAGCCGTTAATGAAACAACTGCAGCGGTTATGCTGGAGCTGGTACAGGCTGAAGGCGGTGTGTATCCGGTTGACGCAGAGTATTTGCAGCAATTGGCCGCGCTTTGCAAGCAAGAGGGCGTTCTACTTATTATTGACGAAATTCAAACGGGCATGGGCCGTACAGGCAAGCTGTTTGCTCATGAGCACTATGGGATCGAGCCGGATATTTTTACATTGGCAAAAGGACTCGGCAGCGGATTTCCAGTAGGAGCTATGGTAGCGAAGGAAGAGCTGCGCGAAGGCTTTACAGTCGGCAGCCACGGTTCCACATTCGGCGGTACGCCGCTTGCGACCGCAGCGGTTAAGGCAACGCTGGAAGAGATGATAAGCGGTAATATTCCGGCTCAGGCTGCAAAGCAAGGCGAGCATTTGACAAACTTATTGAAAGAGAGATTGGCTGACAACAAGCTTGTTGAAGAAATACGCGGTCTTGGACTAATTGTCGGTATTGCATGCAAGGAGCCGGTTGGAAACATTATTGCGCAAGCTCAAGAAGAAGGGCTGCTCGTAATTTCCGCTGGACCGAATGTATTGCGTTTGTTGCCGAATCTGCTTGTAACGGATGAAGAGATTGATTTGGCTGTAACTATATTAGTGAAATTATTGGATAAAGCAGCGGCGCAATAATAGGGTTTGAATAGGTGAGTTGCGCGGGGAATGGAGGCAGATGTCATGCACATTAAAAATGAAGAAATGGCGCAAAGCTTAAAAGGGCGCGATTTTCTAATGCTAGTCGACTACACGCCGAAGGAGCTTCGGTATTTAATCGATTTGGCAATTGATTTGAAAGCAAAGCAAAAAGCAGGAGAGGCTGTACACCCGCTGAAAGGCAAGACACTCGGTATGATTTTTGAAAAGTCATCAACTCGTACACGTGTTTCTTTTGAAGTAGGGATGTACCAGTTAGGCGGTCACGGTTTATTCCTAAGCGGCAATGATTTGCAGTTGGGACGCGGCGAAACCATTTTGGACACAGCACAAGTGCTGTCTCGATATTTGGACGGGATTATGATTCGTACATTTGCTCATCGCAATGTAGTGGAACTGGCACGCGGGGCGACGATTCCGGTTATTAACGGTTTGACAGACCTGTCGCATCCTTGTCAGGCGCTTGCTGACTATCAGACGATTCTGGAGCATAAGGGACGTTTGGAAGGTATTAAAATAGCTTATGTCGGTGATGGCAATAACGTGGTTCACTCACTCATGATGGGTGGAGCGAAGCTGGGTATGCATGTGGCGATTGCTACGCCTGAAGGCTATGAGCCGGACGAGGATTTGGTTCGTCAGACGCAAGCAAACGCATCAGAAACTGGCTCAACGGTTACCGTATACCGTGATCCGAAGGAAGCGGTAGCGGATGCGGATGTGATTTATACTGATGTATGGGCAAGTATGGGGCAAGAGGCTGAGCAGATGGAGCGCGAGCAGGCTTTTGCAGCATATCAAGTAAATGAAGAGCTTATGAAATATGCGAAAGAGGATTATCTGTTTATGCACTGCTTACCTGCGCATCGCGGCGAGGAAGTAAGTGAAGGGGTAATCGACGGCAAGCATTCCATTATTTTTGATCAGGCGGAAAATCGTCTGCATGCACAAAAAGCAATTATGGCGGCTATTATGTCCTAATTTTATTTGAGAGAGGAAGTAACGTAACATGTCGAAGCAAAAAATCGTACTCGCTTATTCCGGCGGTTTGGATACATCTATTATTCTGAAATGGCTAAAAGAAACCTATGATGCTGAAATTATCGCTTTTACAGCGGATATCGGTCAGAAGGAGGAGCTTGACGGTCTTGAGGAAAAAGCTCTTGCTACTGGTGCATCCAAAGTGTATATCGATGATTTGACGGCTGAATTTGCCCAAGATTTTATTTTTCCGATGTTCCAGGCAGGCGCTCTTTATGAGGGTCAATACTTGCTGGGCACTTCGATTGCTCGTCCGCTGATTGCGAAGCGTATGGTGGAGATTGCTCGTGCTGAAGGCGCGACGATGATCGCTCACGGCGCAACAGGAAAAGGAAATGATCAGGTTCGCTTTGAATTGAATGCCGCTGCGCTAGCTCCGGAAATTCAAGTGATAGCACCTTGGCGTCTGGAGTCATTCCGTAATGATTTCCCAGGACGTGCAGAAATGATCGCCTACGCTGAAAAGCATGGCATCCCAGTTACGGCTTCTGCTGCAAAGCCTTATTCGACGGACCGCAACCTTCTTCATATCAGCTTCGAGAGCGGTATGCTGGAAGATCCTTGGTTTGATCCAAGTGCCGAAGAAAATGAAGAAATGTATGTGCTAAGCGTATCTCCTGAACGTGCACCGGATCAGGCGGAATATATTGAATTAACGTTTGAGCAAGGTAATTGTACAGCAATTAACGGCGAAGAAATGAATCCGCTGCAAGTTATGGAAAAATTGAATGAGCTTGGCGGCAAGCATGGCATCGGACGTGTGGATATGGTTGAAAACCGTTTTGTCGGTATGAAGAGCCGCGGCGTGTATGAAACTCCGGGTGGAACGATTCTGTTCTCTGCTCATCGCAAGATGGAGTCTTTGACAATGGATCGCGAAGTGATGCATTTGCGCGATTCTCTAATCGCCAAATACAGCCAGCTTGTATATAACGGCTTCTGGTTTGCTCCTGAGCGTCTTGCTATGCAGGCGCTAGTTACGGAGTCACAGAAAAACGTGACAGGCGTAGTGCGTTTGAAGCTGTACAAAGGTAATGTTATTGGCGCAGGCGTACAAAGCCCAGTGAGCTTGTATAACCCGGATATTGCTACAATGGAAGCAGATCCGTCACAAGCATATGATCAAGGCGATGCAGCAGGCTTCATTAACTTGAATGCATTGCGTTTGAAAGTGTCTGCCGGCGTTGAGCAAGGCAAAAACTAAATAAACCGGAAACAGGCAGAGTATATAGCTGCCGGTTCATGTGAAGGGCTGCTGGCATGGCAGTCTGCCGCATGATCCGGCAGCTTTCATCCGTCTGTTATGTCTGGAAGGAGCGCATATCATGAGTAAACTATGGGGCGGCCGTTTTACAAAGAAAACGGATCAGCTTGTTGAGGAATATACAGCATCGATTATGTTTGACAAGGAGCTTGCAGAAGAGGATATTCAGGGCAGCTTGGCGCATGTAACGATGCTGGGCAAGCAGGGGATTCTTCCGCTGGAGGATGTCGAAAAAATTAAAGACGGCTTATACCGTGTTTTGCAAAAGATCAATCGCGGCGATATGGAGTTTTCCATCGGCGATGAAGATATTCATATGAATATCGAGAAGGCGCTGATCGATGATGTAGGCTCTGTTGGCGGCAAGCTTCACACTGGACGCAGCCGCAACGACCAAGTGGCAACGGATATGCATTTGTGGCTGCGCAAGCGAGTTGTTGAGTTTGTCGACATGCTGCACAAGCTTCGCGAAGCTTTGATTGGACAAGCTAAAGCGAATACGGATACCATTCTGCCGGGCTACACGCATTTGCAACGTGCTCAGCCGATTTTGTTTGCGCATCACCTAATGGCTTATGTGTCAATGTTCGGACGCGATATCGAGCGTTTGCAGGACAGCTACAAGCGGATTAACGTATTGCCGCTTGGTGCTGGCGCACTTGCTGGAACAACATTCCCGATTGACCGTCACTTTGTAGCAGAGCAGCTGAAATTTGACCGTGTTTACGAGAATAGCTTGGATGCGGTTAGTGATCGTGACTTTATTTTGGAGTTTCTATCGCATGCATCCATTATTATGATGCACTTGTCGCGTTTGAGCGAAGAATTGATTATGTGGTCAAGCACAGAGTTCAACTTTGTAGAGTTGGATGATGCTTTCTGTACTGGCAGCAGCATTATGCCGCAAAAGAAAAACCCCGACGTCCCAGAGCTTGTTCGCGGTAAAACAGGACGAGTATATGGTAATTTGATCGGATTATTAACGGTGCTCAAATCACTGCCGCTTGCTTATAACAAAGATATGCAAGAGGACAAGGAAGGCATGTTCGATACAGTCAAAACAATGCAGGGTGCTTTGGCGCTCTTTGCACCAATGATTGCGACGATGAAGGTGAATACAGATCGTATGCGTCAAGCGGTGAATCAGGACTTCTCTAACGCTACGGACATCGCTGACTTCCTTGTAGGCAAAGGGCTTCCTTTCCGTCAAGCGCATGAAGTAATCGGCAAAACAGTTTTGTACTGTATTGAGCAAAACAAATATTTGCTTGACCTTACAATGGAAGAGTTCAAGCAATTTTCCGACTTGTTCGATGACAGTATTTATGCCGTATTGCAGCCGGAGCAGGTAGTCAATGCCCGCAACGTCTACGGCGGAACAGCAAAGCCGCAAGTAGTTGAGGCGATTGCACGCGCAGAAGCAGCTGCAGAGGAAACAGCAGCATGGATTACGGAGTATACTGAACGCAGCAACTAAGGTGGTTTGTGAACGGTAAATATTATGGCAAGTTTATATATAACTCAAATGCTTAAGCGAAGAGGTATTCCTCAAAGACCATAATAAGAAACAGCTTTTCCAAGTAAATTACTGTTGGTGCACTTAAAGCTTTGCGGCTAGCTGTGCTCATACGTATTTATAAGGGGAAGCTGTTTCTCGCTTTATATGAAATTACTTTGTTGCCGCAGAATTTAAGTCGAAATGAACAGGGAAATTAAAGCGATACGCGGCTCTTTCCCAAATAGAACCCTCTTTCAACTCCTCTAATGCTTGAATAACAATCTCAAAGTCATCCGCACTGAAACTATTTTGTTGTACTTGTTGTTGTGACAGCAAATGCCTTGCTTCTTCTATTTTTAATCCTCCGATTGCAACGGCGCCTGCAGTAACATTGGGCGGTACAGTCTGTAAGTTAGCATAGTTCCAAACGACTCCCCAACATATTGTAATAAGTAAACATAGTGCTGTGAAGATAATTAATGCCAGATGCAGCTTCCTCATTGTATACTATACTCCTTCTTAAAATAATAACGGACCATAACTACAAATATTTATGGTTCCTTCTTCATATATATGCCGTTCGTTGCTGGAATTTGCGATTGTAAAGCAACTGCAGATGCGGATAAGTGGCGGGCAATATGGCGTAATGGTTGCCAGAGCGCCAATTAGTATCTAAAAGCTAATATTATTTTTCTAACGGTTGCCCTAGGCGCTATTTCCGGAAGTAGCGCCGAATTCTGCTCAAAATGAACAAATAGCCGCTGTCACAACCGTTAGAAGTGAATTATGTGTGAAAGACGCCGAATAGGCGCTTTGGCAACCGTTAGCACAAGAAAGGGTCAAAATGACTGCTTAATAGCCCATAAATCATCCTGAATTTACGTTAATTTCGACAAGTAAATTAAAAATGAGAATTGTGAAAAAACGAGAAAACGGTTTATTTATGAAGGAATTAAAGGTATGCTGTCGAATTAGTAGTATTGAAACTTAGGCAGGATGTGATATTGTGATCGAAATGCACGACATATGGAAGACATACACCGACGGTACTCATGCTTTGCGAGGTGTTTCGTTACGTATTGACAGCAATGAATTTGTATATCTCGTAGGTCCCTCAGGCGCAGGGAAGTCCACATTTATGAAGTTGATCTATCGTGAAGAGGTTCCGACAAAAGGCCAGATTTCTGTGAGCGGATTTAATATAGGTAAATTGAAAGCTAGAAAAATTCCTTATGTTAGACGTAATATAGGCGTTATTTTTCAAGATTTTCGCTTGTTGCCTCAGTTGACTGTTTTTGAGAATGTTGCGTTTGCGATGGAGGTTATTGAAGCCCCTAAACGGATTATTAAAAAAAGAACAATGGAAGTGCTGGAACTCGTCGGCTTGCAGCATAAGCATGCGAGCAAACCATCACAGCTGTCTGGCGGAGAGCAGCAACGGGTATCGATTGCCCGGGCAATTGTCAATAACCCGTCCGTCATCGTAGCTGATGAACCTACGGGCAACCTTGATCCGGAAACATCAATTGGCATTATGAATTTATTGGAGGAAATCAATTATCGCGGTTCCACTATAGTGATGGCTACACACAACAAAGATATTGTAAACAGCATAAGAAAAAGAGTCATTGCGATAGAGAACGGTATTATCGTTCGTGATGAGGCTAGAGGGGAGTACGGTTATGAAGTTTAGTACACTTCTCCGCCATATGCGTGAAGGAGTTAAGAGCATTTGGCGCAATGGTTGGATGTCTTTTGCCTCGATTAGTTCTATGGTTATATCTCTATTAATATTAGGAATATTTATACTGCTTGCAATGAATATCAACCATATGGCTGACCAGTTCGAGAGCAAGGTGCAGATTCGAGTATTCCTCAAAACTGAAATAACAGACGAGAAGGCAGCAGAGCTGCAAAATAAAATTGGCAATTTGGCAGAAGTAAGCAAGATTAAGCTAGTATCAAAGGAAGAAGGACTGGAACTGCTTCGTAAAGCTATGGGCGATGATAATGCAGGTCTGCTCGATGGATATGAGGATGAGCGCAATCCATTACCACTGTCATTTACGATCGATGTTTATGATCCTCAGGCGGTAGAGCAAACCGCCGAGCAAATATCGACGATTAACCGGTTGGATGGCGATGAGCCGATTCAACGGATCAAATATGGTCAAGGCACAGTTGAAAAGCTGTTTAAAATAACAAATTCCGTACGAAACGTAGGCTTTTTGCTAGTCATCGGTCTAGCTATTACAGCTATATTCCTGATTTCCAATACGATCAAGATGACGATTGTTGCAAGAAGAAGAGAGATTGGCATTATGAAGCTGGTGGGAGCTACCAACACATTTATTCGTTGGCCGTTTTTTGTAGAAGGTGCATTAATCGGCATATTCAGTTCAGTAGTCACAACAGTTATTGTTTGGTTCGGATATGCGAAAGTGTTCAAGGCGCTGCAAATGGAGATGGCGTCGTTAATGGTAACTATGCTGCCTGTTAAAGAAGGAATGTATATGGCATCGATTGTACTTGTTGCATTAGGCACATTGATTGGAATTTGGGGCAGTACCATCTCGGTAAGAAAGTACTTGAAAGTGTAGGTGAGAAAGAGAATGAAACGAATTGCGGCAGTCATTATTGCCCTTTCACTGACCATAACCTTTATTTCGCAGTGGAATCAATCGGACGCAGCCTCCTTATCACAACTTGAGAAAGAGATTTCGGCAGCCAAAGAACAGATTAAAGCGGCGGAACGGAAAGCTGCACAAGCGCAACAAGAAGCCAAAAATGCTGAGCATGAAAAAAGCAATATTTCGGCTAAAAAAGTAGATGTACAGAAGGAAATGACTAAGCTTTTGGAAGAAATCGATGCCGTCTCTGCCGAGAAGATTAAGACAGAACAGAAAATCGAAGAAAAGAATGAAGAGCTGGAAGCAACTGGGCAGGAATTGGTGAAAGCAGAGGAACGTATCGTAGAGCGTGATGAGCTGCTGCAATCAAGAATGCGCCTTATGTATACAAACGGTTTTGTCTCCTATCTGGATGTACTGCTTAGTGCTACTAGCTTCAGTGACTTCCTGGATCGTTTCGATGCTTTGCAATCGATTTTGAGTCAAGATCGTGATATTTTGGAAGATCATAAGAAAGACAAGCAGCTTGTCGAGATGAAGAAAAAAGAACAAGAGCTGCAATTGTTGGAAATAGAAGAGCTATTGTATGAACTTGATATTAAAAAATCATCACTCGTTAAGAAAGAGCATGAGAAGGAAGTTTTAATTGCTCAGTATAATGATAGCTTGAGTGAGCTTGATGACACGCTTGATGCGCTTGAATCCATAAGTGAAGAGCAGCAGGAGCAATTAGTTGCATTAGCAGCCAAGGTGTCCAAGTTGAATGCAGAGAAAAACAAGATTACCAATCCATACTCTGGCGGTAAATTGGCTATGCCACTAAAAGGAACTTACCGCGTTACTTCTCAGTTTGGTACAAGAACGCATCCGATTACTGGGAAGACACATACACACTCTGGCATTGACTTTGGAGCACCTTCCGGCACATCCATCTATGCTGCTGAGGGCGGGATAGTTCTTGTGTCGCAATGGTGGGGAAGCTACGGAAACTGCGTTATTATTGATCACGGCAACGGACTTTGGACGGTTTACGGACATATTCGCAACGGTGGGCTGAAAGTAGAGAAGGGCGACAAGGTGAAGCGCGGGGATAAAATTGCGGAAGTTGGCAATACGGGCAATTCTACAGGACCTCACTTGCATTTTGAAGTGCGCAAAAACGAGGTTGCTGTTAATCCTGGCGGTTACTTGAAATAAAATAAGAATATAAAGCAAGCGAAGGCAGTCATTGGACTGTCTTTGCTTGTTTGTGGGGGTTATATCGGAAACCTGTAGTAAACTTTATTGCTGAGAAGTAATCCTTGCAATGGCATGTGTGGAATAATTGTTGCGCATTCTTATGTGGAATTAAGGTTTCTGCTAAATAATTTTGCTACAATTGTCATATACTATTATGGTGTCATAAGCTGGAGAGACGAGGGTGGTGTGTTGTTGTGAGATTAAGAGGCCGTTCGGTCTTGGCGCTTATTATGGTTTCAGCAGCGGCTTCGGTACTGGTTACTTTGCTGATTACAGGTCAACTGCAGACAGGCGGAACGTCTGATCAGCCGTCAGTGGCAGCAGCTTCAGGCAAAAATTCTTACAAGCTGACAGGGGACGAGCTATCGAAGCTGAATGCAGTAATTGAATTGATCGAAACCAAATACTATACGAAGGTAGAACGCGGGGATGTACTCGATGGCGCAATTAGCGGCATGATGGGTGCGCTTAACGACCCGTACTCCGTTTATATGGATGAAGAGATTGCAAAGCAGTTCTCGGAATCAATCGAAGGTTCTTTTACAGGGATAGGAGCGGAAGTTACGCTTGAGAATGGGCGTGTAGTCGTTGTTTCACCTATCAAGGGCTCGCCTGCAGAAAAGTCCGGTGTGCTTGCCAAGGATATTGTACTGACAGTAAATGGTGAGAGTCTGGATGGATTAAGCTTACAGGAGGCAGTTGCCAAAATACGCGGACCAAAAGGCTCGAAAGCGAAGTTGGAAATCAGCAGAGGCGGTGTATCAGAACCCATTCATCTAGTGCTGGTTCGAGACGATATTGATATTGAAACAGTGTATGCCAAAATGACGGATGACAAGATTGGTATTTTGGAGATTCGTCAGTTTTCGATGAATACAGGTGAACGCTTCAAAGAGGAGCTAGTCAAGCTGGAACAGCAGGGGATGAAAGGACTTGTTATTGATGTGCGCAATAATCCCGGCGGCGTACTTCCGGTTGTGATTGATATTGCTCAGCTTATGATGAAGCCTGGAGATATTGTAGTTCAGGTTGAGGATCGCAATGGGACGCGTGAAACAACCAAAGCAGAGGGCGGAGAGTTGAAAAATTATCCAATATCTGTCGTAACTAATAATGGAAGCGCGAGTGCTTCCGAAATTTTGGCAGGGGCATTGCAAGAGGCATCCGGTTCTAAAGTAATTGGTGAGCAATCTTTTGGCAAAGGTACTGTGCAGGTGAGCTACAATAAAGCGCTCGGGGATGGAAGCTTGCTCAAGATGACGATTGCAAAATGGTTGACGCCTAACGGAAACTGGATTAATGAGAAGGGGGTTACTCCTGATCAGCTTGCTGCACCACCAGAATTGTACACAGTTGCTCGTATTATGTTGAAAGATCCATTGAAGAAGGACAGCCTTAGCGAGCAGGTTCGCAGTGCACAGATTATGATGCATGGGCTTGGTTTTGATCCTGGCAGAAACGATGGCTATTTTGATGCTAAAACGGAAGAGGCAGTCAAGCAGTTCCAAAAGAAAAACGGATTGCCGACAACTGGTATTATTGATGAAAAAACAAATGAGGTGCTGGAGAAAACAGTTATTGACTGGATTCAGCATGAAGATAATGATACTCAACTGCAGGCTGCAGTGGATTGGGTAAGAAGCGGCAAGGCAGGAAAATAATAAGCGGTGTCGAATCTATAAAGGAGTTGGTCTTGCGCAAGCAACGACTGGCTCCTTTCTTCATTTGGCGTTATACCAAATAGGAATACGAAGGAGCGGCAAGCCGTTCAGATGTCAGTAAACAGGAGTGTTGGTATTGGAAACAGGATTGCTGTGGATGGAACATATTGGCGTATCATTATTACAGCTAATAACACAACCCTTTTACTATGTTGCGATATTGTTTGTAGCCGTTCCCTTGTTTAGGCAAATGAGCCTGGAGAGACAAATGTTTGCCGTAAAGCTGCATGATTGGAAGTTGCTTTTAATAAAAGCAGTAGCAGCAGGATTCGCAGCAGGGATGATGATTTCAATTGCAGGAATATGGATTGGGGCTGCATTGACTGCTGAGGCGTTGTTGTGGCTATGGATTGTAGCGGTACTGCTTATGCTTATTCGGATTCGCTATTTATGTTTTGCCTATGCTGCCGGCATTATTGCCATCATGCAATGGATCGTTGGTTTTACACCGCTGGCTGAGCGATCCGACTGGGTGGGCACTATCGTAGTGTCTCTCGAGCAGATAGAGACTGCTGGATTGCTGCTGCTTACAGCTCTACTCCATTTGGCTGAAGCACTGCTGGTCAGATGGCAGGGTGCCAAGCTGTCTACACCCTTATTTCTGGAAGGCAAGCGCGGCAAGCTGATTGGCGGCTATATGCTGCAGGGCTTTTGGCCAGTGCCGCTGCTTATGCTCGTTCCAGCGACTTCAGGCGGACTAAGCCTGCCTTGGCCTCCATTATTTGCTGAAGGAGGCAGTGCAGGATGGACATTTGTAGCCTTTCCTGTTGTAATCGGGTTTACGGAGATGACCCGCAGCATGCTTCCCGAACAGAAGGCGCGTCACTCCTCCAATCAGTTGCTAATTTACAGCAGCATTATTGCTATCGTATCGCTTGCTGCCTGGCAATGGCCGATTGCTATGCTGCCTGCAGCGGCAGTATTATCTATTCTTTTGCATGAGGCTATGGTATGGCGCAGCCGCTACAAAGAAAACACCAGGTCGCCAATCTTTGTCAACAATACAAAAGGCTTGCGGATTTTAGGTATTGTACCCGGCACACCTGCCGAGGCGATGGGATTATTGCCAGGCGAAATGGTATCCAAGGTGAATGGCGAAAAAGTGAATACAAAGGAGCAGATGTACAGCGCGCTTATGATTAATCCTGCATTTTGCAAGCTGGAGGTTCTGAACAGAGATGGTGAAATAAAGTTTGCGCAGCGAACGAGGTATGCAGGAGAGCATCATCAGCTTGGCATTATACTAGCTCCCGATGATCAAGCGACATACTTTGCTCAAGACAGCAGTGACTTATCCTTTATCCATTTGATCAAAACAGCCAAAACGGCAAATAAAAGGGAAAAGTTAACAAAAAACAGCCAAACAATGGATTAACTTTTTTTAAAAATGTGTTATGATATAGGTAGAAATAGCCGATATAAGGTATATAGCCTTCAGGGTATTTTAAACTTTATAATAATCAGAATCAGAGACGAGTTAGAAGTTATTGTGTAGATGTTTCGCACTCAAACGATAAAGGCAAACCTGCCGAAAGTCAGGGACGCAAAGCTATAGGGCCTCAAACTCCATTATTTCGCTATTGAAGCGGGTGAGGAGAGTGGCAGCCAGTTACCGAAAGGAGTCGTCAAAATGAAATTGACGGAGCGTATTAGAAATGTTGTAGGTACTTTTCCTAAGAAGTTCAGTAGCAAGCATTGGGGAAAGAGAACTGCTGCCATTGCAGTTGCATGTGCTGTTGCGGTTTCATCCTTTCCTGTATTTTCCGAAGCAAGTTCGGCGGTACAGTTCAAGGATACGTCTGCGAACTATTGGGCAACTGATGCTATCCAGTGGGCTGTCGAGAATAGTATTGTATCCGGATACTCCGATGGCACATTCAAACCATCCAAGAAAGTATCACAAGCTGAGTTTCTGACAATGCTGGTGCGTGCATATGGCGTAAACCCAAAAGCGCAGGCGAATGAAGAAAAGGCAGCTTGGGATGAAGGCGTTTGGCAATTTGCACAACAAATGAATTGGGTGCTTGGCGACCGCTATGAAGCGGTGAGCAGAGGCAGTGTTGCTGTAATAATGGGTAATGCGCTGGGCTATGCTTGTTCTGAAGATGAGAACATTCAATTGTTGTATAACAATGGATTGTCCAACGGAAAAACTGCCAAGACAATTGAAGGCTATGCCAAGAATGAAGGGTTGACACGTGCGGAAGCGGTTGTATTCATCCGTAATGCCAAGAATGTTTTGGATGAGTTGCAAGCTCGTCCAACAGCGGCAGCACCTAAGTGCCCAACCATTCCAAAGCAACCGGAGCCAGCGAAAAACGCTGTTGAGAGCATCAAGGAAATTTCTCCTCTTACTCCGCAAACAGAAGGAAGCTACAAGCTTTCAACATCTGTTACGAACCAAAGCAAGGTTATGCTTAACGGATCGTTCGCAGCGGAACGTGATATTCTTGTCAGAGTGACAAAAGGGAATATTCAAGAGAAAGAGGTTTACACAACAAAAGGTAAAAAAATTGACGTTCCTCTGTTCCTGAGACATGGAGCAGGTGAATATACGATAGAGATATTTGAAAGAGATGTTAAGGCTACTGGCAGCTACAAGAGTGTTATCTGGGGCAAGAAAGCTTTTCTTGTAACAAACAAAGATACACGCGATATGAAATATCTGTTGCCAACTAAATTTGTTGAGAGTGATCATGCCAGAATTATTGAGCTGGCTGAGAAGATTACTAAAGGCTTGAAGACCGATGCTGAGAAAACAAAGGCCATTCATGACTGGGTAGCGAAAAACGTTTCCTATGATGTGAAAAGCTATTTGCAAGGTGATTTGAGCAATCATTCGGCGATCGAAACATTGGACCGTATGAATGCGATTTGCAGCGGCTATGTTCATCTGACAGCTGCGCTTAACCGTTCTCTTGGTATCAAGACAAAAATTATCAATGGAACTGCTATTTGGGCAGAGGACGGCGAAACTTGGGCGAATACAACTAAGCAAGACAATCATGCTTGGGTAGAAGTGTTCGTAGGCGGCAAATGGATTACCCAGGACCCGACCTGGAATGCTGGCTATGTAGACTTCAACAAAAACAAGTTCCAGTTTAAATTTAGCGAGAAGTATTACAACCCAACAGCTAAGGAATTCGCCAAAACACACCGCAAAACTGAAGAGAGCCCTTACTAATATGAACCCATGGATACATGTAAGCGACAACCCTTGAACGGCAACCCTATTGTAAGAGAATTCATATTAGCCAAGCGTTCGACACTGAAAATACGACGGGCAAAGCTTGACGCTTATCCCAAACGACAAGAAGGATTATGCTGCTGATGCAGCATAATCCTTCTTGCTATTTCTGTGGGATGAAGAAGAAAGAAATTTGTTGTAAATGACGGATTGCTGATGGTAAGCGTATGTTAATAAATTCATGGTAGTTGATGGGGCAGTAGAAATAATCTAGTTAAAGTAACATTTGTACTCCACGGTTGCGACAGCGCCCATAAGGGTCTAAAAGTATCTAACTGTTGTCACAGCGATTAGGCGCTGTGACAACAGTTAGGCTTCACATTGAATTTGCAATTTCTGCGATATCTGATAGGGTCAGTGGGTAGAGATAGATTTGCACTTCATCTATGCCTCCCTGCAAATACCCAGAAGTTCCTCCACTCCCCAGCAGGAGCGGAAGAGTGCTGCTAATATTGCCTGTGAGCAGTCCGTTCTTCTCGGCTTGCAAGCTGCCATCTACATAAAGTGCTAGTCGTCCTTGAACACGGTCGGCTACAGCAACAATATGGTGCCATTGACCGTCATTCCATGCACCAGATGTTTGAACATCATCGAATGTGGCGCCGTAATCGAGCAGAAAGCGAAGCTTGCCATCAGCTTCATAACGAAGCCAGTAAGCGGCATTCGTATTCCCTTTGTTCATAATATATTGCGGTGCACCGCTGCGAGTAGTTCTTGCCCACAAAGAGATAGAAAAGGATTGGTCTAACCCAAAGTCAAGTGCTGTTGAGTCTAATGCAGGTATAACAGCCTTGCCTGTCACACCATCGAACTCCAATCCTAGCCCCTTAGCTCCTGCTATGCGAGAGGCTCCTGTAAAGGTGCCGTCAAGATGATGCATGGTAGCATCATAAATGGTATTTCCTGAAGCTTCCTCTAGACTCCAAGAGCCTGCTAAACCAAATTGCTGCTGAATCGCCTGACGATTGAGAGCATAATTAAAAATTTTCACCTCATCCACCAAGCCGTTAAATGAGTTGGAGCCCGAGGCACCAATCGTCAGCGGAAGCAGACTGGATACATTGCCGCCAATGAGCTGATTGTTAATGCCAACCTGTACTCCGTCAACGTACAAGAGCATTTCTTTATCGCGCTTTATAGTGCCAGCAACGTGATGCCATTTTCCATCGTTATAGGAGGCAGTTGATTTTACATCATCATAAGTAGTGCCATAATCAAGCAAAAATCGCAAAGATCCGTCAGCTTCCATTCGTAACCAATAGGAAGAATGGGTATCCCCTTTATTTAATAAAAATTGTACTTTGCCTGAGGCATTCGTTTTGAACCATGCAGATAGTGTGAAGTCCTGATCTGCCCCAAAGTTGAACTTTGCGCTATTAGCTATGCCCAACTCGGCATAATAACCTGCGCCATTAAGCTGAAGCGCATGATCAAACTTTCCATCACTCCGTGTTCCCTGGATAATGATGCCGTTCAGTTGATTGGCGGATTGGTCATATATCATGCTGCCGGCAGTTTCATCGAAATTCCAATGTCCAAGCAGATTACGGTCCCAATGAATAAGAGAGACAATGGCACGATTCGGCACTACGGAATTCCATTCGTTACTGGACACAATACTGAGTGTCGGGGATACATCATAGGTGCCAAAGTTGCCAAGCTGCGCTCGGTCACTCGTAATGCCCATAACAACTCGTTCACTGTCTTTTTGGAGCTGAAGGGTAATGGGATCTACTTTTGCCATCCATAGTGGCGCCCGGTATCGAAAAATATCCAGATTCGTATTATCCTTGCGCGTATAGACCAAATACAATCCATCTGGACGGTTGATCCAGTGCATCTGAGTATTCATGCTGCCTTCTACCAGCGTTCCGTCATCCCATTGCAATGGAACAGCATTTTGCCAGTGGAGACCATCCGTGCTTTTGGCTAGACGATTCTGCAAATCATCGCGCATGGTCATAAAGAACTCGCCATTCCAGCTCGTTAGCGACGGTTCAATGCCGGACCGGTTCCCGTTGCCGCCTGTGTTGCCGACAGGTGTACCTTCCCCCAGATAGGTTAGCGATGAGCCATCAAAGCTGATCTGCATCACTTTAAGTGTGCCAGTCCCATCCAGCGGGTTATACGGCCACAAGATTGTACCTGCTGAATCGTCCAGAATATAGGGATACACGCTGCCTGTATGCCCGTATGTACCAGGCCAATTCAGCAGATACCAATCGGCGCTCCATTGTTTGGTGACGGGATCATAGGTGGCGTATGCAGGGTAATTATGTTTTTTGTAATTGGAGCTTTTCAAATCGTATGATTGTGCCATTCCGAACAAAATCACTTTGCCGGACTGCGGATGGTAGATAGGTACCGGATCGATCAGCATTCCTTCATAGCCATCCGGCAGTGTCTTCCATTGGTACTGCGGGATGCGTTCAAGAGCCGACCAGCTATCGCCATTGTCCGTACTGACAGAATAGGAGATATCATAAAAGACATCACTCAAATTAGGGTTTTCCTTAGGATCAAGTGAGGCGGTGCACATCAGCTCTATGTTGGCAGGGAGCGGGATTGCAGTACAGCGCAGATGAGACCACCAAAATAAATGACTACCGTCGTTTTCATATAAAATCTTTTGTTCAATCACATAGTCAGGCACAGAATTTGAAGCGTTTACATATTGCGGTGAGGAAAATAGTCCTAGTACAGCAGCGCATGCAGTCAGCATAAGTGTGGTAAGCGGAATGCGTGTCCAGTTCTTCATTTTTTTCACTCATCTCCTTGGATAACAGTAAGAATAGATGACTGCCTGTACCGCATTTCAAAGTCCGTGTACGTAGCCTGCGACACCGCAAGGTGTAGGCATTATTCAGTATCACACGCAAGGTGTACATCGCTTTCGATTTTGCAGTACAGGCATTATATTCTTCTATCAGAATACCAGTTAAGCAGGTGAGTCAAAATGGGACAAAATCAAGAAAAGGTGGACTATATTACGGAATATATGACAGACTTTTTAAAATAATAGAAAGTATAGGCTAGCATAAGTTTTTCACTTATCCTGTTTCTATGTTTCATAAGTAAATGCGCCTGTTTAGAGGACGGCGAAGCCGTTTACCCTTGCTGATTACGAAACTCGGATGGAGTCATGCCGACTCTTTTTTTGAACAGGCGACTAAAATATTTATCATCCTGATAGCCCACCATTCTAGCAATCTCATAGGTTTTTACAGAGGAATGGCGCAGCAAATCCTTCGCCTTGTCCAAGCGTATCAGTGTCAAATAGTCGCTAATATTCATGCCCTCAACTTGCTTGAATAGCGAGCTCAAATAGACGGGGGATACAAAAACCTCCTTGGCGAGCATTTCCAGCGAGATGGCATCGGCAAACCGGCTAGAGATATATTCTTTGACTGTTTCGACAATATTGTTTTTGCCTGAATGACGCAGGCGAACGGTGTGGTCAAGCAGCTCCTGGAAATAAGTGCGGGCTACTTGCTGAAGCTTTTGCAGGGTAGCAGCAACCCAGACCGCCTCTACTTGACTTGCCGTTAACAGTTCTTGCGGCTTTAGACTAGGATGAAGCTCAGAAAGAGTATTGGCACCAAGCAGCATAGCTTGCAATGTAAGGGAGCGTGTCATCGATACAGGCATGTTTTGTCCGACCAGAGCCGTGAAAAAATCAGATAGCCAGCTTTCTAAAGCCGAATAATCTCCGCTTCGAAGCGCTTGTTCCAGTCGCTGCTCTTCTCCCGTCCACCCTGGAAGCAGCCGCATGTCTGCTTCGTTCGCATGAAGTCGCTCACTGTAGTCGAAAAACGTATTAGGTCCAGTGTAATATTGCCCTTCCAAAGCAGTGGCAGCCTGCGCCAACGCGAGCGGACCATCGGTCAACAAGTTAACTGCGATCGATGAAATCCCAATCGTAACCGAAATGCCCAGCGTTATATGAATATTTTGGATAAGCTGCTTCAGGCATTGCTGAAAGCCAGCTTCGTCGTCACCCGCATTGAGCAGCAGGGCGAAGCGCGGAATCGTCTCATCCTGTACAATACAAACGGGATTCCAGGCAGAGCAGGTTTCCTCAGCAATGTTAGTAACGGCGTAATTCATCAGTCGTCTATCCTCGTAAAGATAATCTTTTGCTTTGCTGTTATCTTGTATCGCTTCTGCAAGAATGACATAGAAAGGGGCAGGCCTTAACGAGATTTGCAGCTCCTCCAGCTTGCTCTTCAATTGTACCCCGCTAATTTTAGTCCCTGTCAGCAGAGAACAGACAAGTCGTTCCCGCGCAGCTTGCTGCTGCTCCCAAGGTTGCCGTTGTTCTTGTTCCCACTCCCCCTTGATGCGCAATACGGTAGATAGCAGTTGCTCGATATCGGGCGGCTTCAGTACATAGTCGAGTGCACCTAGCTGCAGAGCTTGTCTGGCGAAATCAAATTCATCATGTCCGCTCAAAATAATAGCCCGGTGCGGAAGCTGGCGTTTTTTTAGCTCGGCGAGCAGCTCAAGCCCTGTCATTCGGGGCATTTTGCAATCTAATAGCAATAGATCAGGCCGCAGCTCTTCAATTTTCTCCAAAGCTTCCAACCCATCACTAGCCGGAGGCAGCCACTTCAATCCATGCTGCTCCCACGGAATCAGGGCTTCTAGCCCGCGAGCTACTATAGGCTCATCATCAATGACCATTACTTTCATAACGCAACCTCCATTCTTCCTCACTTCTTATAACAGGCAAAACAATTATGACGGATGTTCCTTTGCCGAGTTCACTATGAATACGAAGTCCATACTCAGGTCCCAATAACATATGGAGCCGTTCATTCACATTCCGAATACCATATCCGCCTTTGCTGCGATAAGCAACCTGCAATAGCTCTGCAACCTGCTCTGTACTCATGCCGCACCCGTTGTCTTCGACAGCAAGCACGATCTGACCGTCCGCCATCTTCGCAGTTATCCGCAGTACACCCGGCTCTGCCGGGCTTCCATCAAAGGCGTGCAGTATAGCATTCTCAACAATTGGCTGCAACAGCAGCTTCAACGTATAGCAGGACTCTATAGCCGCATCGATTTCCACCTCGGGCTTAAAGCGATTTGGAAACCTAGCGTGCTGAATGCGAATATATGCCTTTACCTGCAAAAATTCCTCAGCCAGCGTGTAGTAATTATTGCCTTTGTTCAAGGAGAGACGAAACAGGTCGCTTAAGGATCGAACAACTTGGGCTGTTTCTTCATCACCGTTCATTTTCGAATTGAAGAAGATATAGTCCATCGTGTTATAGAGAAAATGAGGTTCTATTTGTGCCTGTAACGTTTTCAATTCCATTATTTTTTGGTTGGTTTGTGTAATGTACACCTTTTGAATCATATCGTTCAGCTCAGTAATCATCTCATTGTATCGGTGCGTCAGCAGCCAAATTTCATCGCGCGAGTTGACATGAACTTTTTGCTTTGTCATGCCATGCCGAAAATGACTCATCGAGCGTAGCAAATCCTTGATTGGAAGCGTAATGCTGCGCGACAGCAGGAAGGAAATCAATACAGCGATCAGCAATAATGACCCGGTTAACAGTAAGGTTATTTTTAGCACTATACTGTACTGCTTTTGTATGTCTTGAAGCGGGGCAAGACTGACAATATGCCAGCCATAGCCGTCAACAATGGTGGCAGCGCTCAAATAAGATTCATCATGGATCGAAAAGATGCTGCTGTCCCGCTGATCAAGCAACCGTTTTGTTTCACGGATATTGCTTTCCCATAGATTGTTCATCCGCTTGTCTTCGAGTTTGCTGGCAATGAGTTTATAGTTGTCGTCAAATAACAGGAGATTAGTCGTTTGGCTAATCTTTACATCCTGAATAATAGACGTTAGAAATTGCCGGTTGATGCCTAGAAAAAGCATGCCCAGCTTATCCTCCGGATCATAGTTATTCACAATACGGCGCCCGACAATTACTTCATCATAGCTGCGAGGGTGAATGAATAATGGCGAACTGGAGGAAGACAGCAAAGCCTCTCCATCCCGGGATGCTGTAGCAATATAAAGAGGATCATTCTGAAAATCTTTATAAGGGACAACTTGTCTATAATAAGTGGCAAAATCCCGGTACAGAAAATCATTTTCACCATAAATAATGAGAAAGGACAAATACTTTTTCGCTTGCTTGAGATTAGACAAATATTCCATAGTCATTTTTTGCCTAAGGTCTGAGGCAGATTCTGATTGAGTTGCAGTATTCGGTGATAAGCCCGTATCACCCAGCAGCATCTGTATCGAATCATTGGACATAATAAACGATGATATATCCTCGGCATCATCCAGCGTTTGACGAATAATGTCAGCGACCAAACGAATGGTTTGCTCCTGATTCTGCTCCGTTTGCTGCTTGACCAGGCTGGTAGAAATCAAATAAGAGGAAGCACCAAGACCGAGCAGTGGAATGAGCACCAATAACAAAAAGGAAAACAGTATTTTTGATTGCAAGCGCTTAAAACGCAGCATATCGCACCCCCTTCGTACTCTTCTGTATGATCGTGAACCCTATTATAAAGTCAACAACTTAAAAAAGTCCACCAAACCTTAACGGTGTCTCATTGCTGGTTGACGAGCCGCCGGATAAGATAATTACAGCAAGACATACATGATGAATCGGAGGTTATGCCAATGTTGGGAAATAAAAAAATGATTTCTTTATTACTGGCAACGATGCTGCTAGTAGGAATGATCCTGTCGGGATGCAGTTCCAATACTGCTCCAACAAATGAGGGAGCTGGCAACAATCCAGGTAAAGACAGTGAAAATAATGCCAGCGAAGAAAATATTGATTGGTCACAAGTAGAAGCGGATATCCGGTTCGTATATCCTGGTACTTCTGAGCTTGAAAAGGAGCTGGCTGAGCAGTTCAAGGCGAAGATGAAGGAGAAGTATCCAAAGGTAAATATCGAGTATATGTTCTTGTCCTGGAATGACATGGAGAAAAAGCTTGCGGTTATGATCAATTCCAATGACTGGCCGGATATGACGATGACTCAGGATGTAACGAACCTGGTCCAGCTCAAGGCTCTTGCTGATCTTACGCCATTTATGAATCAGCAGGACAGCTCGATCAAAGAGAATCTTTTTTTGCCGGGAACACTTGAATATGCAGCACGTGGCGATGCAATCTATTCCATCCCGAATTTGGTTAACTCATTCAGCTTAATGGTCAATGAAGCCATGCTGGAGGATGCAGGCATGAAACTGGAAGAATTGCAGACATGGGCAGATGTAGAGAAGGCTGCACAACTGATGACGAAGGATGGAAAGTATGGCTATGGCTATCCGCTTGGTGCATCACGTTTTGCCTTCCGTGTTCCGTTCACAGCAGCGTACAGCAATGACTTGGTCATGGATGATACATCAGAAGAAGGCAAGCAGAAGTATCTTGAAACATTACAGCATATGAAGAATTTAGAGGAATTTCAGCCTAAAGCCCATTTGACTTGGGGTTATCCAGAAATGTTCCGTGCTTTCAGCAACGGTGAGGTTGGTATGATTGCCGCGGGAACATTTTTCTCCGCCAATGTATACAGCATTAACCCGGATATTATGAATACAGCTCGTGCGATTGCATATCCCGCTGGTCCTTCAGCGAGTAAAGCGCAGGCGCCTGTGTCCAGTGTAGGGGTAGCCATGTTTGAGGGCAGCAAGCACAAGGAACTGGTTTGGAAGCTGATTGAAGAATGGTCATCGTCGGAGTTTAACACTACACAGGCTGCAACGGTTCATATTAGTGCTTTCAAGGATGCTAGTCTGGAGACGATTATTGAGAAGGCAGAAAGTATTTATCCTAAAACAATAGAAGGACATAAGCGATTAATAGAGGATTTCAACTCAATGGTTAATACAACGGGTACTCCGATGGCGAGCATTCCGGGACAGAGCGAAATGGAAGTTATCGTACAAGATAATATGCAGAAGCTGCTGACTGGTAAAAACACGGTAGAGGAAGCTTATGAAGCTATTCGCAAAGGAATCGATAATGTTAAAGCCAAATTCAATTAAGGCTGAAAAGGAGGAGAGCGATGGCACAGCTTAATCTTGTTAAGGGGAAGCGCACTTCTATGTGGAAGCAGTATGGCTTCGGTTACTTCCTGCTCTCGCCGGTCATTCTTTATGTAGTCATCTTTCAGTTCTATCCTTTGTTCGATACCATTCGGCTCAGCCTCTATGACTATTCGATGCTTAGCGGAAGAGGAATGTCCTTCAACGGATTCGACAATTACAAGCAACTGCTGACAGTTGATCCGCAATTTTGGCTCATTTTTATAAACAGCCTGCTATGGGTAATCGGCTCCACCGTTTTGCAATTTGCCGTTGCGATTCCGGTTGCGCTTGTGCTCAATCAAAAGCTGAAAGGGCGCGGTCTATGGCGCGGACTTGTTATGGTGCCTTGGGTTGCTCCGGTCGTTATCATCGGCATTGTGTGGAAGTGGATATATGATGGTCAGTACGGCTTGCTTAATCATTATTTAAAAGAGCTTCAGCTTATAACGGACAATATTGTATGGCTGGGAGATGAGTTTTGGGTATGGCCGGCATTGCTGCTGACCTCTACCTGGAAGGGATTCCCGTATATCACTCTTATGCTGTTATCTGGACTGCAGGGCATATCCAGCGAGATGAAGGAAGCGGCACAGATCGATGGGGCAACTGCCTGGCAGCGCTTTATCCATGTCACACTTCCGCTGCTCAAGCCAATTATGTATGTGACAGGGCTAGTGTCCATTATTGCATCCTGGACCAAATTCGAAATGATTTGGGCGCTTACTGGAGGCGGTCCCGGATATGCCACGAGTATTCTGCCGACCTATTTGTATACTAACTCTTTTGTTTACTTTGATTTGGGCAAAGGGGCAGCGATCGGGACGCTGTCTATGGTCTTGATTTTGATAATTGCCTTCCTGTATTCCAGGATACTTGGCAGAAACATCGACTAGGAGGATACAGCCATGATTCAACCGATGGCGCACCGCCTTTGGAAATACAGCAGCCTCTTGCTTGTTATGCTGTTTACATTAATTCCATTCTTATGGTTGCTTAGCACGACATTCAAGCCGGTTGAGCAGATATTTGCCTCCATTCCTGTTTGGTGGCCGAAGAGCTTTACCCTAAGCCACTACAAATGGGCGTTCAGTCCGCATGGAATTGAACTTGGTACATTGCTTTTTAATTCTTTGCTAGTATGTGGCATTACCGCTGTGCTGACAGGCGTTATTTCTTGTATGAGCGGCTATGCTCTTGCACGTTATAAGGTTCCGGGCATTCGATTTGTGTTTTTATTGCTGGTGCTTGCCCAAATGATTCAAGGTCCGCTCATTATGATTCCTTGGTATAAGTTTGCGGCTGCGGCTTCTTTGTTAAATACCAAGACCATTCTCGTTATGATCTACGGCACAATGACTATTCCAGTTGCCTCGTGGATCATGAGCGGGTTTTTCAGAACGATACCGCTCGAGCTTGAGGAGGCAGCGTTTATCGACGGTGCTTCCAAACTAAAGACGCTATACCGCATTATTATTCCGCTGGCGTTGCCGGGACTGGTAGCGATTAGCTTGTATGCTTTTATTCTGGGCTGGAATGATTACCAATACGCACTGATTCTAACCAACTCCTTGTCAGCCAAAACCGTACAGGTCGGCATAGCAGAGGTAATGGAGAGCATGGGTCAAACGAATTGGGGCGGCATACTTGCCAGTGGCGTTATAGTTATTCTTCCAATCATTGTTATTTTCTCTATTATTCAGCGGTTTTTAATTGAGGGGATGACGGCGGGAAGCGTAAAGGGCTAGGCAGCTTGGTAAAGAGTGGAACAGTAAGAATAGAAATGAAGTAACGATAATGAACTGGGATAGATAAACCAAGTAGGAGGAAAATCGTGACTCGTAAAAACTATCGTGAACTATTTAAAGGAATTTATCCCGCTTTGCTCACACCGATGCAAGAGGACGGTGCGATTGATGAAATGTCGCTGCGGCGGCATACAAACCGTTTGGCGGAACAGGGTGTACATGGTTTTTATACAGGCGGCAGTACAGGAGAAGCATTTATCCTCGATAGCGAGGAACGGAAGCGGGTATTAGAGACCGTAATTGATGCTAATGCCGGCAGAGGAAAAATCATTGCCCACGTCGGCAGTATCGGTACGCAAGAGACGATCAAGCTGGCAAAGCATGCCGAAGCAGCAGGAGCAGATATGCTGTCAGCGGTCGTTCCGTTCTATTACAAAGCGGGAATGCATGAAATCCGGGATCATTACTTGTCCATTATGGACAAAACGGATCTGCCCATGCTGATCTATCATTTTCCCGGCGCAACGGGAGTAAGCCTGTCTATGGATTTCTATGAAGAAATGGCAGCTGAGGAGCAATGCGCGGGAGTAAAGTTTACGTCACTGAATTTATTTGAGATGCAACAAATTCGTGCGCGCTGTGGGGAAGAGTTTCTCATCTTTAACGGGCATGATGAAATATATGCCTCAGGCGCACTTATGGGAGCAGATGGTGCGATCGGCAGCACCTTTAATATTATGGCGAAGCTATTCGTAGACATGTTCCAGAGTGCTTCGGATGGACACTGGGAGCAAATGCCGCAACTGCAGGCACAAGCAAACGAAATCATCGCCAACCTTGCCCGCTATGATGTAATTGCTTATGAAAAATTCGTTGCCTATTTACAAGGCAGCTTATCAAATCCAACAGTCAGACAACCGCTGCAGCAGTTAAGTGCAGAGCAACAAGCAGCGATCCGACAATTTTATGAAAAACATGCGGTGCTTAGTCGGTAAAGTAAACTGATACTAAAAAACGAATAGCACATATATACTTTTATGGGTAACTATATAAACAGAAACAGTAAAAAGATCGTCCATGCAAGCTGTCAGTTGCTGCCTGCATGGACGATCTTTTTGTGCCTAAAGACTATTTCTAACAGTGATCTAAAAATAAAAAGAAACGGGACGGGAAAACATTCTGTTTTCTGTCCCGTATTCATTTAAATCAATTGTTAATATCTATCTTTCTTGAAAGGAAGGAGCAAGCTCAGCTTACTTCTTCATAGCAAGACGACGACGTGCTACTAGAATAATACCGATTAGAACTAGTGCAGCACCTGCTAATTGAACAGCAAGGTAGCTGTCTTGGCCAGTTTTAGGTAATTTGTCTACACCAGGTGTTCCTGTACCGCCGCCAAGAGGAACTTCTTCGTCATCAATGTCGGTGTCATCTTCTCCACCTTTGCCAGGGTTAGCTGGACCATTGTTGTCATCATCCTCATCAATCGGATTCTCAGGACCTGGCGTTCCAGGTGTTCCTGATGGGCCAGGTGTCGGAGTTGGTCCCGGCTCTCCTGGTGATGGAGTCGGAGTCGGATTATCTGTTTCACCTGGATCAGTAGGTTCAACCGGATCAGTTGGCTCTGGAGAAGGCTCCGGAGTTGGTGTCGGTGTAATTACTGGACCTGGGATATAGATTTGGTTCTCTACTGTCAGTGAAACAGGATCATTTTCCTTAATTTCAACAGGAAATTCTGTGTAGTTAAGGATGTATCCAGCAGGAGCTTTTGTTTCCTTCAGAATATATTTACCTACTGGAAGTTTGATTTTAGCAGGTTGGTTTGTTCCATCGGTAACGATTGAATTTCCACCTACTCCAGTTAGAATAAGCTCACCATTTGCATTGGTTGAACCTGTTGCTCTTACAATGCGATCAGCATCCAACAGTTGGAATTCTGCTCCAGCAAGTGTTCTGGTATTGTCATGTTTAGCCACTTTGGTCACGACTAGTTCGCCGTCAGGAGCTTTTTTGTTTTTTATCTCTACTGGTTTGGTAGTTTTATCCAAAATAATATTTTGTGATACATCAATTACATAGCCAAAGTTTGTTTTGACTTCTGTAATAATATATTCTCCGTAAGGAAGCTCAAGGGATGTAGCCTTTCCATGTTCATCAGTTACTAAAGTATCTACTACTACATTAGGGAAATCTTTGTGTGCCAGTTGGAACTTAACTCCTACCAAAAATGTCGTTGGATCGTTAGCATCAGTTTTTGTGATTTCGAACTTTCCTACTGGCTCTTTAGAATTAGAAATAACTTCAACATGATTACTACTTGTAAGGACAATATTTTTATAAATTCCGTTATTGTAAACATGATAACCGTAAGGTGCTGTTTTTTCTACAATTACATAGTTAAAATCTTGATGTAGATTTTCAAATGTCACTGACCCATCAATACCAGTAGTTTTTGTATCTTTAGGTGCTCCAGGAGGTGTGCTTTCATAAACATCTTGCTCATAGAGTTCGAAAGTCGCATTAGCCAAGAATTTATCTGGATCTGCTGGATCTGATTTTGTTTCAATTTTTTTAATGGTAAGTTTACCGGTTTCTTTCATTTTATTTACAACAGGTTGTATTAGTTCTGTTGTAGAATTAATTGAAACAGGATATTTACCATCACCATCAATATTGTAGTATTTAGGAGCCGATACTTCTTCAATAATATAGTTGCCAAATGGTATTGGTCCAAACGTTATTTCACCGCTGCTGTCAGTAGTTTGCTCCCCGATCAATTTACCATTAGAAGCTCTTGTCAGTTTAAACGTTGCACCTGATAACGGATCTCCTGAGTCAGCATCAGTTTTTCTGATTGTAAGTTTTCCATCTGCATAACTACCACCAGCGCTACTGCCAGATAGATGGATTGTTTCTTCTACTGGTTTTTCCAAACCATATATTTCTTCAACTCCATTTTTTAGTTTAACCGTATTAGAGATGACAGGATTAGTAGAAGGGTCTGCATCAATAAACGTATCATATTCTAAAATATAGGCTGTAGAGATAGGCTTGTTGAATAATAATTCGAATGTTGGAACGATAGCTTTTTCATCAATAATAACAGTGTAGAATGGGTCTTCTGGATCTAAAGTTATTGCATCAGGTGATATTTTAGAGATCGATCCATCACTTGCGACGCTCGTTTTGTAAAGCTTGAAAGAATTAGGTAAAATAACTTGGTTATTACTAGGAGTATCGATAATTTTCGCGTGATCTAGTTGAGATTGCGCTTGGTTAATAGTAATTTTCCAAGAAGCGATAAATGGACTCTGTCCAGACTTTTTAATCAATTCTTTAGCTATATCAGTACCAGCTTTAGGTATTTTGACACTAGCTTCATTTGTTGTCTTATCCGAAACATTATCAGCTGTTATTGTAGCCTTATTTTTAATTGTTGCATCATTGATAATTGAATCTTTCAGTGTAGTTTCAAACGTAATATAGTATGGTGTTGAAATAGCTTGATTAAATTTGATAGTCAGTTTCTGGTTTTCATACGATTCTACTGTTGCTAAATCTGCGATTGCTGTACCTAAGTCAGGCGTATTCCAAGAACCATCTGTTTTAATAGATAAAGGATATACCTTAAGTGAACCAGAAACATATTCCTGAACGGATTGCAGTTCGTCAATAACACGAACATTAGTCATGTTTTTACTATTGTAATTCACTCCAATAGCCCAAGTGATTTTTTTTGTAGAAGCATCATATTTACCATTTTCTTTAAAACCATTATTTACGGTATTCTCATTTGGAGTGAAAGTGCTATTAAATGTTTTGGATTGAGAACCTGTATTGTCTGTCCAAAATACTTCTCCAACATTTTTATAGTTTGATTTCAAATGAGTATCTAGTACAGGATCAAAATCATATTTCGTTTTGTAAATAATTGTGTAGGAATGAGGACCATTATCAAGAGCAACAGTAAATCCAGGAACAGTAACGCCTGATTTATCTACACCATTAACAGGTACAATAACTGGATTTGGAGTAGCTCCGTCTTTCTTCACAATAATATCGTTAAGACCACCTACAAGTTGTAGTCCATCTGGGAAAACATCCTCATATTTAACATTAGTAATATCATATTTGTTTTCATTAATTTTAACAGTCCAGGTAATTTCTCTCGTGCTGTAATTAATTGAATAGTTTTTAGAAGTGAAGCGCTGCTTTACCCATTGCGGTTGATCCTTATCTTTACCTTCACTGATAACTGTATTATTAACATTACGTTCATCAGTATCTCTATAAATCAAAAAGTTTGCAGCAGCTTTTGTTTGATAGGTGATAATTATTTTCCCTGTTAAAGGTGTGTTTGATGTAAGAATAAACCCTTTTTTATTTGCATTGTTTGGAACTACGGAAATATCATCACTTTTATTAAATTGTCCCGTAATAATATTATCCGTAGCATCTTTAATTACTAATGAACCAGGAACGAATTCATGTACATCGTCAAACATATCAATAATTTTGGGGTTAGCGATGGTTAATTCACCAGCGTTATAAATGATCTCCCAATCAATAGTTTGTTCTATGTCGTTATAGTCATCAACATTTTTTTCGAGAAGATTGCCACGCGTAATTTCAACCGTATCACTATCAGTTTTGCTTGGTAAATCTGTTCCTGTCAAAGTGGCTGTATTATTAAAAAAGATAGGTGAGTCTTCCGATGTGTCCGTAATTTTAGTGTGATATACAATACGATAAGCATCAGTGATATCACCTAAATTTACTTCTAATGTACCAGGTTGGCTTATATTGTCATCAGGTAGAGTGATTGAATAATCTGCAGGTGCACTTAAAAGATTTGCACTTATCTCTGCACCGCTTTGCAAATCATAATTTACTTTGTAGACTTTGACACCGATAACGCTGTCTAGTTCTAGTCCGCCTTCAATGGTATCTTTTATGGTTGCTTGTTTAATATTATTTAGCCCTTTGTTGATATCAATAGTCCATTCAATGGACTTCCCATTATAATCTTGAGGCTTAGCAATACCTTCTTTTGAGATGTACTCATTAGGAAACGGGGATTGCATATCAAAAGTGAATGTTTTGTCTGCAATATCAGTGAAAACAAGGTCTTGTTTAATATTGTTATCTTGTTTATCTAGATAAGCCCAGAATTTAATGAATCCATCTGGAATCTCACGATCTGTAACATTCTCATCAAAAATCATAGTTACTTTTCCATTTAGATCAGCAGTGTATTTTCCTAAACCTGGAATTTCACCAGCATCTGTGGTGTTAGGAATAGCTTCTTTTAGTTTCAATCCAGCAGGAAGTTGAAATACTACTGTGTCGTCTTTAGTAAATGTGTGATCTTCTTTCAATACCCAATCATATTTGATTTCAAACAGTTTATTACTATCAAATTCAAAACGGTAATTTGGATTTTGTGTGTCAGTCACTGTATTGTCCATCAAGTTGGTAATAATCTTAATAACTTCTGTACTACCATCCATCAATGAAACTTTGCTAAACACAAAACCATCCTTGTCTGTAACAAACGCTGCTTCAGTTTGTTTTGTTAAACCAGTCAAATTAGTGAACTGGAGAACAAGCAAAAAGGCAAGCAGAGTTGCAAATACGCGTTTCTTCATAAATTGACTACCTCCTAAAATAATTAAAAGCTTCAGTTTCTGTTATGTAACAGAACATGTTGCATGTTTACATTTGTTTGTTGCACACACCTCCGTCTGTTAATAAACATTAGTTCTCTGATTGTAGACAGTCTAACAAATCAATCTATACATTTTCTGAAAAAAAGCGGGTATTTTCATGAATTAACTAAAACTTAACAAATTTATAGCAATTCCTCTAAAATTTCACTCATTTTGTCCTTCACTATGAATAAATAAAATAAGAGATATACTGCTTGGCATTTGCACTATCGAATGCTCAAGCTTCTGTCTTTCATAATTAGAAAAGGTTGGCATTGCATCAGATTTTAAGTAACGCTATAATAGTGGAATGGGGAACACATATTCTCATTTGATTCCATGCCTGGCATGGAGCTTCTGTGGCAGAGCAAGAATGTTCGTTTGTTTTCGTGCTGTACAGTTGGTTGTCATGTAAGTTCAAATTGACAACTGTCTATACTATGTAGAAGGTATTGCATTTACGACAAGTGGATAGTAGTCGGACATTCATTTTGTTTGCCGTGACGAATAAATGTTATGCTCCAGTTGTTTATTAACAGTTCATTGACTGACTCGAATATGGGATTATATAAGACCAAACTTATCAAGTATAACAATTAATAGTTAATTTGAAATGGTAAATAGGTCGTGGGTTGTTTTTCATAGATTGTGCAGAGGAGTGGGGAAGTTGAGTGAGGCAAGTGAACGGAAGTTTGAGTTGGTTTCAAGCTATACGCCGCAAGGGGATCAGCCGAAAGCGATTGATGAGCTGACTGCTGGTATTCAGAAAGGAATGCGTCATCAGACACTGCTTGGAGCTACTGGTACGGGGAAGACGTATACGATTGCCAATACAATTGCCCGGCTTAACCGCCCAACTCTTGTTATTGCGCATAATAAGACGCTGGCGGCCCAGCTTTGCAGCGAGTTCAAGGAGTTTTTTCCTAATAATGCTGTTGAGTATTTTGTCAGCTATTACGATTATTATCAGCCGGAGGCGTATATTCCTTCGACGGACACGTTTATAGAGAAGGATTCAAGTATTAATGATGAGATAGATAAGCTGCGGCACTCTGCTACGAGCGCTTTGTTTGAACGGCGTGATGTCATTATTGTAGCCAGTGTGTCTTGTATATACGGTTTGGGTTCTCCTTCCGAGTATGGAAGTCTGGTTCTGTCTCTACGGACAGGGATGGAGAAGCCAAGGGACGAGATTCTTCACAAGCTTGTAGATATTCAATATCAGCGCAACGATATTAACTTTACACGCGGTACGTTCCGGGTAAGAGGCGATGTTGTCGAGATCTTTCCAATTGCCAACAATGAGCATGCTGTGCGGGTGGAGCTGTTTGGCGATGAAATCGATCGAATCTCAGAGATTGATGTGCTGACTGGAGAGATCATTGGCGAACGGGAACATATCGCTATCTTCCCTGCCTCTCACTTCGTTACGCATGAGGAAACGATGAAGCGCGCGATGGTCGATATTGAGAAGGAACTGGAAGAACGGCTGGAGGAACTGCGCTCAGACAATAAATTGCTGGAAGCGCAGAGATTGGAGCAGCGGACGAGATATGATCTGGAGATGATGGCTGAAATGGGCTTTTGTTCCGGGATTGAGAATTATTCAGGCCCATTAACATTCCGTCAGCGTGGTGAGTCTCCTTATACATTGATTGATTATTTTCCGGACGATATGCTCGTTGTTATCGATGAGTCGCATGTGTCGCTGCCGCAAATTCGGGCAATGTACAATGGTGACAAGGCGCGTAAGGAGATGTTGATTGCGCACGGTTTCCGTTTGCCATCAGCGCTCGATAACCGTCCATTGCAGTTCCAGGAGTTTGAGGAAAAGACGAAGCAGTTAGTTTATGTATCTGCTACGCCGGGACCCTATGAATTGGAGCATTGTCCAGAAATGACGGAACAAATTATACGGCCGACTGGCTTGCTTGATCCGATTATTGATGTTCGACCGTCAAAAGGGCAGATTGATGATCTGCTGCACGAAATTCAATTGCGAATTGAACGTGATGAACGAGTGCTTGTGACGACATTGACGAAGAAGATGTCAGAGGATCTTACTGATTATATGAAGGAAATCGGGATTAAGGTTCGCTATTTGCACTCTGACATTAAAACGTTGGAGCGACTGGCGATATTGCGTGATTTGCGCTTGGGCGTGTTCCATGTGCTGATTGGGATTAACCTGCTGCGAGAAGGATTAGATTTGCCGGAGGTATCGCTCGTAGCGATACTGGATGCAGACAAGGAAGGGTTTTTGCGTTCTGATCGCTCGCTTATTCAGACGATTGGTCGAGCCGCCCGCAATAGTGAGGGCAGGGTAGTGATGTACGCGGACAAAATAACGGATTCGATGGATCGTGCGATTAAGGAAACGGAGCGAAGAAGAGCGGTTCAAATTGCTTTCAATGAAGAGCATGGCATTACACCGCAGACGATCCGCAAAAAAGTGCATGATGTAATAGAGGCAGTTAAAGCGGCGGAGCAGCAAGCGGATTATTTGACCGATTCCAATGCGAAGAGCATGACGAAGAAGGAAAAGCAGAAACTGATGGAACGTTTGGAAGCAGAGATGAAGGAAGCGGCGAAGGCAATGCAATTCGAGCGTGCGGCAGAGCTGCGTGATGCATTGTTGGAGCTGCGTGCTGAAACGGGACAGTAGGGGGAGAGCCAATTGGCTATTGATAAAATTGTTGTAAAAGGCGCGCGTGCGCATAATTTGAAAAATATTGATGTAACTATTCCTCGTGATAAATTTGTTGTGCTGACAGGCTTGAGCGGCTCAGGCAAATCATCGCTTGCTTTTGATACGATCTATGCAGAAGGTCAGCGTCGCTATGTAGAATCCTTATCTGCATATGCACGTCAGTTTTTGGGACAGATGGATAAACCGGATGTTGATTCTATTGAAGGCCTGTCGCCAGCTATTTCTATTGACCAGAAAACAACTAGCCGCAATCCGCGTTCTACAGTAGGTACTGTAACTGAAATCTATGATTACCTGCGGCTACTGTTTGCGCGAGTCGGACGACCGCATTGCCCGGTGCATGGTGTGGAGATCAGCTCACAAACTGTCGAGCAAATGGTTGACCGAATTATGGAGTATCCGGAAAAAACGAGATTGCAAATATTAGCTCCGATCGTTTCTGGACGAAAAGGCGAGCATGTCAAGCTGTTGGCAGATATTCAAAAGCAAGGCTTTGTACGGGTGCGGGTCAATGGGGAACTGCGCGAGCTAAGCGAAACGATTGAGCTGGAGAAAAATAAAAAGCATAGCATTGAGGTCGTTGTTGACCGGATTGTGGTGAAGGACGATGTGCATAGCCGTCTTGCTGATTCCTTGGAAACAGCATTGAAGCTGGCAGAGGGTCGCGTAATTGTTGACGTGATTGGTGAAGAAGAACTGCTATTCAGCTCCAATTTTGCCTGCTCGGAATGTGGCTTTAGTATGGAGGAGCTTGCGCCGCGCATGTTTTCATTTAATAGCCCCTTCGGCGCTTGCCCGGAATGTGACGGTTTGGGTGCCAGCATGATTGTTGACCCGGAGCTATTAGTGCCGGACAAAACGAAATCAATTAATGATGCGGCTTTTGCAGCATGGGCTGGCAGCACTTCTAATTATTATCCGCAGTTTTTGGCTGCGGTGTGCAAGCATTATGATATTCCGCGTGATGTTCCTGTTTCTGAGCTGACGGATGAACAAATGAAGAAGCTGATGTATGGAACGGGAGGCGAAAAGGTTCGCTTCGTTTATGAGAATGATTTTGGACATAAGAAGGAAGCGTTCGTGCCATTTGAAGGTATAGTGAACAATTTGGAGCGCCGTTATCGGGATACGCCATCCGAGATGATGCGAGAGCATATCGAAGGCTATATGAGTGCGAAGCCATGCAATAGCTGCAAGGGAAAGCGTCTGCGCAAGGAAAGTTTGGCGGTAACAATTGGTCAAGAAAATATTGCGTATGTCACCGCTCTGACAATTGGCGAGGCACAGCGTTATTTCGATTCGCTTCATTTGACAGAGAAAGAGCAAACGATCGCTCACTTGATTTTGAAAGAAATTAACAGCCGACTTGGCTTCCTTGTTAATGTCGGTTTGGAATATTTGTCCTTGAGCCGGGCGGCAGGTACTTTATCCGGTGGCGAAGCACAGCGTATTCGTTTGGCTACGCAAATCGGTTCCAGTTTGATGGGCGTGCTCTATATACTGGATGAGCCAAGTATCGGTTTGCATCAGCGCGATAATGACCGCCTTATTCAGACGCTGGAGCATATGCGCGACTTGGGCAATACGCTAATCGTTGTTGAGCATGATGAGGATACGATGCTTGCTGCCGATTATATTATCGATATCGGGCCTGGTGCTGGTATTCATGGCGGAACGATAATTGCTGAAGGAACTCCAGAAGAAGTAATGAAGGATGAAAGTTCTCTGACAGGTGATTATTTGAGTGGACGCAAATTTATTGAAGTGCCGCGAGAAAGAAGAAAGCCGAATGGCAACTGGCTGGAAGTGCGCGGTGCCAAGGAAAATAATTTGCGCAATGTTAATGCGAAAATTCCGTTAGGTGTATTTACAGCAGTAACAGGGGTATCAGGCTCAGGAAAATCGACCTTTGTGAATGAAATTATATACAAAACGTTAGCAAGGGATTTGAATAGAGCGAAGACGCGTCCAGGCGAATATAAGGAAATGCGCGGTATTGAGCATCTGGAGAAGGTTATCGATATTGATCAGTCGCCAATTGGCAGAACACCGCGTTCTAATCCTGCGACTTATACGGGTGTGTTTGACGATATTCGTGATTTGTATGCTAGCACGAATGAAGCAAAGGTACGCGGCTACAAGAAGGGACGCTTCAGCTTTAACGTAAAGGGCGGTCGCTGTGAGGCATGTCGCGGAGACGGAATTATTAAAATTGAAATGCACTTTTTGCCGGACGTATATGTTCCTTGTGAGGTATGCAAGGGCAAACGCTACAATCGGGAGACGCTGGAAGTGAAATATAAATCGCACAATATCGCTGATGTGCTGGATATGACAATTGAGGATGGCTGTACATTCTTTGAAAATATACCGCGCATTCACCGAAAAATTCAAACACTTGTCGATGTAGGCTTGGGCTATATGAAGCTTGGGCAACCCGCCACTACTTTGTCCGGCGGGGAAGCGCAGCGGGTGAAGCTTGCAGCTGAGTTATACCGACGCAGTACAGGCAAGACTCTCTATATTTTGGATGAGCCGACAACGGGACTGCACGTGCATGATATTGATCGTCTGTTGAAAGTATTGCATCGATTAGTGGATTCAGGAGAGTCGGTTCTTGTCATCGAGCATAATCTGGATGTTATTAAGACAGCCGATTATTTGATTGATCTTGGACCGGAAGGCGGCAGCGGCGGTGGTACGATTGTTGCGACTGGAACGCCGGAAGAAGTTATACGAGTGGACAAGTCATATACTGGAAAATATTTGGGTCCGATTTTGGAAAGAGATCGCACTAGAACAGAGGCTTTATATAAAGGTGAAAAAGTTCAAGAAGCTGAAGTTGCCGAGTCTGTGCAAGCCAAGTGACTTTTCTCAAAAAAAACAAGTAAATTTTGCGAAACATGGTATAATAACTAGGGAACAAGCCGTTAATCTTGACAAAGTTGTTACGAATTGATGTTGGTACTTGCAACAGGCGTTGCGAGAAGATAACATAGAGTAATATGAGGAAAAGTGCCGTAACTTACATTTGGTGCTTTCAACGGGCAGATAAAAGGAGGTCCCTTCATGTTTTTAGCAGAAGAAGCAGCAAAATCAGCAATTGATCCATTTGATTGGTTCATGCTTGCGTTTACCGTAATTATTGCGATTGGTTTCGTAAGACTGTTGCTTGCTCGTCCTAGAAAAAACAAGTTTGCGATCGCATTTACAGCTGTATCGCTAGGATTGTTTTTGTTTATTGACTACGTGATGATCTTCGAAGTTTGGTTAGCGTAAATACGGATGAAATTCCAATAAAGGACTATTGCACAGAGCTGCTATGCTGTGCAATAGTCCTTTTTCCATTTACAAAGTGATGTTTTTCATAATAAAATATATTATATGATTGTTTAACAGGGGCGAATTAAGTTTTCCCGCCAGCAGCATGGTGCCTGTGTTTTACAGGAACAGGTATGTTGATTAATAATAGGAAGCGCACATTCAATACATTGTGCATGTTCCTTTATTTGTTGATAATGAAGCTTGTCCCAGTAAAGGACAGACAAACCGTAGATATAAGCGGAGTATGTGTAGGTTGGTGTTGAAAGCTGTAATGAGCTTACTCTATCAAGTGGAGGGCGCCTGTATGGCTAAAGTACACAAAAAACTGTCCGCGGTTGAATTGGTGAAACGGGTTATTTTCATCACAATCGGATCGATTCTAATGGGTGTTGCACTCGAAAAATTTTTAGTGCCGTACAATATTATTGACGGCGGTATAGCTGGTATATCAATAATGCTTTCTCACCTTACTTCTATTCCTCTTAGTATATATCTCTTCGCAGTTAACATTCCTTTTTTGATTGTTGGCTACAAGCAATTAGGCAAAACCTTTGCCATCTCTACATTATATGGTATTACGGTCATGTCGCTTACAACGGCTGCCCTGCATCATACGGGTGCTTTTACAGATGAAAAATTGCTCGCTGTTTTATTTGGCGGTTTATTGCTTGGGATAGGTGTCGGATTAGTTATTCGTTATGGCGGCGCACTGGACGGGACGGAAATTATTTCGATTTTAATCTCCAAAAAGCTTCGAATTGCCGTTGGTCAAATAATTATGATGTTTAATGTTGTTATTTTTATTGGAGCGGGCTTTGTTTTTAATTGGGATTCCGCGATGTATTCAATGTTTACCTATTATATAGCGATCAAAATGATTGATATTGTTGTCGAAGGCTTGGATGAATCGAAGTCGGTTACGATTATTTCGAAGGAATATGAAGAGATTTCGCAGGCCATTATTGACCGGTTAGGGCGTACTACAACCCTCATTCACGCACAGGGTGGATTCTCCAAAGAACAAACAGAGATTATTTATTGCGTTGTATCCAGACTGGAGCTTGCCAAGCTAAAAGGAATTGTTCAAACGATAGATGATAGTGCATTTATTGCCATTGAGCATGTTAATGATGTACTTGGGGGAACTTTCAGTAAGGGAAGCATTCATTAAAAAAGAAAAAGCTGTATATCCAGCTAAAGGGTAGCGGATGTACAGCTTTTGTTTTAAAATAAAATAGATCATATGTTCTTGTTCGTGAATTGCCGGTTACGGATTAAACCCACCACATCTCGCCTAGCGGCTCGCGGATAAGCACTTGCTGAAGATTTTGCACGGCTTTGGAGAAGCCTTCATCAACAGACATCAGTCCATCTTCATGCTCGATGCTCACTACATAATCATAGCCAACAAGACGAAGTGCGCTGATAATATCAGCCCAGGTTTTCATATCATGTCCGTAGCCAACAGTGCGGAACTGCCATGCACGGTCAAGCATTTGTGTATAGGATTGCATATCTGTTACACCATGATGGTTCACATTAATTGGGTCGATGGAAGTATCCTTTGCATGGAAGTGGTGAATGGCATTCTCACGACCAAGGATAAGTACCGCTTGAACCGGATCAATGCCTTGCCACCACATATGACTTGGGTCAAGGTTTGCACCGATTGCTTTGCCTGCCGCTTCACGAAGGCGAAGCATAGTAGCCGGGCTATGAACAGAGAAGCCGCCGTGCAGTTCAAGGCCGATTTTGACACCGGATTGCTCAGCCAATTTGCCGATGCCGCTCCAGTAAGGAATAACTTTCTCTTCCCATTGCCATTTCAAAATTTCTTGATATTCATTAGGCCACGGTGCTACAGGCCAGTTTGGATATTTAGCATCTTCATGGTCGCCTGGGCAACCGGAGAAAGAGTTAACTACTTGTACTTCCAATCGATTGGCTAGCTCAATCGTTTTGCGAATTTCTTCGTCATGAACGGAGGAAATTGCTTTTTGCGGGTGAAGCGGGTTAGAGTGAATGCTTAGAGCGCTGATCATAATGCCGCGAGATTCTACGGCTTGCTTGAATGCTTTCAGCTTTCCGTTATCAGCAAGCAATTCATCAAGGTTGCAATGAGCATTGCCTGGATAACCGCCAGTACCGATCTCAATAGCTTCCAATCCTTTTTCAGCAATGTAATCCAACGTTTCTTCCAAGGATTTTTGTGCAAACAATACACTGAATACACCTAGTTTCATGCTAGATAAACCTCCATTTTTGTGGAATATTGTGTTTAAGAAAACGATCAGTTATGTCCAATCCCCATTAGTATAGCACTAAGGCAAGTCGCCTACTACTCAACAAAAGCGACATGGCAAAATCACATAATAATTGAACAAAAACTTACACGGTTATTGCTGCAAAAATGTTATTTATGTTTTATAAGTGATTTGTTTTGCTTGTTTTCATTCCCTTGTCTATTTGTAAAACTGATATTTGCCAATGAGAAGTGGTGGAATCCTTGCATGGCGTTTGATAAAATAATGACAAATAAGATGGTAGACGAGAGGAACTGACGAAGATGACAACAACTGCTTTGACTAGAGCAGATATTGAACTATTAGCGCCTGCGGGCGATTGGGATTGTATGCGGGCTGCTGTAGCGAACGGTGCGGATGCGATATTTTTTGGGGTGGAGAAGTTCAATGCGCGAGCCCGTGCGAATAATTTTCGCAGTGAGGAACTGCCGGAGATTATGGCATTTTTGCATACGTACGGGGTAAAAGGGTTTCTGACCTTTAATATACTTGTTTTTGAGGATGAGCTTCGCGATGCGCAGCAACTGATTGATATGTGTATTGATGCAGGTGTCGATGCTGTTATTGTACAGGATTTGGGGCTGGTCAAGCTAATTCGCGAAATGTCGCCAGACTTTCCCATTCACGGTTCCACGCAGATGACGATTACTTCCCCAGAGGCGGTTGAATTTACAAAGCCGTTTATGATGGAGCGGGTTGTGCTTGGGCGGGAAAATAATTTAAAGCAAATTCGCACGATTGGTGAAAAGGCGAAGCTGCCGATGGAGGTTTTTGTTCACGGTGCTTTATGTGTTTCGTACTCTGGACAATGTCTTACTTCCGAAATGTGGGGCGGTCGCTCAGCGAACCGTGGGGAATGTGCACAGGCATGCCGCCTTCCTTATGATCTGATGGTCGATGGCGAGCGTAAACCGATGGGTGATGTAACTTACTTGCTTTCTCCGAAAGACTTGGCGGCAATTGAGCTGGTGCCGGAATTGATTGAAGCGGGTGTTACGTCATTCAAAATTGAAGGGCGTTTGAAAACGCCGGAATATGTAGCGAACGTCGTGAGCAAGTACCGCAAAGCGATCGATAAATATTTTGACGGAGATCGCTCCAAGCCCGTTAAAGAAGAAATTCGCGAGTTGCAGCAGAGCTTTTCACGCGGTTTCACCCATGGTTTTTTGGAAGGGACGAACAATAAGCAACTGGTAGACGGTACTTTCCCTAAAAGCCGTGGTGTATTTTTGGGCAAGGTTGAACGGATTATGCGTGATGCGGTAACAGTTAGATTGGAAGCGCCTGTGAAACGCGGCGACGGTATAGTATTCGATGCCGGCGATCCGACGAAGAAAGAAGAAGGCGGACGTGTCTATGATTTGCGTCGCCATGGTGTCAAACTGGAGGGCGAAGCACAAGAGGGTACTTTGATTGAATTGGTAGCTGGACGAAATGATGTTGATTTGCGCAAGCTGCATGTAGGCGATCGGATTTGGAAGACGAACGACCCGGTATTGGACAAGCGATTGCGTGCCAGTTTCGAGACAGATAAACCTTATCGTGTTTTCCCCTTGCATGTTCGTGTTACAGGCAAAGCGGGACAACCTCTTAAAACATGGTGGATGGATGTGCAAAAAAACTTTACGGTAGAGGCGGTATCCGAGCTTGATCTCGAAACAGCTCAAAAAAGACCAATGGATGCTGCTCTGCTGGAAGAGCAGTTGGGACGTTTGGGCGGCACGGTATATCAATTGGAACAACTGGAAGTTTTACTGGAAGGCGATGTTATATTGCCAATACGCGAGCTGAACCGCTTGCGCCGAGAAGCAGTTGAACAATTGGCAGGCGAGCGTCCAAAACCGCCAGTCTATATTAAGCATGAGGTGAATGCATTCCGTGATGCCGGGATAACACAACCAGCTACGAAGACGCATTTGACGGTACTATGTCGCAGCTTGGAGCAGGTTGAGGCGGCTGTTCAATCGGATGCTTCCTATATATATGCTGACTTTGAATTTATAAAGCAGTTCCCTGCTGCTATTGCAGCTGCTCGTGCTGCGGGCAAGCCAATTGCATTGGCAACACCGCGCATTCATATGCCGAACGAAAACGGCTATCATGCCAATATTTTGCGTTTGCAGCCTGATGCGGTGCTTGTACGCAATACCGGGGCACTGTACTATTATTTGCGTGCCCGCGCGGAAAATCCGGACAAGCCGTTTCCAAAGCTGATTGGCGATTTCTCTTTGAACGTTGCTAACCATAAAGCTGTTAAGCTGTTTTTGGATGCAGGTTTGGATAAGGTGACACCATCCTACGATTTGAATATTCAACAAATGGTTGATCTGTTGCAATATGCAGATACGGACAAAATGGAGGTTGTGATTCATCAGCATTTGCCGATGTTCCATACGGAGCATTGCGTATATTGTACATTCCTCAGTGAAGGAACAGACTTTACAAACTGTGGTCGCCCTTGTGAGGAGCATAGGGTATCACTTCAGGACAGAATTGGCATGTCCCACCCTGTAAGAGTGGATGAAGGCTGCCGCAATACGGTCTACAATGCAATCGAGCAATCCGGTGCAGAGTATATCCGTAATTTTATTGAGCTGGGTGTTGCCCATTACCGTGTAGAGTTTCTTGAGGAAACGGCTGAACAGGTGCATGAGGTGCTTGGCTTGTACCGTGATGCGCTTGACGGACGAATTACAGGAACCCAAGTATGGCGTACCCTCAAAGCAACGAATCAGCTTGGGGTAACACGCGGACAATTGGTGAAGTAAGCAAAGTTCGTCAGTTTATCAACTAATAGTTATACAATAAGGCTATTGATTAATTGGTGGGAAGTCCATTTTTGCTGTAGTAACGGTTGAATTTTGTAGTTAAGTTGCTCATCAAAATTAATCGGCAGCCTCAAAATATTGATTTGAAAATCGCGGTTTGCAAAAGTAGAGAGCCTGTTGCATAAAGTTTTGTTCTATGCGACAGGCTTGCTTCGGTGCTTGAACAATCACGAAAAGAAAAATAGGAAATGCAGCAAAGGAAATATCATTCTCTTACTAAATAAGCGCGTGATTATGGTGAAAGTGGGGAAAAAGCGGGATGGCGGATGAGTGGTTTGCAGGTTGGAGGCATGTATTCAAGCTGGATCCTGAGCGGGAAATTACAGATGAACAGCTTGATGCAGTATGTATGTCTGGCACGGACGCTATATTAGTAGGCGGATCAAGTGGTGTCACCTTTGAAAATATTGTTGATCTTATGTCGCGGATTCGCCGCTATGAAGTCGATTGTGCATTGGAAGTTTCGGTAATGGAAGGGGCAGTTCCTGGCTTTGACGGTTACTTTGTACCGCTTGTATTAAATACGAACGAAGCCGATTGGATCAATGGCAAACAAACGAAGGGGCTTATCGAGTATGGCCGATTTGTTCCCTGGGAGGCAACTGCTGCGGAAGGATATATTGTTCTCAATGGCGAATCAACAGTCGCCAAGGCAACAGGCGCACAAGCAGTGCTGAACGAAGAAGAATTAATAGCGCATGTACAGATGGCGGAGCATCTAATGAGGCTTCCGGTTGTTTATTTGGAATATAGCGGAGTATATGGCTCAGTGGACTATGTCAAGCTTGCCCGCAAAGAAGTCTGCAATGCCAAGCTGTTTTACGGAGGCGGAATTGACAGCGCAGCGAAGGCTGCCGAAATGGCGGCATATGCTGATGTTGTTGTTGTAGGCAATATTGTTTATTCGGACTTAGAGGCTGCGCTTTCTACAGTTAAGGCAGTGAGGCAAACAGTGCTGCTTGTTTGACAGGGTACAGACTGTATCCTACACTCAAGATTACGTCATCATGCGCATAGCATCAAGCAAACATAATCGGATTGACGCAAATGTCGTTAAACGATGATAGTACAATCGTATCTTTTATAATCAGTTAAAAAGCTAGTAAAGGAGTCTGAGCATGTTCAATTTTATGAATATTGAGCAGGCGGTTGAGAAGCTGAATGAACCTCAGCGGGAAGCGGTTAAAGCGGTTGATGGACCGTTGTTGATCATGGCTGGAGCGGGCAGTGGCAAGACTCGTGTGCTGACTCACCGGATTGCTTATTTAATAGAGAAGAAAAGGGTTGCTCCCTGGAGCATACTTGCAATTACGTTTACGAATAAGGCTGCGCGCGAGATGCAGGAGCGTGTTAGCAGCTTGATTGGTCCCTCAGGTCGAGATATATGGGTTTCTACCTTTCACTCAATGTGTGTGCGAATCTTACGCAAAGATATAGACAGGATTGGATTCACAAGCAATTTTTCCATTCTTGATTCTGCTGATCAGTTGTCCGTCATACGCAATTGTATGAAGGATTTGAATATGGATACGAAGAAGCTGGAGCCCAAAGCGGTGCAGGCTGAAATTAGCAATGCCAAGAATGAGCTGATTGCTCCGTCCAGATATGAAGAGAAGGCGGGCGATTATTTTCAAAGCATGGTTGCCAAGGTATATGCCATGTACCAGCAACGTTTGCGCAATAACAACTCGCTCGACTTTGATGATCTGATCATGAAGACGATTCATCTTTTCAAGGATGTACCTGAGGTACTTGATTTCTATCAAAATAAATTTCGATATATTCATGTGGACGAGTATCAGGATACGAATAGGGCGCAGTATATGTTATGTCGTTTGCTGGCTCAAAAGCATCATCAAATATGTGTTGTCGGAGACAGCGATCAATCGATTTATCGTTGGCGCGGTGCTGATATAACGAATATTTTGAACTTTGAGAAGGACTACCCGGAGGCTCGTACCGTTATGCTGGAGCAGAATTATCGCTCTACCGGCAATATTTTGGATGCGGCGAATGCTGTCATTGCGAACAATACGGGACGCAAGCCGAAAAAATTGTGGACAGCGCAGGGCGCTGGCGATTTGATCGAAGTGTATCAGGCTGATTCCGAGCACGACGAGGGTTATTTTGTAACAGGGAAAATTCGTAATAATAAAATGAAAGGAATGCGTTATTCCGATCATGCTATTTTGTATCGTACCAATGCGCAGTCCCGTGTTATAGAGGAAACACTGATCAAATCTGATATTCCTTACCAAATCGTGGGCGGCGTTAAGTTCTATGATCGCAAAGAAATTAAGGATATGCTGGCTTATTTGCGGTTAATCTCAAATCCGGATGACGATATTAGTCTTACACGAATTATTAATGTGCCGAAGCGGGGAATAGGGGATACAACTGTAGGCAAGCTGGCAACGGCAGCTGCTTCGCGCGGTACTTCTATCTATCGTGTGCTTAGTGAAATGGATCAAACAATCGATCTGGAGTTGGATTTCAATGTACGTACACGTAATTTGCTAAGTGAATTTTATAGTCTGATCTCCAATTTGACAGCGATGGCGGATTATTTGACAGTGACCGAGTTAGCTGAGAAGGTGCTTGAGCTTTCCGAGTATAAAATAGAATTGCACCGGGAGAATACATTGGAATCACAGGCGCGTATAGAAAATATCGACGAGTTTCTATCGGTGACGATGGATTTTGAAGCGCGTAATGAGGATAAAACGCTAGTTGCCTTCTTAACAGATCTCGCGTTGATTGCAGATATTGATTCGATGGGAAGCGATGCGGATGAAGGAGCTCAAACTGACGCTATTGTGCTGATGACCATGCATAGTGCTAAAGGATTGGAGTTTCCAGTTGTGTTTGTTATAGGTATGGAGGAGTCGGTATTTCCGCACAGCCGCGCTTTGTCAGATGATGAGGAGCTTGAAGAAGAAAGAAGGCTTGCTTATGTGGGCATAACTCGAGCTGAGAAGCAGCTTTACTTGACTTGTGCACGGATGCGAACGCTGTTTGGCCGTACAGGGATGAATATGCCTTCACGCTTTCTGGATGAAATTCCGGAGAATGTGAAGACTGGAGCTGCTGGCGGTGGCGGGTTCGGACGCTCTGGCGGACGAGGCAGCAGCGGGTTTGGCGGCGGCTATTCTGCGCCGCGCTCTGGCTCCCCGGCAGCTTCGGGGAGCGGACGCCCTTCCTTTGGCGGAGCGGGAAGCGGCGTGCGGGTAAGCACGCCGCTCGATGGCGCCAAAGCTGGCTCCAGCGCTAGTGCAAGCGCTGGAGCAGCGGAGTCGCCGGCAGGTATTGCTGCCGGTGATCGGGTTGCCCACGCCAAATGGGGCGAGGGCACAGTTGTTGCCGTCAAAGGAAATGGCAACGATATGGAGCTGCAGATTGCTTTTCCTGCACCTACTGGCATCAAACGTCTGTTGGCGGCATTTGCGCCGATTCGCAAAGTATAATGAATGAATGCTTCATATAATAATGAAATAATGATAGGTTTTATTTAAGGAGGAGCCGTGTGATGGCAGCAGATTTGGAGCGCATGAAAGAGTTGGTGGCACTGCTTAATGAGTACAATTATTACTATTACACGCTAGATCAACCGAAGGTAAATGATGCGGACTATGATCGCTTGTATGATGAGCTTGTTCAATTGGAGCAGCAAAGCGGTGTAATAGAACCAAATTCTCCTACTCAAAGAGTGGGAGGAGAATTGCTCAGCGGTTTTGAGCCGCATCGCCACCTGGCGCGTCTGTGGAGCTTGGACAAGGCTCAGAATGAAGAGGATCTTTTGGCATGGGAGATTCGTATACAGAAGGCAATTACCGATTATAATGCAAAAAATCCGGAGAAGCCTCCGCTGCCGCCTGCATCTTTTGCAGTAGAACTGAAGTTCGATGGTTTGACTTTAAACCTCACCTATAGTGGCGGAACACTGGTACAAGCCTCGACGAGAGGAAACGGTGCTGTAGGTGAAGGGATTTTGGCGCAAGTAAAAACCATTCGTTCTGTTCCGATGAACATTCCTTTTACGGAGGGAACTATTGAAGTTCAGGGTGAAGGGATTATGCAGCTATCTGTTTTGGAAAAGTACAATACAACAGCGATCGAGCCTTTAAAAAATGCTCGTAACGCTGCGGCAGGCGCCTTGCGCAATTTGAATCCTAAAGTGACTGCCGAGAGAAAGCTTGATGCTTTCTTCTATAATATAGGTTACGCATCAGGCGTTCAGTTTGAAAAGCATGAGCAAATGATGCAGTTTTTACGAAATAATCAATTCAAGGTCAATCCATATGTTCATTATTTTGAGAATATTACTGATGTGGTGGCGGAACTCAGAACAGTTGCCGAGCAGCGGGATAAACTGGACTTTTTGATCGATGGTGCTGTTGTTAAGCTAACTGATATGCGTACTCGCGATGTGTTGGGTTATACAGATAAATTTCCACGTTGGGCGATAGCCTTTAAGTTTGAAGCGGAAGAAGCGGAGACAGTGCTGGAATCCGTATCATGGGAAGTAGGACGTACCGGAAAAATAACTCCAGTAGCACGACTAGAGCCAGTGGAGCTGGCAGGAGTTACTGTACAAAACTGCACCTTGAATAATATGGGTGATATCGAACGAAAGAATTTGAAGCATGCCTTAGGCACCCTTGTTACGATTCGTCGTTCCAATGATGTTATTCCGGAAATTTTGGGGAAAGTCGATGAGCAGGAAGGAGCAGAAATTGTATTTCCTGATCGCTGCCCTTCATGTGCTTCTGAGTTGGAGCAACGGGGAGCGCACTTGTTCTGCAATAATCGTCTTGGCTGCCAACCGCAAATTGTCGCAAGGCTTACACACTTCGCCTCCCGTGATGCGATGGATATTGAAACCTTCAGTATCATGACAGCTGAGCAGTTGTTTTTGGAATGTGATGTGCATGATCCGTCTGATCTATATGCGCTTGGTTATGATGACTTGATTCATTTGCCTCGCTTTGGCGATCGCAAAGCAAAGAAGCTGCTGGGTGCGATTGAAGCATCAAAGGATCGTGAATTGGCTGCTTTCTTGTTCGCGTTGGGTATTCCGAATACAGGCAAGGCAACAACCAAAATGCTTGCCGATCACTTTGGTTCGCTCCAGGCACTTATAGATGCGCAATATGACGAGTTAATTACATTACCCGATGTGGGCGGCATAGTTGCAGAGAGCATTCAAGCATTCTTTGCGGATGAATTGAACAAAAGCAGTATTGCTAAAATGCTGGAGCTAGGTGTAAAAGCTGAGGCAGAGCAAGCAGCGGAAATTAAAGCAGACAGTATTTTTAATGGTAAAACAGTTGTGCTTACAGGAACGTTGCCTACTTTGTCACGAGAAGACGCAGCCAAGCTGCTTGAAGCATGCGGAGCGAAAGTATCAGGCAGTGTTTCCAAGAAAACAGATTTTGTTGTCGCTGGCGAGAAAGCGGGCAGCAAGCTGACCAAAGCACAAGAACTGGGGATTACTATAATAGATGATGAAACAGAACTGCTGCGTATGATCGACGAGTCCAGTAACTAATTAACTAACCCTAACTACCTCATAATTACTGCTGCATAACTGCTGTGCAACTACTGTCTGTAACTACTGCTGCAACCTATATGACCTATTGGCTTTTCGTTTGGCGTATGATATCTATTCGAGCTGGCTAACCTCATTGTCGACATTTATGGAGAAAATTGAGCGGGCGGCAGTGTGAAGGATGGAAATATTCGCAACGATTATTACACAATTGACTACGTAGCTTCACAGCCTATTTCATGGTTTTCCAGCAGATCATGCAGATCATATTGATGCATTAATGATAAATAAAGTCCGAATGATGCACCAGAAATAAATTCAGGCAAATTCGTTTGGACTTTATTTTACAAGCTAGCTACACAGTAACTAAAAAAGAAACAAAGCAGTAACTATAGAAGAAAGAAATAAAATAGCATCACAATTCTACAAAGAAACAAAAACCATGTTGTCTTTTGTCGTTTGTTGTGGTACATTATCAATTGTCGCTTCTAAAGCAGTGTATGAAGTAAACACAATGGAATTGGTATTGCAACTGGTTTTATAAACAAGTGAAGCAAGCCAAAAGAAATTAAAAAGAATTTCAAACAAAGTGTTGACTTATAGGACAGAAGCTGGTAACATATATTCTTGTCACCACGAAGTGACAACAAGTTCTTTGAAAACTGAACAAATGGATCACGTCAATTTTTGACAATGTTTTTATAGCTAGTAATGCTAGCAACGAAATGAGCTTTCAAACTTTTTTGGAGAGTTTGATCCTGGCTCA
>JBEBPB010000035.1:0-54635 GCA_040396195.1 Paenibacillus nanensis
TTAACGGATTTTGTACGGTTTTTCGTACAACTACGCTCGGAAATGACCTCCGTTAACGGATTTTGTACGGTTTTTCGTACAACTACGCTCGGAAATGTCCTCCGTTAACGGATTTTGTACGGTTTTTCGTACAACTACGCTCGGAAATGACCTCCGTTATCGGATTTTGTACGGTTTTTCGTACAACTGCACTCAGAAATGACCTCCGTTATCGGATTTTGTACGGTTTTTCGTACAACTACGCTCGGAAATGACCTCCGTTATCGGATTTTGTACGGTTTTTCGTACAACTGCACTCAGAAATGACCTCCGTTATCGGATTTTGTACGGTTTTTCGTACAACTACGCTCGGAAATGACCTCCGTTATCGGATTTTGTACGGTTTTTCGTACAACTGCACTCAGAAATGACCTCCGTTATCGGATTTTGTACGGTTTTTCGTACAACTACGCTCGGAAATGACCTCCGTTATCGGATTTTGTACGGTTTTTCGTACAACTGCACTCAGAAATGACCTCCGTTATCGGATTTTGTACGGTTTTTCGTACAACTACGCTCGGAAATGACCTGCGCTAACCGATTTTATACGACTTTTCATACAACTGCGCTCGAAGATGGTTGTGGTAATATGTTTTTTAAGCTTTTACTTAAAAACGCAACGTCACGTTACATCTAGTATGTTTTAAGTACACAAAAACGAAAATAGCACCCATATAAAAAGGATGAAGAAACATTATGTTTCCCCATCCTTTTTGAATTTCAAGTAGAACAGATGTAATTAACTTTGAGTTCTAAGGTTTAAGCTTCACATAAATTCTAGTGTTGTGGAGTCAGCTTTAGCCATTTTTCTATCATTACACTCATTTGTGCTCTTGTCATATTGGCTTTTGGCTGAAATTTGTTACCGCCCATGCCCTTTATAATCCCTTGTTCTGTCAATGCTTGGACGGCAGCAATTGACCAGTTGCTTATTTGGGCAGCATCTGTAAACTTGTGCATAAGCTCAGTCAGTGCGGTCAATGTAGTCATCGCAGACTGGTCGTCTGCATGCTGGTTGTATACTACGACAGCTTTGATGGCATCTACAGTTTCGACAGCTTTGACAGATTTGCTTGTTTCGGTGGTTTCGACAGTTGCGACAGCTTTGCCAGCTTTGCCAGCTTCCATTGAAGTGGCTGCCGAACTCATTTCTTGCTGCTCGATGGCATATAGAAACTGCGATGCACGATGCAACAATACAGCAGCTTCTTCGCGGGTGACTGGCTGATTGGGACGGAAACTGCCGTCTGTATAACCTCTAATTAGGCCAGCAGCGGCTGCACCGCTTACTGCGGGAGCAAACCATTCTTCACCATCAATATCTCTAAATTTGTTATTACCGTTCATCGCTGCTGCACCTTGAGGCAATCCGAGCGTCCGCCCTAACAGAGCAGCAAATTGCGCTCGTGTCACAGGCTGCTCAGGCGCAAATATACGAGGGGCAACACCATGCCATAGTTGTTTTGCTGCCAAACTAGCAACGCTATTCTGCGCCCAATGTCCGTTCATATCGACAAACACATTATTACTTACTTTCACAGGGACAATAACGAACCACCCCGTCTGTAGTGTTTGTATGATTACTTTGCTGCTGAGATCTGGCTCAATTTGGGAACTTAAAAAATGAGAGAAGTCAGGAAAACTAGTGATGTCTGAAAAACTAGTGAATCTGGATGGTACATAAACCAATCGTTTGCTTTGCTCATCCCATCGCATAACGACAAGCTTCTCGCCATCCACCTCGCCTTGCAACGACAGAGGCAAAGACAATTGCAGCTGTGCGTAGGACAAGCCTGTCATAGACAAACTTTGACTTACAGCCTGGTTTTGTCGTTCGCCGCCCGCAGCTGTGTATAGCTTCATTTGCAAAGTCAATACAGCTGCGGCTGCAGTGCCGAATTGCTCTCTTACAGCGTTTTGCAACATTAATGCTATTTCATTGTCGTCAGAAACAAGCCCCGCTTCAACAATCAGCTGTATCTCATCCTCCGAAGCTTGGTATTGCTGCGCAAATTGCGAGATGCTGACATCTTCCAGATCCTTCATCCACAAGGACGGTAACAACAGCTTAAAACCGTTATCACCAGTCAACTCTATTCCAGGCAGCCCCTTCAGCAGCCTCTCTTTTAAATATGCTTTCAACTGCTGAACAGTTAGACTGAAACGATTTTCAATCCCACTGCTTTCATTACCGTTGCTTTCATTACCACTATTGCCAGAAGGATAGGTTGGAATAATCGGTCGTTCTTGAGTAATTGCATCAACCGTCAGCTTTTCTATGCTCACATTGCCGTTTTGATCGACTGCCTGCACTGCAAAGTGATAGGCTGTCCTTGGCTGCAGCCCCGTTAATACTGCTTCAGTTTGAGCTCCGCTAACTCGCTGCACTAGCTGATTTTGCTTATAAATATTGTACCAACCGATTCCAACATTATCTTGAGCCGCTTGCCAGCTTAACTGTACACTACTATCTGTTGCCGCCAAATGTTCCAACTGATCATTTTCCGCCCAGTAAGGCGCATCTGTATCAAATGCATATACTTGCACATCATCGATATATAGTGGAGCATCAGGCGCACTGTAGGCAGAGCCAAATAAAATACCGTCGATTTGACCAGTCGGTGTATAAAAGCCAAGATTTTGCTCAACAAGCACGCCGTCAAAATAAATATCATACACTTGCTCGTCCGGACGAACATCCAGCTTAACCGTATGCCAGGCTCCTATTTTTGTCTTTGCCAAAGCAGCAACTGTATTCGCGGACGCGCCTGGTCCGTAAAAACGAAAATTGTTATTGGAGCTGGAACTCAATCTGATTGCCGGTGTCAATTGATTCAGCAGTTGAAACTCAGGGTATTTGCCGCCACCCAGCTCCTTATAACGCCACTGCGCAATAAATCGATCGTTTTGAGCTGCAAAATGCTTACTTAGAGTAGCCCTAAAAGTTGTATTCTGGTCATCAAGCAAAACACTTTTATTCCGTTCCTCCTCGTCATAGACAATAGAAACCGGAGCATTTGTTTTATTTTCGACTACCAACCAATCACCTGGCGCAGCACCTGCCGGATAGCTTTCAAAATGATCATTAATTAAAGGTATGGCACCTGCAACGTACACCATCAGATCGTCAATATACAAGCATACGTCATCTTGTGCTACTCCTGTTGTAATTTCCATCTTATCAATAGCTGCTGCTTCTGTTATAAACTGTCCGCCTGCAACAACAAGCTCGCCATCGATCCACAAATCCCATTGCCCGCTAACAGGGCTTGCTGACAGATTCGCTCTATACCATTTGGTTGGTTCAATCTGCTGAATATATCGTTTATTGCCGTCACTGCCCATCCAATACAATTTATTTGCTGATAAAACCAGCTCAATGGCAGGTTCGCCTTGTGCCAGTAATCGCATCGATGAACCGCTATTTCCAAGCAAATCATTGAAGCTCCAGGACAGCTTGGCATACTGCTCTTGTGCAGGAAATTCTACTGCCGCAGTTACCTTCCCCTCATTATTGCGATCCACTAGCCGCAAAGCATAATCTTCGTTATTTTGCGTATCTGACAGTGCGACCACTGCAGTAGTATTAGCCGATTGCTGCACATGCCAGCCATACGGACGATTGCCCAATCTATCCTGGTCAAAGGATGCCTCCACATGTCCGATAGCTTCGGTCTCCTCTATTGCAGGCTTGCTATTGCCAGGTGCAGGCAATTCTGCCTCCGGTGTCGATCTGGGCTTTGACGGGTCGATATCGAACTTAACCCGAAAGCTTTTGCTGAGCGAGCCTGCTGTGCTTACCTGCATTTTGATAACCGGATGAAGCTGTGTGACAAACACCTCGTCATCAGCTTCGAGAACGGCTGCTGCTGATTGGTCAATAACGAGCTCTATAACACCCGTATTGGTAAATGTCGGATCAGCAACAGCCACTTCCAGCATTTCATCTTCATTATTTTTCAGTATCACTGATGCTTGCCGATTAGAAGTAACACCTGCGGAAGTAATCAGCTGGTCCTGCCAAAACTGAATGCCAGTCTGCTGAGACTGCAAATCTGCAACAGCATGCACAGTCTCTGAATTTTCAATAATGACAATATCCGGGTTCTCGGCATATTGCTTGGTTTCGGCAGCGGTACGATCCGGGAGTAATACATAGCTATATGCTGCATTGCTTGGATTTTTGCCATGATCATACCAAATCGTCATATAGTTTCTAACTCGAACATCTTTGCTGATTGCATCATTTTTATTAATAGCATACCAACTGCCCTCATTTACCGTACGACTGACCTGAAGAGCTGCCGGATTAGGGAAGTAATAACCGATGCTTGAATCGTTTACATTTCCCTCAAGATGCATCCAGCTCGTTGTCGGTGACTGCTGACTAAAGCCTAGCTGAGAGGGCTGCTGCTGATTATTAATGACCAGTGCATTATCACCAGAAGCATTCAGCTTGCGCTGCTCCACTATCGTTTCAATATCGCGATTGTCTGAGCTTGATATTCCGGAACCAAGTGCTACAATTTTATCACCAAACATAAACCATGATTTATTCGCCGTCAGTGTTGTTCCAACCTGCTGCAGCTTCATGCCAGAAATACCGTCCGCACCAAGAACGGCGCCGCCTGCCCAATTATTGCCGGGCGTTGTTTCGCCATCTCCGTATTGATAGTGATCATTTTTACGAGGTCGAGTATCCACTGTCGTACCAGGCAATCGATACCGATTAACCGTTGGCCAAAAATCATCGGCAAATTGTGTCGTATCCTTTGTATATAGATAAGTCATGCCGTCACCCGTATACCAGCCCTCGCCATTCTCACCGTTTGTCAGCTCATATGTCGCAATTCTGCGTGAACTTTTACTTATCCCAAATGAAAAGTTATCACGAATATGCACCGTTCTGTTCATTGCTCCAAATTCATAATGCGCGGCTTGATCCTCCGCTTCGCTGATGGTCGGATCATTCATAATTGCCTCCAGCGGTTCGATCAAATCAAGACGCAGCGCGCGATTCACATCCAGCTCCTGATTAGTCGTAAGCATCCAGTGCTTAATAAGTTGTTTAAAATAAAGCGCATCCTCCGCCGGCGCAGCCATAGCAAGCCGGATCATGCCGGACATGATACCGATTGTCGCATGGTGCCCCGTTTGCTCTTCTCTGGCGATTGCTCTGCCGCGAATCATATCCATCGTTTCTCCACGATAAATGACAGGTGCAACAGAATCATAAATCCAGCGGTACACATAAACCGCATTCGGATCAGTTACCTCCCATGGCGTATCTTTCAGCAAATAAAACAAATTGCCAAGCCCACGAATCAATACCTCACCATAGCTTCCCGTATACGGAATCGTACCATGCTGGATATAAGAGCCGTCCTCATAAAAGCCATCGCCTTCAGTGACATATATAAATAGCGGCTTTAACTGCTCCAGAACATGATTTAATCTCGTGCCATCCTTTGTCAGAATCGCCATTAATGTTTCTATCGTCATAACATCTGAGCGATTAGCCCCGCTGGAATTAAATTGCGGAGACATTATATCACCGATAAAATGATCCGCCGTACGCACAAAACGTTCCATTTCTTCTGTCGTCATTTCATCCTGCAACATAATTAATATATCCATTACACGCAGTGGAGCACCGATATCAAAATTCCACCAATTTCCGTACTCTACAATTTGTTCATTGTAAGCATGTTCATATATCCAATCGAGCCCATCCTTAATCTGTTGCAATAAAGTTTGGTGATGATAATAATCTCCGCCTTTTATGGAATAAGCGTATGTCATATCGCGCAGTCTTGTTAAGTAAGTATTGAAAAAGCTTGAATCAGTAGCTGATGGCAATATATCCGACCATAAACCATTCGTGCTGCCATTACTTGTATTTATGGATTCACTCCATTGCCTTGCCCTGTCATTCATCGTAATAACTTGTTCAGCAATCGCCTGCGACTGAGTATTTAGCGCCCAGCCTCCATCGAGCATATCCTTCCAGCGCATACGCATTTGCTCAAAGGAATCGTGAATCGGGTTTCTTTCCAAAACTTCAACCTCGGTCTGTGCTGTTATAAATTCTGTCCCGCTTTGTACTTGAACTTGAATTTCAGCTGTTCCCACCTCTATCCCAGAAATAACGCCAAGTTCACTCACCTGCGCAATTTGTTCATCAGTTGAAAGCCATATCAGTTCCCGGTTAGTTGTATCTGCTGGAACAAACTCAGGGTAGACCGTAATCGTATCGCCTTTATATACCTTTACAGCAGCAGGTAATACCAACTGCTCTGTCAGCGTGGTTCTTGGAACAACCGTCACAACACTTGTACCGAATATGTTTGAATCATCAGCGCTAACAGCTGTTACAGTAACAGAACCTGCAACATGTCCTGTTACCAGACCATCAGCATCAACTGTAGCTATTTCGGGATTGCTGCTTATCCAGCTTACCTCTTTATTCGTAGCGCCTTCCGGCAATATAGCGGCATTTAATTGAGTAGTGCGTTCTGTTTCCACTATAATTTGACTTGGCTCAATTTGTACCGATTCAACAGCGGCATAAGCTGCTACATTTACCGTTACTGTTGCAAAGATAAGATCGTCTTCTCTGCTTTTTGCATAGATAGTTGTCGTTCCATCTGCAATTGCAGTAACGACACCTGCTTCATTCACTTCTGCAATCGATGGATTATCCGAATACCAATCCACATAGAGATTCGAGCTGCTAGCAGGCACTACTTGCGCAACCAATTGGCGCCGCTCCAGTTGGCTTAAAGTGATTTCGGAGACATTGGCTTGAATCGCACTAACAGGCTCATAATCGGTTATTTTTATATTATCCAAAATCAGTTTCCCCTCCACTCCGCTTTTTCCCATTTGAGTAAAACGAAAGGAGCTTAAATTGTCCCACCCCTGCTCCAACAGTTGCACATCCTGTGCTGCATAATTTCCATTAATGAGCAGCTCCAGTTTTTTACTTGCAAGATCAACATAGAGCTGGATATGATACCAACTGTTTATTGCATAATTGCCCAGATCTATTGTTTTCTTGCCGCCTGCGCCGGGATACTCCAGCTTTATTTTTCCAGCGGTGTCCAGATAAACTATAATTGTACCTAGTGCAGGAGCTCCTGTATTCGGAAGCAGGGTCAAAGTTGCATTAAACAATCTGCGTTCATGCTCATCCGTGTCAACCATAAAATTACCTTCCATTACGACTGTTGAATTAGCAGCGCTGCCAGGGATAGTCGTCCCGTTTTTTTGAATATTAATATTGTTTCCAGTTGTATTCGAAACGAGAGTTAAGCTACGTCCATTTTTATCCGCAAATACTTCTCCATAAGCATAATCCGTCTCCGCCTTTGTACCATATAAGCTCCAATAGCCCCCGCCCCCTGGAGCACTCTGCGGATTTGTTAACGATGGTTCCAAAGGATAGTCGTCAAAGTTTAAATGCAGATACGTTTTTCCCATAGCAGATGCCTGCTCAGACTGCCAATAACCGAATGGAATTAATCCGAAAATAAGCAAACCCGATAATAGAACAATACCAGTTTGATATAAAAGCTTTAATTGACCAAACATAAATTCACTCTCCTTTAAATTAAGCGCTTTCATTTAGTGATAAAAAACAGCAGCTAACATATAATCGTTTTCATGTTGCTGCTATTTTAACTTTATGGTTGTCTATTCCTCCTATTAAACTTTTATCCATTTCCCTTGTTACAACAAAAATGCAGGGCTTACCAATAAGGTCTCCAATCATGCAGCACTCGAACAAGCGCCTCCATATAGAAGTAATCTCCCCAGGTGTTGCACTCATCTACACCCAGATTTTTCGGATAACTGTACACCCCATGCCCAAGAACGCCATTTGCTCCTGCTTGCTGCTCGGTCGTATAGTTTGAAGCCAGCGAATCCAAAATTGACAAGGCGGCTTTTTCATACAATATACGGTCCTCATCCAATACCGGCAACTGACGCGCAAGCTCCAGCAAGCCGCAAACCGCAATCGCAGCCGCAGAAGTATCTCGCTGTCCATCATTTTCTAAAAACACATGATCCCAATTGCAGACCAAATCCTCCGGCAAATTATTGAGAAAATAATTTGAAGCATGCTTCGCAACTTCTGCAAAATGCTTATCGCCTGTATATCGATAACTTAACGGCAAACCGTAAACCGCCCAAGCCTGACCACGCGACCAGCAATCCTCATCGGCATGCCCTTGCCCCGTCCATCCCTTGACCGGCTCTCCGGTATCTGCATCGATATGATAAATTTGATAGGACGAGCCGTCCTCTCTAATCATATGAGCGGCTACATTTTGCATATGACGATATGCCTTTTCATAATAAGTCTGATCCCCAGTTTGCTCTGCTGCCCAATACAGCAACGGTACATTCATCGAGCAGTCAATAATATACACACCACGTTCTTTATGCTCCAAATCCTCCAAATAACCACGAACTTGAATAATGCCCGACTTTTCTCTAAATCGCATAGCCAAAAGCTTTGCCGCATCGAGCGCAGTACGCCGCCCCTGTTCATCTCCAGTCAGCTTAAAGCCTGCTACACAGGATAAGGAATACAAAAAGCCAATATCATGATGATTCAAAATATCCCGGTTTTCCAACCGTTCTTTAAAGCTGTCCATATGAACTTTTGCAGCCTCCGCATACTTCGAATCACCAGTCAATTCATACGCCAGCCAAATCATTCCCGTCCAAAAAGAAGATGTCCAATCTGAATAGTATTCCATACTGGCATTCGCAACCGGCTGATAAACATTGTTTACCGAATGAGCGGACGGAAATTGATGTGTAAAAGCAGTGAGATTTTGATCCACCCGCTTCATTACAAAATCAAGAGCTGATTGGAATCGCTCCTTGGAAAACGCTTTCTCAAATCTGTACGGATCATGTACTTTTTGACATTTGTCCGGATTTATTGCCACAACAGATGCCCCCTTTGTACGCATAAAGTATGTTCATTATTAATATAATGGGAGCTTACGGGCATTATAAGGTGTAAATCTTATACCCCTGCCAGTTGAAAGGCTAGTCCATTACGACTAAAGTCCATTGCTTCTTGCCTATTATGTGTTACGATAGGTAAGAAAAAAACAGCTGTATCGGAGGTTTAAATGGGTAAGTTTATTAGAAAAAATATTCATTTGCTTGCTGTTCTGTCGATTGCAGGACAAGGACTTATTTATGTATTAATCGGTCAACTATTTAGCCAAAAAGGCGTTGACATAAACAGTTGGATTGACCAGCGCATTCCATACCTTTCCTGGTTTGTTATACCCTATGCAATTTGGATGCCGCTGCTCTACCTCTCCTTTATTTATTTGGGCATAACGAATAAATCTTTATATTGGCGTACAATAATAACCTATAATGCTGCTGTTATGGTGGCTAACATTATTTTTATTTTTTATCCAACACATATGCCGCGTCCCGAAATTTCCGGCAACGATATATTTACAAGCCTCGTTCAATTTATTTATAATAACGATGAACCAGTCAACTGTTTTCCTAGTATTCACTGCTTAACCAGCTACTTGGTCATTATTACATTGAACCGTCATAAATTGCTGTCAGCAGGCTTGCGCTTAACACTCGTTATTATTTTCTGGTCCATTATTGCTTCTACTGTTTTTATAAAACAGCACGCTCTTATCGATGTGATCGGCGGTATTGCCCTTGCAGAGATAACCTATAGAGTAGTCAATTATGCGGCAGGCAAAAAAGTAACTAATAATCAGAGCGAATCTGCGGTTATTTCCAATAGCTGAGATGAGGCTAAGTTAAACAAAAAGAGACTGCCCAAAAGCTCAGCGTATGCTGGTCTTTGGCGCAGTCTCTTCTTTATTCTTTTATTTTAGGCTTCTTATACCTCTTATACTTCTGATCTCACCTGTATAAATTACTGCTGCAGTCCCAGTCCCTCCGCTATTCTTTGTCCGAGTTCCTGATCCGCCTTGCGCCAGTGCTCAATTTGACGAAGCTTAATTTCTACTCGCTCTACTGGCGACATTGCCGCTACGATGTTAGCTACCAGCCGCGTTTTTTCATCATCGCTCATAAGGCGGTATAAGTCACCCGGCTGTGTATAATGATCATTATGATCATAAGCCACACTGTCGGCTTCACCTGTTACGGCGAATGGCGCAGCTTTATGTTGCGTAGATTCCTTTGGCCCGTCATAGCTGTTCGGCTCATAATATACCGACGATCCGCCGTTATCATCTGCTCGCATTGCACCGTCTCTTTGATAATGATTCACTTCAGCAGCTGGTCTGTTAATCGGAAGCGTATTGTGATTTGCCCCTACCCGGTAACGATGTGCATCAGAATAGGCGAATAGACGTCCCTGCAGCATTTTATCCGGTGAAGCTTCAATTCCTGGAACAAAGGAGCCTGGAGAGAATGTCGCTTGCTCAACCTCTGCAAAGTAATTTTGCGGATTGCGATTCAGCACCATACGTCCAACCTCAATAAGCGGATAATCCTTTTGCGACCATACCTTTGTTACATCAAACGGATCAAAGCGATACGTTGCCGCATCCTGCTCCGGCATAATTTGTACACATAGCTTCCAAGACGGGTAGTCGCCCTTTTCGATTGCCTGAAATAAATCCTCTATATGATAGTCTGGATTTTCACCAGCAAGCTTTGCAGCAAGCTCTGTATCCAGATTTCGAATGCCTTGCTCTGTTTTAAAATGATACTTCACCCATACCGCCTCGCCTTGATCATTTACCCATTTGAAAGTATGGCTGCCAAATCCGTGCATATGACGGAACGTTGCTGGTATCCCTCTGTCAGACATGAGTATAGCTACCTGATGCAAAGATTCCGGGGATAGCGACCAGAAATCCCATACCGCGTTCGGATTTTTCAGATGGGTTTGCGGATGGCGTTTTTGCGTATGAATAAAGTCCGGGAATTTAATAGCGTCCCGAATAAAAAATACCGGTGTATTATTACCAACCAGATCATAATTTCCTTCTTCTGTATAAAACTTAACAGCAAAACCGCGTGGATCGCGTACCGTATCGGAAGAGCCTAGCTCTCCTGCTACCGTGGAAAACCGAATAAATAGTGATGTCTTCTTGCCCACTTCTGATAGAAAGGCAGCCTTCGTGTAAGCCGACAGATCGTTAGTAACTTCAAAATATCCATGAGCCCCGGCACCTTTGGCATGAACTACCCGCTCCGGCACACGTTCCCGATTGAAATGCGCCAATTTTTCCAGCAAATGAACATCTTGAATAAGTGTCGGACCACGTGATCCGGCTGTCATCGAATTTTGATTGTCACCTACTGGTGCGCCCCAGCTTGTTGTCAAATGTTTTTCCGTACTCATTTACAATCACTCCTATTTAGAATTATTATAAATAACTACTATTAATGATAACAACTATTATTTATATGTCAATTATTATTTAATAATTATTATAAATAAAAACCTTATGCGTGTCCTGACTTCGTCTTATTATATGTGGACAAAAAACAAATAGACCGTATAAACACCTTACTGCCAAGGCATTCATACGGTCTTTGCTATTAAAATCTTTTTTCTTCCTGAGCTGTCACAATTCCATATATTAACGGAGGCACATCAACTAGCTGATCACTCATATGATAGGCGGATAAAAGCATCGCTTCAGCCTGCTGCATCGTCTCTTCACGATCACTGTACAGGGTTGCTAATTGGTCGCCAATTTGCACAGCATCACCCGCCTTCTTATGAAGTACTATGCCGGCGCCGTAGTCAATAGTATCGTCCTTAGTTTCCCGACCTGCTCCCATAATCATTGCAGCAATCCCTGTTTTCTCTGCCTCGAAGCGAGCCACAAAGCCAGCCGTTTGCGCTACAACCACCTTTTCATGCTTGGCGTGCGGCAGCTTGTTAGGCTGCTCAATAATGGAGGAATCACCATGCTGATTATTGATCATTTGCTTTAGTTTCTCCAACGCCTGCCCGCTCTCAAGCACTTCCAGCATTCGCTTCTCTCCAGCAGCGGCGCTCTCGGTTATGCCAGACAAATGCAAAATATGTCCGCCTAGCACCACGCATAATTGATGTAAATCTTCAGGACCTTCGCCTTTAAGGGCAGCAATCGCTTCCTCTACCTCCAAAGTGTTGCCAATCGCATAGCCTAGCGGTTGATCCATTCCTGTTATAACTGCCACAGTTTTGCGTCCAACCATTTCACCAATACTTACAAGCGAACGCGCCAACGCAAATGCGTCATCCACGGTCTTCATAAAAGCACCATCGCCTGCCTTTACATCAAGAACAATTGCATCAGCGCCGGAAGCAATTTTTTTGCTCATAATGCTGCTGGCAATAAGCGGCATGCTCTCGACCGTTGCCGTTACATCACGAAGCGCATACAGCATCTTGTCAGCAGGCACAAGATTGCCTGTTTGTCCAACTACTGCAACGCCGATATCATTGACTGATTGAACAAATCGATCAGAGCCTATTTCAATTTCAAAACCCGGAATTGCCTCCAGCTTATCAAGCGTACCGCCAGTATGCCCAAGGCCGCGCCCTGACATTTTTGCCATTGGCGCTCCTGCTGCCGCAGCCCATGGTCCTAGTACAATAGTTGTCGTATCGCCGACTCCGCCGGTACTGTGCTTATCCGCCTTCACTCCGCTGATTGCGCTTAAATCGATTTGATCGCCCGACTCCACCATCGCCATCGTCAAATGGGCTGTTTCCTCCGCATCAAGACCTTGAAAGTATATTGCCATACATAATGCCGACGCTTGATAATCAGGAATGTTGCCTTTTGTATATCCGTTAATAAAAAAGTAGATTTCTTCCTTGCTTAACTTGTCTCCATTGCGTTTTTTGGCAATAATATCATAGGCTCTCACTGGATAATTACACCTCCGGTTAAATACTGTCTTTTGCAAGCAGGCTTAAAAATGAATGTCCATTGCCTGTTGACTTCACTTTAAAATTATCGGATAGCAAAGCTGCCAAATCTGAAAAAGTTGTGCGTACTTCCAAGCTTTGCGGTTTTTTCAGCGACGGGCTGTAAACTAGCAGAGGCACATATTCTCTAGTATGGTCTGTACCTGCAAAGGTAGGGTCATTGCCGTGATCAGCCGTAATAATCAATAGATCCTCTTCAGCAATATGCTCCATTATACGAGGGAGCTCCTTGTCGAATTGTTCCAATGCTTTAGCATATCCTTCAGGATCACGACGATGACCATATAAAGAATCAAAATCAACCAAATTTGTAAACAGAAGTCCCGTAAAGTCTTCTTGCAAATAGTGAACAGTCTTGTCGATGCCGTCCTGATTGCTTTTGGTCGAAGAAGCTTTGGTAATACCTTCGCCATCAAATATATCGTTGATCTTGCCGACTGCAATCACATCAAAGCCTCCCTCCTTCAAATGATCAAGCGCAGTTGGCATAGGCGGCTTTAGCGCATAATCATGACGGTTGGGTGTTCTTTCAAAGCTGCCGGGCTTGCCGATATACGGACGAGCGATTACTCTGCCTACCCGATATGGCTCTTGCAACGTCAATTCGCGTGCAATACTACATGCTTTGTACAGTTCTTCAAGCGGAATAATCTCCTCATGAGCAGCAATCTGTAACACACTATCTGAGGAAGTGTAGACAATCCATGCACCGGTTTCCATTTGCTGTTGGCCGTAGTCCTTTATAACCTCCGTGCCGGAGGCAGGTTTATTACAAAGCACTTTGCGCCCGGTCATTTCCTCAAATTGTTGTATTAGTTCATCCGGAAATCCTTCCGGAAACACATTAAAAGGCTCAGTAATGGTAAGACCCATAATTTCCCAATGACCAGTCATCGTATCCTTGCCACTGGACACCTCTTCCATTTTTCCGTAATAAGCAAGAGGCCGATCTGTTGGTGAGATTCGTTCAAGCGGAGCAATATTGCCTAGTCCCAGCTTTGCCATATGGGGCAAAGATAATGAAGAAGCCGTTTTTGCAATATGGCCAAGTGTATGCGCGCCTTTATCTCCAAAGTCGGCTGCATCTGGCTGTTCCCCAATGCCGACACTGTCCAAAACAATGATGCAAATGCGTTTAAATTTCATATAGCCTCTCTCCTGTCTCGAATCATTCGGTTATTGTCATGTTGATCATGGCATGCCCGTTGTTATAGTATAGCATTTTTCATCTAGTATCATAAAAGCTGCCTCATGTAACTTATCCGCTCTCTAACAATATCTTTCTGCTGATTTTGCGGTATAATAAGTAGTTATGATTAGTTTGTGAATAGTCATGACTAGTTAGGTTGGTTATGACGGTTAGTTACGGTTATGAACGGAGGGCTTCAACTTGCACCACGCACAAACCACTAAACAGAAAATAAAATTATTTCTATTTATTATGTTTCCCATCCTGATTACACAAGTCGGATATAACGCAATGGGGCTATTTGACACGATTATGTCGGGTCAGTACGCTACAGATGATTTGGCGGCTGTCGCCATCGGCTCCAATTTGTGGATGCCTATATTTGTTGCGATTAATGGAATATTACTTGCCATTACACCGATTATCTCACAGCTGGTTGGTGCAGGGAAAAAAGACGATATTGCTTCCACCGTTATGCAAGCTTTGTACTTGGCATTATGTATCAGTATTGCGATAATTGTCATCGGAAGCGTAGCTCTAGAGCCTATACTTAACATTATGAAGCTTGACCCAAGTGTTCATGCGATCGCCAAACATTATTTGATTGGGCTTTCCTTCGGTATTATCCCTTTATTTCTTTCCTGTGTTGTTCGGAACTTTTTCGATGCACAGGGACATACGACAATTACTATGTTTATTGTGCTTATTGCAGTTCCATTCAATATTTTACTCAACTGGATGCTCATCTACGGGAAATTCGGCTTTCCTGAGCTTGGCGGAGCAGGTTCCGGCTATGCAACAGCAGCAACTTACTGGTTTATATTGGTACTTAGTGTTTTGATGACATTTGTTATAAAACCGATGCGGGTCCATAGTCTATTCCGAAATTGGCCAAAAGTTTCACTGAAAACTTGGAAGACACAGCTCTCTATCGGAATACCGATTGGCTTGTCTGTATTTTTTGAAGCGAGTATTTTTTCAATGGTTACATTATTTATGGGCTCTATGTTTGAGAAAACGACGGTTGCAGCACATCAGGCCGCAGCGAGCTGGTCAGGGATGATGTTTATGATACCGCTGAGCATATCGATGGCGCTTACTATTTTGGTAGGGTATGAGGCTGGGGCAGGACGAGCCGCTCATGCCAAAATTTATAGCCGTATCGGCGTGTTGTCAGCCCTTACTGTAATCGGGACATTGGCTATTATCCTATTCTTTAACCGCGATATTGTAGCCAGCTGGTTTACAAAAGAAAACGAGGTCGCTTTGCTCGCTCAGCAATTTCTAATATTTGTTATCTTTTTCCAGCTGTCTGACTCGGCACAAGCGACGCTGCAAGGCGCATTAAGAGGCTATAAGGATGTTACTATTCCGTTTATTATTGCACTGACGTCTTATTGGTTTATTGGTATTCCGCTTGGCTACAGCCTGGCTGCCTATACTTTCTTGGGGCCTTATGGCTTCTGGGTCGGCATTATTGCCGGCTTGTCATGCGCAGCTATTGGATTTTTGATCCGATTGCGTTATATACAGCGTATCAACTCCATTAAAATAAAAAATACAAAAAATGCTGCTGCTATATAAAACCAATAAGTTCAGTCCCATAATTTCAACTTTTATAGTTCTTAACACTATAATTAAAACAAAAAACTGCTCTTTTATGCTGACAGAACCAAATTCGTTCCTTATGCATAAAGAGCAGTTTATTTTTAGTTGCCGTTTATAATGGCCTCTAGCTGATTGGCGGTATCATAAACCGCCTGATAATTGCTGGAATCATATATGCTGATTTCGGCAGTCAATGTATCATTATAGCCGATTTCCTTTAATGCTTCGATGACCTTATTCCATTTCACATCGCCCGCCATCAGCGGAACAAAACCAGTAAAATTACCCGCAGCTGTTTTGAAATCCTTCACATGAATTTTCGCAATGCGGCTGCCCAAAATACGAATCCACTGCTCAGGGAAGCCATATAGCAAAATATTGCCGACATCAAAATATACGCCGAGGTTAGGAGAATTCAGATCATCCACATATTGTTTCATCTCTAGTGGTGATAGTAAAAATTTATTCCATACGTTTTCAATTCCAATTTTGACGCCACGCTTCTCCGCCTCTGGAATCAGCTTTTCCAGTTCGCGCTTGCTATTCTCATAGCATACATCATAAGAGGAATGCTCATTAACTGCTCCTGGTACGACAAGAACAGTATCCGCGCCGATCAATTCAGCAATTTCCAATTGCTTTTCAACAATTTTTCTGCCTTGTGCACGAACCTCCTCATCAGGTGAGGATAGCGGCGCACCCCAAAGCAATCCGGTTGACAGACTGCGCAGCTGCAAGCCATATCCGGCAGCCTGCTTGGCAATAGCCTCAATTTCTGCTGCACTGGAATTCATCGTAAAGCCCGCTGGCGCTTCTGCCTCATACAAATTCAGCTCAACCGCATCATAACCAGCCTTCTGGCTGACTGAAAATACCGTTTCCAACGAAGTACCTTCTGGAAAGCACCACTGATTTACGCTTTTCAACATATGAACGACCGCCTTTTATTAGATGTAGTTTGGATAAAATCAAACAGCATGAACTGCAGTTTTCTTATCAGCTGATTCATTCATAGCAAGCGTTAATGTCAATGTAGCTGCTGCTTCTGCATAGCTTCCCAGCACCAAGTCCTGACGTCCTGTACGAACCGCCTCCACGAAAGCGGCGTTTTGTGCAGCATAGAAATCCGTTTTGCAAACTTCTGTAATGTCTTGCTCATCATCTTTTATCGTTAACGAATGCCCATTAATCGCCATATAGAAGCCAGTTCCATAAATTTCTATATCTCCGCGTCCATGATGATTGGACATGCAGGAGTTCACAAAGCTGCCAACTGCTCCCGATTTCAGAGTGAAGGAGATTACTCCCGCATCTGGAATTGTAGCGTCCTCGTCTACAGCAAGAATGCTTCTTTGTGCATATATCGCTTGTACCTCATCAAACTCACCGCATAGATAGCGAATCAAGTCAACCTGATGCGTCGACTGCTCTACTAATTGTCCGCCTGATTGATCCATCTGCGCAAACCATTTGGCTGGCGGCAGTCCACCCATTCGATAGCCGATTACCATATTGATTTGCTTATTTGCCAAATAAGCACGCGCCTTCTGAATCGTATCCAAATATCTCAGGCAGTAACCGGAGCTATTAATAACACCCGTCTTGTTGATCGCTGCACTAATTTTGCCTACTGTATCACGGTCCAGGCCAACCGGCTTTTCAGATAAGATATGAATGCCTCTTTCCACTGCCATAATTTCAGTTTGACCTCTTGTAAAGGGAGGCGTGCATACATAAAGCGCATCGATCAAGCCAGAATCAAGCAACTCCAGCTCGCTGGCAAAAGCCTTTGCCCCAAACTTCTCTGCAATTTGCTCTGTCCGCGAGCTATTAATATCATATACGGCGGTAATTTCCGCCCCCTCAATATTTTGTAATGTATTCATGTGATGCTCAGCCATACCGCCTACACCAATAAATCCGATTCTTACCTTTTCCACTGTTAGTCCTCCTTTAAAATCGTTGTAACTAAAGAATAGAGGATTGACAGCGAAATGTATTCATGCAAAAAGAACAGTAATTTACGCAAATAAGACAGAGCAACTTGTTCAAAAAACATTCGTCCACTCATCCTACTATGCAAGACTGCTCTATTTATTCAGTTACTTGAACATGTCCGATACTGGGATGATCCATACTCCACTTCTGCTTTCGCCATTGGGAAGGAGAAATACCCTCGGTATCTTTGAACCATTGCGAAAAAGAATGCAGCCTGCCGAACCCAATCTGCTCAGCTACTTCATTCAAATCCTTATCCGTCGCACCAAGCAGCCACTTCGCCTCCTGCATGCGGCACTGCTGCTGATACTGCTTTGGGCTAAGCTTGTATATTTTCTCGAATGTTCTGCGAAATGCGGTTACTGTAAGCCCTGTCATTTCTGCCAAATCGGCAACCTTCGGCTGATAGCGCAAATGCTCGCGCAAAAAATCCGCCGCTTTGGTAATGGTCATTGCCTGCAAATCAGATTGTGAGTGTTCATACAAATAAAGCAGCAGCATTTCTGCCCATACTCCAAACATTCGCTCCTTTTCTTTCAAAGGAAGATTTTGCACATACATCCACTCACGCAGCAACCGTTCAAATCGGTCCTGATCAAAGCGTGACAACGCATAAAATTGCGGTTTTGTATAGTCCCCCGCAAGCTTGTCCGCAATTTGCTTCAGAGCTGGCGGCATATTTTTCAAATGAATAGCACTAAGCCTCACTTTGCTATCTGCGCCAAAGCAGTGCTGAACCCCAGGCGGAATGACAATCACATGCCCGGCTTCAATATAATGAGTTCCTTGTGTCCATTCAAATATTCCTCGCCCATCCATTACAACTTCAATCTCTAAGGTTTCATTGAGATGCAAGCCCGGATCATACCAGTCCTCGTTGTAAGTTCCGATGGAAGAATAAAAACCAAACTTCTCTTTGGCTGCGCCGCTCGCTGCTTTGCTTGTCGATGCACTGAGCGATGCTCCCGCTCCAGCAGCCCGATTCTCAGACCGGATCAAAGAATTCTGTGTTGCCTCATGCTCTGTTTTGCTCAATATCCTCGCCCTCCGTCTGCTCGACGCCTTACTAAATAAGCAATAAAACGAGGCTTTCGATTAACAAGTTGGTAAACAACCTAGTGCAAAATTGAACCGTCACTGCAAACAAAATTGGACTTCCGACCACTGTTGTTTGCAAATTTTTATGGAATAGTATCTTTATTAGGTGAAAATTCGCATACAAAGGCGGACACTAACGCTTCTCCAGTTCCATTTTTGCTTTCCGTGATCTTTCATTTTGTTTTGCTCCAAGTTGTTAACAGTTAGTCGGAAGCCTCAAAACGACTCATAGCTATCCTTTAGTATTCCTGATAAAATCTACTTTATCATATTTTTTTCAAGCTGGCGATTAAGCAGGGAGCCTGTCGAGAAGCACAACTCCCTCCAAAATATATGCCGCGCAGGAAAGGCGGATCAACCCTAACATGCCTATCACTATACTAGCTAGACAAGGCGAGCATAACGAGCAAATCATGGTCTATGAAACTAACGAATTATTTGGAGAAACGGGAGCTTTCCGTGTTCTTCAATTTGCGGACGAAGCTGTTCAAGGCGCTATTGATTTGGCTGATCCGAAACGGATTATTTTTGAGTATCCGCGAGCAATTATTCACTTGATTGAAGCGAATGATCTAAACAGCAATATTTTTATAGCTGGGCATGGCGTCGGAACGATCTCAAGTTATTTTCATAATGAACGCTGTGTAACTGCCGAAATCAACAGCACTGTCGCAGCCTGGAGCAGTCAATATTTCTCCTGCCATCAAACAGAGCTGCATATCGCAGATGGAATGCAAGTATTGGAGCAAGCCTCCGAACGCTTCCATACAATTGTGATTGATGCCTTTTCAGCCCAAGGTGTACCTAAGCACTTCACATCCAGTACTTTTTTCCAGCTGGTGAAAAGCAAGCTCCATTCACCGGGTGCCATTATAATCAATATGCTTGGTAAAGGAGCTGGCGACACTGTTATTAAAGCTGTGTTTACAACACTATCCACGCAATTCGCACATGTTTATGCTTTTTTACTAGCATCGGAGCATCATCGGGATATTCGCAATATTTTACTAGTTGGCAGCAATAGTCCGCTGCAGTATCAGTCCCGCCGCTTAGCCGGATTTGAGCGCTTTTATCCAGAACCAGGCTATATTATCTATGATTAGTACTGAAAGTGAATCATTTGCTTTTGTACACGGGATTCCTCGGCAGCAAAAGCAAGTAAATGGCTTTGCAGGGAGTGAGTTGCGCTAGTTAAGCTCCGGCTTTTTGTACCGCCGCGCACCTGCTCCAAAAAGTCCCGCACCAAAATCATATCACCGCCGCCATGACCAATATGTCCTCCGGGAGGTCGGAGCGTAATCGTTTCCTCTTCTCCTGAGGAGAAGAGTTTGATTATGATCTCATTTTTCTCCATTGCGCCACGAATTTCACCTTTAGTACCTGTCAAATGAATAAATCTGCCGCCATCGCGCGCAAATGCGCTCATCGTAAATACAGCCGTTACATCACCAGCAAATTGCATACTGGCAACCTGATGATCCACTACATTATTGTCACAATGGAAAACACAACGTCCATATGGTCCCTGCTCAAGCGCTTGCAAGCGAGCCTTATAGCTTAAATCGGTGCTGATTGAAGATGTTGGCCAGCCAAGCTGCTCAGTCAAGTAATGCTTGGGTGCATAATACTCACATTCCACAGCTGCCGGACAACCATCAAGACAACGCTGCGGCGCCCCTTCCGGCGCATGTTCAGGCTTGAAATAGGAAAGCGCCCCAAACGAAGCGATCGATTGACAAGGCTCATCAATCAGCCATTGCAAAATATCCATATCATGACATGCTTTTGCCAAAATCATCGGGCTTGATGTTAGATCATTATTCCAGTTCCCACGTACAAAGCTATGCGCCTGATGCCAGTACCCTACATATTCATTATGCTGTACTGTCATTAAACGTCCGATTGTTCCCGCTTCCAGTATACTTTTAATTTTGGAGAAGAAAGGTGTATACCGAAGCACATGACAAACAGATAATACTTTGCCTGATCGCCCAGCCGCTTGCTCAATAGCAATACATTCCTGTTTTTTTGGCGACATAGGCTTCTCCAAAAGAACATGATAGCCCTGCTCCAATGCCTTTATCGCCTGACTGTAGTGATCATGATCCTGCGTACAAATAAATACAGCATCAGCAAGTCTGGCTTCTCCTAGCAGTTCATTGGCATTTTCGAATACCTTGCTTTGCTCTATCTTGTAGAGTGCCTGCATCTTTTTTCTTTTTTCCACATCCGGCTCTGCAACTGCTACAACTTCCATCTCATGAGGATGATCCAGCGCGTATGACGCATAAACCTCTCCACGCACTCCGGCTCCAATTAATGCAACGGTTATTTTCATTATTTCACCTGCTCCAGCAATATTTTACGGCTATCCTTTTAAGCCGCCCATAGCAAACCCTGAAATCAACTTTTCCTGCAGGAACAGGTACGCAATCAATATTGGCAATACAGCAATCCACATCGCTGCGAACAGTACCGTATAGTTGGCGCTGTACTTCTGCACTTCAACCAAATTCGCCAAGCCGACCGCAATCGTATACTGGCTGGCATCCTGCAACAATATAAACGGTTGGAAGTAGTCGTTCCATATTCCTATAACAGCAAAAATACAAACCGTAACAACTCCGCCTCTGGCAAGCGGAAGCATAATCGAAATAAATACTCGGAAGTGACCTGCCCCATCCATGAAAGCAGCCTCCGCATATTCCCAGCTGATTCCTTTGAAAAACGAGTACAAAATAATCATATTAAACCCGATCCCGCTCGTATAACCAAGCATTACACCTAGTGGATTAAATAAATTCAAGTCCTGCATTAACAAATACCATGGTCCAAATGTGCCGATTGTTGGAATTAAAAAACCAACCACCGCAAGCGCATAGATCATGCTCGAGCCGCGGAATTTGTATTTGGCTGCTATATAAGCGGGCATCGCTGCACACATTACCGAAGTAAACGTTCCTACGGCTGTCATCCATACGCTGTTAAAAAAGTATTTGCCGATATTAGCCGATGTCCATGCTGCCGCATAATTTTTCCACTGCCAGCTATCCGGCAATGACCATATATCTTGAAAAAAGTGCTGATTTGTTTTTAATGAATTGATAAACATCCAAATAAACGGATAAATTAAACTTATAGCAAATGCCATAAATAGTAGATGAATAAAAAAGTAAATTACCTTTTTAGCAGGACTGCTTTTTTCCATTGCCACCATTCCTTCCGTAGCTCCAACATTTTAAAATTCCGCAGAGTCGAAGCGTTCAGCTATCCATTTGATCCCCCATACAACTATAAAGCCGATTAATGCAAACGTAAGCCCATAGGCAGCAGCCAATCCATAGTTGCTTTGTTCAACAACTAGACGGTACATTTCAAGCGCAACCGTGGTGGAGGAGCTGAACGGTCCGCCATTGGTAAGCAGCATCGGCTGCAAAAATATAGTAAAGGCACCGCTTGTGCCAACGATAATCAAGGTTGATATAGTCGGCCAAACAGAAGGAATGACGATATTGAATAATGTTCGCCAAAAGCCGATACCATCCAGTTTGCCTACTTCAAAATAATCATAAGGAATACGCTGCAATGAGCCTGTCAAAATGACATTGTTCCAGCCGATCGTTACCCAAACATAAAAAACGAACACTGCCGGCAGCGCCGTTCTCGTATCTCCAAGCCACGCCATCTGCCAATCTTCAAGACCAAGCATGCCAAGCAAGCCATTAACAATTCCTTGTGATGGGTTAAGTGAAAAAGAAAATACCATCGTAATCACTACAATAGAAATAATCGAAGGAAAGAAATATACAATTCGATAGAATCGGGCAAATCTGATCTTTTGATACAAAACAAGCGCGACAACTAAAGAAACCGCCAAAGTCGCCAAGCTGACCGGAATAAACAGCAAGCTGTTTTTTACTGCTGATGACCAAACCACATCATTGACCAGCCCTTTGAATACAGATACGTAATTATCCAATCCGACCCAGGTTTTTTTCCCCGTCATCGGATTTAAAAATTGGAATGAGTACAGCAAGGTTTGTATTTGCAAATACAAACCGAATACACCATAGTGAAGCAAAGGCCACGCAAGCATAGCCGCAATAAACAAACCGCGCTTCGTCACTCGGAATTTCATAGGCACCTCATATCCTTTATCTTCATTTTGCAAAGGCAGGAGATGCCAGCACACTTTAAGCGGCAGCCATCTCCTGCATCATTGATCAAGCCAGTTTATTCTACTTCGTATTCAGAAGCTGCTGTCTTTCCTTCCATTTGTCAGGAGACATTCTCACATTCATCTCAATAATTTCATCAACAGATTTACTGCCGGAGGCGATAGCTGCATAGGCGTCCACACCAGGACTTTCCTCAAGCGCTTGCGGCTTATAGACTAAAGCAATTGTTTTGTATGTGTTGATTGCATCAAGCACACTCTTTGTAAAATCAGTAATTTGCAAACCTTCTACCGGATATATAAATGCCCGAATCGAGCCGGTAAGCTCTGTAAATTTGCGATTTGACTCTTCAGTGGCGGAGAATAAAAGAAACTTTTTCGCCCATTCCTGATTTTTTGATGCGGCAGGAATCCCTCCAAACCCTGAAGTAAGCGATTCTATAACAGGCTCTTTCACAACGGCATCAGCTGCTGGCGGAATCGGCATCATTTTCATACGGAACCCTTCCGGCATTGCATCCTTCATTTCATTTTCCAGCCACTCGCCATTCAAAATCATGGCAGACTTGCCACGCAAAAACTCCATTTGCGATTCTGTATGATTCAGTGCCAGCGTACCTTTCAGCATCCAGTCTTCCTTCACCATTTGCTCCAGCAACTCGTAGCTCCGTTTAAAGGCTTGATGTGTGTACAAAGAAGGAATATCAGCTTCTTGCGGATTCGTCAGCTTCTCAATAAACTCAGGTCCGCCGTATTGCAAATAAGCAGCATGACCGAACGGAAACAAATAGGTGATATATTGTCCAGGATAAGTAAACGGAGCGATGCCTTTCTCTTTGATTTTGGCAACCAGTATCTCCATCTCTTCCCAAGTATGCGGATATTCCCAGCCATGCTCTTCAAACATCGCCTCGTTATAAATAACACCCTGTGTCAGCTTTGTCCAAGGCAGACCATAACGCTTTCCAAACACATCCATTGAAGCATCCGTTTCTTCTGTCATGGTTTCTACAAGCTTTTTGCCGTTGTCCATAGGTTCTTGGTATAGCTCCGTTAAATCAGTCAGCAAACCTGCGGGACCCCATTTGCGCATTAGAGATTCATCCACATAGACGATATCCGGCACATTACTGCCAGATTCCAATCGCGGCTGAATGATCTCATTCATTTTTGGATTACCCTCCAGCTGGATAGTTACATTGTTATATTTCTGTTCGAATTGTTCCTTTAACCAAACAAACCAGGCATCACCGTATCCCCCTTGGAAAAAGGACACCTTTAACGTAACTTTCTCATTTTCTCTGCCCGAATTATTTTCGCCCGATCCTTCTCCCGGTTTATTCGTATTACCGCCAGAGCAGCCCGCCATCAAACTTGCCAGAAGTGTCACTACCGCCACTATCATAACCAGTCTCTTCATCTAGAATCCTCCCCTTCTCATATAAAGCATATAAAATCTAGTGATTCCCCTTCGTCAATCAATAAATTACATAATAGTTTTTTTACATCCCCTGCCCTCTTCACCTCCTTTCGTAGCGTTGATTTTTGGGTTGCCAAGAGCTTATTGCTTACCAAGCGGCAAACGGGATGTTTCTGTTAAAACTCTTTCTTCAAATAGCGCTTTCAGAGCAGCATGCCTGACATCCGTACAAACATGAACATTAGGCTCACAGTTTGACATTTCTCCAAAATGAGGCATCTGACTAAAGGTCATACCTCTAGTAAACTGCCCTCTTGTTTCAATTTGAATCCGCTTTAATTCCGTTTGAATAAAGCTCCGATCGATCAATGCAGCCAGCGGTACTGCATCAAACATAATAATCGGACGGTTGACTCCAACCGTTTTCCATCGCTCTGTCAGCTGCGCCAAATATAAAGACTGTGTTGTGCCTGTTTGCTTTAACTGCTGAATTAATAGATCGGTATCAAAAGCTAACGGCAAGCAGACCTCCAAACCAGCCGCCGTAATCGGTATGCCAGAACGGAACAAGATGTCGGCTGCTTCAGGATCGCTAACGATATTGCATTCATTATAATGAGACAAATACTCTCCCCCCATCAGCAGCACTTCCTTCACATTTCGTGCAAAATCAGGTGAACGTTTTATCGCTTCCGCCAGATTAGTCATCGCTCCAATAGCTACAATACTAATCTTGCCAGGCAAGTCATTGACCAACTCAATGAGCAAATCAGCTGCATCTTTGTTTTCCTCAATTGGAAAATGGACCATCTCATCGCCATATTGGTTCGGGTATTCCCGAAACTCCCACTCCCTTGACAGTGGTTTTGAAGCACCCGCCGCAACAGGGATATGCTGCAAGCCGTTCAAATCGAGCAAGCCCCGCGCTATTTTCGCTCGTCGGTCAGAATATAATCCAACGGTCGTAATTCCCATTATTTGAAGCTCGGGAGAGCGGATTGCCATTGCTATCGACAACAGGTCATCAATATCTCCTCCAATATCTGTATCAATAATAATCTCTTTCATTTTCTCCTCATCACCTTTCCAAAGCCTTGCATATCAAGCATTTTCACCTATATTTTGAATAAATAAGTGTCGCTTATTTTTATTTTTCTTGAATTGGACTCTTCTTTTATCTTATAGTGAATATAGATTGTTATCTATAATTGTCCGGCTATTTTCTATCATGATATGGTCAGGGAAGGTGCGAAAAATGAATTTTAATCTGAATTTTTTGCAATATTACCATTTGTCTCAAACGGCGTCTCCAGGCATGCACAAGCATGGCTGCTTCGAGCTCGTTTATTATAAACGGGGCAGCGGGTATACTAATTTGGGAGGAAAGCAGTATGAATATGCACCACATACCTTCTCTATCATTCGTCCGAATACTGCTCATTTTGATCGACATTACAAGGACACTGAAGTGTTTTTTATCGGATTTAATTACGATGATTTGCCCATATATTTGCCCAATGGCATTTATAAGGATGATCAAAATTTTACGATATGGAACTTGCTGCAAACAATGAAAAAGGAGTTCCTTCATAAAAACAATTTTCATTCTATGCTGCTCGATATTATCGGGTCGCATCTATTAATTGAAGTTTGCAGAACACCGCAAATCAGTATGGGGGATTTGGAGAAAGAGGATCGGATGATCTATGCGATCAATTTTTTGAAGGAAAACTACACCAATCATATTGATTTTCATAGTTTAGCTGATATGTCCGGCTACAGCTTTGATCGTTTTCGTCATGCCTTTAAGGAAAGAACAGGGCTGTCGCCCCGCAACTATATGATGGCCAAACGACTGGAACGAGCACTTGAGCTATTATCTACAACAAGAATGAAAATAGCGGCTATTGCCATCGAATGCGGCTATTCCACACCTGCCCAATTCAGTGCCTTATTCCAACGTATGACTGGAATGAAACCGAAGGAGTATCGCGCTAATCCAGATGCCCTGCCCGCTAAACCGATATTAATCGAGGACTAACTGCGGATAACTAGCTTAGTAGCAAAATTTAACCGTCAACAGCTATTTTAAAGTTTTCAGCGGATTTCAGGTACTTTTTCCACAAATAGGCGCTACCACATCCGTTAGAGTGTTTAATAACCAATAGACAAATACCAAGGAGTGATTGATCTGCTTCACACTATTAACTCGATAATTGATAAGCTTGCGGCACGAGAACAGCCACAGGAGCTGTCGCCACAGCATATATGGCGTCCGGAATTAGAGGATCAGATCGAGCAGCTTCAAGGCTTGCTGCAAACAACTAACGAGAAACAAACAACCGCTGTCCTAACACTGATTGCCGCTTTACATTTGCGAAATGACAGCCTTCACACTTCTCACTCCTATGCTCAGCAAATTGAGCACGATCAAACTGGTGCTTACTGGCACGGCATTATGCATCGTATGGAGGAAGACTATTGGAATGCAAAGTATTGGTTCAGACGAGCAGGCAATCATCCCGTTGCAGCTGTGATAGCCAAACGAGCGGCACAATATATGCTTGGAAAGAACATACCGGATTTACTGAAGCATATGAATCAATACGGGTCAGAGCAAGACGCTCAAAACCTGCCCGTGGAGAATCATTCGAGCCAAAATGTTATCACCTCATTCGATCCAGCATTTTCTCGCGTTCTGCAAAGCTATACCTCTGGCAATTGGAATAGCAGCAGCTTCACAGATTTGGTTGAAATGTACACCGGATCAACTCAAGCGACATCTGCAACATTATTTGGTGAATCCAAACAGCTGTTATGCACGCTGCTAACGGATTTGCAACAAATTGAAATAATAGCATTATTCGAGTTTACGCTGAAGCAGCTGCAATGGAATGAGTAACTAACGAGTAACTAACGAGTAACTAAGTTAAAACATCCATTATTACGCAAGCTGCTTGCGTAATCCATTCCAATATCGTATTATCTAGATATAACGATATATACTCTAATAATTTGATATTTGATCGGATAAAGCGGTATATGTACTAGATAATCTGATACTTGATTAAATGGGGAGTATTTCAAGGGAGGGTTTGCTCATGCAAAAAGCACTAGCAAAGCTGGAGCAAGCAGCCGATTTACTGCGAACAATTAGTCATCCGGCACGGCTATGTATGCTGCAACGCCTGCTTCAAGAGGGGAGTTGCAACGTCGGCTATATGCAGGACTGTATGGGCTTGCCGCAATCTACGATTTCCACCCACTTGCAGAAGCTGAGAAGCGCTGGCATTGTTACTTCTTCGAGACATGGTCTGGAAGTGGTTTATACATTACATGATGATACAGTTAAACAAATTATTCCGATATTGTTAATGATGAATGGAGGAAATGAAGATGAGTAAAAAAGTTATTATTGTCGGCGGCGTTGCAGGCGGGGCATCGGCGGCTGCAAGATTGCGCAGACTGGATGAGCAAGCCGAGATCATTATGCTTGAGCGCGATGAGCATATTTCTTTTGCCAATTGCGGACTTCCTTACTATATCGGGGAGACCATTCAGGAGCGCTCCAAGCTGCTTGTTCAAACGCCAGAAGCAATGAAGCAACGATTCAATATCGATGTGCGAACATTCAGTGAAGTAATCGCAATTGACGGACAGCAAAAAACAGTTACCATCCGCAGTCGCGGTAGAGGAGAGTACACGGAAAGCTTTGATGAGCTTGTTCTCTCTCCTGGCGCCAAGCCAATTGTTCCGCCGCTGCCGGGTATTGAGCATCCTTCTATTACTGTTTTGCGCAATATTGCCGATACCGATCGCATAAAAAAAATGACCGACGAACGTCGGCTAAAGCATGCCATTGTAATCGGTGGCGGTTTTATCGGAATCGAGATGGCAGAAAACCTCCATCAACGAGGTATTCAGGTAACTGTCGCCGAGGCTGCGCCACATATTTTGGCGCCTTATGATACGGATATGATCGCATACGCAGAGCAAGAGCTTCTTCAAAGGGGCATTGAGCTTTTACTTGGTGATGCGGTAGCTTCTTTCGAATCGTCATATGAAACTTCATCCGAATCAACTGAATCATCTATTGAAGCCGCAAGCGATGATGCAGCAAATAACAATGAGAAAATAACCGTTGTTTTAAAAAGCGGAAAAAGAGTTTCCACTGATCTGGTCATTTTGGCAATCGGAGTTAGCCCGGATACTGCATTTCTGCAAGGCTCCGGCATTGAAATGGGCGCAAGAGGTCATATTATTGTAAACAGCAGTATGGAGACGAGCATGCCGCATATATATGCTGTAGGTGATGCTGTCGAGATAACACATTTTGTTAGTGGTCAGCAAAGCGCAATCCCGTTAGCAGGACCAGCTAATAAGCAAGGGCGAATCGTTGCAGATAATATTGCCGGGCTGGGCAAAACATATAGCGGTACACAAGGCTCCTCCATTATTAAGTTATTTGATTTAACTGGTGCTGCTACCGGCTTGAATGAACGTGCTTTGCAACAGATCGGCAAGCCTTACCATGTTATTCATTTGCATCCTGCTTCGCATGCAACCTATTATCCGGGCGCCTCACCGATAGCATTGAAACTTATCTTTTCATTAGAGGGTACTATTTTGGGGGCACAGGCATTTGGCAAAGACGGCGTTGACAAGCGGATCGACGTGATAGCAACAGCTATTCGCTTCAAGGGTACTGTAAATGATCTTACAGAGCTTGAGCTTTGCTATGCACCCCCATACTCTTCAGCGAAGGACCCTGTTAATATGGCTGGGTATATCGCTCAAAATATTATTGAAGATCGCGCCGAAGTTTATATGGCGAGTGAGTTGACAAGCCGCAATATAGAAACCTCCATTTTGGTTGATGTCCGTTCTCCCAAAGAGCATCAGGCAGGTCATATTCCCGGCTCTGTCCTTATTCCTGTTGATGAGCTTCGCGAAAGATTGGATGAGCTGGATAAAGATAAGGAAATCTGGGTATATTGCCAAGTAGGACTGCGCGGGTATACAGCACTTAGAATCCTTGCTCAAAATGGCTATAAAGTAAAGAACCTAACTGGCGGTTATAAAACCTATACGATGAGCAATCTTTAAACAAACAGCGGTCATACGAATATAAACCAATTCCAATGAATGCAGCGGCTATAATAAAAAAGCGGTCAGCAACCAGTTAGACAGGTTGCTGTACCGCCATTTATGAATTTAGCCAGCATAGATCTCGTCGAATACAATATTGCTCAAATCTTCATTTGCAAACAATTCGTGAAAAGCATCGGCAACTAACGGATCAAAATGCTTGCCCCGCTGCCTTTGTACCTCTTCTAATGTTTCTAACGGTGTCCATGCTCTTTTGTATGGTCGCTCATGCGTAAGCGCATCATAAAAATCCGCCAATGCCACTATTCTCGCAGGCAACGGTATTTGCTCCCCCTTCAATCCTTCCGGATATCCGGTACCATCCCACTTCTCATGATGGTATTTTGCAATTATCCCCGCTAGCTGCAATACACTGAATGAGGTACCTTCCAAAATTCGATGCCCGATTACAGTATGAGTCTTCATAACTTCAAATTCCGCCTCTTCAAATCTACCCGGTTTTAGCAATACAGCATCAGGTATGCCAATTTTACCTATATCATGCAGAGGCGCTGCCATGCGAATCATCTCAACCTGATGTTCCGGCAAATTCATGTAGGCAGCGATTTTACCAGAGAGCCAGCCCACCCTTTGCGTATGCTGACCAGTCATATCATCCCGATACTCCGCAGCCCGACCAAGCAAATCCAATATTTCAAACTTAGCATGCTGCAATTCTTCTGTACGCTGCAATACCTTTTCTTCTAATTGAGCATCATACTGCTGCAAGGAATATTGCAATCTTCTTGTTCGCAGCAAATTAATAATTCTCAAAAAAACTTCCACCTGATCAAAGGGCATCGATATAAATTCATTGGCCCCCGCATTCAGCAACTTATACTTCTCATCTGATGCCATGTTATCTGCAATGATTACAATCGGCAAAAAAATCTTATTTCCCGCCCGCTCACGAATGTTGCGCAGAGTTTGTTCCGTTTCATCCTTTGTTGTCTGTCCGTTCAGGAAAAGTATATCCGGCTGGTAACTATTGAGCAGCTGTATAGTTTCCCTGGCATCCACTACGGTTCGAACATAAACAAATCCTGCTTGTTTCAACTCTTGCTCAAGCGAGATCATACCGTAATCCTGTGCGCCAGCAAGCAACAATTTCGATTTTTTTAATTCTTCCATTCCCCACACTCCATTTTACATGAGCATTTTGCATCTGTTGAAAGCTATGTTTTATCACGCGCAAAATACAGACATAACAAGCTAATTTCTTTATTGCAATGCAGTATGATTGTGTTTGAAGAAGTGCAACGATATCATTTGCCAAAAATTCGCTGTCCCTTCAGCATTAGTGAGCGCGGCTTTAAACTATAGTGGATTCAGCCGTTTTGTTGAGCAAAGGGTCGTTAACAAGACCAACAGCCGTTTATGTAAAATCAATACTAGTATATAGAGACAATTTCGTTCCGTGTTGCAATACGATCTGCTATTCTGCTCACTTCTTGGGCAATCTATTATTTGGCACGGCTTAATAGTTTTCAAAGCAGCTCTATTTATATTATTAAAAAATATAAATAGTGTTCCTTCCTTCGTATCCCAGTAAATAATTATACTTGATTTTTCAATTTTGTGATACTTAATGCTTATTAATTAACAATTTTAATAGACTCAAAGTCCTGGTTTATACTCATTGCGATTTGTTGACAGATTAGCATACAAACTTGCAGATGGGGATAATATAGTCCTGCTTTATTTACTTCGATGAACAAAAACTTAAGAGGACATGCCTGGCAAGCCGGAGCACTTCAAAATAAAACTAGATTTCTCATACTTCCTGTATTTTTCCTCCTTTTTTTCCAGTCAGTTATTACCTTTTACTTATTATATCGGTCATAACCGTTCAATTTTTTAATATTTGCGCCAATTTGATGAGCTTATTTTCCTTTGTAGAAACATATTTTCTCTATCCAAATACCTAATACCGCTTTTCCCGCATAACAAAAAATCGGATTCATGTCGCAGTCCCTCTTCGGAGAACCGCTGAATCCGATTGTTTAGATCAAGGTTAAACGATTGATGCTGCTCTTGCGTTTGCTTCCACTTGGCTTGGGTCCTTGCAGCCCGGTATAACAGCAGTAACCGTCTCATTCTTCAAACACCATGCCAATGCCCAGCTTGCCATATCCATTCCTTCTGGAAGCTCTTCACGCTGTATGCGTTCAACCTCCATCAGCTTTTGCCGCACCTCGGCAAGATCATGACGATGACGCACATCCGTCTCATCAAAGACGGCACCCGGCTTATATTTGCCACTCAGATAACCGCTCGCTAGCGGAACTCTTGCCAATACGCCCAAATCTTGACGCTGACATGAAGGAAATACTTTCTCCTCCGGCAAACGATCGAGGCGATTATAGACTACCTGAATTACTTTTGCTCCTATATCTGTAGCTCTATCGGTTTGATGCATGCTGGCGCTTTTATTTAGCGAAAGACCCAGGTGGCGAATTTTCCCTGCTTGCACCTGCTTGTCAAGCACTGTCCACAGCTCATCATTATCAAAAACATGATCCGGACCAGAGTGAAATTGATACAAATCAATATAGTCTGTTTGCAACGCCTTTAATGAAGCATCCAATTGCTTTACTACATCTTGCGGAGCATAAGCATCTGTACGAGTAAACCTCTCATGATACAAGTGACCAAATTTGGTTGCAATAACCCAGTCCTCCCGATTGCGACGCGTCATATAATCGCCAATCAATGCCTCGGATAAATGATCGCCATAGCATTCTGCCGTATCAATAAAATTAATACCCAGCGCCTGCCCCTTATCGAGTATCGCATCTACTTCAGCTTGCTCATATTGTTTGCCCCATTCTCCGCCGAATTGCCAAGTACCAAGACCAATTACCGAAATCTCCAACTCTGTTTTGCCCAAACGTCTGTATTTCATACCCATGCACTCCTTTTTCTATTTAATATATACACCGCCAAAGGGTAATACTTCACGCAACAATCTTTTAATCCATCCGTCATCCTTCATTTTTTCCTCTAGCTGGCGATCAAGTGAGCCCGTTTGAATAAGAACAGGCCCGCTTCCTGTAAGCTCCCACTGCACATTCATATGCTGGCTTGCCAAAGAATTTCCATAAACGGAAAGCTTAATAGCGGCGTCCTCCGGATAAGCAATTAAAGCACTTGTATCCACAAACAGCGGAATTTCCGGATCAAGCTGAACGGTGGTAATATCTCCTGCAGTAATAATTCCCAGCTTCCCTGGACCAGAAAATTTAATTCTAATAAATTCTCGTGTAATCCAGGCAGTTTTCAACTTCAAAACTTTACTTCTAAAACTCATCCCGTCAGAAAAGAATACAACATGTCTAAAATCGAACAGCAGATGACTTTCCTCCGGAATTTCAAACGCCTCCATCGAAAACCCGGCAGGCAGCCCGAGAACAAAAGTGGACGGTCCTTGCAGCTTGGAGCGAATCCATTTTTTCTTGCGAAATACGCCCCCTATATCCATCAGTTTATCCTCGCGACTGCGCGGCAATCCCTGGTAAGCAACAATAGACTTGGAGTGAAGCACATGCAAAGTCTCCTCCTCATCAAGCTGTACTCGTACATGTCCGATCGGCGGAGGTGCAGTAATCTTCAATTCAGCGGCACCTTCCCTCGTTTGGAGCGACTATCGCTTTTTCTAATGTTCCATACAGATGATGTTCGGCCTTGTCTTCTCCATACCATATAGCGCCATACTCTTACAGCGATGGCATACAGCACAAACAACCCGATTATACTGCCGATTACTGTTGCCAGCTTTTGAAAAAAAGATTTCTTGCTTTGCTCTACTTGCTCCATTTTGAGCAATAGATTTTCATTCTCTGCGGCAAGCATCTCTGATTTTTGTCGATAATATTCATTCTGTTCCCTATAGTAATCATTCGTTTCCTTTAATTCCTCTTGCGTTTGCAGCAACTGCTCTGCCTGCTGGCGCGACAACTCAAGCTGCTCCATCTGCTCAGCTAATTGACGCTCCATCATCGCCTTAGTCGCCTCGTAGCGCTGATACATATTTTCTACACGATCAGGCACCTCATAAATATCCTTTACCCGATCTATAAAATCTGCCTTAACAGTCAGTTCTTTCCCAAAAGTAATAAAACAACTTGTAATGAACATAACAGCTAGCAGTCTCTTCCATCTCTTCATTGCGCTCACCTGCTTTTATCCGCAATTTTCTAACTCTATTAAGTAGTATTTTACCATAAAGCTTATCCCTCTTGCCGAAAAACCTGTTTCTTTGACGAATAAGAGCAAGATTCATCCAGTCTTTCGTTTTTATCCAACAAAAAGGAGCCATAAGTCCCTAAAATAAAAAGGCTGGACAAAAAAACATAAAGTTTTCTGTCCAGCCTTTTTATAAAACTCCAACCCCGTATAAACCCGCAAGAAGAACTTCTGGAACGACCGTTTGCCCTTGATGTGACCGAGTTTGTTTTTTACTTCATCGTGCCGCTTGATTGAATTTTCACGTCAACTTTAACATTCACTTCCGCCTTGGATAGGGTCTCACCCCATTTATCCTGAACTTTTTTCCATTCAGAGTACTCGTACGCTCTGGCATATAAACCAAGCCCAATTGGATCAATCTTAGCTTTTTGGATTTTTCCAACTAACTGTACAAATTGCATTCGAAGCTCGTCTTGAATTTCCTTTTCTAATTCAGGGGTTTCATGCATAATATCGTAGGGGAAAAGGCGTTCCTTTATTGCAATTCTCATCTTAACCGCAATATTGAATATAAACTTGTCATCATTATGCTTAGTCTTTGTCTTGACAGAAATACCCTCAGTCAGAAAGCTTATCATATTTTCATTGAAATCTCTCTCATCCGCCTGGATAGGGAGACCGATCGAAAAAGTAAATTCTCCATCGGTTTCATGCTGCAAGATTCTTAGTAATTTGCTTTCTTTAGCGTTAAGGGATAGCTTGTATTTACCAGTCTTACTTAAAAGCGACGTGCCCGTCACCTTAAGTTGTCCATCTTTTTTCAATTCTGTAATGCTGGGAGTTAATCCCTTATCCATATATTGACGATTAAGCTCTTGTAGAGTCGTGATCACAGTAATATTCCGGTGGTGAGCGGTATCAATCAGTTTTAACAAATATAAAGGGAGCCGCGGTTTATCTTTCGGCATAAAATTAACAATCTCAGAAACCGGACCATCTACAAGAACGACACGCGACATAACTGTATTTTTTCCATCTCTATAAATCGTATCCAAAAGAGAAAGCCAATTTTTGTGCATAAGCACTCGTTTTCCAATAAGCAGCGCTTGGACTTTCCCTCTACTCGTTATAGCAGTGATTGTGGCATCAAATTCGTCTCTCGACTCGCGAAAAGTTATTGCATGAACGGAAGTACTCTCTTCCTTTTCTTTCGCTTCTTTATCAAATATCGGACTCGATGATGAAATAACAAGGTGATTCTCCTCATCAAGATCAATGCCTATTAATAAGGGGAGCGAGATGTCCTCAATATTGATTCTATCCGAACAGCCAGGAAGAACTGAGGACGATAGGAACAAACAAAGCAAAATAAAGCGTTTCATCAAGATCCACTCTTTCGGTATCGAGTATAGAAATGAGCGTATACAAATAAGAAAATCGGAAAAACGTAAGCCAGACTTATTCCCATTTTACTTACTAATTGCTGCCAAAGTTGAGTTTGATTCCATGAAGGATGCAAAGCAAAAACAAGTACAATGATTAAAACAAAGAACACGACAGTATATAAAGAATGGTTTTCTTTTTCTAATAATTTCTCTGCACTTACGATTGTTGCTAACGCGTTTGGCAGCCACGCAGTCGCAATAATGAAAAGATAAAAAACCAAAAAGATCATATCGAAGCGTTCAAGAAAACTAAATTCGATGACTTTTAACAAGTTAAGCAAAGGCTGATTATAGTTCGTGATTTCGTCAGGGCTGAAATATGCAAAGCAAATTAAAGTGATTCCCAAATAAGTGAACAAGGTCAGCGTGTTGGCAATAACGATACCGCGAATAGCCAATTGCTTTTTTTGTAAAAAAGGATATATAAAAAACACCATTTCAAAACCTAGAAAAGATAAAATTGTCGTTTCCAAACCTTGAAAAATTGGCTTCCAGCCTTCTTTAAATACCGGCAACAGATGAATCCAATGGCTGTCTTTCAAAGGAATTAAAAGCACGAAAGGCATCCAGAGCATGATATAGAAAACCAATTCATTAAAGCGTCCCAATACACGGACACCGTTGCTTGCAATCGTATATCCTGCTGCAAGTAGCAAAGCGACAATAATATAATCTGGGGTCATCGGTAAAAACCAATGTTTGATAAATAGTACTGTAACGGAGAGAATTGTCCAGATAAAGAATGCAAAATAAAAAATGAACGGAATTATAAGAACCTTACCCAATAATTTCCCAAAAAAACGGGGCAACAAATCAGCTAATGTGTCGTTTGGAAATTTTTTGAGTGTTTGTATGATCAGAATGCTGCTGATTATATTGCAACACCAACCGATAATAAGAGTCATCCATCCATCCGTCCCTGCTTTAGTAGCCAGCTCCATAGGTAATGAAAATATCCCTGTCCCAATCTGAGCTCCGTGTATAATAAAAATAAACTGCATTAAGGTGATATCATTTAACGTATTTCTTTTCATAAGTTTTCCCTTCCGAAGAATTATCCAATCTATCCGATTGCACAGGTCTTGAATTTGTTGGGCGACGCTTCATTGCCCATCGAGGAAAGCGAACAAATACATCTTTCATATCGGTAAATCTCCACGGTGCAAGAGGGCTTGCATAGGGAGTCCCTAATGACTCAAGTGTCACAAAATGAGCGGCTAAAGCAATCGCGCTGCAGATGATGCCTACCAATCCGAACATGGATGCAACCAGCATTATTGGAAATCGAAGGAGCCGAAGAGACGCCCCCATATCATAGTTAGGAATAATAAAAGAGGCGATGGCAGTTGAGGCTACAACAATGACCATGATGTTGCTGACGATACCAGCCTGGACAGCAGCCTGACCAATTATGATGCCGCCTACAATGCCAACGGTTTGACCAATTGGAGCTGGCAGTCGAATACCTGCTTCCCTCATCATTTCAATCGTTACCTCCATTAGTATGGCTTCCATAATAGGAGGGAAAGGAACTCGCGCTCTTGTCTCGGCAATCGAAAGAATGAACTGCATAGGAATAACCTCGTAATTAAAAGAAATAAGCGCAATGTACATTGCAGGTAGAAATAAAGCAATAATTAATGCTAGAAAACGAAGACTGCGAATAAAGGAGGCGATTAACCAGCGAGTGCTATAATCGTCAATACTTTGAAAAAAGGAAACAAAAGTTGCTGGAGCAATCAATACGTTAGGAGAGAGATCCACAACGACAGCAAACCTCCCTTGAAGGAGATGAGAAGCTACCGTATCAGGCCTCTCTGTGAGAAGAAATTGCGGGAAGGGTGAGTACGGATGATCTTCAATAAATTCAACCAGCTCGCCTGTATTCAGAACAGCATCCGTTTGAATTTGATTGATTTTTGTTTCAAGCTTCTCGAGAATTTCTGGATTGGCTACGTCTGCCAAATATAAGATGGATATTTTTGTTTTCCCGCGCTCACCTATGGTATATTCTTTAATTTTTAAGTGCAGATTAGGGATATATCTGCGAATTAGTGCAATATTTTGAATCCCAGTTTCAACGAAGCCTTGATGTGCTCCCCGCAGTGATGCTTCAACAGCTGAATCTTCAATCGCTCTTTGCGGCCAGCCTTTTGTATCAAAAATATAAACATTGGGCAGCCCATCCACAAAGAGCACACTGTCTCCCTGAAGGATCGCTTGCACGATCTGCTTCCATTCCGTTTCCACACTATAATCGCCTGCACTTACCATAACATTAATCCCAGATTGCTTATCTGGAGTGCAATGGATTAGTTCACGCAAAATATGATTACTAATCAAGTCCTTATTAACTAGACTGCTTAGGTATACAAGTGCTGCTGAATTTCTTGCCTGACCCATTGAGATAGTTCTGATTATTAAATCAGGAGTCAAATTAAACAACTGCTTAACATTGTCGAGGTTAGCATATAATGTGATGCTGAGAGGGGCAATCTCAAGAGAACTGACAGGATCTTTTGATTTTTGATATTTTGATTTATGTATCCCTTTCAGCAGCTTAAAAAAAGAAAACATCGAGAATCATCCTATCCATAGCAGTTAGTAAAAATTATATATTGACTGTAATAAAGTATGCTCTCAATTTAATTGAAAGATACATCATTTAAATACTTGAGGAAATAAATTCTCAGCAAAACAAAGTAAAAGCTTCGTAAGAAGAAGGCAATGCCTTGACCATGAGGCGAATGATCAAACAGAGGTCTGTATTGGGTGATGTGAAGAACAACTGAGGTTTAAACGATTCCTTCTATGAGGCTGACCAAAAATAAGCCTGGAGGTTGGGGGGCTTAGGCTTGCCGCCCACAATCTGCTCGAAAAAGTAACTATAGATGCAAAAAAACCAGGGGGCTAAGCGAGTATTGATCGCTTAGCTCCCTGATTTAATTCGAATGTCACCTTATTTTGCTGTTTTCAGCGTCTCATATTTCAGGTTAACTGTTGGGGACAGCTGTTTCTTTATCCGTTGAGCTTATTATTTTGAATCGTTATTGAACGTTTGATCTGAACTATTATTCGTATACGGCGAGGAACTTGAATCATTATTGGGCTGCTGGTCGGAACCGTAAGCTGTATAGTTGTCCTGCTCCTCTTCTTTCTTGTTGCGCATTCTTCTCTTAATCCAGCCAAAAAGCGCGACCGGTATAGCTACTACCAAAAACCAGAACTTTTTCACAAATATAAGAATCAAGCCAATTAATCCTGCTTTTTTCGCTGCCACAAGACCAGCTCCGCCCAAAATCAAACCAGCCAAGCCGACATCAGACTTTTTGTCTGTTTTTGGATCGAAATCATCATATTGCGAACCCTCTACAATTTTGTATTTAGGTAATATTAGATTTTTCATAGTAGCAATGTCAGTGTCCAGTGTGTCTAAGCCAGTTACTAACAATACAGATACAAAGCCTTGGCGCGTCAAAATACGCACGTTATAGTTAATAATTTGATTCTTTTGGTAGTCTTCAGCAAGCAATGCCCACTCCAAAGTGCTGTCCGCTTCATTATAGAACGGCTCTGTATGCCAGCCTGTTACGTAAAGATGCTCTTCTTCGGGACGTCCCTCATTAGCTGCAGCTGTACCTTCCTGATAGCTCTTCAACAATTTCTTGGCGTCGATCTTATTTTTTTCTTTATCCGAGACATGACCTACTTCCTCATACTCAAATAAAACAAACCAGTCTTCTGCTTCAGACTCAGGAAAAATACTTCCGATTTCATTCCCTGTTGGCAAATTACCGAAATACTGTTGAATCTCGATTGTATCAGACTTATCCAATAATAGAAGGGATTCATCCAAATCAATTTCAGACAAGTCGCCAATCTTTACAGTTTGTCCGCCCTCTATAAAATTTGGCTGAAAACCTGCCTCATCTGCGAATGCAGTATTCACGGCCAGTAAAAACACCACTATTGTACTAAGAAACACTTTTAACGAACGCATTGACTTACCTCCACTAGTTAAATTCCATTTTTTATGATGCACTTTTTCATACTTTTCGATAGTAGCACATTTGTTCGTTTTAAAACCGTGCTTTAAGTACTGTTTTATTTTGGATAAAAATCATATTTTCACCTTTAAAACGCTTAACCCAATATTCTATTAGGTACTTAGAACTATATTTTATCACTGTGTTGTATTTCTATTTTTTTATATTCTTAAATTTTTCAGTTCTATCAAGAATTCAACGCTGTACAAAGTGCTAATTTTTAGATGATAATCCTTTTATACGATAAATCGTACAAAAATGCTTCGGAGACACCATTTCCGGGGAGATTTATACGAGAAATCGTACAAAACGCGCACCTCCCCCCAGCCGAGTGAAGAATCTGGGTAACTAAAATGACATTGTAAACATATCCACAGATTTATTCACAGAAAACAATAAGTTGTGCACATAATACCAATATTTATCAACAGTCTGTTCACAAGTATTTGAATAACTTTTTGGTGTGCAGCCAACCCGACCTGCCTGCCGTTTATAATAGTAAAAAGCAGTTATCCACAGTGGACAACTGCTTTTCCCTTCTTTTAATATACACGTAACTCAATTAATTCTGCTCGTTCGCTGCCGTTGGTCTGATTAATTTTCACTCTAAGTGCTGTCACATTTGATTCCTTAACAAAATGGCTGTTTTTTCTTTGGCGATTTTCTTTCTTGTGAATAACTTTCTGCCAGCTTCCCTCTTGAAGCACCTCAATATCGTAGTCCTTTACCAGCTCTGGCATAATTTCAAACGGTGTGCGATAGAAATGCAGATTATTAAAATATTCATTGACATCATCATTCCAAACAAGCTGCATCTCTTGAATATCAATTGGTTTCTGCCAGCTTAGCTGAATCCACTCTGACTCATTGTCCTTCATAGGTTCAGAAACCCACATGTGAGGGCCTGCAAACGGTCGTAAAAATCCGTCGATTGCATTTTGGGCAGCATAAGCTTCTGTATAGTTATTTACTCTAAAACAGATCACTTTGCGATCGCCGCGCTTCATACGCCACTGCGTTACTAACTGACTGCTGGTCACATTCTCAAGCATCATATCAACGGCTGGCAGCTCACTTCTTTCAAAGGAAAGCACCCCCGTGAGCGGCTTGTTCGACCAATGCAAGGATACTCCAGGCTGCTGTCGTATAATAACAAAAGCATTGCACGGCTGCTCCGGCTGCCAGCTAAGACTAACCGGTGCCCAGTAACATTGTCCTTTGCGAAGTTGAATTTCAGTCTTCGCCAGACTATGCACAGGAACATAATTCTCGCCCCGATCTGTGCTCCACAGCTCTATATGCAGCACCGTTTCCTCTTCACTTGAAACCAGCAGTTCCAAGCCGCTCATTTCCGGATGAACCGGAAACAATATTGCCTTATCACTATCCAAAGGCAGTCTTTCATCAGCTTCCTCAACAGCAATGTACTGCAGTTCGCTGGAGGCGGTCACCTTAGCTTGTTTCGCCAAATCCTGACTATCCATATTCGTCAGTCCAATTATAGATGCATCCCGGCGAAGCAAGGTTTGCTGCAACTGCTGGATATGCTCCTCATATAAACGGCGCGGCTCAACTCCCATTTGCACACAAAGGGCAGCTGCCGTTCCTGCTGCTTCTCCCATTACGGCGCAGGTTGCCATGACTCTTGTCGTTCCGAACGCAACATGCGATGCACTTATATTTCTGCCAGCCATCAACATATTCGCTACATTGACAGAATACAAGCTGCGGAAGGGAATATGGTAAATGCCGTTTGAAAACATATGCTTCGATCCGCTATCTGTCGCATACATGCCCTGTGGCGGATGCAAGTCGATCGACCAGCCGCCAAATGCCACCCTGTCCTCGAATGGCTGCTGAGCCATAATATCATTTTGCGTTAATACATAATCACCGATCAGTCTGCGGTATTCACGCTTGCCAGGAATAGAGCCTACCCATTCCAACGTCATATGATCGGCATCGAATTTCCCTGAATTTTTAATATAGTCCCAAATGCCATAAATGACCGCCCATAGCTCATCGCGAATTTCTTCATTATTATGGACAGTATCCTGTTCACCGCCCCACTCGATCCACCAATAATGACAGCCTGAATCCCCTGCCTTAATAATGCGATGCTCAGGTATAGGTGTTTGCATGATGTCTTTGGCGAATGATGGGGGTACAAATTTTACAGGCTGCCCCGCATCCTTCGAGTAAAAAAGCATAGTGCTGCCGAGCGTTATTTCATCTGCTATCTCCGGTGCCCACTCCTCGTTGTATACGTCTCTGGCCTCACGCCCAATACGGAATTCCGCTCCAGCCAGAAAACCAATCAGCCCATCGCCCGTACAATCCATATAGATGGCGCTTTCAAAACGAATTTTACGTTCCGAGCCCTGCATCCATCCCGTAACAGAGCGGATGATTCGTTTCTGCTGCGGACCGTCCGCCTCCAATTCATGCACATCGGTATTGAGAAACAACTGAATATTGGCTTCGGCTTTAATAGCGTCCAGCATAACTAAATCCCAATAATACGGGTTGCCGTCAGGATTGCGAAACTGATTTTCCAAGTACAGCTCACCCATAATTCCTGTTTCACGAGCATAACGATGCTTCCCTGCCGCCGTCGCGCCACATACCCATACCCTCACCTCGCTACTGGAATTGCCGCCAAGTACAGGTCGATTTTGTACCAGGGCCACTGTACTGCCTTCACGAGCAGCTGCAATTGCTGCACAAACACCTGCCAAGCCGCCGCCTATAACCGTCACATCGGTTTTTACCGTCTCAAATCTCATTTTGCTACCCCTTCCTTAATAGATAATTTATACGTAATTTCATCATAAATAAAACCGTTTCCTTTTCACATTCAATAAGCTATCATCTATTTATACTTTATTTCATCAACTGTCGTTTAACATGAGGGAGGTCCTGCATGACATTCAACAGCTCTGATTCAAAAGCTCCAATTATTAAAAACATTTACTATTGGCAAAATAAACAGCAATTTCTGCTAAAAACAGATTCTTATAGCGACTGGATTTTATTTATGGTGGAGAAGGGACGGTTCTACTACAACATAGACAGAGAAAGCGGAATAGCGGAGCGTGGCGATATTGTATTCTGCTCCCCGCATACTATTTTCGAACGCTCCGCAATTGAGACGCTTACTTTTTTTGCGATCACCTTTACCATGCCTATTTTTTACTCAGGAATAACGACCAGCCTGGCAAGTTTTAAACAAGGGAAAAGAACCTTGCAGGACCAGCAGCGCTTCTTTTCTACACTTCATCAACTAAAGCCGATCTGGCAAGAGCGCGAACAGCCCTTTCTTGAGCGCAAACAATACTTAATTCATGATCTTTTGACTATATTCATATGGGAACAAGAACAGCAAGCTGTGCAAAAAGCACTTCCAACCGATTCGCTTATGAAAAAAGCAGAACGATATATTCAAGAGCGGGCATTACAAAAATTCAAACTAAAGGATTTAGCATATGAGCTTGGACTTAGCGCTGTACAATTCACTCGCCGCTTTCAATCACAGTATTTGGCGACTCCAGGTGAATATGTCACGTCTATTCGTATGGCTAAGGCCCGCAATCTGCTAGTGCAAACCGATCTGACCATAGAAGAAATTGCACAGCGCTGCGGGTATGATAACGGCTTTTACTTCAGTCGGGCATTTTCTAGCAAAACGGGAGTCGCACCATCCATTTTTCGAAAAAACAATCATTTATAAAAGCTATGAAAAAAGGAACCTCCATTCCCGCTTCAGCAGCGGATAGGAAGGTTCCTCAATACCTTAATTACCTATTTACAGAATAACAGCTGTTCCACTAACCGCAACCATCAGCATGCCATCGCGGATTACCTCATAGTCAACGTCTACGCCAACAATCGCATTGCCGCCAAGATTCGTTGCCTGATTCTTCATTTCAGCAATAGCCGCTTCACGAGCCTCTTGCAACTTGCTTTCATATGCACCGGAACGTCCACCTACGAAATCAGTAATCGACGCCATAAAATCACGAACTACGTTCGCGCCCATAATAACCTCACCCGTTACAATACCTATATATTGTTTGACAGGATACCCTTCAACAGTCGGTGTTGTTGTTACCAGCACACTACCCAGCCTCCTAAAATTTCAAATGGTTCTACCCTTATTACGTCACAGATCAGGCTACGGTTTCTATTATTGCGTTTTCTTCTCTTCCCTACTGGTATACAAGAGTCTGGAAACAACAATCCCTACACCGCCTAGTACAATAAACAAAATAGCTCTAACGGCTAATGAAATATCCGGAACATCAACAATAATTACCTTCAACAAAATAACGAATAAAAAGAACATCCCCGTCAGTCTTGCCTTTGGTTGCTTGGCTGCGATCCCGATAATAATTGCTCCCGCTGCATAAACAAGCCATGCACCCGACAATGTGAAATGCCGAATATCTATATCCATCCCTTTTGATGCGATTGACACAATAAGCGATAAATACGCCAGACCAAACGCAGCTTCCGCCCATAGCAGGAATGATCCCATTGTCTTGATAGTCTGCTGCCGCTGATGATATAATCTATCGTCCTTATTCGCAAGTTCCTCAAGATCCCGATTATGGAACTTCTGTAATACCCAATATAAAATAGGCATGCTAATTAATAAAACAGTCCAGCCCAGCATTTCTGGTGATAAGATTTCACTCGGTAAATCACCAATTATAATAATAGCAGTGAACACTGTTATGATAGTACCTGCCATTTTTTGCAGCATGCAGCGAAGTTGATACCCGACAATTATTGCAATTGTACCTTCCATCAGCCATGCCGGCAACCAATAGCTGGACTTCATCCAGTGCGCACTAAGAAGCATGATAGCAGCCGTAACAATAACAGAACTAATATCGACTCTTAGCTGCCAGTTGTCCGAATGATCTTTTTCCGATTCGGATTTTTTTATAAAGCCAATAACAGCAGCAGTATAGAGTAGAATAACAAACAAAAGCAATCCGGCATATAACGATTGATGTACCTCTCTATATAACAGGAACGTCCACAACACGGTAAATAAAAACGATATAAACTGGAGCGCCGACAGGTCGCTTCTTAGACGTTTATCAAGTACAAAAAAGATAAAAATGGCAATATGCTGCACAAATGCCGCCGCAATAACTACTCCTTGCTCCGTTACATAATCAAATCCTAAACCTATCAGCATAGAGAATTGAAGCAGTATGAATGCCAGCCAGTAAGCAGCCGAATAAAAAAATCGACGAGATATAGCCAGCATTGTAACCGAGAATACTAGACTGTAAATTACAAATAACACGCCATTCGTTTGCTCAGCCGCTGCCAAAAACGGCATCAAGTAGCCCGCTAAAATAGTAACGATCATTAAAGTTTGAGACTTCCATCTAAAAGCGCTGTACATAATCAAGGCAAGTACAGCCGCATATAAGAGAATCGCAACCGGTATATTAATGATGTTATACAGCAAGTGAGCCGCTGATACAGATAACAGGTAGACACCGGTGGACCCGCCAATAAGCACCATGCCTATACCTGGACGTTGATTTTTTACTTGATGCGAACCGTAAATATACATTCCAGTAGCTAACAGGACACCGAGTAAGCAGCGCAGCTCCTGTGAAAGATAACCGTTCGCTACGATGGCAAGAAATCCCCATAAAACACCTAGCAGCAACACAACAATAAAAACACGAGGCAGCCATACTCTTGCCAGCTTAGTCTCAAGACTCTCCGTCCCTCTATCGGGAGACGGCTGCATCCCCCCTCCGCCTGCTCCACCCGGATAAGGCGGTATCTGCCCTTGTGCATGCCTTTGATTCCCGGGATGAGCAGCATACGGAGGAACTTGCGGTCCCCCTCCTGCATTGTAGTTGTACGGTGGTCTAGGCGGGGCACTCTGTTGTCCCTGACGCTGTTGCCCCGGATCCCCCTGCTGGAATGCCTGATTGTAGCCGCCCTCTGCGCTAGCTGACATTCCGGAAAAAGACTGCTGGTTGTTCAGCGGCGGGGGCGGAGGCGACTGCATCCTGTTGTCTCCATAGCTATGCCCTTCGCTATAATTGTTCTCCTTTCTTGCTTGCGGAGGATGCTGCGAGTTTGTTTGCTGATCAGAAGCTGACTTGTTGACAGGATTTTGACCAGAAGTATGCCGCAGCCTTGCAACCTCTTCCTCCAATTCATAGATGCGCCGCTCTAAACCGAGCACGCGATCTTCCCAATTTCTCATAACTTACACCAACCTCCAAGGCTGTATCATTTAAGTCTCAAGGTACACCAAGCACATCAAGGCACACCCTTATTTTTACATTATAGCTTAACTTCTTCTACTGTATGTAGGTTTTAGGAAATTTACGTCACAATGTTTTTTTACTTGCTAAAACGCATCACACCTCGACAACCGTCCAGTCCCTCCCCTACTTAAGGCCAGTATAAGAAACCGTCTGCGGACCGTTACTAATACCCTGCATCATTTCGTACAATAAATGTATCAAATCGATCGATCACCCTTTAAATATAGGAAAGAGAAAGGATGAGTCCTTCTGAGAAAACTATATCGTTCTGTACTAAACCGCAAAATAACCGGACTATGCGGAGGCATAGGAGAATATTTTCAAATCGATCCAAACATTGTCCGCATTCTACTTATTGTCGCAGTTTTCATCACACATGGCGCAGCACTGCTTGCTTACTTTATTGTCTCATTCTTCGTACCAAAAGAGCCAGCGCCGAATATTCATTTTCAAGATCACTATAACTATTAATAATAGGAGAGATTACTTATGGGAATTTTAAAACGAGTTGTTGATATGACCAGAGCAGCTGCAAATGAGGTTTTGGATAAAATAGAGAACCCGGAAACAATGCTGAATCATTATTTGAGAGATATGGACGAAGAAATCGCCAAAACAGAACGCCTGATTGAGAACCAAAAGGTTCAAGAAAAAATAATGACGGCAAAAGCTCAGGACGCACAGGCGGAGATAGATCATTACAGTGAAAAAGCTGCAACAGCAGTAGCTGAAGGACGCGAAACAGATGCACGTGTTGCTTTGGAAGCTAAATTAGTCTATGCCGAGAATATGAATGAAAATCATCGCTTGAAGGACTTGGCGGCACAAGCTGTTGCTGAGCTGGAAGTACAGCTGGAAGTGATGAAAGAGGAACGCATAAAAATGCAAAATAAGCGTGCTGAGTTGGTGACAAGAATTAATCAAACTGGCAACCATCCCAAATCACCCGGACACCATGTTCATCACAATGAAGCAGCAAGAGGATTTGATCGCATAGAACAGCGCGTCATGGAGTGGGAGGCTCGTTCAGAACTCGCCAGGACAGCTTCGCCTTATAGCTCAGCTTCTTCTCTATCTTCACCTGCAACCGCTCAGCAGGAGCTGCGCAATGCCAAAGTTGAGGAAGAATTACAACGGCTTTTGAATAAAAAGTAATGGAGTCACATAGATATAGTTACTGATGGCTTATAACAAGTTTGTTTTATTGCCATGCGGCTTTCGATTAACTGTGGGCAATTTGGAGTAAAACAAATGAAAGATCACGAAAAGCAAGAATGGAACTGTAGAAGCGATAGCGTCCGCCTTTGTATGCAAATTTTCACCTTTAAAAGTGAAATTCAGTAAAAAATTTGCATACAACAGCGGTCGGAAGTCCATTTTTGTTTGTAGTGACGATTGAATTTTGCAGTCAACTTGCATAGTCTCAGTTAATCAACAGCCTTGCCATGATCAAATAGAGTTTTGAACCTTCTTCCAAAAACACTGGCTTTGCCAGTTTTACATAGACAGGTAAACAACCGCCCTATTCTTATAGCACCCTGTTTACCCACATAATAAAACCGAGAGTTCCCCACACTCTCGGTTTTTACTATATTCAATACACATATGGCTGAATAAAAATAAGCTCACCCGCTTCTCCCTGTTTTAATTGATGGAAGAAGCCTTTCATCAAATATCGCTTTGCTTTATAATCATCTTGCACATCCATTTCCACGAGTTCCGTATAAAAATCAGTTGATTGTCTGCGTGGATCATGACGATTGTAATAGATATATCCGTACTCGATATCAGATTGGAGCAAAAACAGCAGCTTGCCGTTCTTTTGCTGTAGCTTACCAATATTCGCATAGTTTTGTCGAAACACAGTGGAAACCTGCCCCGTTTCAAGATCAATTCCTAATATCCGATACCCTTGCACCAAATATAACATGCCTTGCTCATCATCCAGCACAATAGAATTTTCACCATAGGGGGTTTGATCATATATACCATCCGGCTCTGCTCTTGGATATATGATGCTTCCTATATGATTGCCTGTGCGGTCAAAACGTTCCAAACGCTTATCCATCACTACCAGCACTTCATCCTTGTAGGGCTTAATCCGTACTGATCCGTGAAAATTAATATTGTATCCTATATACATTGATCTATATTGCTTTTCTTTCTCTTTGTATTGGGTCAACTTACCGTTAAGACTATACCATAGCATGCCAGTATGTTGATCTTTATACGAGGAATCGGCATTTTGCAATTGCAGTTCTGTCATACCAGATGCCTTATCAAAATTAAGTTCATTTGTTTGCTTCACATTTAAATTCCAGTCCACATGCAGCTCAGAAGTCATTGTAATAATTCGCAAACCATCGTCAACAGCAATTAATTGATGCGGGAACAAAATAGGGAGCTCAGCTTCCAGCCTAAACTGACTATTCAACTTAATCACTCTGCTTCCTTCTGTATCAGCAAAATACCAGCCATCCTTTGCCTGTATAAAATCTCTTGCCCCGAAGCCGCCAGATGCCTCTCCTGTCGACACAGACACGGTTACTGGAATATTCCCCAGTTTTTGCAGCTTGCTGTTTTCATATTGGTAAAGCTCCTTCTCCACAAGCACATACCAATAATCACCAAGCTTTTTGAAAGTCCGTGCAAAACCGTAGTCTGAAGCAAAGTAAACTTCACCTACAGCCTGGTGCAGTTCATCCGGGATCGGCTCTATAGTATAGCACTCTTCGCCCTCCTGCCAGCATTTCCAATCAATCTCCAGCACAGGAGACGAGTAAGATACAAAAGGTTGATCCGGATCAGCTTGTTCAATAATCGGATTTTCCACCCATGTTGACCAAATATCGCTTAACCGTTTGGAGTCAGCATTAGCCAAATCCTCCAAGTGAAGCAACCTATCCTGACCGTCGACTTTAAAGCGGGCAAGTAATCCCGTCTGCTCTACCAGCTCCATGCCTTGAAGCGGATACTCCTTATAGAAAGAGACTGGGTCACTTATTATCGGCTGATCCGCTCCAATTACCCGAACGGCATCATCAGAGATTTGCACCAAACGAGCATGCTCAACCATAGTCCAATGCCCCATCCAAAGCTGATCATTATAGGGAATCACAATAGGCAATCCGTTTACAGTTCTAAATGCTACTTTCTCCTCTTCATTCAAATCCTCACTTGCCAGTTTGAGCAAAAGACTTGTAGTTCCAAGTGAATTGCCGATTCTTCTCACATCCGCTACCTGATAATCCGAGAAATAGGTTAATCTGAACGAATCGTTGTTACTGTAAAAAATACTGCCTTTACCTAACCGATAAACAGTCGCATATTCCGTATCTTGCAAGCTAATTCGTTTCTCCGGCTTTAACATGGCAGCAGCTTCTTTAATAAATGATGAGAATGATGGCGGAGCATCATAAAATGTGTTTGTATCTTCTATATTCCATTCATTATAAAAACCAAACAATTGAAGATGCTAAGGATCATAAACCTCTACTCTTGCTATATCATCTTCTCTTGTATACTCCATCAAAAAGTAAGGAACGTCCTCTAAATAAATCATACGATCAATTTGCTCTGGATAAATATTAAACGGAAGAGTTTCAATTAAAGATGGTTCTTCTCCAAGTTTGACTGAAAGCAATCTCGGAGATGCACTGCCATCCTCAAACGCTGGCTGATTCTGCTGCCCACTAGTGACAGTCCCGCTGATAAGCAACATATATTGTCCATACACATATGCCTTGCCGCTATGCGTAGCTGTCCATTGATAAAGAGACTTTTCTTGCGATTGTCCATTTTTCCACATTAAGTGATTGTTGCTCACATAAATTTCAATCTCAGCTTGCTGCCATAGCCTGGATGATTGGATCGTATCGGTTTGGAAGGCTAATGTTGGAGCAGCAACTATTTGTTGATCAGCTTCTATACTCTCTGAATCAATTATTTCTGGTGGATCAGTTGTTCCTTCGTTCATCATCCAGTACAAAACAGCAACACCAATAGCTGTTGCCAAAATAATGACCGCAGCTGCAAGGACTCGCTTTTTCCCAAAGCGCTTAGTAAGCATCACAATCTCCCTTTCTTCATTTACCTAGCAGATTATCCGTGATGTATACAATTCTTGTAAGATGAGCGTTATAAATCAGCTGAACTGGATAATGCTGAATCAAAACTTTTATTTAGTAATCTAGACGCCAGGAACTGGAATATGTTACGAACAAAACAAAATTACTTTACATCACAACATTGTGTTTTTATTCCACATCAAAATTGTGGTCCAGAAACGGCTCAGCTCAATCGTTGCGCCAACAAAATTTGCTCACCGTAGTAGCTGCCCATCACCATTACCGCATCCGGCACATATTCTTCCAAATAAACGAAGCCCTCAGACAGATGTAACTTCAGAGGGACTTTTGGAGCATGCAACTGTTAGAGAAAGAAGCAGGATTATACTAATTAACCCCATCGACGCAGAAATAGCATACTTCCCGTGGAAAAAGAGTTGTTTAAGTAACTTTGTTGCTGTTTTTTTTCATTATATTCACTTTCCTTTATGACTATCATAAGTCCCTTCATGCTTTGGACGATATTGATTAGGGGATACTCCTGTCCACCGTTTGAATTGTCGTGAGAAATGGCTGACTGAGGAAAAGCCCAGCTTCGCCGCAATTGTCTCAATGGACAAGTCATTTGCAAGCAGCTCTTGCTTCGCTTGATTCAGCTTTATTTGGCTCAAATATTGTCGCGGGGACATGCCATAAACTTGCGTAAATATTTTGTAGCACTGGCTGCGGCTTAGATTTTTTTGCCTGGCTATCGCATTAACTGCTCCAACTCCCTGTGTGCTGTTGCGCAGCATCTCTTCGATCTCATGCGCTACATCCACCTGAATGCGACTGCTGCCTGACCCTGCACCACCACTGCCTTCATTGTCGGTTGCCAGCTTGCTTGTTATTGCAAAAGAACGTTGATGCAGCACCAACGCTACCTCATTAATCATTAATAGCACCTGATTATGAAACAGCAGTTTGTCAATCCCGCCCATATGCAAATGTATTTGTTCTTTAGACTCATTGAATATAATATGACTTGAGTTTTCTGTCTCCTTCCTTTCTATCTGATCACGCGATCTATTCGACTTTTTCAGTTCCTGCTGCAATAATTGCTCCAACGCATCGATATAACCAAGCAGCTTCGTTTGCTTCACCTGCTCCTCATTCAAATGCTCACAGGATTGTGTAGTGAACAGTGCACGCAGCTCATGGTCATCAATATTAAAATGAATATTAAAAAAACGGTACGGCTTGTTCGCATGATTGTGCATATGATGCTTTATGCCAGGTCTTAGCATCACTAGTTCGCCTGCTTTTAATATAATTTCCGTGCCCTCTATAGACTGTGTTACTTCTCCGCTTTGACAATATAAAAGCTCAAACAAATGATGATGGTGGCGAGGATAGCGCCAGCCGGGAGGCTTAATTGAAAATTGGCAGCCGGTTATTTGCACCGTGTAGGTCATATTAGGCAATAAAATTTCCGTATCCACTTTCGCTTCCTCCTCTTCATTTCTGGTTGCTTGCAGTATACCATTTCGAACGAAACATTTGGTCAAAATATCGAAAGCTTTGACAATTGTTCAAATGCTATATTTTGAATATGATTAGGGCATCCTAACTATTTTCCACACTATAAAAGTTAAACAAAAGTAGCCAGAAAAACACTGCATTTCAACCACTACGTTTCGTTTCGAATCAAAAATACTATATTAAAATATGAGGTGAATATAATGACGACTTTTACGTACAAAGGCGATCAATTTCTACTCAATGGCGAACCGATTACACTATTGGCAGGTGCCATTCACTATTTCCGTATCGTGCCTGAATACTGGCGCGACCGTTTGTTAAAGTTGAAAGCAGGCGGCTTTAATACAGTTGAAACTTATGTTCCCTGGAATCTGCACGAGCCTCGCGAGGGCGAGTTCAATTTCGACGGCATCGCAGATCTTGAGGCGTATATACGTCTAGCAGGCGAGTTGGGGCTTCATGTAATCGTTCGTCCTAGCCCGTATATTTGTGCTGAATGGGAGTTCGGCGGATTGCCTGCATGGCTGCTAGCAGATTCAGATATGGTACTGCGCTGCTTCCACCAGCCTTTCCTTGATAAAATAGACGCTTATTTTGACGAACTGTTGCCGCGTCTGAAGCCATTGCAATGCACGAACGGCGGCCCGATTATTGCTATGCAAATCGAGAACGAATACGGAAGCTACGGCAACGATAAAAAATATTTGGAATATATGAGAGACAGCATGATTCAGCGCGGTGTTGATGTACTGTTGTTCACATCGGATGGTCCGGAAGACTATATGCTGCAAGGCGGCATGATTGATAACGTGCTGGAAACAGTGAACTTTGGTTCAAGAGCAGAAGAGTCCTTCGACAACTTGGCGAATTATCAGCAGAACAAGCCGAAAATGGTAATGGAGTTCTGGAATGGCTGGTTTGATCACTGGCGTGAGGAGCACCACGTTCGTGATGCAGACGATGCAGCACAAGTGCTTGATGATATGCTACGTCTTGGTTCTTCCGTTAACTTCTATATGTATCATGGCGGAACCAACTTTGGCTTCTATAACGGCGCTAACAACCATAGCGGCATAACCAGATCCAAATACGAACCTACTGTAACCAGCTATGACTATAATTCACCGCTTTCTGAATCTGGTGATGTAACAGAAAAGTTTTATGCTGTACGTAAAATTATTGAGAAATATCATAAAGTAGCTCCAATGGAATTGCCAGAGCCAATCCAAAAGAAAGCTTATGGCAAAATAGAGATGGAAGAAAGCGCATCGCTATTCGGTCAACTGGATAAAATCAGCTCCAAATACGAAAATGCATTCCCATTGACAATGGAAAAGCTTGGACAAAGCTATGGCTTTATTATGTATACGACACATGTATCCGGTCCACGCAAAGATGCAACACTTTACTTGCAAGAAGTACATGACCGTGCAACCATCTATATTGACGGCAAATATGCAGGCGTAATTGAACGTGATATCGCTGAGTTGGAATCGATCACTTTTGATGTACCGCGTGAAGGTATAACACTTACCTTGCTTGTAGAAAATATGGGCAGAACAAACTACGGTCCATATTTGCGCGACTGCAAAGGAATAACAGAAGGTGTTCGTCTCGGCAATCAGTTCTTGTTTGGGTGGGAGATGCATACATTGCCGCTCGATAACGTGGATCAAGTGTCGTTCGTGACTGGTATGGAAGGCTCCAACCTGACTAATGGCAGCAACAGTGAGCTTCCAACGTTTTATAAAGGAACACTGAATATTGAAGAAACAGCTGATACCTTCATTAAGTTGGAAGGCTGGACAAAGGGCGTAGTCTATATTAACGGCTTCAATCTTGGCCGCTATTGGAATGTAGGCCCGCAAAAGACATTGTATATTCCCGCACCGCTTCTGAAAAAAGGCGACAATGAAATTCTTATTTTTGAAGTACATGGTACTTCCACACCTGCGGTAGAATTTGTCGATCAACCAGAACTTTAAATAGAAACAGGCATCAAACTGGATAAAACTAATTTCTATAAAAGAGAAACGTGAAATCGTGCTATCGATTTCACGTTTTTTCATTGGGTCCTCCTCACTCTTGCTCTGTAAAGAGCATCTTCATTTTTTTTATTTTCTTCCTTCTTTTTCGTTATTTTTATTATAAACAGCAATAATTTTCTCGTTTTTCATGCTATGTCTATCAATTTTAATCCAATGTATTGAATTAAAGGCTGATAAACAAGCACCTCCAAAAAAAATTGCATATATATATGTGGATCACCCTTGTATTCAAAATACCAGAAGAGATGAGGTGCAGGGAATAATGGCGATAAGGCAGGCTTGCCTGTTCTAGAAGAGCCTGCTTTGCAGTATCCAGATTTGATATTACACTCCATATCTTATTCAAATTTTTTAAAAAGACATACTTTAATTAAAATTTTAACAGGTATTTAATGGCGTTGTTATTTAACTGCGAACAGTAAATTAAACATGAGGCAAGATTAAGGGAGGCACTATAATGTACTCTAAGGGTCAGATTATTGTTTATAACGGAAAAAAGTATTTGGTGTTAGTATCCCAACCTAAAGGAATACCAGGAAAATCACCATCAGAATTTCAATTACTGGGTGATGCTGAAGAAGATGTTTTGACGGGAGTCACAGGAGCAACCGGTGCTACGGGGGCTACAGGACCAAAAGGTGCGGATGGTGCCACAGGGGCTACGGGACAACAAGGCGATCACGGCGTAACGGGAGCTACGGGAGCCACTGGACCGAAAGGTGCAGATGGTGCCACGGGAGCTACAGGACAACAAGGCGATCGGGGCGTAACTGGGGCGACTGGAGCCACTGGACCGAAAGGTGTGGATGGTGCCACAGGGGCTACAGGACAACAAGGCGATCGCGGCGTAACGGGAGCTACGGGAGCCACAGGATCGCAAGGTGCTGATGGTGCCACAGGGGCTACGGGACAACAAGGCGATCACGGCGTAACGGGAGCTACGGGAGCCACTGGACCGAAAGGTGCTGATGGTGCTGGGGCTACAGGACAACAAGGCGATCGCGGCGTAACTGGGGCGACTGGAGCTTCAGGACCGAAAGGTGCTGATGGTGCCACAGGGGCGACGGGACAACAAGGCGATCGCGGCGTAACTGGGGCGACTGGAGCTTCAGGACCGAAAGGTGCTGATGGTGCCACAGGGGCTACAGGACAACAAGGCGATCGGGGCGTAACTGGGGCGACGGGAGCCACTGGACCGAAAGGTGCTGATGGTGCCACGGGAGCTACAGGACAACAAGGCGCTCGGGGAGCGACCGGGGCGACTGGAGCTACAGGCCTGCAAGGGGCACCCGGGTCCAACGGAGCCACAGGACAACAAGGCGATCGGGGAGCGACCGGGGCAACTGGAGCTACAGGCCTGCAAGG
>JBEBPB010000036.1:0-47301 GCA_040396195.1 Paenibacillus nanensis
TCGGTTACTATAGCCCACGACATTTTACGAAGCTATTCAAAGAATATTACGGCTGTTCACCTACCGAATTGCGTGAGCAACTGCAAAACACATCCGATGTGACTGTCGATTAACTGTGAACAACTTGGAGCAAAACAAAATGCTAGCTCACGGAAAGCGAAAATGGAACTGTAGGAGCGATAGCGTCCGCCTTTATATGCAAATTTTCACCTTTAAAAGGTCAATTAAACAAAAAATTTGAATATAACAGCGGTCGGAAGTCCATTTTTGTTTGCAGTGACGAATAAGTTTTATGCTTAAGTTGTTTGTTATCAGTTAATCGACAGCCTCATGGCAACCGTCAGAACAACAAACAAAGTAATTAGCTCCGTATAATAAAGAGGGATTGTCGAACGGGTCAACAACAATTGACCGGTCAGCAATCCCTCTTCTAATATGCTGCAGTACCTTAGGTTTCTACTCACCTAATAAGCTATCATACCTGACGCTCTCACTCGTTTCTCTATCCCAAATCGTGCTTCTAGGCACGTAATGTCTTGAACTCGACTTCTGTTTTTTGACGCGACGATTCGTATGTGCCCAAAATAATTTCCAGAGCATGGACACCATCTTCGCCTGTAACTTCCGGTTCGTGCCCATTTAGTAAAGCGAGCGCCATGTTGCGGATTTGCATACGATGACCGTCTGGCAAAACGCGGAATGGCTCGAATGCCGGAACTTCTACTTGCTTGCCATCTGCAAACAGCACCGTGAGCGTATCCTCAGTATAAATCGCCGTTCCCCGGTCACCGTGCAGTTCCAGACGCTGTCCTTGATCCGGCTCCACCGTCGTCGTAATTTCCAAAACGCCCATGGCTCCATTTTCAAAATCAAGCAGAGCAATCGCCGTATCCTCCACCTCGATGCTGCGCTGCTTCGCCTCTGCTCTGCCATAGACCGAACGAACAGGTCCTGCAAGCCATTGCAGCAGATCGACTGTATGAATCCCCTGATTCATCATCGCTCCTCCGCCATCCATCGCCCATGTTCCACGCCAGCCAGCACTGTCATAATACTGCTGACTGCGATAAATTTTGACGCAGGCATCACATAGCGTCAGCTTGCCCAGTCCCCCGTCAGCAATAAACTGCTTCAAAAAACGGGCTGCCGGCGACATGCGACGCGGGAATACCGTGGACAGCTTTACATGATTACGATGGCAGGCAGCAATCATCCGTTGCGCATCCTCTAGCTTGATCGCGATCGGCTTTTCACAGATAATATGCTTGCCCGCCTCCGCCGCCATTACAGTCTGGTCAGGATGCAAAGCGCTTGGTGTGCAAATATTGACCACCTGCACCTCTTCTAAAGCAAGCAATTGCTCATAGCTGTCATAATAAACGGCACCATACTTAGCTGCAAAAGCTTGCCCCTTTTCCGAGTCGGAATCGTAGACTGCGATCAGTTCAGCTTCAGGAGTCGCCAACATACCGGCAGCATGCACCTCAGCAATAATGCCGCAGCCCACGATAGCAAACTTCACAGTCTCCATCCCTAGATTGTTCCCCTCACTCATGCCTGCACGCCCTCCTTCATCTCTTGCATCATATACTGAACCGCTTGATCAGCTTCGATAGTATGACGACAAGCCTGCCATATAACATCATGTGTAATAATTGCTGTAGAGGCTGTGGAAGCTGCAAAAGCTTTCGCTTTATGTTTGCTTGACTGCTCCAGCCTGTTCAGGAAATCTTCGCTAATTGATACAGGCGGCTGAATAATCGCAACTTGTCTCCATTCCTCAGCATGCGTAGTTGCAAATAACAAAAATTGATCGGCTGAAATAGCAGGATCACCTGCCAAACGCAGCTCCGCTGCCCCTTTTGTGCCTGTTATAAAAATTCTTCCATCTCCCCAAGTCCAGCTCTTCTGCGGCATATGCCAATCTGCATAGAGCTGCATTACATTGCCATCCTCCATCAACACTTGCACAGCAGCCGTATTGTAGAAGCTTGGGTGCTCCGGCAGAATGCTTTTGCCTGCATATCCTTCAATACGTGAAATTTCTTTGCCTGTAAACCAACGCAGCAAATCAAAATCATGCACGAACAGATCGATTACAATGCCTCCGCACAGCTGCTTATCAAAAAACCAATCTGGTCGCAGCGAGGCATTCAGCTTATGAGGCTTGCGCATCGTAACACTGACGATCTCGCCAAGTTCGCCTTGATCGATAGCTTGCTTTACTGTATAAATAGCTGGATGGAATCTTTCTGTCAGCAGCATGCCAACCTGAATTTTTCCCCGTTCAATCACTTCTGTCAGACGCTTTAGTCCATCCTCACTCGTAACAACCGGCTTATCCGCCATAACATGCTTGCCATACTGCTCGCATAATTCAATCACATCAATTTTCTCGCTGTTAATTGCCGCACAACCAATAATTTGCACAGTTTCATCATCAAGAAGATTTAACTTATCCTCCGTCAAAGGGATTCCATATTTCTCTGCGATTGAACCTGCCAGCTGTTTATTATCCGGCTCATAGATCCCCTTGCATGTGTAACCCAGCTCTTGCATTTCTGCTATAAAAATTTCAATATGAGCATGCTGGCACCCGATAATTGCGTATGATTTCTCTCTCATCCTGGCCGCCTCCACCATTCGCCAATTAGCCTCGCTCAGCTAATCAGTTGTTTTTCTCGAATATTTTATCCGCTTCACGACGGAACTCTGCTACTGCTTCATCAATCGATAATTTATTGAACTGTTGTTTTTGCACAACCTGCTCAAACAGCTTGGTCACTTCGCCTGCTCCTTTAGGTCCTGCATCGAACCAGGAAGGATTACTGTTTGCCACATGCTCCAGCATGCCAACCATTTTACGATCACGATCTGTAAATTTAGGGTCCAAAAACTCAAGTATTTTTTTATTTTCCGGCAAACCGCGCTCTGTTTCCAATACTGCCGCAGCCTCTTCCTCATTTACCATAAAATCGATAAACATCGCCGCTTCCTTCGGATGCTTGCTCTTCGCAGATGCCGATAGGAACATAGCCGTTTGCAGCACGCTGCCTGTTTGCGAAGCATGCGGATACGAAATCATATCCACCTTTTCTTTCATAATATTTTCATAGGCTGGATAAGCCGCTACCCAAGTCGGCCCCATAACAGCAACGCTCCCTTTCAGCAGCGCATCTTTATTCGGATCAGCATTGCTTAGTGGCAAGAATGAAGCCGTCATATTCGCGGTTGGAGCAATTTCTTCCTTGCGTGCATCCTCCCACATTTGCAGCCATGCTTTAAAGTTATCATCCTTATAGCCAAGCTTGTTATCCTTGTACAAAGTGTCGCCATTGGCAAACAGATAGTACATAAATGCTTCCAGTGATGGCGATGAATCAAACACGCCGTAGACACCGCTGCCCACCTTGCCTTTCAACTCACGCGCTTTGGCAAACAAATCATCCCAAGTGGAGTCGATTGCAGGCGGCTCGATGCCAGCCTGTTTGAAAATTTCCTTATTTACCAGCAAGACAGAAGCATTATCCGCCATCGGGATACCAGCCAGTTTGTCGGCAACTGTCCCTTGATTTTTCAAAATATCAGCATTCAAATCCTCTGTACGCAGTTCTTTTCCTGTATACGCTGTCAAATCTGCGAGCACTCCGCGCTCGGAATACTCTTTAATATAAAGCACACTCATTTGCATAATATCAGGCTCATTTGTTGCTGCTACTTGTGTAGACAGCTTCTCCCAATAACCATCCCATGAGGAGTATTCCGGCTTGACAACAATATTCGGATGCTTGGCATTAAATTTCTCTATTGCCTGCAAAGTACGATCATGACGTCCCTGACTTCCCCACCAGGAAAAGCGCAGTTCCACCTTCTCATTGTTGCCGCTTCCATCTTTGCCGTTGCCATTATTCGTATTATTGCCCGGCTTTGTTTCCGGCGTGTTACTTGAACCGCATGCTGCCAGCAATCCGATTACCAGAACCGCTGCTATTAAACAAGAGATGCTCTTCAAACGGTTTGTATTTTTTTGCATGATGCGTGTCACCCCTATAGTTTGTTTGCTTACATGCTTTATTATAGAAATTTTGGACGTTAATAAAATAAGAGAAATCTATAAAAAATATCACTATTATATAAGACTGACCAATTAAGCGAAATCAGAAGGATTGCAGCCCGCATATTTTTTGAACTGTTGGCTGAAGTAAGCATTATTTTTATAACCAACCATCAACGCAACCTCATACAACTTATATTTGCCCGACACTAACAGCTCCTTCGCCTTCTCCATTCGAATGCGAGTCACATAGTTATTAAAGTTTTCTCCAGTTACCTGTTTAAAGATTTGACTCAAATAATTACGGGTAAGAAACACTTTCTCTGCAATAATATCCAATGTAATTTCCTCATCATAATGGGCTTGGACATATCGTTTCATATAATCGACTGTTTTTTTATGCTTATGCAGTCCTTTGCTGCTCATCTCCATACTTACCGGCATCATTACCGCTTCCAACCAATGCCTGAAATCCGCCAAACTGCTAATTCGCTCCATCTCTTTATACAATTGCAGTTCGGGTACTGCCTCTTCCAGCAAAACGCCCTGATTATAAAGACCAAGCGTTAGCATCCCTGTCAATTGCATCGCCATTTCACGAAGTGACGCTACGCTTGGCTTGATCGATTGGCTTTGCAGCAACTCTACCAATCCTTCCATAGCTACCTCTACCTGTTCACTTTGACCATCCGTGACAGCCGAAATCAACTGCTGATACTGCTCCATCGGTCTTCTAACAAATTGCACCCCATCAGTTTGCATGGAAGGCCAATCTTCTTCCATTAACACTAAGCTGTCATTATCGCCCACGCGAACACTTTCACGCTCCGCGAGCAAATTAAGCGCCTGCTGGTAGGATTTATAAATATGATGAACCGAGCCGACAGTCGCGCCAACTGTCGCCCATACCTGCAGTTTCAAATAAGAGCTTACTGTTCCCGCTATTTCGCCTGCAAGAATTCGAATTCTCGTTCTACTATGCTCATGTCTGATTTCCGGGGGCAAGCTGACGATTAGCGCCATCACATTTTGTTGGGCATCCGCCAAGTAAACATCACGCCGGCTGCCAGTTAATTCGTCAACTATATTTTTAACAGCATAAGTAAACTTCTCCATATCGCTTCTCTTTACATCAAGCCGCTCCCTGGTAACAACATACTCCAGCAAAACAACAGTAAAACTGCCGTTGTCCAGTTGCAGCCTGGATTGCTCCACCGCCTTGCGAAAAAAAGCAGACTCGCTAAAATGAGGCTCCAATAATCCCTTCAGTACAAGCTGGCGTGTTTGGGGCAAATGCTCATCCAGCAGTTCCCTCAGCTCCTGCTCTTCTTGCGTTGTTTTTTGCCGTGCCCTTATTTTCTCAGCCGCTGTCCGCAACACACTACTAATTTCATCAATCGTAGCAGGCTTGGACAAATAATCGCTAACCCTTAGTTTTACCGCAGACTGAGCAAATTTAAAATCCTCATATCCACTTAGTATAATAACTTCTGCGTCATTCCCTTCACTGCGCAATTGCTGCAGCATCTCGATACCGTTGAGCACAGGCATATGCAAATCCGTCAAAATCAATTGCGGCTGATGCTGCTGGATCAAAGCAAGCCCTTCCCGTCCGTCCATCGCTGTTCCTGCCACTTCAATGCCATACTCCGCCCAGGGCAAGGAGCGTTCCAAACCGTTCAATGTAAAAATATCATCATCTACAATAACTGCTTTAATCATGCTGCTCCCCCTCCAACCGTTTATTATCCGAGTTTGCTTCAGCATGCTCCGTCAATAGTTTTGGCAAATGCAAGCTTATCCTTGTTCCCTTGCCTAGCTCGCTCTCTATTTTCACACCATAAGCCGGACCAAAATAAAGCAAAAGCCTTTCCTGAATATTACGCAAGCCATGATGCTCCCGCGACGAAGGCAACGCATTAACATCCATCCCATGCCCGTTGTCCTCCACCACTAAATAAATCCCTTGCTCATCTTCACGAGCTGTAATAGCAATCCAGCCCGTTCGTCGGGAATGAAAGCCATGCTTGATGGAATTTTCTACTAACGGTTGCAATGTCAACTTGGGAACATAGTAGGCAAACAACTCCGGCACTATATTCATTTCAAAATGAATCGCCGCCTGGTAGCGAATTTGCTGCAGCTCCATATAGCAGCGCAGATGCTCTGCCTCCTTCTCCAGCGGAATAAATGTACCGCCCTGCGACAAGCCGATTCGAAGCATTTTACCTAATAAGGACAACATCCTGCTTATATCCCCCGCTCCAGCTTCTATCGCATGCCAGTTCATCATATCCAGCGTATTATAAAGGAAATGAGGATTCATCTGCTCTTGCAGCACCTGTAGTTCCGCTTCCCGTTTCCGTTTATTCTGCTCGTTGAGCTCAGCAATCAGTTCTTTTATATTGTTGGTCATCTCATTGAAATTTTGATTAAGATAGCCGATTTCGTTATCATAATCATTCTTTACCTGCGATGCGAGCTGTCCTGTTTTGAAGCTGCTCATCGCTTTGACAAGCCGCTGAATCGGTTTGACAAATTGCTTCGACAAAGCATAGGCCATCACAATAGCAAGCAGCACACAAACAACCGCCGCAATCGTAATTGTCGTATTAATTCGCTTGCTGCCTTGCGTAATATAATCCCAAGGTATGACATCAACAGAGGTCCATTGTGTTCTTTGCTGCTTATTCCATATGACCAGTTGCTTCCCTTCCCAATCTGCCGTTGCATGTCCTGCTTCCTCTACCGTTTTACCCAGCGCCTCTTTCAATTGTTCGGCAATTCCTTCATAGGCAAGCGGCTTGCCGGATCCGGAGTTTTCCGATATCGACTCGACAATTAATCGACGGTTTGTATCAACGACAAATCTCGCGCCCTCTGTTTTATCCCCTGATATAAGCCGATACATATAAGGCAGATTAATATTAAAAACAACCATCCCAACCTCCTCGCCAGAGGCAGATAAAACTTTACGAACAAAGCTGATTACATCATCAGGCATGGATACATAGGAGCCGATTTCTAGAGGATGAGCACCAAGCCATAAGTAGTCAGCATTTTTAATTCGTTCATAGTCTTCATTGTTTTCCAAAAAATAATACGGGAACACTCCGTTGGCCCCTTTATATGTACTCGTGCTGCTATTTTTGGCATACAGCTGTACCGAGTGAATCGCTTCTTTTACATAACTGTGCCGACTTAACAAATCCATAATGACATTGTTTTGCCCAATTCTTTCGAACGATGCCTCCGGCTGCTCCAAATATTGTTTCACCTGAGGATTACTTGCAATTACCAAAGAGTCATATTCAATCGTCTTCAACTGCAAATCAACCTGCTTATTAATTTCATCCAAAAGCAAAATGCGCGAAGAGATCGTCTTATCGACGACCTCCTGATTGGTAATATAATAGCCAGTAATCCCGAGCAGCGCGATCAACACTCCGGAAATAAGAATAAACGATGCAAAAAAAGTGAATTGAAGCGAGAACACTTTGAACGGATTTCTTTTGTATTGCTCATACCGCTTGTATTTGCGCATAATTGGTACCCTCTTCAGCTTTATAAGTAGTAACCACAAGCATAAAGGAATGCTGTCAAGCAGCACAAGTCCCCTGCTAGCTCATTTTGAAGCATTTACAAAATATTAATGAAGTCGATACTCAATATTCACCATAATGTTTGGGATTCACAGATGCCATGAAGCTGTTGATTAACTGTTAATAAACAACTCAAGCATAAAACTTTTCAGCTCCTTTATCCCTGGTTCTACCGATAGCCGTACTACTTCTTTACTTAATACCTGTGGTCGCAATACCTTCTACAAAATATTTTTGCGAGGTCATGAAAATAATAAAGCATGGAATAACAGATAATAATGCCATCGCATACATCGGTCCCCAAGTGACAGCAGATGAGTTATCAAGGAATAGTCGCAAAGCCAATGGCACGGTATATTTGGATGTGTCGGTCAAATAAAGCAGCTGAGCCAAGAAGTCGTCCCAAGTCCAGATAAAGCTGAATATAGCAGATGTAATTAATGCCGGAACACAGAGCGGCAAAATAATCCGAAAGGCAATACCTGGTACAGAACAGCCGTCGATCTTGGCCGATTCATCCAAATCGCGTGGAATACCACGAATAAATTGGATAATCAAAAATACGAAAAACGGGCTAACCGCCAAGTAATGCGGAACAATGAGCGGCAGTGATGTACCAATCCAGTTAAAATTTTTGAATAAAATATATTGCGGAACAAGGGTGACTTGCGCTGGCAGCATAAGTGTCAGCATTAGTACAGCAAACCAAAGTCCTTTGAGCGGAAACTTTAATCTCGCAAATCCGTAAGCAACAACTGCACTAGACAGTACAGTCCCAATTACCGATAGAACTGATATAAAAAACGAGTTGAAAAAGAATGTGCCAAACGTAAAGCCGGGTATAGCCGTCCAACCGTCAACAAAATTTTCCCATCTCAGTTCTGTTGGAAGCAGCTTGCCTAGAGCAAACTCCTCATTCGGCTTCAGAGCACTGCCAACCAATCCAATAATCGGATAAATCATTAATATACTTCCCAAAATCAGCACAAAATACCGACTAAACAGATTCATATTAGTTCTCATAATGCACCCACTTACGTGATGTAATAAAGATCAAGGCTGTTGCTACCGCAATAATAAGCATAAGAATCCATGCTAGCGCACTTGCATACCCCATATCGAAAAAGACAAATGCTTTTTGATACAAATACAAAGCATACACAAGCGTCGAATCAATCGGACCGCCCTTGGTCACAACAAAGGCTTGCGTAAACATTTGAAAACTGTTGATTGTCTGCATGACCAAATTGAACAAAATAATTGGAGTCAGCATCGGAATCGTAATTTTGAAAAAGATTCTGATTTTGGTCGCGCCATCGACCGCAGCGGCTTCATACAGATCATTAGGAATTTGCTTTAGCCCAGCCAAAAAGATAACCATCGCCGAACCAAACTGCCAAACTGATAAAATAATTAACGTTGTCAGTGATGTATCAGGCAAATTGATCCAGTCCATCGGCGGTACTCCAAACCATGCCAACAGCTTGTTGACCGCACCATCCATTCCGAATATATTGCGCCAAATAGCCGCGATCGCCACACTTCCACCAATCAATGACGGCAAATAATAGACCGATCGAAAGAAAGACATGCCTCTAATCGAACGATAAAGCAGCATCGCCACTAATAGTGCAAAAATTAACTTTAACGGAACAGAGAACAGCACATATTTGAACGTTACCTCCAACGATTGTACAAAGGTTTTATCATCTATCAATATTTCTTTATAGTTCGCCAAACCCGCCCACTTCGGCTGCTCCAGCAAATGATAATTAGTTAATGACAGATAGAGCGATTGAAGCATCGGACCAAGCGTCAACACGAGCAATCCGATCAGCCACGGAGCAATAAATATATACCCCCAAAGCCCTTCCGGCAAACCTTTGGAAAATCTATTTTTTCGATTGGATGAAAATTGACTAGCGCTCCCGCCGAACTGAGAACCTTTGGCTTGTTTCATCTCCTTGGATTTCGACTGCTTGCCTCCCGCATCTGATGTGACTATTTGCCTCTGTTGTATATGCAATGCCACTTGGGCCACTCCCCTTCTGCCTGTCAATCTGTTTTGTATAACCACATTCTAGCGGTTGAAAAAAGCAAAAAAAATAATACAAATCTATAAAGTTTTATAGATTGCATCAATTTCGCATTGTAAAAAATATTACATATTCTGTTTTTATATAAAAGCCTGGATGACTCAGCACCAAAATACACAAGCGTTGCATTAAACCGTACCATCATGTCTATCTGCAAATTCAAAAAATGATTCTGGATTTCGTCACATGAGAGGTCGGATCGGTTCGTGACTAGATACAGCACATTGCCTTTCGGGTCTTAAGTTTGAAGCATTCGTCGCTTGTGCTCTCTTCCATTAACGGCAGATAACAGCAGAAGGTTATGAAAATGCTGAGTACATTAATGCAACGCTAGTGCATGTGTATATGGGAAAATGCCATCACATACGAATACCGTACAAAGTCCTTTAGGAGATTCTTCATGCGGCCGGGGGGGAAGGTGCGCGTTTTATACGTTTATTCGTATAAACGGCCACGGATTTGAGCTCCACGGAGCGGTTTTGTACGTTTATTCGTATAAACAGCCACGGATTTGAGGACCACGGAGCGATTTTGTACGATTTATCGTATAAACAGCCACGGATTTGAGAATCACGGAGCGATTTTGTACGATTTATCGTATAAACGGCCACAGATTTGAGGATCACGGAGCGTTTTTGTACGATTTATCGTATAAACAGCCACGGATTTGAGCTCCACGGAGCGATTTTGTACGATTTATCGTATAAACAGCCACGGATTCGAGAAACACGGAGCGGAGGTTGAATGAATGGCAATCTACAGAGAACATTAGTCCAACGCTAATGACCAAAATTTAATCCTTGCTATATTTCATCCTTTTATTGATATACAATAATTAGAAACTGCTTTCTGAATCAGGAGAGGAGCAATTCAATGAAGATTACAAAAACAGAGCATATGGATCAATGCTTGACAGAACAGCAAAAGCCCATAACAATACATGGTATTTTTAAAATTGTGGAGAGTGTATACGGCATAGCCCTTGGTCACCTGCCAGGGCTGGTGCCTGAGCCGGCTCAGCTGCTGACTAACTGGCTATCCGGACAAAACGACAGGCAACAGTTGCTTGATTCGAATGAGCTTCGAGAAAAGATCAATCAGCTTTATGGCGTTAATCTTCAAGCATTGTCGCAGTTAGAGGACGCCCGTATTTCTCTTTTTTCCAAAGAACGCTGGATGCTGCGCCATGAACAGGACTTATTCGAGCTTTATACGGGGGAAGGAGATAGCGATGTAAAAATTCTAACAACAGCCTATTATAAAAAAATAACGGGCAGCAACAATATGCCACCCGCATTAATCGATAACCTGCTAGAGCTTGGCTATAGTCTGCACGAGCCGTCGAAAGACTGCTCAAGCTTCACCAATTCAGGCAGTAGCAACACCCAATCCTATTGCTATTATATCAATCCGGAACAAAAACCTGTTGCCGACAGCTTTAAAGGACGTACTATGCGATTGATTGCCGATGCAATACGGCAGCTCGATACAAAGCTGCAAATATGACCTCAAGCATATAAACTAGCGGCGAACGCCTTTATTTTCCAAAGGAAGATAAAAATTTCACCCTATCTCCCATCGGCGGTGTATTATTGTCCACCAATGCGATTTCGACAATAGCAGGACCTCCGTATGCAAGCAGCTTGCTGATGGTATCTGGCTGCCAATCAGCAAAGCTGCTGATGCGGCAGCCAGGAATGCCCATCGCCTGCGCCATTTGTGAAATATTTGTCTCCGTTTGCTCGAAGGATGAATGTGTGCGTTTGAACTGCAAGGAATGACCATGATAAACCATCCCAAGGCGTGCATTATTCATTACCACAAACAAAATCGGCAGGCCGTACTCCTTCGCAGTCAATATCTCCATACCATGCATAAAGAAACAGCCATCCCCAGTAATACATACAACAGGACGGTCCGGCTCGGCAAGCTTGGAACCAATCGCCGAGCCGATACCGCTGCCCATAGCGCCAAAGTGTACATTAATGCTGTACGAATCCTCGCTAACTGTCCGCATATCATGAATAACATATGACATAAACTCGCCGATATCAATTGTATACCTTGTCTGTTCAGGCAGCTCCTGCTGAAGCCGCTGCAACACTTGCTTTGTAAAGAATGGAGTTGTTCCATCCGCTTGTTCAATGTTCGTTGGAGTAGCAGCTTCGGTTAACCTTTCCGCAGCTACCGCCGCTTCTGCTACAGCAACAGACAACACTTGCGGCGTCTCTTTCAAACGCTTCTTCAGCCCATCAATTATTCTGCTTAAGCTGATCGAAATATCTCCCAATACAGGAAAGTCAACCGCATACTTTCTATTAAAAACAGTTTCGTCAAAGTCCAGTTGAATCGCCAATCGTTCATGCACCAGCTTGGCATTATAATTGCTTGTTGCAGTTTCTCCCAGACTTGAGCCGACAATCAATATAGCTTCCTTCCCTTGCTCATTAGCAATAAAATCAGACGCTGCCGTATGCCCGGCAAATCCAAAAATACCAACCAGCAAAGGATGATCATCCGGTAAATATCCTTTAGCCTGCGGGGTGACTAGAATCGGCCAATGTAGCAAATCCGCCAATTCCAAAAGCTGATCAACCGATCCGCGAACACCTTGTCCAGCCAAAATACAGCCATCTTTTCGCTCCAGCAAGGCTGCAACAACATGATCAATCATTTGCTGATCTGGTTCCATTGGTGTTCTCGTCAATGTTTTCATTGACAGCAAGCTCTGCAACTCCGCTTTCAGTTCCGTCTGTGCATGCTGTACATCAATCGGCAAAGCAACATGGACCGGTCCTGGAACACCTGAAATCGCAATTTGACAAGCCTTGTTTACCTCTGCCAGCACAGATGAAGCATCCTTTACTATCACACTATACTTCGTGACAGGAGCAAATATGGGCGAAGCATCCAGCTCCTGCGAAGCATTTAGTCCCATCGTATTAACCGGCACCGCGCCGGTCAAAAACAGAACAGGCAGATGCTCGCGCAGCGCATTAGCTGCTCCTGTAACCAAATTGGTTCCTCCCGGACCACTGCAGCCGATAACGACACTAAGCTGTGATGAATATTTGGCATATGCTGCAGCCATATAAGAAGCTGCCCCTTCATGCTTCGTAACAACTGGAGTAATTTCAGTCATTTCATATAATTCGTCAAATATAGCATTTACCGAGCCTGCTGGAATGCCAAACATATAGCGCACTCCGTTTATTTTCAGAAACTCTAGTATTGAACGAGCTGCCTTCACTATTTTTCCCCGCTTTCCATTCATGCTATTTACTCAAAATATTTTTTAACAATCTCCTTAGCATCCAGAGGCTTGCTAAAATAATAGCCTTGCATCAAATAACAATTCCGGGCGGATAAAAACTGTACATGCTCGCTTATTTCTACACCTTCAGCAATGACGTTTAAATTCAAATTTTGTGCAAGTGTAATAATAATATTCGCAATGACTGCATGACCGCCATCCGTTGTAATATCTTGGAGGAAAGATTTATCAATCTTTAATGTATCGATAGGCAAATGATTCAAATATCCAAGTGAAGAATAGCCCGTCCCAAAATCATCGACAGCTATTTTTACACCAAACTCTCTAAGCTCTCTCATCGTTTGCAAAGTAGCTTCTGTATTTTTAATAATGAGGTTCTCAGTTAATTCCAAATGCAGACATTCTGGTGAAATCCCTACTTCCTCCACGATCGATCTCACCATAGCAAACAAATTATTTTGCTCAAACTGGCGAGCCGACAAATTGACAGACATACTCATTGTAGAGTTACCCGTCAACTCCTGCCATTCCTTCAACTGTCTGCATGCTTCTTTCAGCACCCAATGTCCAATCGGAACAATAAGAGCCGTCTCCTCAGCAATTGGAATAAACTCATCTGGCGGAATCAATCCCCGCTCATGATGCTGCCAGCGTAACAACGCTTCAAACCCGACAATCTCATTTTTCTTTGTATCTATTTGCGGTTGATAATAAAGCAGCAGTTGCTCTCGATCAAGCGCTTTATATAGTGCATTTTCCAGTTGCACCGTTTCAAATGTTCGCGTATCCATACCTTCACTAAAAAAATGATAGCTATTTCCGGATATCTCCTTAGATTTATACATCGCTGTATCCGCATTTTTAATAAGCATCTCACTCGTATCGCCATTGTCCGGGTAAATGCTAATTCCAATACTTGTTTTAATATAAATCTCATTATCAAGCAATTGAAACGGCTCTTCAAAGGAACCAATCACAAGATGCACCGCCTTCAGCACATCCAGTTCACTTTTTATATTGGGCAAATAAATTGTAAACTCATCCCCGCCCTGTCTCGAAACAGTAGCACCACGCGGCACACAGTCACTTAGCCTTTTGGCAACATCTCGAAGCAGCATATCTCCATAGCTATGACCTAGTGAATCATTAATAAATTTGAAGCGATCCAAATCCAAATAAAGCATCGCAAGCTTTTCCCCATTAATTTGCGCCTGCAGCAGCCCTTGATTCAATCTGTCCTTTAACAGCACCCGATTAGGAAGATCCGTCAAACTATCATAATAAGCGTGGTAGCGAATTTCCGCCTCCATCTGCTTTCTTTGTGTAATATCCTTAAAAGTAACTACTTCTCCTACTACTTTTCCTCCCTCGCGAATCAATGAAATAACAAACTCTACTGGTATGTTCGTGCTGTCCTTTCTTAAAAACACCTCCTCTTTCGTATAGCTATCCCAGTCCTCCTCCTCGGAAGACGAACCATAGTCCTGCCCTTCAATTTTTGCTTTACCAAAAATAACACCCGCTGAGCAGCCGATCAGCTCTCCTTTATGCTCATAACCAAGCATCACCGCCGCCGCCGGATTACAAAAAGTAATATTGCGGTTCAAATCCAAACCAAAAATGCCTTCGCCAGCAGAATTTAAAATAAGTTCTTTTTCCCGGCTCAGCTGTTGAAGCTCAGTAACAACCCATTCCAGCTCCTTGTTTTTGACCGTAATCTCGGACGTTCGCTCCTGGATAATATCTTCCTGTTGTTCCATAAACAAAAGATTAGAAAGCGTCGCGGCAGTAGCGTCTACAATAGATTGAGCAAGTTGCATCACTGGAGCAGCAACCCGCAACTCACTATTTTCCAGCTCGACCACCGCTATTGCCCCCAAAATTTCTCCCATGGAGACAAGCGGAAACATACATAAGCCGTTAATGCCAAAATCATGGCAAAGTGCCTGATTAGGACGACTGTCTTCAAATGCGTTTGGAATAAGAACAGCTTGCTTTGTCCGAATTACCTCCTGAAAAACAGCATCGTTGCTCTCGTCCATCCTGATTTTTTTATGCGTTAAAATCCAATCCTCTTCCGACCAATCACTTGCTTTGCTTAGCTTAGACGGCTTCATTCGTTTTTCTGCAATCGGATCGAGCAAATGAATGCCGATATTCGCATTGTTCAGCACTTTTTCCAAATAGTAGAAACAACGATCAATCCCGTCCTCCATCGTTTGGCACATGGACAAATCCCTTGTAACATCAAGCAACAACTGCTTCTCTGCAATCAAATTTTCCTTATGCGTCAAATTATTCGCATTCTGAATTGCAACAGCTGCCATATTCACATAAGCCTGCACCGTCTGAATCTCCGACTCTGTCAAATTCATTGGAATACCGTAGTCGAACAGAAAAACAAGTCCAAACAGCTCTTGTCCCGTCGAGATCGGAAGCGCTAGCAATGATTTAATTTGAAAACCCTCGATCGCTCGTGGGTCCGGACGTGTATCCTTCGAAGTGTCAGGAATATAAATCGTCTTCCTTGTTTCAATAACCTCTTTAGCGAGCAGGTCAATATCCGTATCAACAATGTGCATATCCAGCGTCCACCCATTAATCACTTCAGGTTTTCCCACATACCCTCTAAAAGTACCATCCTCCTGCGGCAAATAAATGCCTACAGAATCACATTGCACAATTTCCTCAGATATTGCAGCTGTAACATACTCCAGCATCTCACGCAGCTCAAGATTCATATTAATCCGTTTGGTTAACTCGGCTAGACGAGAATATCTCATCTGTTCTTTCAGCATTATCACCCCTCCATTCATGCCGTTAATCATATGACCTGCAAGCGATATTGCCCATGCTCTAAACCTCTTTGCAAACCTACGCGTACAACGATAGTTTACAAGATTTCACTACATGCTGCCTAATCTTTTTTCTTCCTCTATATTGTACAATATGAGTTCTTATAAAAAACTTGAAAATATGAGAATTAAGCAGAAAAAAGAAAAAAACCCGGAATATTTTTATTCTCGGGGTTTTTGCTTAAAAACTTAAGTATCAAATGTCCTGTAAGTTTTCATTATTTAGTTATCTGAACCATCGGTGATTTCAGAATCGAAATCTCCTGTTTCTTCCCCATTATCAATGGAATCAGAATCTACTTTAACCCAAACTGTTTGATCCTTACCTTCTGGATGATCAGTTGAAGTATATACTCCGTTTAGACCCATTACATTATACTTGTTTGTTGTAAATTTACCTTCAGTGTAAACTGCTATATCCTCACTAAAATTGTTGTTACCAATAAAGTTTACAGTAATTTTAGCATCATCCTTAGCCCTTAAACCGATTCCAGCCCAGTTATTATTATTTGTAGTAATATCTTTAAAAGTTACACTCCACTCGCCCATGTTATCATTATTAACATAGATGCCAGCTTTTTTACTATTTTCAACTGTAACATTTTCAAGGGTTGCTTTATCACCATAAATTTCAATTAAATTGTCACCATGAGTTCCTACAACAGTTAAGTTGGAAATAGTAATATTGTCTCCCATAAGACCTAAGCCTTGAAGATCATGGTCACCATCACCACTTGTATTAATAGTAAGAGTATGTCCTGCACCATCAATTTTTGTGTTACTTGCTAGTTCTTCTGAAAAATAAAGAGTAATATCATTCGCAATCTCAATTAACTTACCATTTCGAGTAGCCAAAGCTCCCATAAGACCATTAGTAGAAGAAACTACATATTTGTCTTGAGTCCATTTAAACTGATCCTTCTTGTTTTGTTGATCTGCCTTAGAGAAGAACCTGCTTGAAAATCCTTTTTCCTCATCTAATCCTTCAATAATATAACGATCATCATTTTCTAAACCTTCATAGTATACAGCAACTTCTTCTTCAAATAAATTATCACCCTCAAAAGTTGCAGTGATTGTACTGTCATTATGCTGCACCTGAAGTCCTATACCTGCTTTCCATCGATTATCGTTTGTTCTGATATCACGGAAAAGTACGTTAATATGTCTATCAGGTTTGTTATTATTCACATAGATTCCAGCCTTATTTCCTGATGATGCAAATACGTTGTCTAATACGGCATCAGCATAAATTTCAATTAAATTATCACCAGTGGCATAACTAAGCACTTCGCCAGTTCCAGGTGTACCGTATCTTATTGTTGAAACTATCAATCTCTTTAAAACCACTCCATCTGCCATAATTCCTAATCCCTGAACGGAATCATTACCATCAGTACCGCCTTCTAATGTTATTACATGAAAGTCACCCTCTATTGTTACTTTTCTTTCAATTAGCAAGGGTTTCGTAGTATCAATACTGTTCATAAGTTTAATAGTCTTAATATTAACATTCTTAAGTGCATTTTCAAGCTCTACCTCATTAGTAACATTAGCTACTGTTTGTACAGGAGTAGGATAGTACCCCCCCACGTTTGAAGTAGAATTTGTTACTTCTTGACCTGCTGCTGTTACGGTTACGCCATCAGCAAGAATGATGTTAATTGGTCTTTGCTCAATTGTTGAGCCCTCAGCATTAACGTTTGCAGTTTGAATAGTTCCTTGACCTGTTACTATAGTAGGGCTGTTCAATGTTAGCTGGCTGACATTGGAATTGTTTTCAACGTTAACCGTCGCATCCTCAGCATCTTCTTCAACAGTTAGGCTTTGCACGCTTGTTCCGCTTTCAGTTGTAACAGATGCGCCTGAACCTTCTACAGTTACATCAGCAAAGCTTCCTCTAAGTGTAACATCACTGTCTTCACCAACTGCTACATCACCGAAACCTCCTGCAGAAGCATTTTCTTCTTCAAGAATTGCTCCGCCTGTTACTTCTGCCGCACCTGCAGTTGAAGAACCAGAAAGAACTACACGTACTGGCGTATATTTCTTACCTACAGATAGATCGTTAAGAGTGGAGTTGATAAAAAATACGGATTTCACTCCGCCTCCTTTAATTATAGTATTGCCTTTAACTGTTACGTCCTCAAAGTAAACGTCACCTTCTGCAACTCCTTCAGTAACAATCAAATCGCCTTTAATAACTGCGCCTTTGATTTTCACATCTGCTGCAGATACAATTACGTTGCCTTCGATTGTCTCTTCGTCAAAGCTACCCGCTTGGCTGTAGTATGTACCTAGTTTGTTTAGCAAAGTAACTGCTTGTGCACGGCTTAATTTGTCAGAAGGACCAAAATTGCCATTTGTATGCCCGTTCATGTAGCCTTTTGCAGCCAAAGCGCCCACAGCACCTTTGCTCCATGATGCGATGCTGTCTGCATCTTTGAATTGTGCAATAGCATCTGCATTGGCTTCGACTTCCAATAATCTAGCAATCATTGATGCTGCTTGCTCACGGCTTACTACTTCGTTAGGCTTCATGATAGATTCAGAAACTCCTGAAGCATAGCCCGCCTCGACTGCCTTCTGTACATCTGCAACGTACCAAGCACTCGCGTTTACATCAGAGTAGCTTACATCTGTTTTATTGATCAATCCGAATGCTCTATTAATTAATGCAAAAAACTGTGCTCTGGAAATCCCCTCATCCGGTTTGAAAGAACCGTCCTCATAGCCTTTTACAAAACCTTGCTCTACCCATGCTTCAATCTGAGACTCAGCCCAATGTCCATCTACATCCGACAATGCAGACTCACTAGCTGCTGCTTGACTAGCACCAAAAGCCGTCATTAGCAACATAATTGCTGCAAGTAAAGACGTAAATTTTTTCTTCACCAATTTCCCATCTCCCTTTCTCTTCTATCAATTTTTGTAATAATAGATTATACTATAGCAAACGACACCATCATTTTCTATAGTTTTCCAATGATAATTTTGTAAATACTACAATAACTTATATATTTATATACATATCGACACCGTATAAAATTTCTTTAATAGACTTTATTACAGAGACTGCATCTATTTTTATAATTCTTTTTTTATATTTAATTTATTTACTTTACCTTTCATTCCGCGACATAATAAAAAATCAGTGTCTATAGAAGCAGGCTAAGCGGGATTTATCATTTCCCTTTAAGCTTTCCTGTTTCGATATAAACACTGATCCGACTTTTAATCTTCATTTCCTTATCTCCATACAAATACTGTGAAACTGGAGATTGACTTATGACTCCCATTCATTAAAAGTGTAATGTTGCAAGAGACTGACCGTACCCGTATAAATTATAAATGCTAATCTTGGATTGTCGCCAGTTCCTTTTTAACTTTATATAGTTTCCAAAACCCGTTAAACTCCTTGTGCAGCGTTGCCCACTCAGCACCCTCTGCATATAAACCTGGATATTTCTGATTTACACCGTCTAGGGAAAGAACTGCCTCCGGGTTAGGTATCAGTACATAATCAATATCATGATTATATGGTTCCTCCAACGACTCTGCAAAATCGCTATCACTCGTTATGACAAATTGTTTCGGGTTGCCACTCCCCATAATAATTCTAAAGCTACTAAACGAATCTGTAAGGATCATTTCATCATGCATTTGCTCGCGTACATAAGTCATTACATCATTACCTGCTTGTTGTTCCGCATACAATTTATTGAATCGAAATGCCTCATATTCGTCGGAAGCTACTGTTGGATCATTCATCATATTAAACATCACAACTGAGCTTATTGCCATTCCGGCAATTAATACGCCTGCACCGATTTTGCGGAACCTCATTTTGCTGATTTCATAGGGTATCCAAATTGCCGTAATCGGAAACACGTACATATAATAACGAATCCATGCTGCAGTTCCGCCTTTCAACAGCAGGAATATCTGCATGGAAGGAATCGATACTGCCAATATGACCAGTAGAACAATATCCCATTTGAACAATCTTCGTTCTATTGCACGAATAAGTAACACCAGCAATAAAGGAATACTGAAATACCAAAATCTTTTAGCTACAAAGATAAGCACTGCTATCGGATTATATACCATATTGGCAAACTTCTCGTCTTCCATCAGCAATTCGGCCTGCCCCAAATTACTATAGCTTGACGTCAAGAAATAGAAGCCATCCCCCATAATGATATAGTTGAAGAAAATCCATAGCAGACCGGAATAAACAACTGGCGTTAACAACAGCACCCATGAACCTTCCGCTTCTTTCAGTCTTTCCTTGACCGGGTCCTCCTTAATATGCAATATCCATATAAGCACTGCAACTGCAAGTGCAGCTCCAAAGAAAACTGTCTCATAACGGGTCCAAAATGCAAGAGCTAGGGCTAATGCAGCAACAACTAGTGGTCGGGGTGCATCATTATCCATCCACAGCAACATTTGGAGTACAGCCAAATTAATAAAATAAATAAAAATAACTTCAGTAAGACCATTCGCTCCATAATAAAAAATATAAGGGTTGAATGAATACAATATTGCAAAAACAAGTGTTAGCCATTTGCTTAGTCCATATTTTCTACCGGCCATCATGATAAGCACTGCAGTAAGTGCGGCGAATAATGCCGATAAAATAACAGCCGCCAGTCCTTCAGAGGCGAGTGCCGGAAAGATAGGATAAAAAACAAGAATGACTAACTGCATTAAGCTTGGTAATGGATTCCATACAAAACCGATATTGGCAAGTCCGGGTTCCCGGCTGTACAACACATAGAATGCATTGGCAACACGGCTGGAGGCATCACCGGACATAAACCCATATATAGAGGCGAGATAGTACCCTACCCCAAGCTCTAATACAAATACTACAATAAATATTCCCCATATCCATTTTTTCCAAGAAGCCGACATTAACAATCACCCATTCGTTTGTTGTTTGCCCTTTTGCCTACATCGAGGAGTCTACTGTAGAGTCTGAACGATGCGTATCTGTTGTTGCATGCCCATGCGATGTTTTTTCCCAGTAAAACGGCTTTGTTACCAATTGAATAGCTGCCTTTATCGCTGCAACACTCATCAGTACCCAATAAATTGGCGCAAGCAACGTATATTTAACTAACGAGTATGAGAACACTTTGCTGCCTTTCATGTGCAAATCTTTGGTCACCCAATATATTCCGGCTGTAAAACTATAAATAAATATAAAGTTCCCTACAAACAATTCAAAGGCGGCAATATAGTAAATCGGACCTGGAAAGAACAAAGGAACAAATTCCATTTTTGCCAAATACCAAAGCAATAACAATGTCCAAAATACAGGATTAATAAGCGGCAATAACGGTGTGGCAAGCACCATCGCCTGGAAGCCGAAGAACCCCTTCGCCCCCAAATCCTTCCACAATTGCAATGGATTGCGCATATGAACGAGCCAGGTTTGCATATAACCCTTAATCCATCGGGAGCGCTGTCTAATCCAGTTGCCTGTTTGACTTGTTGCCTCCTCCCATGTTCGGGAATCAACAATCGCTGTTTTATAGCCTTCCTTGTAAAGACGAATGCCCAAATCTGCATCCTCTGTTACATTATATGGATCCCATGCATTTATTTGCTTCAATACTTCTGTTTTAAAATGATTCGAGGTTCCGCCTAGCGGTATCGGAACATCAAGCTTCATAACCCCTGGCAGCAACAGCTCAAACCACATGCTGTATTCATGTGTAAACCATCTGGTCAGCCAATTTTGGTTGCTGTTATAGTAATTAAGCTTTGCCTGCACACAGCACACCTCTGGCCTGCTCGCCTCGAAAGCAAGATAAACTTTCTTCAATTGATCCGGATCAGGTCGATCCTCAGCATCAAAAATAACGACAAATTCTCCACGCGCACGAATCAGCCCGTAGTTGCAAGCCTTTGGCTTTGTTTTGGGCAAACTATGCGGCACAACAAGTACTGTATAATAAGAAGGCGGCTTCATATCACGAAGCAATTCCTGCGCTTCGATGTCGTCTTCCTCTATCAAAATACGAACGTCCAGCTTTGATTTAGGATAATCCAAATCATCAATATTCTTCATGAGATGCGGAATAATATTGCTTTCCTTGTAAACCGGCACCAATATCGTATACATGGGCAGTTTTCTTTCATCCACTGCCGCAATTTCTTCATCTGAAAAGCGCAGTTGCGAGTTGCGTTTGGCACCGAATAACAATATTGAATACTTAAAGACAGACATAACAAAATAGCCGATTTGCACAAATATATTAATAAATATTAGTGTCCACAGCCAGTTCCATATCATTCCTATAATAAATAAAGCCAGCGCAACAAAAAAAACAATTCTCTGGAACAGCGAGAAGGTAACATGAGCCGAGTCCTCCGGCTTCTCCTCCACAAGCTTCTCTGTACTTTCCCGCATCAATTCGTCGATGTACAGTTCAGCCCAAATTTCTTCCATCTCTTCCCTTGTTGCCATTACCTGTTCGAGTGGACCACCCAAATAATTTTCCAGTTCCTTGACCTGGTCTTTTGTCAACACTTCACTGACTGCTAACAAATAACGATTAAAGTCTTTGTTCATAACGACAACATTATATTTTCTAGCCATCGTCTCGGGAAGCTTAAATTCAGGATCAAAAGTAAATTCGTCGCCAATTCTCCCCATATTGTTTTGTGTTGCAATCGCGCGATACAAACGTTCCGGCTCCAAAAAATGCAAAGACAGCAAAATGTCGCCAAGCAATCCCCCACTCTTTTTTTGGAAGGAGAGTGCCTGGTCAAGCTGTGCCTGAGTGATTCGTCCCTCCGCAACTAGCATTTCACCCAATCGACCCTTCTCCGGCAACTTCTGTGTCAGTGTCTGGATCGTTTCATGATCGATACCATGCAGCTTCATAATAATATCGCCCAGACGTCCACCCGACTTTTGCTGGTATTCGATTGCTTCTTGCAGCTGCTCTTCTGTTATTATTCCTTCCTGAAGCAGTACATCGCCGATTCGCAAAGGCTTCATATCGACTCTTCCTCTCGCTAAAATCTGCTATTCTCTTTGCATCATTCCAATGCAGAGGCTTCCGCTACATCTTCTATATTTTCTAAACCTTCTTTATCTTCTAATGACCAATCAAATTTGTATCGAACAATATCATCCTCGCTTACACACTCGCCAATTTGCACCTCAATGAGGTCAAGCTTCGTAATTGCTCTTATCGCATGTAAACTGCCGGATGGAATATGAACAACATCTCCGGAGCAGATCATCGACCGTTCTCCATCAATAACAACCTCCGCACGTCCATTAATAACTGTCCAAATCTCATCACGGCTGGCATGAACTTGATAGCTGATATGTTTGTTTTCCCATACATGAACACGCCTTGTTACGTACTGCTGGTTATCTGTATTACTTCCGATATCAATTACTCTATACCACCCGTACAGCGTTTCCTCATACATGGGTCGTTCGGAGAACGGTTGTATGAGCCCCTTTAAGGTAGGGCTAAGTTTCTTGTCTGCAACCAATATGCCATCAGGACTGGCAGCGATTACAGCATCAGAAATACCGAGAACAGCAATTGGAATTGGCAGTTCATTAATGATATGAGTATTGCTGCATCCGCTGCCTAAGACTCCTTTGCCATTAATCAAATGAGGCATAGACGCAGTCCATTCATCCCAGGTTCCCAGATCATTCCACTTGCCGGCAAATGGTCTGACAACAACCTTGTCTTCCTTTTCTACCACTTTATAATCAAAACTGATAGCAGGCATAAGATGATATCGCTGCAGAAGCTCATCATATTGCAATGGCCAGCCTTCTGCTTGCAGAAGCTTCAGCATATAGCCAAGTCGAAAGACAAATACGCCGCAATTCCATAAAGCGCCAGAGTCGATCAGTTCCGCTGCTGCTGCTTTGTTAGGCTTCTCCACAAACCGATCTACCCGCAGCAACAGCGTATTGTCGGGTGCTGGTTCGGTTACAATATAACCAAATTTTTCTGAAGGGTGGGTTGGACGCAGCCCAATTAATCCTATATTTGCTGTTGATAGACGAAAGGTTAGCGCTAGTTCTCTTATTGACTCATAAAAGGAAGCATCCGCTTCAGCATCGACAGGAATAACAACAATAACCTCATTCTCATCCACTTTGCATTCTGAGTTTAAATATGCGGAAGTTAACCCTATTGCAGGAAAAGTATCTCGCTTAACAGGCTCAAGCACCAATGGTACTTGTTCAACAAGCTGCGATTGGATTACTTCCTCTTGTACTTTACTTGCCGCAATAACTGCCAATGAATCCAAAGAACTTTTCTGCAGGTTGTACCAAACCCGCTGTATCATTGATTCCTTTGACTGATTAGCTCCACTACCTGCAACTTTTATAAACTGTTTTGACCGATAGTCGTTTGACAAAGGCCACAGCCGTTTTCCTGAACCGCCGGATAAAAGAATTATTCTCATAATTTACTCCTTCGAATGCAGAAATATAAACGAAAATAATTATGCCAGCACACTTATTCAAGGACGAACATATCACTAGAATGATATATGACCGCTTATTCAAAAATCGATTCAATCACTATATAATATGTAATGTTACCCATTTTTTAGAATAAAAATTATATGACTATTTACCTTTCTAGGTAGACTATTTTTTATCAGTTCTTTTTTCAATTACCTTTCCTTTTGCGTAAGTCCACTATTAATTTCCTGTTAATGAAACAGCCAACAAAGTATAAATACTAGCAGATGCGGCTTTGTAATTACCAAAACACCCTTATCGCTGACAAAATCTATTGAGTAGCAAGCACTTAAAATAAAAACGCAAGCCCCAGAAATCCCCGCTCCTGGAACTTGCGCTTCTCGGGATAGCCTTAATAACAAGATGCTATCCCTATCTGCTTTTCTTATTACTTTTCCAATAATTTCACCGCAATAACCGCCGCTTCAGCACGATTTACAATATCATTTGGAGCGAACTTGCCCATTCCCTTCCCTTTCAGCAAACCATTTGCAACGACTGCTGACACGTAGTCTTTAGCCCATCCAGGAACTTGATCAGCATCGCCAAATTGACTTAGTGGATTAACAGCAGCTGGACTGCCTAGCTTGGCAGCGCGTGTCAGCACTGCAGCCAGCTCTGCTCGTGAAATACCATTGCTCGGACGGAAGCTGCCGTCACTATATCCAGAAATCCAACCCGCTTGTATTGCCCTCTCTACTGCTTCTTCAGCCCAATTGCCGATTTCCTTGTTGTCGTTAAATATTTGCTTTTGCCCTGTACCCATACCTTGATCCTGCTCTGGATCTTGGTTGTGTTTACTCATAGATGGCTTTAATACCTTAGTCAGCATAACAATGAGTTCTTGACGTGTAACTGCCTGATCCGGACGAAAGGTTTGGTCAGTATAGCCTACAACAATCCCCGCCCGGATAGCTTTATCAATCCAAGGTTTTCCCCAATGGATATCCGTATCCTGAAATTCAATTACTGGATTCTCTTCCTTTTCGTTGCCGTTTTGTACAAAGACCGCGTATATTCCTAACTGATCGATCTCTGCCCCTATATAATCCCCCTCTATCTTACCCTCGACCTTTACCCAATGCTTCTTCTGCACATCATAACGTTGGATTACAGCCGTTTGCCCTTTGGACAATAAACTCGCATTAAAGAACATTTGCAGGTTAAGCAGTTTCTTCCATTCGCTTGCCGGTTCTCTGCTCACTTCGAATATCGGGCTTAGCAGTGCCATGGAAGACGCTTGCCCTCCTTGCTGCTCCTGTAGCTTCTGCTGCTCTAACAAATGCTCTTTATCCTCCCTTTCTGCAATTGTGATCCTGCCAGCGATCTCTGTAGCTCCAGCAGGGATGATTAATCTAATTTTCTCACCTAAGCTGACTTCACCTGCGGCTCCAGCTGGCAAATATAAGTCTCCGAAGGAAGATTGATAGTTGGATCCCCCAGCTGGATTGACTGGCGGCTTAGGTGTAACCGGCTCATCAGTATCTGTCATCCATTGCATAGCACGGAACAGCTTTGGACTTTTTTCTGAACCAATTCCTGATCCCCACTCTATATATCCTTTTCTCCCATTGCCATCATTATCATTTAATAGTACAGAGAAGCTCATTGCCTCACCTGATCCGGCCCTAATCGGTGCCAGCTCTGACCAAGGCAATGCCAATTGATAGAATGTAATCTTTTCCTCCTCATCACGAGTAATAACTAACTTGCTATTAACAACATTGCCCGCTTCTTTTCCCTCTGGCACTGTCCAACGATAAACTTGCGGCTCTTGCGGTGTACCGGAGATACCATATTCATACCAGTAGCGGCTTTCACCTGGAACACCATTGGAGAACGAAAATTGCAAACCATCATTATTCCATATCTCGCTCCCCTTAGCAGAAGCAGAATGAATATCATCTGTAATTTGAGCCGTTAAATAAAAATGCTCCTTATCATAGTTAAGCCATAGCTTACCACTAATATCATCAACACCTGTATATCCATTCAAACGCATATTCCCATCTGAAAAATCTACTGTTGCTGCCTGATTGTCCAAAAGCTTATCCCATTTGCCATCCATACTTACTGTTCCCTGGTAAATAGGGTTAAAGCTAATATTGCCGCTATATTCATAGGTTTCCGCATTTTCAAAAGTTACAGTTATCTTTGCTGGATAATTCTTTCCATTGGCAAGCTGATCCAACGGAATGACTATACTTTCCGAAGCAGATGGCTTAATAGCAGATGACCAATCCTTTTCTCCCGATTGATCACCAACGCTCCAGCTTATCTTTTTTACAGTCAGGTCATTTACTTTGCTGGAATTATCCACTTCAATACGGAGCGCCTGCTTGAATGTATGTTCCTTCTCCTCCAGCTGCGGACGAATAGCTACACTATGCATATTCTTAGCTACCACATGATAGCGAAGTTGACCGATTTTATCCGCTCCTTGCCTCACATCAACAACGATGGACCGATAACTATCAGCCGCCGCTCCCTCCGCTTCAAGTGCAGTGAACGTCATTTTTCCTTGCTCTGTTTCAACTGTATGACGCTTACCCTCCACGGTCAAATCTACTGTTAATGCTGCTGCCTCACTATTATTAATCATTACTGTAAAGCTCGCCGCTTGACCCGGCGATACTTCATCTCCTTCAATAGCAAATGTATCATCTGCCGCAATCTGCTGCACGTTTCCTCTAACATAGATCGGTTCACCCGTTAAGGTTAAATAAACCTTGCCATTGTGAGGCGTGAATTGCTCAACATCACCAGTCATTGTCGTAATTTCCAGCGGTGTATTTGTTGCAATCGCAACATCCTGATCCTCGAGTGCCCAAATCACTCGAAACTGCTCCTGATCCCGCTCAAATATATAGCTTTGTATATCATTATTAAAGCTATCCTTGGAGACATATTCAGCATCCGTCAATTCTCTGGTCATAACACCATAAGAAACATAGGCCGGTTTTGGTGTGTATGCTCCGAGTGGATCAAGCTTGTTGCGAATAATTCCAAAGTTATGCTCGTTAACCGACGCCTGCATCCCATCATTCATCAGATCATACCAGATCATCCGTTCAACATTATTTGACAAAGCAATAACATAGGCTCTTACTAAATAATCCGCTTGCGACTTTTCATCAATGCCGCTCGCATCATCATGTGTCGGCCAGCCCAGCTCTGAAATCCAGATTGGCACCAATTCACCGTCATTATGCTTGCGAATTAACTGCTGCAATACTTTTAAATCGGCATCCAGACCTTCTGGTGTTTGCGGATAGCGATAAGGATGCACCGCCACATTGTCCAAGTATTCCAAGCCGCCCAAGCTGAACACTTCCTCCATCCAGCTTCCAGGAATTCCGGCTGTAACCATACCGCTCACTACAAAGTCCGGGTGATCTGCTTTAATCGTCGTGTAAGTTTCTTTTAACAACTCAAAATAATGATCAGGCTGAGAGTTTGCCGGACTATTGCCTCGCTTGCCAAAGCCGCCATTGAATTCATTATAAACCTGCATACCGATTAATTGATCCTCATAAGCACCCACATAGGCATTGGCATAATTTGCGAAAGCCTTGCGTCCTGCTGGTGTATATGGCGTCCCGTTATTATCATAAAAGGGGTTATTATAGCCTGCTACAAAAAGCGCATTTATGCCCTCTTCCTCTAACTTTTGCATAAATTGCTCCGGGTGCGGGGTAAAGGTATATTCTCCCGGTGCTTTTTCAACACTGTTCCACTCCATACCTCCACGAGCTGTTTTTGCACCCATTAATCGAATTAATTTTGCAAGATCCGGGCTCCATCCATACATAGCTCGGTGCAAATGCGCAGCTACTCCAAATGGAGAATCATCTACTGCAAGAAAATCATAGTCTGACAATACTGCAAAAGGAGTTTGCAATGTAATGGTTTCACTGCCTTGCTCTTCGACTGAAGCATATAACATAAAGTAACCAGGTTTTGTAAATGGGACTTCAATTACCACTTTTTGATTAACTGTATTTGCAGTTCCCTCCGATATTAACGCCCCATTCAAATCGCGTACGGTCCAGTCTGCTTGCTCTCGAACAGTCGGAATTTGAAAGGTAATTGGCATTCCCTCCGTAAACACATTACCAAGCTCAGTTTGCTGCAATTCTGTTTTTGGGATGATTACTGTTGCATAGGGTCCATCGTGGCTAGCCTGATTGTCCTCATTTACAGCCTCCACCTTGAATGTATAGTGTCCACCCAACTGTAATCCGCTTATAGTCGTGCTAAGTGTGTCGCCTGAAACCTCAGCTGCAAGTTCTCCATTTTGATAGATACGATAGGTTGCTACTTCTTCCTTACTCTCTGCTGCGTTCCACTGCAAATCTGCACTTGTTTCTTTCAGGTTTGCAATTTGCAGTTCACTTCCCGCTGGCCAATTAGGAGCGTTATTGTTCAATGTTGTCGTGGATAGTTCCAGATAAGGCTGATTTGCCGTATGCTCCTTGCTGTTAATTCTCACAACTAGCCCTTCAGGCTTTATCTGTGCAAACCCGATACTTACTTCATCCTCTGCCAACTTGGACTTGATGAAGGAAGTAACATCTACCTGATGCCATTTGGCAGTACTATTCATCGATACAGATTTAATAAAATGATCCAGTGCGGGCTTGCTATCCCAATTCACCAACAATTCATCCCATTCATAATCATCCATACCATAAACAATCGTATCTACTGCGCTTCCCTGGCCATCATTAACACGACCATAGAAATGTAAAGTTGCGGCGCCGACCTCTTCTGTAAACGTTTTCAAATCAAACTTCATAAAAGACTGACGGGTTATATTTGCATCATTATAATGGTTCTTTATGATAAGCTCTGTGTTTGATCCGTAATTATTGACACTTGAAGCTCCGCCATTTACAAAAGTATCCGCTATAGGAGTAAATTTTTCCGTCTTTGGTACAGTAACCATCACTACCGGACCATCATTAGACCAGTTCCCTGCTGGATCACCAGCTTCAATTTTAAAAGTATAGGACTGTAGTGGATTCAAGCTATTGACCGTATGGGTTGTTGTGCCGCCGCTAACCTCTGCTATTTTTTGTCCATCCTGATAAATGCTATAGTAGGACACCCAAACATTATCCGTTGCTGGCGTCCACTCCAACTGGAAGCCGGAGTTTTGTGACGGGGTCGCCAGTACACTGCTTTCCGCTCCCCATACTGGAGCATCATGATCAACAATGGGCTCGTACTCAATGACCAGTTCAGGTTGGTTCGCGCTATTATCCTTACTATTAAATTGTACAATAAGTCCATTGACACTTTCTTGAGCCAACGCCAGACTGACGATTCGATCATTTGTCATTTGCGCCCTCATATAGTCGCTGACATCTACCTCATACCATCTTTTCGCTGGACTTGCCTTAGTTGCTGCAATCGTACCAATCGCTGCGCCGATGGCAGGTTTATTATTCCAGTTAATCATATCTTCTTGCCATGAATAATCAGCAATTTGATGAACCTGTACATCAACCGCATTTCCCTCTCCATCCGCCAATTCTCCAAAAAGACGCAGCTTGGCAGACTGAACATGACCCGAAATACCACCCAAATCAAACTTAATATAAGCTTGCCGTGTGCGATCCGGGTCTCCCTGCTTATTTTTGACTAGTAACAACGCATTGTTGCCAAAGTTACTAGCACTATCTTTTCCAGCATTAACGTATGAATCTGCAATTGCTGACAATATCAAGCTTTCTGTTTCTGGCTCTACTGACTCTGCTGCCGCTTCTATACCTAGCTCTGTTGTTTTTGTTTCCACTTTTGTTTCTGCTACTATTCCCATTTCTTCAGCTTCCGCCGCTCCCACGGTTCCAATTTGGGCAAACAATGTACATAGCATCATCACTACAAGTATTTTTGCCAACACTTTCTTAGAGCAAATTACTCCTAACATTAGAAAACCTCCTCATAATTAAAAACCATTACGATTATCATGAAGTGTTAAACTAGGTGTAATATTATTGCTATTAAAAGTTAGTATTAATAATTAGTCTGAATAGTTAGTGTGGAGTTGCCTAGCGGCTTGGCAATTCGGTTTGATACGATAAATCGTATAAACAAGCATGATATGATGACGGGCGAGCCAGTTTTATACGATAAATCGTATAAACAAGCTCTTCTATAAGGTCACATCTTATACCTTAGTGTCAAAGTTTCTTAGTTTATCAGTGTAATAGTTTCTTAGTTTTTTAGAGCATGGTGAACAAGGTTGCTGTAGTGCTGCTATGGAGCAGAACAGCAACAATGTCCACTATGCTCCGACATTTAACGGCGAACCGGTTTCAGCGGCAGGGACAGAACCATTTCCTCTTCTTGTGCAACATATCTCGCTTTGATCAGACTTAAGTGATTTGGGTTGTCTGCAAGATTGTCGACAGGGTTGTCAACAGTTTCAACCGAAACTGTACCCTCAGGACGATTGATCGCCAATGAGCATACAATTGCTGCCTGATCAAGTGTCCGAAAATCTATTGGCTTGCTATCACCATTATAGATGACAAAATCAATGCCCAACTTCCCGTTATCCAGCTTATTTATTTGCCATTGTTGCTGCTGCAAACCGCTTCCCAAGCCAGTCTCCGTATCAAAGGCAGCGAACCAATTGCTAAGCTGCAAAGTACTAGCTCCTACCTTCAACAACACGTTCCGATCTTCTGCATCGCAAACTATACCATCCAAACAACCGTCCAACTCCAGCCTGATCCGCAAGTCTCTCGCCATAATTGTTCCATCAATCATATCCAGATTGGGGTGTGTATCGCCGCCGTCCGTCACAAAACTGATGCCGAACAGAACTTGGTCCTGCTTTTGCACACTATGAAATATCGCAGAGCAATAGTCATAGTCATCATGCAAAAAGCGCAGTTGCGCGTAGACAGGCTCACCTTCATTATTCATATAAGCGAGTAGCGTCCTCGTCTGGTTCCACATAATTTCTCTATTAAAGCTGCCTATTGAGTATTCAGAGGTCATATAAGTATATGCCCATTTGTCTGGACTTTCCGTGCTCGCTGAGGCAAATTTCTGATGCAGCTCTCTCGTTTCGCTTTTGACAAATCGATCCCGATATTGCACCGGGCAGCTGATACCAGCTTTAAACCATTCTGTATTGTAAGGAAGCTCCTCCTCATTAAAGAAGGTGAGCGTCCCCTCAGTCGCCACTTGCAAAAATGAGCGATGGTTAGGATCAAGCAATGTGCGATAGCAACGGCTATGCGGTCCCGACCATTGTTTGGTCGCCGCGTGAAAATAGGATGAAACTTGTGACCAGACCATATCAAGCAAGCTTTCCGCTATTTGCCGCGCTTCTTCCATGCGTGTTTCTACTGCAATTTTGGATAGCTCGGTTATGGCGACTGTTGTATAGGTTGGACTATTAAACTCTTGAAAGGCTTTGTTAATGCTCGTAAACTCATGCAATTTACGCAACCGTTCAAGTCCGTATTGCTTATATTCCTCTATGTCAAACAGCTCTCCGGCAATTAATGTAACAAAGGCTCCCATAATCGCAATATTTGTATAATGGGGACCGATATTACGCAATATGATTGCATCGCTAGCGAAGCAAATAGCCTGTTTCACTTCTTCATACAAAGATGCTGGAAACCGTTGTCCATGACGGGATAGAGCAAGTATGAGCTGCTTGCCGCAAAAATCAGCCCAGTTCCAGTCCGGCGGCGACATCTTCTCCAGCGGTTCCTCATAAAACCATGACCATATGCCAAACGTATCATTATCTCGGTTTTTATCTTGCAGAGAAACTACCCTTTGTAAAATCTGAAAAGCCCGTTGTTCATACTGCTCCATTTCTGTATCCAGCAATCCCAAAGCATAGATTAAGGAATGATTGGTGGAGTGGATATAATCCGCTTCTTTTATCGTTGTATGGTAACCGGGACTTGAAAACGGAGATCTGAGCATTTGAATGTCGGCATTATAATTTGTTTCGTTCAAGGCTATTTGTCGCCTAAGCAGGTGAAGCTCGTTTACTCCAACATTGCTTTTCACCTCATTTTTCATCTTATTTTCCGTCTGATTTTTAGTTTTATTTCTCTCTTCATTTTCCATTTCATTTATCATATTGCTTCCCATACCTTCCACTCCCCAGTTGTTCCGCAGCTGTCTATGATAGACAGCTGCTTCATTTTTTTCACCTATCGCTATTACTCACTTGTTCCTACTACTATCGCTACTTCTATTGCTTACCTATTCCTACTACTATTGCTATTGCTACTGCTTACCTATTCCGAATGCTGTTACATATCTGTTCCTACTGCTTTGCTTATTTCAAATCGGCAGTCTCTAACATTTGTTGCAGCTTCAAAGCGATAATAGCAGCTTCAGCACGAGTTACTTTGCCAACTGGATTAAATTTTCCATTTCCATTACCTTGCATTAGTCCGCTGGCTAAGGTTTTCTCCACATATTCTTTCGCCCATGCCGGAATCGCTGCGGCATCAGTGAACAATTGATCAAGCTGTTTTGTCCGTGCACCCTGCTCCTTGCCGATGCTGTGTAGTGAAGCAATACGGGCAAGCACCGTTGCAAGCTCAACGCGCAGCATTGCACCCTGCGGTCTGAAGCTGCCATCGCTATAGCCAGAAATCCAACCTGCTGCTATCGCTTGCTCTACGGCTTGCTGAGCGTAGCCGCTAATACTTGCAGCATCCTTAAACCTTGCTAGTTGTGTTTCTTTTCCCTGATCCTCTTGTCCGGCTTGTATCGCCGAAGTTTCATTCTGAAGCTCGCCTACCCGCATTAGCATTGTAATTAAGTCCTGACGTGTCACCGTTTGATCCGGTCGAAATGTCCGGTCTGTAAAACCAGCCACAATGCCTGCAGCAACAGCTTGCTCGATCCATTCCTGACTCCAGTGTCCTGCAAGATCTATAAACTGTGCTTGCGGCTCTACTGTTTCACTCTTCCATGCGGCAACAGCATATATTCCTAATTGCTGTATGTTTGCAACAATATACTCTCCATCCATTTTCGCATCAACAATGAGCCATGTTTTTTGCTGATCATCATAACGGACGAGTACCAGCTTCTCATCCTGCTCTACAACACCCTCATGAGCAATACGAAGTTCAGCAGGCTTAACCAGGGCAGTCTCGGCATTTTGACTTAATTCATATGCCAAGCTCAATAGACGAAGTTGCTTATTCTCACTTTCTTGTCCTTCTTGTTTCGCTTGTTCCGTAATTTTAAACGTCGCACCCGAGGTTGTTGCTCCAGCCGGAATGATGAGCTTAATTTTGCTGCCTATGTTCACTTCTCCCGCTGCTCCCGCTGGAATATATCGTTCTCCATCTCTTATAGCAACAGGAGGAATGATTGGCGGCTGTGATTTTTTTGCAATAGTCAGTTTTACAGTTGCTGTGTTCGAATATCCGTAACCATCATAGACGCGGAAAGTAAATTGATCCTCCCCATACGCCGCCTCAGATGCCGTATAGCGGAACTCTCCAGACAACGGATCAAGCAATTCAACGGTTCCCTGCTTGGCGTTATTCACAACTTCATAAGTAAGGCTGGCATCCGAAGCTGCCGCAGCTTTAAGATTTCCTAGCAACACTTTGCCTGCTTCCGCTTGGTAAGAGGCATCTTCAGCAATCGGCAAAGCCTCAGTATGCACCCATTGCATCGTCTGGAACAGACTTCCCCTCTTCTCCAGTCCTATTCCCGAACCCCACTCCATCCAGCCGCGGCGTCCTTCTCCGTTATTGTCATTTACAAGCAGTGAGAAGCTCATCACTTCATGGCGAAGTGGAAGCACCGGAGATATTTCAGACCACGGCAAAGCCATTTGGTACATGGTAGTCTGACTACTTTCATTGCGGGCAACGACTAATTTCCCGGATTCAACAGGTCCCTTGGCAAGTCCCGGCGGACCGGCAAATCTATACATCTGCGGACCATCCGGCGTGTCGGACAAACCAAATTCATACCAATAGCTGTTTTCCCCCGGAACGCCTGAAGATACTGCAAACTGTATGCTGTCGTTATTCCAAATCTGATCACCCTTAAGCTTGGCAGAATGTACCTTATCCTCTATTTCTGCTGTCAAATAAAGATGCTCACGATCGTAATTCAACCATATTTTGCCTCGCACATCGATATTGCCGCTTATGCCTGCAAGCTTTATCTCCTTACCCTTTTTCAAATCGATCGTTGGAGCTGTTGCCGCCAGTTCAGAGTCAATCTCTTCTCCCGGAACGATTGTCCTCTCTGTAATCGGATTAAAGCCAAAGCTTCCTTCATACTCATAAATATCATTTTCATTAAATACGACCCGTACAACGGTCTTATAATTTACTCCGAATGCATAGTCAGGGAGATCTATGCTCAGTTGTCCGGATTGTTCAGGAGCTACGCTTCCCTCCCAAGCCTGTTTGCCGGAATGATTAGCCATGCTCCACTCGACACGCTGAACATTCAATGGATGAGTTTTGCTCAGGTTAGCCACATCAATTCGCAACACTTGTCTAAACTGCCCATCTTTCTCGTCGACTTGCTCTATAACCGGTCGAATTTTTACTTCCCTCGCCTTTTCAATCTTCATTTGATAGTCTAGCTTGCCAATCTTTTTGCCATCCTCCCAAATAAAAATGGCTATATTTCGATAACCTTCCCGCGTGTCTGAAACGACTATTTCAGTGTTTACGGCTTGGTTCGCTTCAACAACTACCGGGTATTTCTTCCCTTCAACCTCATAAGTCAACGAACGCTTCTGCTCTCCGTTATTCGTAAATGTGATGACAAAGCTTCCCTCATCTCCTGCAGCTACTGCTGCTCCGCTTACTGTAATGGATTTTTCTACCGTCATATCGTCCAGTTCTCCCCGTACATAGTACGGCTCACTGCCAAGAGCAAGGGTAACTCTTCCGTTTACAGGAGTATATAGCTCTGTATTGCCCATCATATCCATCACTTCAACAGGCTGATTGCTTGCTATTTGCATCATCGTGTTCTCATTGGACCAAACGATCCTGACCGGTTGCCCATCCTTTACAAAACGGTAGCTTTCGATCGGTTCTGCTACACTTTCTTTTTCCTCAAATCGCGCTCCCGTCAATTCCCGTGTCATAACAGCGTAGCTGACATAGGCCGGCTTAGCGGTATGAGCGCCAAGCAAACTCTTTTCATTGCGGATCATCCCGAAATTATCCTCATTAAGATCGACTTGCATGCCATCATCCATTAAGTCATACCAAGCCATCTTGGACACACCACTGGCAAGCGCAACCACATGACCTTGCAGCAAATAATCCGCTTGCAATTTTTCATCGATGCCCTTTGCACCCTGGAAGGTAGGCCAGCCGAACTCTGTCAGCCAAATCGGTACAAGTTCTCCGCCATTATGATGCTTAATTAGTGATTTCAAGTCTTCAAACTTACTAGCAAGCGCCTCAGGATTGTTCGGATACACATACTCCTGTACAGCGATTGCATCCAAGTAATTCATGCCGCCCCTTTGCAGCACATCTCCAATCCACTCTAGATTAATGCCCGCAGAAACAATGCCTACAATCGGCAAATCTGAATTCGCAGGTTTGACAACCTCATAAGTTTTCTTCATTAATTCATAGTAATAGCTTGCTTGTGAATTTGCCGGGCTATTGCCACGCTTGCCAAATCCGCCATTAAATTCGTTATATACATTCATTGCAAATATTTGATCTTTATACTTTTCAACGTAAGCTTTAGCAAAATTCGCCATGCCTAGCCGTCCATCGTCTGTATATGGCGTTCCGTTATTGTCGTAGAACTCATTATTGTAAGCGGCTACATATAATAGCGGAATTCCTTCATCCTTTAATCTTTGCATGTAATTCTCAAGAACAGCCGGAAAGGTGTACTTTCCTTTTTCCTTTTCAATTCCGGTCCATTCTATCCCATCACGAACATAAGTAGCGCCTGCATACTTAACCAGCTTTACCAGATCAGCATTCCAGCCATAAGCAAGTCGATGCAAATGCGTATTGATTCCGAATGGTGAGTTACCGTTTGATGGTGCTGTAAATGGGGTCAACACAGAATAGGTCGTCTTCAAACGAATCGGGAGACTTCCACTCTTTTCAGCTTGAGCTTCAAGTGTAAAGTACCCCAGTCCAGAATCAGGCACTTCAATAATCGCTTGACCATTATTCGCCTGCGCCGAGCCTTCAGCCACCTTTGTCCCATTCAAATCAAAGGCTTGCCAGCTCACATTCGGACGAACAGTCTCCACAATAAATTTGGCAGGCTCATTGTTCAAGAACACATTGCCAAGTGCGGTTTGCGTAAATTTTGTTTCTGGCAACATGATCGTCAGTAATGGACCATCCTCCGACCAGGCTCCAGCAGCATTTCCTGCCTGTATCGTATACGTATAGCGCTTGCCTACTTCTAAACCGGCAATCGAATACTCTCTTGTCTGACCGCTTACAGTATCTTGCAAAATACCGTTCTCATAGACGCGATACTCTGTTACGCCGATTTGGTCCTCCGCGGCATCCCAGCTAATAGCGGCATTATCTTCCCCCATGCTTTGCAGATAAATACCACTGCCTGAGGACCAACTGGGTGCAGATTCGTTCATACGGGTACTGCTAACTTTAAGATAAGGCTTGTTCTCTGCGTTTTCTTTGCTATGAATCCCCACTGCCAAACCGATGTCTTCTAATTGCAGCAGACCAAAACTGACATAAGGGCTGCCCTGTTCCAGTTGGCTTTTCACATAAGAAGTTACATCTACCTGATGCCACTGCCAATTTTTCTTTATTTCAACCTTATTTAAATAATGCACAGCCTCTGGTCTGGTAATCCAAATCATTTCGGACTCTTTCCAACTATGATCCTCTAACCCGAATACAGCTGTTTCAATCTGGCTTCCACCACCATCGGTTACCGCACCATAAAAATGGAGGGTTACTGTGCCCACTTCACTTGGGAGCGCTCCCGAATCAAATTTTATAAAAGCTTGTCGGGTTACGTTAGGGTCGGCTTTCATATTTTTGACGACTAGCTTGTCACTTGCCCCATAGTTGGTTTGACCAGGTCCCCCTGCGTTTACATGAGTATCCTCAACAGGTGCAACGGTCATGATGTCCGGCATGGAGAATGTTGTCTGTGGACCATCTGTTGTCCAATTTCCAGCAGCATCCTTAGCTTCAACTTTAAACGTATATTCCTCTGATACTGTCAGCCCCATCGCTGTAAACTCTGTTCGCGCTGCATCGATTTCTGTTATGGTCTGCCCATCCTTTATAATCCGGTAAGCTGTCACTGCTTGGTCATCTATCGCTTTCGTCCAATCAAGACGAACACTATCGTCGCTGGACAAAGCAGCAGTCAGTTGGCTTCCAGCCGGCCATACAGGCAGCAATATATCCTCTTGTGCTTTATATGTTACTTCTACATAAGGCTGATTATTGTCATTCTCTTTGCTATTTATTAAACCTACTAATCCTTCCCCTGCAGATACCCCTTCAGGCTGTTTGAATACAAGGCTTAACAATTTGTTTGTGCTCATACTCGCTTGCACGGCTGCTGTAATATCAAGCTCGAAGCTTTTCGCATCCTTCTCTAATACAAGCTCATCCAGCATTTCCGCTACATAACCGGGCTTGTTATTCCAGGTCAGACTTCCCTCATTCCAATTATCATTGTCTGCTTGATACAATTGGATCGGAGTCGGTTTCCCTTCCGAAGCGACACCATATAGGACCAATTTAGCCGATTCTACTTCTTTATACATATTTGAAAAGTCAAATTTCATATAGCTCTCACGAGTTAAATCAGGGTTACCTTTTTTAATAAGAAGATTTACTTCCTTACCAAAGTTGTTATTAGCAAATGTACTGGCTCGCACAAAAGCATCATCTGTTGGCGACACGCGGAACAGATAAGTCTGCTCTTGATCGGGAGCATTGTCTGTTGGAGATACCTCGGCAAATACAGGCGTCAAGTTGAATTGGAACAGCGTGCACAGCATGCTCAAAACAAGCAACTGCTTCATCAGCTGAATGGATCGTTTTCTATTCCTCATTTTCATCCCCCATACTGTTCATGTATACAGCATGAAATAGCTCTCCATCTCCCTATCACGATTATATAGAGACTGTCGATTAACGGTGGATATCGCAACATAGTTATAAAATTCAATCGTCCTTGCAAATAAAATTGGACTTTCGACCGTTGTTGTATGCAAGTATTTAAGTCTCTCTCTTCTAAAAGTGAAAATTTGCATACAAAGCGGATGCTAGCGCTTCTACAGTTCCAATCTTGCACGTCGTGATCTCTAATTTTGTTTCTATGTTGTCAACAGTTAGTCGACAGTCTCATTCTATCTATTTATCGCTCACTCTGTGCCGCTATGACGGATGTAAGCAGCATAAGCACCAAGCCCTGCCCATACAATGTCGGATAAACCGGAATTCCATTATAAGCGTCTACTGTAGGCATGACAGGCGTTCCACCGGAAACTCCGGCAACCGCTCCAGTCTGATCAATTAATGACATTACACCATTAACTGTCCGTAAAGCAGCCTCACAATAAGTTTGATCTAGCCAACCAAGCTTATGAGCACGAATAAAACCGCAGGCAATTCCGGCGCTGCCGGAGGTTTCTTTCATAAAGTCCTTACGATCCAGCACCGTATGCCATAAGCCATCCGTCTGCTGCTCTTGCAACAATGCCTTTGCAAGCCTTTGATATCGCTCATTCAGCTCCTGTGGAATCTCAACAAGCCCCTGCAGCTCTGTTGCAATTTCAGGAGTTGCGAGCGTGATCCAGGCATTCGCCCTTGTCCAGCGGACAGCTGACATATGATTGCCAGCCTCACAATTCCAGCCATGAAACAGAGCACCAGTCTGATTATCCTGCAGCAAGCGCAAATGCAGCATCGTTTGCTCCAGAGCTTCCGCAGCGATTTCCTTATTTTCAGTCAAACGGGCATATCTGGCAAGAAAAAGCACCGCCATAAATATGGTATCCGCCCATACCTGCTCCTTGAAGCTTGCGTTTTCCGTAACGGTATGTTCGAATGCTCCTTCTCTCGTGCGCGGTGCTTCATAGAGCATCCAGCGGGCAATTTCGCCCGCTTTTTGCAAATACTGCTCCTCCTGTGTGCGTCGATAGAGCTCAGGGAAGACCGCAAACGGCGCCATTGAATTAATCACCTTTACTTTTCCTGCCTTATCCTTATTGTGCTCCACCCAGTTATGAACATATTGAAGCGCTGTCTCGTTACCTGTTCGGCGCCCATAATCCTCTATTGCAATAATACCGGTTCCCGGCACCCAGTCCCATTCATTAATATCCATACCCCAATCGCCGCTGTGATCCTTTGTCATAAGCTCAAAAACAAGCTGCGATGCCGTCATAAGTTCCTGTACAAGTTGCTCATGCTGACCGATACTCATAAAAACGATTCACTTCCTTACCCTATCAACTTTGTTGCCATCTCTACTTCCTTGCCATTTTCACTTTCTTACAAGTTTTCTTTGTTGGCTTCGTACCACTCTTGCACCAAGCCTTCAATATTGTCCCCGCCCAGACGCTTCCACTCTTTGCGCAATTCTTCCAACCCTTGTTCTGGAGTCATCGCATTGCCGCCAGTCGCTACTTTTGTTTCAATTTGCTCGGCAATTGGACGGAATGTTGCAATAAGCTGACTTAATTCAGGAAGATCCGGGTTGTAGGCAATGTCCCTGCGGAATTTATTTTTTAAAGCCGTTTCAATAGAAATAGTTTGCAGCTTCGCGTAGGCTTGTGACAACTCATCTTGCGCTGCAAGCACAGGATACCAGGAAGGCTCCGGGCTCCATTGATGAACTACCGCATACTCGCTCGCATAGCTTGCCTCTTTGCGGAATACATCCGTATCAATAATTTGCGGAATACCATTTTCCAGCTTGTGGTGTTCATTCTCAAAGCCTTTTTTAAGTACAAGCCAGTTATCCTCAATCAGCCAATCCAAGAATGCAATCGCATCTTTAATTTGCTCTTCTTTCATTTCGCTATTGAACATGACATAAATATTGGCAGGTGTTTCTTGATAAAGTCCTGTCTTGCCTAGTGCAGTTGCAGGCGGCTCCAATGGTACAGGCTGCGCTGTCGGTACATTTTGCATAAGATCACGATACTCATTAGGCATATCCCAAGCTCCCAGCATAACGGCAGCTTTTCCTGTAATCCAAATTTGCTTGGAGCGCTCAAAATTGTTATCCGTAATGTACTCGCGATCAATTAGCCCCTCATCAAACATCGTCTTTTGGAAAGTCAGCGAGTCTGCGTAGCGATCCAACGTTCTGCCATAGACCATTTTACCGTCTTCCAAATACCATTGATCCGAAGCTGCCTCATATAATGCACGCATAATGCCATGCCCATTGCCATTGAATACAATTGGAGTCATGGACGAATCCTTTTCTTTCACCTTGCGGGCAAAATCAAGCAGTTCGTCAATTGTTGTAGGTGCTTTAACCCCAAGATCATCCAAAATATCTTGGCGAACCCACATAGCATGGTTGGCAATAGCGTCTATACCGCGTTTGGAAGCAATCGCATATATCTCATTATCTACAGTCAAGTAAGGTTTAAGTTCCTGATTTTTTTCCAAATAAGCTTTGTAAGCGGTGCTGTATTTTTCGATATAGTCGCCAATCGGCTGAATAGCTCCTTGTGCCGCCAATTGTGTCATATAGTTGCGGTCGTACTCCCAAATCAAATCCGGCGCTTCGCCTGATGCAATCAGAGCATTAAGCTTGCTTTGCGCCTCATTGCGGGGAACAGGAATCCAATCCACCTCAGTCGGCGAATTCTCATTAATCCATTTCGTCCAGCGGTTGCTCTCATAAGTTCCCTCGTCAGATGCAACCTGACCGCGGTCAAACATAGAAACACTGATTTTCCCTTTCTTGCCTCCAGCATTGCTGCCTTCGCTTTCTGAAGGATTAGGAGAAGCATTGCCCCCGTCATTGCTTGCTTTAGGCGGTTCGTTATTCGATCCGCATGCAGCCAATATGGACATAAGCATAACTACTGCGATTAGTGCGGTGCTTACTTTTTTCACTGTTTTCATAGATCTATCCCCTTTTTCAATTCTTTCGTATCGTTAACCTTTCACGGAACCAATTAATACCCCTTTAACAAAATGCTTTTGCAAAAATGGATATACACATAGTATGGGTGTAATCGCAATTACAATGGCTGCCGCTTTGATCGCTTCCGGCGTTAAGATAACCTGTGTTACCCCTTCAGATCCTCCCGCAGGATTAAGCAAATGCTGTTCGACCTGCCTGATCATTTGATAGAGCTTCAACATCAGTGTCTGTTTATTCGACTTGCCAATGTAAAGCATCACTTGGAAATAGTTGTTCCACCAGCCTACAGCGTAGAATAAGGACAAAGCAGCAATAATCGGTTTACATAACGGCAAAATAATTTGACTTAATATTCGCCAATCTCCCGCTCCATCAATTGCTGCCGATTCTTCTATTTCTTCCGGCAACCCTTCCATAAACGTTTTCATCACAAACATATTGTAGGTGCTGATTAACGATGGAAGCCACAGTGCCCAGTAGGAGTTCATTAATCCCAAATATTTGATCAGAATAAAATTAGGTATTAATCCCGTCACAAATAACATTGTAAATGTAATGAACATCAAGAGCCCGCTGCGTCCGAACAATCTCTTTTTGGACAAGGGATATGCTGCCAGAATAGTCACTGCAATATTTAAAAATGAACCGACAACCGTCACCAAAATTGTATTTTTCATCGCGACAAGCAGTTGTCCATCCTCAAACAGCCGTTTGTAGGCTTCTATATTGAACTCAACCGGCCAAAGCATGACTTCCCCTGATGTGATCGCTCGACTGCTGCTAAAGGACGCTGCAAGCTCATACCAGAACGGGTACAATGCAATTAATGCGAATAACGCAAGAAATACGGCATTGATGGTTCTGCCCAGCTGCGGCAGCAGATCTGCTCTTGTTGTTTTTTTATTCATAGCTACCACAACCCCCGTTCTCCGCTCTTTTTAATAATGCGATTGACACTCACAATAAGGATAAGACCGACAATCGACTGGAATAAGCCGATAGCTGTCGTATAGCTGTAGTTCATATTTTGCAGACCGACCCTGTATACATAGGAACTGATTACATCAGCCACATCAAGCACTGAGCTGTTCTGCAGCACTAGTATTTGTTCAAGTCCAACATCCATCATGCTGCCCATTCGCAGTATAAGCAAAATTGCAATTGTACTGCGAATACCGGGCAAGGTTACATGCCAGATTTGGCGCAGCTTATTAGCCCCGTCAATTTTTGCCGCCTCATACAGCTGCGTATCAATCGATGCCATAGCCGCCAAATATAGAATGGTTCCCCAGCCAGCCTCCCGCCATATGCCTGAGAGCGTATACATAACCGGCCACCAGGTGGAGCTTGCCATGAAATAAATCGGATCAATTCCAAATACCTTGTTTAAAATCAGGTTTACAATCCCGGTACTTGGCGACAACATCGCAACCAGAATGCCGCCCAGCACTACCCAAGAAATAAAATGCGGGACGTACAAAAAATTTTGTACCAGACGCTTGTACCATTCCCTGCGCACCTCATTGAGCAGCAGCGCCAGTACAATAGGTACCGGAAAACCGAATACTAAACTGTATACATTAAGTAAAAGTGTGTTTCTCAATATTCGCCAAAAATCAGCGCTTTGAAATAATAGTTCAAAATGTTTAAAACCTGCCCATTTACTTCCCAATATGCCGTCAGTGAACCGATAATCCTTGAATGCTATAATCTCGCCGCCCATGGGAAGATACTTGAAGATTACATAAAACAATACTACAGGCAAGAGCATCGTATACAAATGTCTGTCTCGAATAAGCTTTTTGATTACGACGCCCTTCTTCTTATTATTATCTGGTTTGACTGGCATTTGGTTCACCGGGATTTCACCTTTCACTTGCCATCCTCCTCCCCCAATCATTTTGCAGTGCCTTGCTCAAGCACCTTGCAATTGAAGTGTATGGGATAATCCACACTGGTCGAAAGAGACTCGTTTTAATCCGGTGTCAAAACTTATGAAATGGGCAGTTACTATTTTTAAAATGCGTGTATTTTTTTATGCTTTCCCTTGCTGTGCCTGCTGTTAACCATTGTCATTCTCCCTATATTCGGTAGGAGTAAGCCCCGTATATTTTTTAAAGGCGCGCAGAAAGCTGCGTGTATTCGTATAGCCGACCATCTCGGATACTTCATTTACTTTTTTATGCTTGTCCTTTAGCAATTCCTGTGAGGCAGCGATGCGAATTTCTATTAAGTAATCGATAAAATTGCGCTCCGTATGCTCTTTGAACAGCTTGCTGATATACGGCGGACTAAGCTGAAATTGATCTGCCAATTGATCCAGTGACAGTTCACTTTCCTGATAGTGCTCCTGAATATATTGAAGAATGCTTTCCACTGATTTATTTTTTCCGCGACTGTTGCGCTTCTCAATGATTTTATCTTTAATGCCATTAAGCACGCCATGCACAATTTCTTCAATCTCATACCAGTTATCACAAGTAGATATTTGCTGATGCAGATTTCCGAGGGACGCAATCGTCTCCTCCGGGTCAATCCCAATAGAAGAAACCATTTGCAAAGCTTTCATAATTAGCTCATAAGCAAGCTGTCTGATTAGATCAGGCGAAAGATTACTTCCCAATGCGTCGGAAAACATTTCCATAACCCCTTGCTTGACCTGCTCATGATTGGATTGCTTGAGCGCCTCTACAATTTTCTCTGCTTTTTTTATAATTTTGTAATAATCCTGATTTTGAGAGGTGGAAATATCATCAATCGAAATAACAGCAGCGCTGTCAAACAGTAGCTTATACTGCAAAGCTTTGATCGATTGATCATATGACTTTGGAATTTCCTCCATATTGGCATAGCATTTGCCAAGCCCTGCTGTTACGGACAAACGGAACTCACGCTCCATCACCTTAAGCACCAAATCCATAATCGCCTGTGCCCGCAACTGGTTCTGCTCCTCATCTCCCTCTGCAAAACTAATGACGATAACTGCTTTCCCTCCACCCAGATCAGCAGCAATCCCTGCATGCTCCGCATTAATTAGCTCCTCCGCCACATTGCAAAGCATAAACGTATAGAGCGCTTGATCCCGACTGCTCATCCTCTCACTCTTCTCAAGTTCAACGCTGCAAACCATATAATAGTTGGGGTATAGTTTAATTCCAATATGTTCAAGTTGATGCCCAACAGCAGCAAATTCGTTTTTGCTGCCTGTCAGCATATCCATCATAATGCGCCATTTCAGTACAGGCTTGAAATCACGTACCTGTTGCTCCAAATGCTCCCTGTCCATATGCAGCTGATCAAATATCGTTTCTAAAGAGCCAAAGCCCTTTAGTCTGGCATTCATCTCCTGCGGCTGCTTGCGGTATGCTCCAAACATTTTTCCGGCTAACCGTTCAATCGGCTTAAAGGTTCTATGATTAAAATAAAACATAAACAACAGAGCCGCTGCAATCATGCATAACGCTACAATAATTAATAAATCGCGCGTAGACTCCAATTGTTTATAAACTGCTGAGTTCGGAATAATCGTTACAATTTTCCAATCTGTATAGTCAGATTGCTGATAAAAAATAGATGTTTCTGTTCCTTCTATATTAACAGTGAGTTCTCCCTTGTCTCCGCCAGCCATAATTTGCTGAATATACGGCAAGGTTTCACTATTTCCGTACAATTTGGATCTGTCGCTATGAGTGACAATATTGCCTTCATGATCGATAAGCATCGTTTGCCCGGCATACTGGGTATTATAGTTGCCCGCAATCATCCGCTGCAGCAGCACTTCATCAATATTGACAGCGACCAGGCCTTTGCGAAAGCCGGGCTTGCTTATTGCTGGATACGGCCGAACTAATGTGACAACATCGCGCTGAGTTGAGCCTTCCCAAATTTTATGTGTTGGCAGCCATTTAATATATCCTTCCATATCCAAATGCTCCACCAGCCAACTATCATCATTATCCAGACTTGGCAAATATACTTTATTCGTTAGGATGTTTCCGCTTACATCGGAGTAAACATAAACCGATACCAACTGCGGATTAGAGTGTAGAAAACTGGTTACTTTATTCGATAAGCTATAGAAATTCGTATATTTCTCCGATTCATTTTCATAACTGTCATACATAAAGTAGACAAACTCCATCTCTCCGGCAAGCTTCAATAAATTACGTTCCGTTTCCCGGAAAGACAACTCAATTTTATTATCAATTTGTTTGAGCAACGCATAATGCACATCCTTTAAATCCTTCTCCAATCGACCTACTGTTCCCACATAGGACAGCATAAAGCTCAGTACAATTATGACTAGCAACACGATACTATAGGTAAGCGAAATTTTGCGAGAAATACTGAATCTCATGCTCTCCCTCCTTCTTTCTGACAAATAAGTTCTTTTATTATATAAGAGTAGACACTGTCCCACAATGAAACTACTCGGAAGAATATAAAAGATGTCACCTTGTTTTAAAAAAATGTACCTGCCGGATTGCGGGTGGATTGAATAAATAGTATATTGTATGTATATTTATACATCAAAATGAAAGGAGGAGACCATGATGACGTTACAAGCAAAAGATATATTCCGCCAATTACCACCTAGTTCAATAAAAGAACTGATGAAACTGGAGCAGTTGATGTGCAACCAGTGGCCTGCTGTAAAAACGACCGTGTGCGAGGGCTGGCTCGTCCAACTATCCAACGGTTTTACAAAACGGGCAAACTCCGTTATCCCGTTATCCTTGTACAACCCCCATGAGGAAAATCAGGTGAAGGAAGAGGATAGGAGTGAGGATAAAGATAAAGGAAAAGATAATGAAACTGAACAAGGTTCACAAGAAAAGTTTGCGTGTGTGGTCGCATGTTGTGAAACAATTTATAGCACCCAGCAGCTTCCTGCTATATTTCGACTTGCGAATATAAAAAGTGTTAGAAAACTTGATGATATACTCGCCGCACGCAACTATCGGTGCTCCGATCTGACACTGGTGCAAACTTTGGAGCTGGAACAAGCATTGAGGTCAGAACAAATTGTGAGATTGAAGCAAGCCATCAAGATGGATCAAACTACCAGATTAGAAGAAACTATGGGATCGGGACGAACTATCGGATTGGAACAAACCCGTTTTTCGTTTTCTACAAATACGCATATTCAGTGTGAGCTTATGGATCACCCATCTATACCTTGGATAAACTACTATTTACAATTTTCCAATCAAACAGCAAACCAGTCGTCCCTCATGCTTCAAATGCTTTCTTCCGTTAAGGGGAAAAGTTCCTATTTGCTACTTAAAGATGAACAGTCTGGAAAAGTTGCCGCTTGCGGGCTAGCTATTATAGACGGTATATATATGGGGCTGCATCATCTTGCCGTAGCCGCCCCTTTTCGTAAGCAAGGCTTTGGTACACGGCTTGTGCTTCATTTGCTGCAATGGGGAAATGACAACGGCGCGCATCAATGCTTCCTTGCTGTTCTAGCTAACAACGAATCTGCACTGCATTTATATAGCAAATTCGGTTTTACCGAAAGTTACCGCTATTGGTACCGTATTGCGGCAACTTTATGACTGTAGATCACAACGGTGAGCTTTTGGCGCTTGGTGAGCAGGCTTTGTACGATTTTCCGTATAAACGGTGAGCGATTTACCCTTGCGGATCCAGTTTTATACGTTTTTTCGTACAAACGGCGAGCGATTTACCCTTGCAGAGCCGGTTTTATACGTTTTTTCGTACAAACGGCGAACAATTTAACCTTGCAGAGCCGGTTTT
>JBEBPB010000037.1:0-45623 GCA_040396195.1 Paenibacillus nanensis
GAGCCGCATCATTGGAGACGGACGGATACATGACGGTTGGGGTATGAACCGTCACTGGATTGATAGTTGCTAGTTGAAATTCTTTTTGGGCTTGCCCATTCAGGCTTCCGGGAACAAGCTTATACCAAATGCTGCCCATTGACGCATTATTGGCTTTGTTTTGCAGGGTTTTACTAATCAGCAGGCTGTGTTGGTAGAGGACATTTTGTCCAATAATCTCTGGTGGCGCCATCATCTGAGGGGGTGGAGAAGCTTGTTGTGCTTCTACATCGCTCATAATCACGGTCCCGTTAAACACAAGCTTGTCATTTTTCACCCGATTTTGCTCTACAGCTGCTTCCGCTTGCACTTGAAACATCGTTTTTAGGGGAGGGATAGCCGGCTCTCCTCCATCTCCAATCAACTCCTGCACGCCCAAATCAACCGCAGCACAGCTAGCAGGAAAAACATGCGTTTGAACATCGTTGCTATGATTGGTTTGCAACTGGGGAAAGGCGTACCCATTCGGGTTTAAGGTAACTGAACCATTCAACGCATAATTCCTAATGGCGGCTTGATCAATACCATAGACTTCAAGGTGATCCATTTGCCAATAGGAATACGGTCGCTTGACCAGCACCTCCTCGCTTACTACTTCCGTCTTTTGCATGGTTTGTGGTTCTGCTTCTGAATGTTCAACATCTTCGGACGGAATCGTCCATGTTTTATGGAACACCTGTGTGACGGTGACCGTATATGCAACATCTCCCGTCATATTTACAAATTGATGTTGAAATAGGTAGTCGTTGGCCCTTACATTAGCGTATAGCGATTCGGAGGTAGGAATGCCTTGCTGTACATCAAATCGTTCCGCTCCACGCTGATCTGCCCGCAGAACGCCTGTTGCTCTTGGGTCTAACATCTCTTGCTGCGTAACCGGCCCCTTAGCAGGAGGCTCAATGATCCACGTGCAGGTGCCCGGTGGTTGTTCTGGCCCCTCTCCTCCCGGTTCGCTGCCATAAGTCGCCACAATAGTTAGCGTCGGATAGCGATAAATATCCGCGTAAACATCCACGGTCCAGGCATTAAACCACTTGCGAATAAAGGAGTCATTTTCTGTGTCAATCTTTTCCGTAAAGGAGCCACTGTCAAACTGCCCCGTCCACAAAAAGGTAATTTTCATATCCAGCTTGTTGGTATTATCGATGGACACAATTTTGCTTCCGCTTCCATCAATGACCGGCGTTAAGACTTTATTAATGGGCATGCACTCAAACTGACAAACTGAGTTATTATAACGTATGTTTTTCACACGAAATGACTCCATGTCACTTAACTTGAATTTCAGATTGCCCGTGATCGAACTTTGTAATGGTCTTTGCAACGGTTCTTTTACAGGAATGCTTCTCATCGATTCCACAATATTTGCCTGGCTATCCCAATGTAATGACGGTGGCGTCGGATCATCAGATAGTCTGCACCCCTTATAACCGGCTATTGGTGGAAATTCCGGATTGCCATCTATACGCACAAGACAACGCTTTTCGAACAGGTCATACACATAATGCGTATTCCCTGGCGTAGTAAACCATGCAAAATAACCTCGCTGGGGGGTGTCATTCCCGCCCTCCAGTGTTATTTTCTCTCCTTCTATATTTCCAATGCTCCAGATGGTATCGCTTACTTTGGCAAGCTCTCTTACCTTTACCCCCAAATGATTGTATAGCGCAACAGAAGTAGCCTGCTGCCCATTTTTTTGCGGAACAGTATACGTAGAATAAGCTTGACTCTTCTTTGCCATATAGGAATAGCATTTATCTGTTGGATCCACTTCAAGTATAGATCCATAGTAGGAAACTTTCCCCAAAACTTCAGCATGACTGGGAAGATGGCTGGGCAAACAGTTTTCTCCAGCGCTCTCAGTGGTTGTATAAAAGAATGAACCAAACACTAGTTGGATGAAAAGAGCATATATTAAAATTTTCACATAGACCGATCTCATTGCATCCTATTCCTTAATACGCGATATATAAAGCCGCTCTATAACATCAGTGTGAATGCCTTGGCCGATATAAAACATATAAGTCTCTGATACCACATGCGGTGCAGGTTTTGGAAATAGATAACCTTTTATATGGATCGCTTTTCCGTTAACAGCATTCTCTGGCCTCTCAACTCCTGACATATTATTTAGTGAGGCGATTTGATAAATTAATTGTGGATTCTTATAATCCTGCAATGCATTGTCGCTTGTTACAAGCTTCTGATCACTTACTCTTACAAAACAAGTATAGTAATCATCTGAATGACCTTTCCCATTGAAGGTGATCTCACTTACAGACACAAGCGCATATCCGTTGACATCTTCAAAATCATAGTAGTTTCTAAAATCAACAAACCACCTATGGTCTTTCGAAAGCAACTTTCGATTCGGATCATTCTTATCTGTCAAATCAATGGCTACTATTTTGGTCACTTCGCAGCTCGCCGACTTGCTTCGCGTTGTCGATTTCATATTTTTATAATTAAAGTCTGTCTTGCGATCCTCATCTGGCATAGCCTGCTCAAAATACTCAGGCATGACTGTAAAAATATTCGTTTTATGCCATAGAATCTCCGCATTACCCAGCGCATATTTATCCACCTTTTCCGTCCCGCCATTACGAAGGTTTAAAATACGCTCAATAATCGTTACAGCCTGTGCTCTTGTCATTGCCCTGTCCTCTGCGAGTGTTCCAGCCTTATCTACCCCGCTAATAAGACCAGCCAAGGCAGCCAGATACATCCACTTTGTTTCTTCCTCTGCCGATTGACCAATCGCTCGTACACTCATGCGCGCCATTTCATTTCGAGTCATATGTGCCGTCCAATTTGTAAAATCTGTTGATAGGTATAGCCCTTCTTTACTAGCAGCCTCCGCATAAGCTGCATACCATGGTGAACCGGTCTGTGCGGGGCCTACTTCATAATTTAATGCTGAAACGACCATCTTCATAAATTCTGCTCTGCTGACCTCTGCGTCTGGACGAAATGTACCGTTCGGATATCCTGCTACATATCCTTTTTCCACAGCCGTATCAATTTTTTCACTTGCCCAATGTTTTTTCGTATCTGAGAAGATCACTTCCCCTTTAGTTTGCACATCAGATGCAGAAACGCCCACTCCTCCAATAGAAAGAAATACTAGAAAGCTCATGCAAACCAATAATATTTTCCTCACTTTATACCCCCTCCAAAAGAATTATCATTACTACTCACACGCTATCTCTTTTTATTTTTTTACAAGAAAAATAGTAATCCACTACTATTTTTCTTGTAAAAAAGATAACTTTAATAAAATAGTGAGCCAAAGGAACTACTTTGTATTATTCTACATAATTCTACTATTTCCTTCAATATTATTCATTATCTCTTAAAATTAAGTTTTCAGAATCATACCTTGATCTCTTCTATACTTTGATTTAATCAATCAGATATAAAACAAGCTCTCGTCATTTGACGAGAGCTTGTTTTATATCGATTCAACGATGAATCTCTATTCGATACTTCTTAGCCGGATCAAGAAAACGTCCATCATATACTTCTCCGTCAGCTAGCACGGTGCAGCCATGCTCCAGAGCGAGCAGCATGCCGGGCAGGATATCCCATACGTAGGCGCCGCGAGGATATTTTAGATTGGCAAACGATCCTTTGATTACATAGTACAGATTATAGACAGAGCAGCCAGTCATGCGATAATTACCTTTTTGCTGCAATATATCAAGCAACTGTTCATTGATGGTACATGTCACTGTGGTCAATCTGGAAGCAAACGGTATCCGCTCGAGCTGATCTCCCGTCATAAGCCGTTCGCCAAGCTCAGGCATAAACAAGCAGCTGCCAAGATGCTCTTTACCCTTCCATAATGAAAAAGCGGTTCCCCATTCTTTCAGCCCCGTACAAAAATTTTCTGTACCATCCACTGGATCAAGAACTAATGTATAGTGATCAGATACTTCATAGTTAAAGTCGAAGGATTCCTCGCCAACAAAAACTACTTTATCCAATTTATTTTTCACATGGTTAAAAATAATTTCCTCCAGCATAATATCGGCTTCCGTTACAAGACTTCCATCCTCTTTAACTGTTACCCGGTATCTAAGTTCGTTTACCTTGTCCATATGCTCCAATATTACATCACAAATGCCCGACATAAACTGTCTGACCTCACTCAAGTTATTCATTTTCTCCAACTCCTTCGTTATGTTTAGGCGGACGCTCTCTCTTCTACAGTTCCAATCTTTTCATAATCGTTCATTTTGTTTGCTCCAAGCTCTCCTTAGTAAATCTTCTGCCGCTATTTATCCGCTGCTTCGAGGTTGTCGACTTACTGTTAACAAACAACTTGAGCACAAAAATCAATTGTCACTATAAACGTAACGGACTTTCGCCAACATTGCCGTTGTCCTTTAATTTGTCATTGTTATGTACGACTTTATCGTGAATTATGCCCGATTTCCGTTTGAATAAATCCGGCTGGAGGCATATTTTTTCATTAAAACATATAAAAAAAAGCTGGAGGCAGCCAGCATAAAGTATGCTAACCGCATGCACCAGCCTCTGAGAGCTCTTTTTGGAATTGTTGATGAATATGTCCATTACTTGCCAATATGTTTCTGACTCCAAGATGGTAAGGGTTTCCTTCTGTATCTGTAACAGTTCCCCCTGATTCTTTCACAAGCAGGGCGCCAGCTGCAATATCCCAGCTATTCAAACCAATTTCCCAAAATCCGCTTAATCGTCCAGCAGCAACATATGCAAGATGCAGCGCCGCCGAGCCCGTAGAGCGAATATTGCGAACTTGAGGCGCAAGGTGGCAAAGCCCTTTCATATTAACCGGAAACGCATGCTCGCGTTCAGCTGGAAAGCCTGTAGCCAGCAAGCTGTCCTGCAAACAATTCTCTTCAGAGATGCGCATCACATTGCCATGCACATAAGCACCTTTTCCCTTTTCAGCTAAAAATAGTTCATCTTTGACCGGATCATAGATTACCCCAACAATGACTTCTCCCTTATGAGCAAGTGCAATCGAAACACAATAATTATGGAAACCGTGTACAAAGTTAGTTGTTCCGTCAATCGGGTCTACGATCCATACATACTCATCCTTTTCTACTTCTGCCAATGCCTGAGCAGCAGCTTGCGGCCCCGGCTCGACGCCTTCTTCACCCAGAAATGAATGCTGTGGAAAATGAGTCTGAATTAAATTGCGAATTAACCGTTCCGCCCCCTGATCGACTTCTGTAACCAGATCCTGCGCGGATTGTTTTAAAGCGAGCTTGGCAAATTTGCCTTGCTTGGATGCAATCCACTCTCCAGCCTTAGCCGCACAATTAATAGCTACTGCCGTAAAGCTTTTGCTGCCAACTACGAATTCATTGTTTTGCTCGTTCAAGATGCACACCAACCCTTTCCTAGCTTTAACCATACTATATTCAATCTGTTATAAGATGTTCAAGCCTTCCGCGATCATTTCCAGGGCTAATAGCAACAATGTAACTCGCAAAAGCCACATCAATCCTTTGCCGCTCATGCGATAAGCGATTGCAGCACCTATTTTTCCTCCTATCCATGCGCCTGGCGCCAATACAAGCACTAGCAGCCAATCTACCTCGCCCAATAATGCATGCGTGCCACTGCCAAGCAGCGCAGATAGGAAAATAACGGACATTGATGTTGCAGTTGCGACATGAGGAGGAAAACGAAATAAGAGTACCATCACGGGGACAAATAATGATCCGCCCCCAATTCCGAATAAACCGGAAATAATTCCAACAGCTAGTCCAATTGCAAGCAGCACAGGAATGCTGTAGCCATAAGTATGAATCTGTCCACTAGCATCTGTTATCGTTCGCGTCAACGCCCATTGCCGCTCTGTCGGCTTCATAAAGTCACGAGCTATTAACAAGACAGCCATCCCCAGCATAAAAAATCCAAATGAGAGTTGAAAATAATCCGATTTCAGCTCACCAGTCAATACAGATCCTAGCGCAGCGGCTGGTCCGCTTGTTATAAACAAAACGACAGCACTTTTGAAATCGATAATTTTGCGGCGCATATATGTCATGGTAGATGCCAACGCAGTAAATACAAGTACACAAAGGGATACACCTACCGCTGTAGGATGCTCAATAGGAGCGCCTGTCAGCGCTCCTCCAAGAATCATAAGCATCGGTACAATAATAATACCGCCGCCTAAACCGACAATACTCCCGAAGGTTGCGGCTGCGATCCCTAAAACAATCAATAAAATCCATTCCACAATGACTAGCCTCTAAAGCCGTTATTGACCACTATTTTGCTCGCGACCAAAGTACATTTCATAAGCAAGCGCTGTCTGTACACGGGCTTCTTCCTCCGTCAATTTGCGAACAAGCTGAAGCTCTACCCCTGTAACTTCATCGCCTTGAAAATTAATTTCCGGCGTATAGGCGGAGATGCGAACGATCGCTACTGCATCATTATTCGGTGCATAAGCAATCGCATACTCACCAGTCGGATATACTCTAAAGCCGCTTTTGACCATCTTGCCTCTGCCATATTCAAGAAGTTCATATAGCTCTTGCTCCGATTTAAATTTACATACAGAGTTGAATTCAGTTTGAAATCCCATCGAGATCCCTTCCTTACTTATCTAATTATTGTGCTGCATCTTCATTAAAGACTAACTGTTGCTTTTCGTTGTGCCGTTCAATAGCCAGATCGATCAGCCTTTGCAGCAGCTCCTTGTATGGCAAGCCGCTCTCCTTCCACAAAAGCGGGTACATGCTGTAAGGCGTAAAGCCTGGCATCGTATTGATTTCATTAATATATATACGATTGTCTTCTTTGCCGACAAAGAAGTCAACCCGTGAAAGTCCGGAGCCGTCAATCGCCTGGAATGCCCGTACAGCCATCTCACGAATTTGTTCAGCTGTTTCTTCAGACAGATCCGCTGGGATAATCATAGCAGACTTGCCATCAATATACTTCGCCCTGTAATCATAAAACTCATTATTCGAAGCAATTTCTCCCGGAACTGAAGCTTGTACTTCATCGTTACCTAGCACACTGACCTCAATTTCGCGGGCATCAATAAATTCCTCTACAATTACCTTGCGATCATATTGAAAAGCAAAATTTATTGCTTCAATTAATTCTTCACGATTTCTTGCCTTGGAAATACCGACACTGGAGCCAAGATTAGCCGGCTTTACGAAGCACGGATAGCCAAGCGCCACTTCGCATTCCATAATAAAAAAGGATGCATCCTTTTTCCATTGTGTCCGGTTAAAATAACGAAACACGCATTGCGGCAAATCTTCCTGCGCAAATACTTTTTTCATCATTATTTTGTCCATTCCCACAGATGATGCCAGTACACCAGCCCCGACATAAGGAATATTCGCCATCTCAAGCAGTCCCTGAACGGTGCCATCCTCGCCAAATGTTCCATGCAAAAGCGGAAACACAACATCGATTGTGCCCTGTACACCTTGTACATGCTGTATTTGATTCATGCTATTAAGGCTTGTAACGTTCACTTTTTCCTCGACAGCAGCTGCCACCTGATTACCCGGAAGCGAAAATAGCTGTTGCATCCCTGCATTGTCCCCAGTAGAAGCTAATTTCAGTTGCTGTAATGTTTCAGGAGCTTGCAGAAATTTCGCTCCACTTCTCCACTCGCCGTCTTTTGTAATATAGAAAGGAATTATTTCATACTTATTGTAATCAAACTGTCCCATCACAGCTAAAGCAGTCTGCATGGACACCTCATGTTCACCTGACTTCCCCCCATATAGTAAACCTATTCGTATCTTGCTCCCCATAACATAATCCTCCACCGCATGTATTGTTAATCTGAAATAATATGAAAAAAGCGATATTTTGTATTGGGAGTCCATGCATATGAATCACTGTAGTCCCAATAACGGTGCCTGCTTGGAACCGTATTCGCATTTACTAATGGACGTCCGAAGGCATCAAAGGCCGTAACGATCGTGCTATGCTGAAATCGTCCATCGCCTGCCCAATCATACGTAATCACATCGCCAAGCTCTAATTGATCTGCTGTAGCAACAGATTCGGCACGTAAACCCGACTGACGATGCGCTGACAAATAATTGGTGAGAGCTTGAGATACAGCCCAACTGTAACTCCATAGCTCCTGCCCTTTGTCTCTTCCATTATACCACCAGCCACTAGCCCTCTTACCAGTATAATTCATAGGAGCAGTGCCTGCAAAGAGACACTGTGAAACATAATTAGTACAATTCACTTCAAAAAGCTCATATGCGGGATTTCCTTCATTCCACCAGCGATCTGCGTATGCTGCCGCCAAATCTCTTCTATAATGGAAAGCACGGAACATCGACGGCATAAAAGCTGTCAGCATTTCATTATTCAGATATGGAATTGACGGACCTGACACTCCTCCATGTTTTTGCTCATTGTCGCTTGTTTGCGGCATCCAGCTCTGATCACCATATTTGGGTCTTCGTTCATAAATAATCGGTTCCACACGTTTGATTACCCAACTGTCCGCCTCATGCTTCAGCCACAACCGCTCGTACTCATATCTTTCATCAGTATACATTACGCTGCCTTGCTCTATTTTCCTTTTAATATGAAGCTTAAGCATAACTGCAACTTCATCTCCTGCATCATATACCCTGACAAGTTCACCTTTGGTTTCGCTAAGCTTAGGCCAGGCTCCGCGCATCAACTCCCGTTCCCGAATACGTTCCAAACGCTTGCTGATTCTCGCCTGATGCTCTTCATCCCGAACATGCTCCAATAATAAATAAGGATGCTGCTCGGTTTCTGCTTCATTAAAGATACGAATATAACGTTGCACAACCATTTTCCATTGCTCTGCACTATTCTGGCTCGCTTCTGATTTCTCAGAGACTGAAGCATTTTTAGTGGTGAAGCGAAAATCTGAGTTAGAAGCAGTAATGACCGATGTAAGTGAATTTGATGTCACAGTTTCCTTCTCCCTAGCTACAATTGTTTCAGAGATGGTTGAAGGGCGATCAGTATATGTACCGTTTTTGCTGGCCACTTGAGCAAGCATCGTGTGCGGACGGTTTAGCAGCGGCTTTGGCTGCGAATTGGATTTTGGTTGAAAGGAAGCAGCCTTCTTTCGATTCTTTTGAGGCACTGAGATTCCCCCTTATACATAACATAACTGCTTCATTATATGCTCCTGTTAGCCCATACATGATTATAACGTTGCTGAAAGCGGGTTCTTTCTTTATAAATAGGGCATAATTAGACTTTACGCAGACTACGTTTTAAAGCTATACTATAGGTATAGGTTTTTTTGAAATTATGTTTCATCCTATGAAACAGCAACCTTGCTTATTATTGTTGTAAAGGAGAATGATGATGGCTAAACAAAATCAGTATTCTGTTCGCACTACGCTTGAGTCCAGCGGCAAGCAATATGCTTACTACCGCTTGGGCGGCTTGCAAGAACAAGGCCTTGGTGACATATCCAAGCTTCCTTTCTCCATCAAAGTATTGCTAGAAGCAGCAGTACGCCAATTTGACGGACGTGCGATTACCCCTGATCATGTAAAACAACTTGCGACTTGGGCGGATGGCAGAGAAGACAAAGAAATTCCATTCATCCCAGCTCGTATCGTATTGCAGGACTTCACAGGTGTTCCTGTTGTGGTTGACCTTGCTGCAATGCGCGACACTGTGAAAAAAGCAGGCGGAGATCCTAAACAAATTAATCCGCTTGTGCCAGTTGACCTAGTTATTGACCACTCTGTTATGGTCGATTCCTTCGGCAACAAAGATGCTTTGGAGTACAATACCAAAGTAGAATTTGAGCGCAATGAAGAACGTTACCGTTTCCTTCGCTGGGCGCAAACTGCCTTTGACAATTTCCGTGCTGTTCCTCCGGGAACAGGTATCGTTCACCAAGTTAACCTGGAGTATTTGGCTTCTGTCGCTGCTACTAAGCAAACTGATGGCGAAACAGTAGTATTCCCGGACTCTTTGGTTGGTACTGACTCGCATACGACAATGATCAACGGTCTTGGCGTTGTTGGTTGGGGCGTTGGCGGTATCGAGGCTGAAGCTGGTATGCTTGGACAGCCCCTTTACTTTGTAATGCCTGAAGTTATCGGCTTCAAGCTTACTGGCAGCCTTGCTGAAGGATCAACAGCTACTGACCTTGCTCTTACTGTTACCCAAATGCTTCGTAAAAAAGGCGTTGTAGGCAAGTTTGTTGAGTTCTATGGCCCTGGTCTTTCTAATATCAGCCTAGCTGACCGTGCAACTGTAGCCAATATGGCTCCTGAGTATGGTGCTACAGTCGGTTTCTTCCCGGTTGATAGCGAAACTCTTGATTTCATGCGTCAAACAGGACGCAATGAAGAGCAAGTACAGTTGACTGAAGATTACTACAAGGCTCAAGATATGTTCCGTACAAATGAAACTCCTGACCCTGTATTCTCTGATGTTATCGAGCTAGATCTATCAACAGTTGTTCCATCTCTTGCTGGACCGAAGCGTCCGCAGGACCGCGTTGAGCTTACAGCTATGCAGCAAGCTTTCAACGAAATTATTCGCCTGCCAATCGACAAAGGCGGCTATGGTCTGAGCGAAGAGAAAATTGCACAGGTTGTACCTGTTCAGCATAAGAACGGCGAAACTTCCCAAATGGGGACAGGCGCTGTCGTAATCGCTGCGATTACAAGCTGTACAAATACATCCAACCCAAGCGTTATGCTAGGTGCCGGCTTGGTAGCGAAGAAAGCTGTAGAGCGCGGTCTTGTAAAGCCAGGCTACGTGAAAAGCTCTTTGACTCCAGGCTCCCTGGTTGTTACAGAATACTTGAAAAAAGCAAATCTGCTAGAGCCGCTTGAAGCGCTTGGCTTCCACGTTGCCGGCTACGGCTGTGCAACATGTATCGGTAACTCTGGTCCGCTGCCAGAGGAAGTTAGCGAAGCAATTGCTGACAACGATATGACAGTTGCTGCTGTACTTTCTGGGAACCGTAACTTTGAAGGCCGTATTCACGCTCAAGTAAAAGCTAACTATCTGGCATCTCCACCGCTTGTAGTTGCTTATGCTCTTGCTGGTACAGTTAATATTGATCTTGCAAAAGATCCAATTGGCTATGACCAAAGCAACCAGCCGGTTTACTTGAAAGATATTTGGCCGACAAACCAGGAAATCAAAGAAGCTGTTGCAACAGCACTTAGCCCTGAAATGTTCCGCAGTAAATACGAAAACGTATTTACGCAAAACGAGCGTTGGAATGCAATCGACGTTCCTCAAGGCGAAAGCTATGAGTGGGATGCGAAATCAACTTATATTCAAAACCCTCCATTCTTTGAAAACCTTGGTTCTGAACTCGATGATATTAAAGATATTCCTGCTGCCAGCGTATTGGCGCTTATGGGCGATTCCGTTACAACTGACCATATCTCCCCTGCCGGCAACATTACGGTTCAAAGTCCAGCTGGGCAATATCTTGTAAATAACGGCGTAGAGCGAAAAGACTTCAACTCCTACGGTTCACGCCGCGGTAATCATGAAGTAATGATGCGCGGTACCTTCGCTAACATCCGTATTCGCAACCAGGTTGCTCCTGGTACTGAGGGCGGCGTAACGACATACTTGCCAACTGACGAAGTGATGTCCATCTATGATGCTTCCATGAAGTATCAGGCTGAGGGCAAAAATCTTGTTGTTCTCGCTGGTAAGGAATATGGTACAGGAAGCTCTCGTGACTGGGCTGCAAAAGGTACCTTCTTGCTTGGCGTTAAAGCTGTTATTGCGGAAAGCTTTGAGCGTATTCACCGTTCCAACCTTGTTGGTATGGGCGTGCTTCCGCTTCAGTTCCAGAACGGTCAAGGCTGGAAAGAGCTAGGCATTACTGGACGCGAAACTTTCGATATCAAAGGTATGTCTAACGATGTTCAACCAGGTCAATCGGTTGCAGTTACAGCAACTCGTGAGGACGGTTCTTCCTTTGAATTTGAAGCTAAAGTTCGTTTGGACTCACTAGTTGATGTAGACTACTACCGTAACGGCGGTATTCTACAAACGGTATTGCGTCAAATGATCGCTAACATGAACTAATCGTTCAGTAGGTCAATATGAAATCGAATTAACAATGAATTCATATTGACTTGAGATTGCTAGGAGTAACAGGGGGCTTGCACGCAAGCCCCTAAATAAAAGTTGGATCAAAAACAGGTGCTGCATCTATCTAAAGTTACTGAGAATGTTCAAATTAACTTTAGTCGAATGCAATCTCACCAGGTTTCGATCCAACTTTTTTTGTATAAACTTATATACACTGCAATAATACCTAGTCACGACTATCGTTCAATGATCGACAGCCTCTACTTATCATTTATTATTTGACTTTACTATTTAAGTTTACTATTTGGCTCCACTATTTGATCATCGTTCCCATCTTTTTAGCGGATTCGATCATTACTGCTGCATAGTCTTTCATTCGTTCCGCTGTTAGACGACTGGCTGGCCCGGAAACAGATAAGGCTGCCACAAGTGTGCCTAATCGGTCAAATATCGGAGAGGAAATTGCCGCCACACCTGACTCACGTTCCTCAATGCTTGTAGCATAGCCTTGCTCAACCAACTCATCCAGCTGTTTTTTATAAGTATCCTGTGAAGGTATGTTCTGTTGAAAAACGTCATTCTCCAATAACATCTGTTGTAGAGTTGGCTCGGCATATGCGATAAGCACCTTACTTGAAGCTCCTGCATATAATGGTAATCGTGCGCCAACAGGTGCTACACGTCGAATCGGCTCATTACTCTGTACCGCCTGAATGCGAATTCTCTCCATCCCGTCACGTACATAGATGCTGACCGTTTCGCCCAACGTATCACGCAAGCGCACCATCTCGGGCAACCAGATCGTCGCCTGATCATCTGTACGTGATAAATTTGCTGACAACTCCCACACTTTAAGACCCAAATGATAGCGTTCAGTCGCTGGGTCTCGTTCAATAAACCCCTTTTCCTCAAGCGTAGCCAACATACGGTGTACTGTACTTTTATGCAAACTTACTTGTTCTGCAATTTCCGTCATTGCCCAATCGGTTCGCAACGTAAAACAAAGCAATATATCCAAAGCACGGTCTACTGAGCGTACTGTTGATTTACCTTCCTCCATCATTTCATCTCCTTCAATGTTTCTTAATGGGCTATAAACCTTTCATCAGCCTAATATATTTATTCATCTATGCTCATGCTCATTCGAGTTTCAAATGACTATTCATTTTTTCCATTGTAACATATTGGTTTCATTGTTTGAAACCCCATTTCAAATTCAATGATATTAATTCTCAATAAAAGAGCTGTTAACTTTGGTTACTTGAACCCCCTGGTCTGCTTTAAATAGCTCCATCTGTTTTAAGCTGTTTAACTCCTTAAACTACCATTGCGCACAAGAAAATTTCCCCATTACAGCTTTATGACAAGCCGCTCACAAGTTTATTGCATCCGTTGACAATTGTTCAGTCAGGAGGCTACGATAAGAGTAAGAGGCAAGCACCTGGATGCTTGCTTAGCAAGACCTAACTATTTGATCGTTTCAGATTTTTCTTTAAAACATCTTTTAGAATATATAAAAGCAACACCTCCACAAAATTTTGATAACGCTTTCAATATATAAGGAGGTAATCGGCATGAACACAACTATTATGCAGCCAGAGGTGCCGCCCTATTCTTATACGATTAAACGAAAACCAGCCTGGAGACGCATACTAACAGTTCTGCTTACCAGCACCTTTGGTATAACCTTTCTTTTTGTTGCTATTCATGCACTTATTGCATGGTATATTATTAATCCGATTATCCCTCCCCTCTCCTCTAATCCATATCAAGAGCTGGGACTGGAATATGAAAATATTTTATTGGCAAGCTTTAGCGGACATTCATCTGTAAATGGCTGGTATATTCCTGTTTCACGAGAGCAAAAACCGGCTGCTTATTGGAAAGATACTGAATCAGCTCATGTTGCTCAGCAAGCGGATTATTCTAATGTCAGTATGCCATTATATGAAAGAAATGAGTTACACACTACCAACTTGCAGCAAGAAACAACTGCTTGGACAACGGGCGAAGAGGCGTTTAGCAACATGGCCTCGACAACAGGCGATGCTGCATTTGCCGACACTACCGGAGCAACTGACGAAGATATATTTGCCAGCGCTGCTTGGACAGCAGATGCTGCTGTATCAAGAGCTATTATTTTCAGTCATGGTTATGGAACGAACCGTGAAGAAAGCTGGGTAGCGATGTATGATCTGATCGATCGTTTGCATGGGTTTGGCTATAATATATTGATGTTTGATTATGGCTACGCGTCCCAGCAGTTTAAAACGCCAGTAACAGGCGGTATGGAAGAAGCGCAGCAATTGCTCTCTGCTGTTCATTATGCGAAGGAGCAGGGCAATCAACAAGTTATAGTATGGGGTTTTTCAATGGGGGCAGGCACAGCTTTACAGGCAGCACTGCTTACCGATGAAATCGACGTCCTTATTCTCGACAGCACATTTCTGGCAAGTCCTGAAGCTCTATTTCATAATATTCAGCAATTAATAGCTTTGCCGCAATATCCGTCTCAAGCTCTTATTTCCGCCTTGCTGCCGATTTGGAGCAGAACAGACTTCAACCAGCTTCCCATTCAAGCTGTATTGAATCATCAGTATGAAATTCCTATTTTACTGATTCATGGTACCAAAGATACTAAGTCCAGTTATACGATTGCAGAACAAATTGCCGCGAACCAGCAGCACCCGCTCAGTCAGGCATGGATTGTCCCTGAGGCGCTGCACGAAATGATTTTCCGCATGCATAAAGAAGACTATATCGCCAATACTGTCCACTTTCTGCAATTAACAGAAAAACATGAGCGCTGATCTATTGATCTCCGCTCATGCTTTTCATTGTATTTGTAACTCGTTACAAAAACTTTCTCCCATACAGCAACCGTTGCATTTCTTTTCCAATCGTGCGAAAACTTGATAGTCCGTTAAAATCCGTGTATTGCGGTTTATGCTCAAGCTGCTCACCAGCCAAATTGAAATATACATCTTTTTTATCAAAATGCTCAAAGAAGCCAAAATCAACTGTCTTCTCAATAGCAGAGACTGGTATGTTCCCGATCGTTTCAAAATAGCCATTTTTCCACGGTGCTGTGCTCACAACAGTAGGGGGCAGCAATAGCTTGCAATCCATCATTTTCTCCGGAAGCTGCTTTACAGAGCTGCGACAGTTGTACAAATAGATTAAATTCATCCCTTTAAAATTCAAGTTTTCACTGATGACATTACTTTCGATCACTTTTCCCAAATAATATTCGTTTTCTTGCGGCTGTACAACAAAAACATCACCGATTTCAGGCTTTCTATCCGATTTTCGCATTGCAATTAAATCCATAAATTCTTCCATCGACAGTTCCTCCCTTTCCGTTATCATATGAACGATAGAAATAATATCTTACACGCTGCTCCACTTCGCTTTTACACAGGTAGCAAGTGATATAGACCTATAGAATACCATAAATTCGGTATCAATTGTTGCAGAATACCCATTTCGTTTCCACTTTGTTCTATATTACTGTATATACTCATTTACACAATGAAATTATGCACATCAGTTCGACCACAACCCATAGTAAACAAAAAAACACCTCAGAAAAAATCCCTGAATTTCAAACAGGCATTATACCTGCTATTATTCAGGGACATAAAATGTGGCTTATACTGGAGTTGCAATTGTATGTTTGTTCTGATCATCAAATTCCAATTCGTATAATAGATTTTTGACGGGATTGTAATAGTGCCCTCGGCTTGGAGAATTGTTAGACAAATAAGGAGAGACATATTGTTCAAAAGATACCTTGTTCCAGTCAATTTTCTCCGTACTCTGCGCTAACGGTGCATGCGGAATTATTGAACCACCGCGCACAAGCAGTATGATTGGTATCGAGCCAGCTTTCATAACTTGCCAACCTGGACCTTCATAAACTGCGCCGCTCTGATAATCTATCCAGCCTCCCGGCGGCAAATAGACTTTTCTTTCGTTTTCTTCCTCAAACAGCGGAGCTATAAGCAATTGCGAGCCAAACAAATACTGATCCTCAATATACCAGCTTCCCTCATCTTCCGGAAATTCAAAAAACAGGGTGCGAATCATCGGATGACCAACTTGCGAGCTAAGCTGAGCTTGCGTATAAATATAAGGCATCAAACGATAACGAAGCTCCGTTGCCTTACGAAAAATATCTACAAAGTCGTCTCCATATTCCCATGGCTCCTTTGGCGGCGATCCGTGACAGCGACTATGCGAGACGAGCAGCCCAAATGGCAGCCATCGTTCATAGAGCTGCTGCGGACTTTTGCGAGTAAAGCCTCCGATATCGTGGCTCCAATACGTGAAGCCGCATAGTCCAAACGATAAGCCGGCACGCAATGAGGCTGCCATCGCACTATTCGTAATTTCGGCGTCACCACCCCAATGCAGCGGATAGCGCTGACTTCCAGCCCAAGCGCTTCTTGCCCAAATTATCGAATCACCTGTTGTCCGTCCGGTTATTTCAGAAACCGCCTTATTATACCTGACGGGATACAAATTATGTTCATAATAGCCACTTTTTCCGGAAGCATAAACACCTGCTTGCGGCGCAGCTTCGCCAAAATCAACTTTAATCGCAGCAGCACCTATCTTCAGCAAGGCTTCTATCTTTTCTTGATACCAGCGAACTGCTTCCGGATTGCTGAAATCCAAAATGGCATCCTCTGTTAACAGTTTGCCATCAGCACTTTTAATAGCCAGCCCCTTTTGCAAAATTTCATTGTAAAACGGGTTCGTAGGCGTAAAATAAGGGATTTGCCATAGAGAAATTCGGAATCCGTCCTTTAGCAGATCTGTCGCCATTTGCGTGGCATCCCGAAATCTGCGCTCTGAAAACTGATAGTCGCACCGCCAATCCTTCTCAAACCAACCGGTATCCAGATGAATAACATCGCAAGGAATTTCCAATTGCCGATGATTGGCTGCCACTGCTCTTACTTCTTCTTCCGACTTGTATGTAATTCTGCTCATCCACAAGCCGAAAGACCATAGTGGCGGAACCGGGCTGCGTCCTGTTAAAGCCGTGTACTCAGAGACAATTTGTTTGGGCGTCCCGAAAAAGAAAAACAAATCCAGGTGCTCATCCCCCGTGTAAATAACATTCGCCTCATCATAAGAATGACCAATATCAAATACCATAGGGGCAGAAGAGTGGACAAACATGCCGTACCCGCGGCTGCTCATCATAAAAGGAATAGGCTTGTACATCTGCGAGGTTTGAGCTCCATGTGCATCCTTTACCCATAAATTCAGCTTCTGTCCACGTTTATTCAATCTTGTAAATGATTCTCCGCAACCAAATATTTTTTCCTGCGGCGACAACTTGAAGCTAGCGGCCATCCTATCAGAATAGTCCTCTGTTGAACGAACAAATGAAACGGGTACAGGTTCCGTATTAACAAGACAGGTCGTATCTGTAAAGTGCTGCGTTTGCGTCAATTCTTTGCCGGTCGCATCCTTAAATAGAAGACGAAAAGGATGGAATGACAGTGTGACAGAGCCGCCTTCAAATGACCAAAACAATTGCTCGCCATTTCCCGAATCCTGTAATTCTGGCGTAAGTATTCCGCTTTCTACAACTAGTTGCACCTTATCAGGGCTTAGCTGCGGCAATGGTGTACGCGCCAGCATCATTTGCTCATCTGCGTCGCTAAAATCCATTCTTTCATTTGCTGTCAAGCGGATACGCACCGTATGTGGTGTCACAAAAGATACCTTTATCCGTGTAACCGGATGATTAGAATATTCATTAGGGAATATCCATGGTTCTGTTTTCTCGAATCTGTAATCACCTTGATTAAATGCAAAGCGAGGCTTCTTTCCATAACGTTCCCAGCGGATACGCCCTTCATTGCTTTGTGTATCAAATTGTTCAATATTCGCGGCAAGGAAATAAGTATTATCGGACTTGCTCCAGCCCTCCGCCACATCCGGCGCATGATTTAATGTTTTCAAACGTTGTCCACTCATTATTCTTCCGCAGCTCCTTTATTTTGTACATGCATATCGCGGAAAATCCCTGGCGTGACTCCCTCCAGCTTTTTAAAGACACGAATAAATACAACTGTACTGGAATAGCCTACATTCTCCGCAATTTGTCCATTTGTCAAAGAAGTTTCAAGCAAAAGACGTTTGGCTAGTTCGATCCTTTGCCTTGCAATGTAGTCTGCAAAGTTAGAACCGCTATATTTTTTAAAAAAAGAAGATACATACTGCGGTGTTACTTGAAAATGATCAGCAATAAACGGCAGACCAAGTTCTATATGAGACAAATGATCGTTAATCAGTTGCCTCATCTCTTCATACTTCTGCAATCCTCGATCAGTAGTTTCCTTATGGAAGCTTGAGGTAAGCCGATCATACAACTTAAGTGCTGCCTCATGCATTTGGCTGGCAGTCGGCAGTTTCAACAGCTGATCAGCCGGATCAAAATCAAATTCATCTTCCTCCGAAAAATTATTAATATTGTTTTTTAATTTCAAATAGGTACTGACAATATTAAAAAACAACATTTTGCTGCGTTCAGGCGAAATCGGATTCACTCCAAAATTTTTTGTATAGATTTCATCAAGCAACTTAGCGGTATTTTCGTTATCACCGCTTTTCACAAAATTGACCAGGCGCGCTTCCATATCGAGCGGATAATAATAATGTCCTTTCTCTCTCGCCTCATCTTTATAAAAAATAATACAATTATTCCCCTTCACAAGGGTGTAGTCAAGTGCATTTTCCGCTTCCGCAAAGCAATCCTCAATCCGGTCAATTCCGCAATAGCTGTTGCTCACTGCAATTGTCACACGCATTTTGAAACGCTCTTCAATAACTTGCTTCAATGAATTTACGATTATTTTTAATTCCTCATATTCTTTCACTTGCTGGCGTTCCTCACATTTGGTTTTGCTATCATTTAATTCTTCCAAAGAAGGTATAAAATTAACCAGAATAGCCAGCCGGTCACGATCAATTTCTACAGCAAAACCATGATGCCGCTCATTCACCATCTCTTCACTAATATTCGTTATAATAAACTGCGAAAAAGCCCACTGTCGCTCATTCTGACTATAAGAGAAATTAGCAATATCCTCTGTATACACATATATTACAGCAAATCGTTCCGATACAAATTCCACTCCAGCAAATTGCAACGAACGTAGTTTTTCTATCCGATCGCCTTCCAAATAGCCGCGGAACAACCGAGTAAGCAAATTAGCCCGGATAACAGGCATCTGTCGGTCAAGCATACCTTTGAGTTCCTGTTCCTTGAACATTGATCCCTCTATCGTCTTACGAATATAATCAAACTCACTATCAAAAGGTGAGCGCTCATCCTTATTGCTCTGTTTAATAATTAAAGCAAGCCGCCGCAGCGGGTTATATCCGCGATTCGTCGCTAATAAAACTGTCGTCACTCCAGTAATTAAACTAACAGCTAAAATGATAAGCGCCCATGCCTTAATTTGGTTTACCCATTGCAAAAACGTATCCTGCGGCATAACGGAAACATAGGTCAGACCATATTTCTCCGAGCTTGTGTAAGAAACCATCGAAACAGCCTTGTTAACATGAACTTCAAACAAGCCTTGTTTCCCAGTCAATTTGCCAAGCAAGCCATCTGGCAGTTGCTCACCTGTCCCCACGATCATCTTATAGTTGCGATCCAAAATATAAATTGAGCTTTCATTGACGGCTTCAATTTGTCGAAGCATCTCTTTGATCTGCAGCGGATCCAACATAATTACGAAGGAGCCTTTTATATCGGTCACTTCCAACAGCGGCAACGACTGGACGTAAGCAACCGCATTGCCTGGTAGTGGAATAAATTCTTTATTGTTGCGGCTGTTGAGCAAATTCATCCATTCTTCATAGCGAAGACCAGAGTCCTCCAAATAGGCATCATAAAATATTCGCGGATCAGCCATAACTCCTGCACTTAGTATCGTATCGCTGTTTTTCAAATAAATATAAAACAAGCTAATAAAACTGCCGGCTGTCTTGCGGTATTGCTCCAAGTAATTGCGCACAAAATCAATAATCTCGCTCTTTTCCTTATCATTTGCTCCCTTCATATTAAGCAAATAATTGAGTTTGGGATTCAGTGTTACTTGCTCAGCCAAAAAATTCATACCGTTCAAATTACTTTCCATTGATAAGCGTAACTGCTCCAGTAAAGCGGAATTATACCTCTCGGTATTGCTCTTTACAGAAGATTCCACCTTCATATAGAGAAAGAATCCAAGCATCATAGGGACAAGCAAAATTAATAAATTTGAAAGCATCAGTGATAACCAGGCACTATTACGCAATTTTGAGCGATGCCAACTATACTGTTTTGTCTTTTTCATTGCTCTGCTCCCCCCAGCCGGCAACAAGGGCTCTATTCTTTTAATGCGCCAATCATAACACCTTTAACAAAATATTTTTGCAAAAATGGATACAAGCATAGGATAGGCAAAGTTGATATAATGATTGTTGCATATTTAATTGTTTCACCAATTGGCTCCTTATCCGCTGCACCCGCACCTGTCATCATGCTATCCGTACTATTGGTCACCAAAATTTCACGCAGCACTAATTGCAGCGGATACAATTCACGACTGCGCAAATAGATAAGCGCGCTGAAATAGGAATTCCAGTGCCCTACCGCATACCACAAAATCATAACGGAAATGACGGGCATCGACAGTGGAATAATCATACGGAACAAAATCACCCATTCATTAGCTCCGTCAATTTTGGCTGACTCTTCCAAACTGACCGGGACACTCTGAAACGCAGTTCTCATAATAATCAGATTAAAAGTATTAATAGCCGACGGTATCAATAATGCCCATGCTGTATTCAACATGCCCAATTTATTGACTAAAAGGAATGTCGGAATTAAACCTCCATTAAAGACCATCGTAATAACGATAAAAAACATCATATGATTTCTGAAATAAAATCCTTTTCTTGAAAGCACATAAGCACCCAACGCGGTAAAAAACAAGTTGATTGTTGTGCCTGCGCTGACATAAAGCAATGTGTTTTTATATCCGCTAGTAATCATCGGATTATTGAACACCATCTTGTAAGATTCCCACTGAATACCTTTCGGCCAGAACAACAAGCCCCGATGCTGGGATACTGCAGCTGGATCGCTTAATGAGGAGAACAATACATAAAGAAACGGATAAAGCGTAACGAAGCATAATAATATCATAAATATAATATTAACTACATCAAACAGTTTTTCTCCGAATGTGTCCTGTTTTCTCACTTGTTGGATCCCTCCTTACCAGAGCTTGTTGTCACTGATTCGTTTGCTGAAACTGTTAGCCCCCGCAATAAGCAGTAAGCTGATCACCGCATTGAACAAACCGACAGCGGCTGTATATCCGTAATTACTCTCCAAGATCCCTTTGCGATAAACATAAGTGGAGATAACATCTGCAGTTTCATAGGTTTGTGGATTGTACATCAATAATACCTTTTCACTTCCGACACTCAGCATGGAGCCCATATTTAAAATAAATAAAATAGCAATCGTCGGCATAATGCCTGGTAAAGTAATATGCAGCACCTGTTTGAACCTGCCTGCACCATCTATTTTCGATGCTTCGTACAAGGATGGGTCAATAGTTGACATGGCAGCCAAATAAATAATGGTCCCCCAACCTACGCCCTGCCAAATCCCGGAAGATACAAATAATGATCTGAACCAGCCTGGTTCCCTCATAAAGGCAATCGATTCAACTCCGAAGAACGCCAACAACTGATTGATGATGCCGTCTCTTGCAAAGAAATCAACCATCATGCCGACCACAACAACAATCGAAATAAAATGAGGCAAATAGGAGATGGTTTGCACAAATCGCTTGAACAACTGATGTCTGAGTTCATTGAGCAGCAAGGCCAATATAATCGGTGCAGGGAAACCAAAAATCAATTCATAAATATTGATCAGTACTGTATTGCGGATAAGCCTCCAGAAATAAAATCCGTTGAAAAAATCGGAAAAATGCTGGAAGCCAATCCAGGGGCTGCCCGTAATTCCTTGAGCCGGACTAAAATCTTTAAAAGCGATTTGCAAGCCATACATCGGCCCGTAATGAAATAGAGCATAGTAGGCAATGACGGGGATTGCCATTATATATAATGCTTTGTTTTTCGATATATCCATTGTAATGGTACGCAGTTTGCTTCTCATCCAGTTCATTCCCTTCAGACAGTTTACCGTTTATTGTAACGGTCAAGCGCCGCCTGTTGAATTTGTGTCGCTTCTGCAATTCCCATGCTTTCCAATGTTTTTACAAATTTGTCGAATTGGTCAAGCGATTCTGTACCGATAATAAACTTCACATACATTTCGCTCTTATACGTATTAATGTCTGTCATAATCGACGAATATTTGCTGCTCTCTTCGCGTGATGGAGTAACCAAAGGCATTTGCTTTTCACCTGTAGGCACTGACCACAGTTTTTTGGCATTTTCCATTTCAGGGGTATCTATGCCTTGCTTCGTGTTGCGCACATCGCTTACGAAAGGTCCATTCCAGTTGGAGCGGTTATGCTTTGCTTGCGATTGCTGCAATGGCAGGCCGTTCGGATCCTTTAGCACTTCAGGCAAATATTTTGGCAAACCGTCCTCCATCGTGTAGCTGACACCTTCCTTGCCGAAGTTAAACAATAGATTTCCTTCTTCACTGTATGCGAAATCAAGCCACTTTACAGTCTCGACTATATTTTTATTAGAACTGCTGATTGCTGCTCCATGCCCTGTCAAAGCATAATCACGTTGCCCGAACTGTGGTTTTTCACCTTTATTTTTAACTGGATAGCCAATTCCCTCGAGCTTGAATTCAGGTTGTTTTTCAGTCATTAAATTCATGTATTTCCCAAGTCCGCCTACCACATACAAAGGTGCGGCACCAACCTGATTGCCAGTCATTTTGGCATCAAATATTTTCCCATCCGTTACAGCGAAATCTTTGTCAAGCAAACCATCTGTATATAATTTGTTCATATATGCAAGAAACTCTTTGTATTCAGGTTGCACAGGTCCGTATTTTACTACCCCATTTTCTTGATAAAATCCGTTGGCAATACCAAATGCCCCAATAAACATATGTGATAAAGTCACATTATCCTCACTAATATAAAGAGGTATTTCATCTGCTTTTCCATTCTGATTAGGATCGCCCTCTTTGAACGCCTTCAACACGCTGTACCATTCATCCAATGTTTCCGGTTTATCCAATTTCAAATAGTCGAGCCAATCCTGTCTGACCACTGGACCATAAAAAATGCGATGCTCATCAACACTTCGGATAAACGGAAATGCAATAATACTTCCATCATCTGTCATCAGTTGCTTTTTCCACTCCGGATTTTCATCCAGTATTTTTTTGAAATTGGGTGCGTACTCTTCGATCAAATCTTTTAAATCAATAATTTTCCCGTCTTTTAGTGCTTTTTCAGGTCCTCCCGGGTATAAATTCCATGTATATTCAATGACATCTGGCAATTTATCAGCAGAGATCATCAAGCTGAATTGTTCAGCCTCCTGTCCTTGCGGGGGATGCTGAAAATCAACTTTCACTCCGGTTATTTGCTCCAGTTCTTTATATGTTTCAATCTCATTGTAGCTTTTCATCGTCGCTGCAGCCTGAGCATCCATAGGAGCCCAATAAACAAGAGAGGACAGCTTTTCTTGTTCTTTCTCATTATTGTTTCCTTGCGCATCTGTGCTGCCTGGTTCATTTTTACCTCCTGCGCAGGCGCTTAATACAAACAGCACCATTAGCAAAGTTGCAGTAGTTTTGAAAAACATAGACCATCTGCTTTTTTTAAAAAATGTCATATTAACCACTTCTCCCCTTCACAGTTTCTGTTATAAATGAAATGCCCGATTAAGCGTTCATTTATGTATTTAATGTAATATGAAAACGCTATCATTGAGTAGATACATTTTTTAAACTGGCAGTGTATATTTATAAAGTTTCCTTTATTTATCTGCATTTTGAGGCACAAATAAGACCGTTCTGCCCTCCCCGAACGACCCCGTCCAATAAAAAAAAGAGCTATTTCCGCAAGCTTGCAGGAATGCTTCCTTTCCCAGCTTTAGAATAGCTCTTTTATATTATTTGGTTAATGATAGAAATTCATTACGAAGTGCTGCATCTGAACGGAAGGTACCGCGTGTTGCAGAGGTTACAGTCAGGCTGCCCGGCTTCTTGATACCGCGAGCGCACATACACATATGCTCACCTTCAACAACCACCATAACACCATGCGGAGACAGTTCCTGCTCCAAAACATCTGCAATTTGTGAAGTAACACGTTCTTGCACTTGCAATCTGCGCGTAATCGCGTCTACTAGTCTTGCCAGCTTGCTAAGACCGACAATCTTCCCGCTTGGGATATATCCAATATGCACTTTTCCGAAGAAAGGCGCCATATGATGCTCGCAGTGGCTATGAAAAACAATATCTTTTACAATAACTAATTCCTCATGCTGTTCATCAAATGTCACGCCAAGCACATCGCGCGGATTAACAGTATAGCCCGCAAATACTTCCTCGTACATTCTCGTTACACGAGCCGGTGTTTCCAATAAACCTTCGCGCTCGATATCCTCACCCATCAAGCGTAAAATTTCTTTCACATGATGTTCGATCTGTTCACGGTTCTCTGAAACATTTGAATTGACGTAATTTTTTACACCCGCCATTCAAAACACCCCTTTCGGCCGACAGGCCCCTTTACTTTCGAGGGAATTTTTGGTTTTTCATCATATTTTGCGCACGCGTCATTTGCTGCTTATTTAAGTTATACCCCATTTGTTTTGCCATTTTTTGCATCATTTCAGGGTCGCTCTGCATCTTTTCTAGCTGTCTGCGCAAAACGTACACACCAATAAAAAATCCCCCAACTAACCCAATAATTAGAGTAACGACTGGGATTACGTAGTTCCACATGAAGTTCACCTGTTCCTTTCAGTCCTATGTTACATCACTGTATAATAGCATGTTCAAGTTAATCTAGCAATGGATACTACCCTTTATTTTCCTATTTTGTCACTTTTCCCAGCAGCTTCGAATTCGTCGATTGCCGTCAAAGCATTTCGAATCATGTCTAGCGCTTCTTCATCCTGTTCACGCCCCATTGCCCGCTCCAAAGCAGCCACAGCTTCCTCTCCGCCTATTCGTCCAAGCGACCATGCCGCTGTCCCTCTCAGCACCGGGCGAGGATCCTTATCAAGCACATCAATCAGATCTGGCACAGCACTCGCCTCTTTAAAATTGCCCAGACCGATTACGGCATTCCGCTGTATCGGCTTCCTGCCTCTCCAGGCAGAGGAAGTATTACCATAAGCATCCTTAAAATCACGATTGCTAATCGTAAGCATCGGAACCAAAAGCGGCTTTGCCAGCTCAGGATCAGGTTGAAGTTCTGGCTGATGAGTCCAGTTTTTTCCACGATTAATCGGGCAAACGATCTGACAAGTATCACAGCCATATAAACGATTGCCAATTTTGCGCATCAGTTCGTCAGATACCATTCCTTTTGTTTGTGTTACAAAAGAAATGCAACGTTGCGAATTCAGTTGTCCCGGATTAACAAGTGCTCCGGTTGGGCAAGCATCCAAACATTTCGTACAAGTGCCGCAGCCTTCTGTAATAGGTGTATCTGGGGGGAGCGGCAAATTTGTTATCATTTCGCCCAGATAAATCCATGAGCCAAGCTTCGGTGAAATAATCATACAGTTTTTGGCACTAAAACCGATGCCGGCTCTTTCAGCCACTGCTCGATCAGATAATGCTCCTGTATCTACCATACTCTCTACTCGAACTCCCGGCACCCTTTCTTGCAGCCATTGTTCCAGTCGCGCAAGTCGATTGCGCAGCACCGTGTGATAATCCTCTCCCCAAGCGGAACGAGCCATTATCCCTCTGCGCGCACCGGGTTCAGATTGCGGAGGGCTCGGCAGCTTGGATGGATAAGCAATTGCTATCGCGATAATAGACTTGGGTCTATCGAATAAAAGCGCAGGATTGGTACGCTTGTCCAAGTCTGGCTCTTCAAAGCCTGATTCATAGCCAAGCTCACGATGACGAATTAATCGCTCCTTCAGTTCCGTGAACGGATCCGCTGAGGCAATGCCGATTTGATCAATCCCAAGCTGTTCAGCAGCTTCCTTCATCTCTTCTTTCAACTGCTGCCAATATTGTTCTGCTTCCATAGCTATCTCCTTAATTAAGCAAAGCTCCTAATCGCTGCACGAGCAAGCTCATCACAACGATTATTCCATTCATTGTCCGCATGGCCCTTAACTTTCACATATTCTACTTCATGCTTCTGCATAAGTTCCCATAAACTTTTCCACAGCTCCTGATTTTCAACCGGATCTTTTTTACTATTTTTCCAACCATTTTTCATCCAATTATTAATCCAGCCTTTCTGAAAACAATTTACAACATAAGCCGAATCACTATAAACAGTTGCCTTGCAAGGCTCCTTTAACAATGCCAATGCTTCAATCACTGCTTTTATTTCCATTCGGTTATTAGTGGTATGCTTTTCTCCACCTGATATTTCCTTTTGCCGTTCACCATAGAATAAAATAGCTCCCCAGCCGCCAGGACCTGGATTACCAGAACATGCTCCATCTGTATAAATCAAAACTTCCTTCATTTATATTTCCCCCTATACATTGCACTTCTATATATTATTACAAGTACGCATCCTTACATCCTCTTGTATCCTTATATAATAACCTATAATCGATTCAGCTCGGAAATCGGCCACACGATAAAATCAGCTTTGCCTACAATTAGTTCGCGATTGACCGCATGGAAATCACGACTATCCAGGCTGGCGCGCGCATGCCGGTTGTCCCCCATAACAAAATAATGATCCGCCTGCACAACATAAGGTCCAAAAGGTTCTCCCTCTATCATAGTATCGATATAATTTTCCTCGATTTGCACTCCGTTTCTGTACAAACAATGATCATATATTTCAATTCTATCTCCTGGAGCGCCAACTATGCGTTTCACCAGCCATTTTTCTTTCCCATCAGGTCCAATCGGATTTTCAAGAATAATAACGTCGCCAACCTTAGGATTTCCCAGCATGTACTTCCACTTACTTACGAAAAGTATCTCTTTCTCCTTTAAAGTCGGCTCCATCGAGTGCCCCTTCACCACTGACAATTGAAATACAAAGGTATGCAAAACAATAACAATGATTAGTGCAAGCGAGATAGTTTTCATCCAGCTTATAAACTCTGCTCGTCTGGAATTTTTCATCTTCCTGCCCCCTTAGCTCGAAAAATACAGTTTCATCACAATATAATAAGAAAAGCATATCCCGCAGCCAATTGCAATGGCAGCATCGATATGCTTTAACAGTTTTCATCATTCATATATATCTATCATACAAAATAGTACACTCGGAATAAAACAATAAGCCTTATAATAGCGTGTCCCATCAGCAAAATATTTTTATCCTGCAACAATACTCAGTTTCTGGAAGGAACGGAAGAAATCATCATCCGCATATCCCAAAGACTCATACAATGGCAACACGGGCTCATTGTGCTCATCTGCAGTTATCATAATTTGCGTTACCTTGCGCGTCTCGAATCTGTCTCTCAAAGCCAGTACTAATGCTTTGCCTACTCCTTTTCTTTGATGCACAGGAGATACAGCTATGCGATAATAGTATCCTTTGTTATTATCAATAGTACCGATAATAACGCCTGCCGCCTCAGATTCAACAGTCGCTACGAGTACAAGGTCGCTGTCCCAAGACAGTTGGCGAGCAAAAGCTTCCATCGTCTGCTCATAGCATTCATCAGAAAGAACCTCTTCCAGTAATGCGGTGATCAATTGATAATCTGACAATTGAAAAGAACGTACGTTCATTACTTTTACACCTTCTATACCTGTCATATATGCTGCAAGTATCTATTATACGACAAAAAAATTACAAAATCCTCTTTTTCCTGCAATTCATTCAAAAATTTTTCGACAAAGCTCACGATTGTTTTAATATTTTCGATTTTTTTCTACTTTTCTAGTGTTTTTTATGCAGCTTTATACCTAGCTGGGCCAGGTTAGCCAGGTTAACTCTAACGATTGCTATGACGCTGTCTACCTATATACACATGTCGGCAAAAAAAACAGGCTGAGGAAAAAAATCTTTCCCCACCCTGTTTTGACATTATAAATTTTTCGTTTACTTGACCAAGTAGTGCAGCAAGCGATTTATCGTAACTGCCGTTTCAGCTCTTGTTGCTTGCTTCAGCGGATTGATCTTGGATTGGCTGCCTTGTACTAGCCCCTCTTTCACTAATGCGCCAATACTCTCCATCGCATATTGAGCTACGGTATCATAATCAGTAAAGTCGCTTAAATCCTGCTGCTCGCGATCTGTTTGCAATTTACTTAGTACAGTCAATGCCCGGGCTGTCATGGCGAACATATCTTGTCTTGTAATACTTGCCGCTGGATCAAACTTGTTGTTTCCTTTTCCAGCAACGATCCCAAGCGCCCTGGCAGTATGAGCTGCTGCATAATAATAATCTTCTTGTTTAATATCGCCAAACCTATCAACTGTTTCTACATGCAAATCTAGTGCACGCATCAGCATTGCAACAAATTCTGCTCTTGTTACATCGCGAGACGGGCTAAATATATTTTCTTTCGTTCCTTTCACAACATCACGCGCGGCCAGTGCTTCTACTGCAGTATTTGCCCAGCCATAGCCCGCCATATCGTCAAAGGATTTGCTTATATAAACAACGGCAAACTGACCTGTGCGCGCTGTTTCAAAAACGATAGCGCCTGTTTGCGGATCATATTGTCCGCTCGGAACAGTTTTTACATTACCGTGCTCATCAATATATCTTACAGCTATCTGATGCAGATGCTGTAATTCCTCTGCGGAAGGCGTATACGGCACTGCGAGACGAGCTTGTTTATCCACTCTATCCTGAACAAAAGCTTCACCGTTAATACTCGCCTCGAACAATACAACCTGTCGATCCTGCACCAACTCTTGAACAGCATTCGGCAAAGTGCTTCTATCTATAACTCCCAATGCTAATGCTACTGTATCGTTGCCGTTTATTTGACTTGCCGGGATATAGCCAGCAGGCAGAGCAAGATTTGCATTCGGAGCAATCACATTCAGCTGCGCCGCTTGTTCATCGCTCAACCAAACGCTTCCTGGCAATTCAAGCTCATATTCAGTTGCTCCACTTACTTGCTCCAGCTTAACTTGAATTTGCTTTTCGCCATTGTTAGATTGTTGAGCCTGCTTCGCTAATTCTGCCCACTGTGAAGCGGACAGTGAAGCAGTAGCGATATGAGTGCCCGGTTTAACAGTCGGTGTAAGTACAATTTGACCATCTACAGGTTTCGGCCCAGGATTCGGATTTGGGTAAGGATATCCTCCTCCACTGTTTTTCGACTTTACAAGTGTAAATTCATCGACAAGCCGATCGTTAATTGTACGTACCTCGAATTTCACCTCATTGTCCACAATATGTGCCGATACATACATTTGCACCAATTCACCATCGGTTTTTTCATGCCAATCCCGATTAACAACCTGATAATATTTTGGTCCAGTAGAACCGCCAACAATATAAATTGTCCCTTTCCCGTCCTTCGCCTTCTCCATGTTTTTCATCGGAAAACTGCGTACATAAACATGATCATGACCATTCATAACAACATCTACTTCAAACTCGTCGAATACAGGTGTCCATACTTGGCGAATATGTTCAGAATCATAAATACTGCCGTACGGACCTCTATGAAAAGCAACAAACTTCCAAAGCTTATCTGTCTTTTTCAAGTCATTGCGCAACCATTCTTTTTGTTGCTCCAAGTCATATTCGCTATTCAGTACAACAAAATGCGCATTATTATAATCAAATGAGAAATTGCTTCCTTTCAAGCTTTCAATGCCATTTTGCGGATGATTAAAATGTGCCAGATAGTCCTCACTCTGTCTAGCACCAGTCACTTCATGGTTGCCGACAACCGGTACGATGGTCGTTTGCGCCAGCTCATCTTTTGCAGCTGAAAACCACATATTCCATTCATTTTCCTTATATCCGTCTTCAACCAAATCCCCGCCATGAATAACAAATTCAGTATCAGGGTGGTCATTCAATGCCTTTTTGAAAATACTGCCCCACAGATCAAATCCAGCCTGGTTAGTTGCCTGGGAATCTCCCATAAATAAAAACTTTGTACCTTCATTCGTTCCTGTTGCTGTACGGAAAACGCCTTGATCACTATAATGACCATTGCCATCGCCAACACGGTAAACATAAACGGTTCCCGGCTCCAACCCTTTCGCCTCAGCCTTGTGTACTCGAATTGTTCCCGTATCATACGTATTGAACAAATTGCTTCTGCCCTGTACACGAATAATGTTGCCTGCCTCAAAACTAGTAAACTCGGCTTGTTTCACTAGCTCCACAACAGTACCTTCCGTAGCAGGTTGCGTGTGCCAGTTAAAAGCTTTTGTCGTCCGCGTGTCTTCCCACATCGTCACGCTCACATTATGCGGCACTGCTGTTCCTGCCTGAGCAGATACTTTAAAAGTAACGATTGAGCTGAACAGCTCTTCTTTTCGTGCTTGTAGCTTGTATGTTTCCAATTTCTCGGTTAGTTGATCCGTTGTTAGTGTACCTGATTGATCTGTTGTTCCAATTAAGGACCCGGCAAGATCATAAATTTCTGCTCCTGCCTGCGGCTCACCCTGCTCATTCCATACGGTAAACACCGTTTTTGCACCTTGCATTATACCGAACTCATCCCAGCTTAATGTCAATTGATGCTTGATAGGCGCCAGTATAGGCATACCGTAAAAATTAAAAGCAGTCGTGCCGGAATCCGCCAGCTGAAATGCACCTGAACGGAATTGAATGGACATATTCCCTTCTGCACTCTCCTTTACACTGTAGCGAAGCTTCGCCAGCACATCCTGATCCGTTAGAGCGGCACCTGATATATTGCTGAAAGTGATATGAACAACGCCGCTATCCTTGTCATATGTCCAATCCAGCTGCTCTTCCGTCAATTTTTCATTTGCAATTACTTCAATATTGTCAGCTTTTGCAGCATCAATCTGTAATTCAATATGTCCATTTGTCATTCTCGACGATTTAATAGCATGGATATTCAATTCATAACTATTGCCGGCGTAAACTTCTTCAGGGTGGTTATAGTTGATTTTCGAAGAGCCTGTATCGACAGTGAAATACCACTCTTGCTCCGAACGGTTGCCACCCAAATCTCTCACTTTCAGCTTTACTTTATGCAAACCGTCAGCAAGTGGAACATCCGGCGTATAGTGAATCAATCCTTGCGGCGGGTATAATGTTTCCTTCACTTGTACATCATCAATAAACAATCTAATTTTGTCAGCATCAATTAGCGTTGTCCCAGGATGAGCTTCTTTATCATAGTTAGCCGCTTCGCCGATCGCACTAATTCTAACTTTGTTATTGGTGACCACAGCTTGATCCGCTGGAGTTATATCTTTTATGACAGGCGGTGTAAAATCTTCATTAGTTGGTCCGTAGACAGCGCGAATATCATCGATATATAGTACCCCGGCATTTTTATTGTTCGCTTTCGTCTCCATATAACGTACCGGCATATCCATATATAATGGGGCAGGTCTTCCTTGCGGCACATCCGCCTCCAAATAACGCCAGCCGACAAAATCGACCCCTACTGTTTCATTGACGAAGTCAATCCCGATCGCACCGTTGTTCGCATCGCGAAGCTGTCCTCGCAGCCAGTGTTTTTGTCCGTCGCCATACACCCACATACCAATCTTTTCAGGATAATCAGGTATTTCAATTCGTTGGCTGGTATCCTTCACCTCAAGATAGGATCCCGATGTGCTCGGCCAATCAGTAAAATCATACTCCAACTTCAACGCAGCATTGCCGGAGCGTACATATTCCTCGTCTGTTTCAAGACTTGCAATACTCTTTACATAACGTGCTCCCGATTCAGTTTTATAACGATCAAATCCCTTTTCGAAATCTTCCAAAACGATTGGCAGCTTGCCTACGTTCACATCCATTGATGCTGTTGTGTCGCCATATTTTGCAATAATTTTGCCACGCAGGCCGGAGCCATTAGCAGCTGTAAATAAACCATTCTCATCAATCGAGCCAATATCCCCTTCAATTTGCCACTCAAAGCTATTGTTCGCAGCTTGAATAATTTGTCCATCATTACGTGCTGTAACAGTTAGCTCAGCTTGTTGTCCTGCGGAAAAGGTTTTAATTGCATCAGGAAAAGTCAGCTCGGTAATGCGGTCTACCACTTCAACAACCGCACTGCCCTTTATTTGCTCAAAAGAAGCTTGAACAGTCGTCATACCTGCTTTCTGTCCAGCGGTAAATGTACCGTTCGAATCAATCGTTCCATACTCTGCATCTGTTATCCACGCTGGAAGACCAGTAATAGCAGCAGGATGCCCGTTCGGATTAACGCCCGCAGCTTTAAAGCCAACAGACTGCCCTACCAGCACCCTTTGCTTGACTGGAGCCACAGCAAGCCTGGAAGCAGGCTCATTTTCTGAAGCTTTATTAACGAGCAGGAGCCCGTTGGAAGTTTTACGTTCGTTTCCATCAGAAGGAGAGTTCATTACTTTGGCAGTCTGCTCACCCGGCAACTTTGCAATAAAAGTAGCAGAACCTCCGCCGTCCAAGTTAACGGCATTCACTACACCCATATTTTGAAATATTTTGATCAGCTCATCTAATGTGACTCCTTCGCTAAAGCCTGGCTGTCGTCCGTCAAGCTCTAGCATAACGATTGTACCGTCTGCCTTCGTTCCTATTGCTGTGCGAGGATAGACAGCTTGATCGCCCGAATAATCTACTGGCTGTCCATCAATTAAAAGCATATGATAGCCGCCGATTGCCAGCTTGACATCCTGCCACTGCTCTTCAAGCTCGAAGCTTGCCGCAACCTCGCTGCCCACTTGCAAGGAAGATAGTTTATCTAAATAAGTGCCAGTTGCAGAAATAACAACTTGTCCGGATTGAAGCGGTGTATTTCCCTTTTTCTCATGGATGGCGACAACACGTAGTTGCACTGTCTGTCCAGACTTTATTTCGCCTGCAACGATTTCAGCGACAATTTCAGTTCCTAAATCATTGGTCGCAGTAGCCGTATGAAAATCTTCTGTATATAACACCAAGGCATTTTCGCCGCGCAAACGATTGATATGGGTAATTGGCAAGTTATTACCATCTACGCTTAATATCTTTTCGAGCTTTGGCGGTACGCCGTAAATCGTCGTTCCGTCATTTTTCAGTCCAAAAGCAAAGTTGGAATCAGGATTATTGAGCAGCTTTCCATCTTCCATAAAAAATCCGAGCGGAATGCCGTTTGACATATCATAATAGTCACCATTAATACCGGCAATAACCCGATTGCCAGCTCTATCAGCAACCTCTGCCATACCGGTCAATGTTTGCATGCCATACACTTTGCCGTATGTTTTGGCTGCTTGAAGTTCCAAATAAGGATTATCGTTTAAATTAAACTCAACAGTATGAATCTTCTCGTAGCCTCGTTCAATTGCCACATCTCTCCACGTATAAGCAACCCCCGGACTAAGCTCCATCGTCCGCTCATCCAGTAACCTGCCGAAGCCTGTCTGTGGAAGCTCCTCAGCAGCTGCCCTTTGGGGTGCCGGAATGACTGTAGAGACAATCATCAGCAAAGAAAACAGGTACATGATCGACTTTCTCTTAATGCTCGCATACTTCATCCTTTTTCTAGTCCTCCTGTAATTAGCAAATTACTTTCAGTACACAGTCTACTGGACTAGAGAGACAGATTGTTGAACTAGAATTTCTTTTTATGAACCATTTTTATTCTTTACCTTATCTTTAAAAAACGATAGACAACAAAAGTCAGTATGCTCTATCTGGGACTTAGCGCTATTGCAAGCTCAGGCTGCCCAGCCATTGCCTGTATTCATTGGGCGTCATACCTGTTTCTTTCTTAAATGCCCGGTTAAAATGCTGCACAGTTGTGAAGCCGCAGCTATACGCCGTTGCCGAAATAAGCTGATTGGAACATAGCAGCACTTCTTTTGCTTGCGCGATTCTTACATAGTTCACATATTGGATAAATGTCATTCCCGTTTCTTGTTTAAACAATTTGCTAAAATAAGAAACGCTAACATCCAATCGCCGCACCATGCTTTCCAAAGTCAGTTCCTCCGCGTATCTTTCCTGCACATACCTTTGCGATTGTTTGATAAACAGTGATTTTTCCTGACCCGGCAGAGGTTTTACCTGTTCAATCCACAATTCAGCTGCTTTTCGAAAATAAGCAGCAGCTTCAAATTTGCTCTCTATGTTTTCCACCAGCTTAAAGCTAATACGGCGGCTATCCAACTCTTGCTTCCACTTTGTTGCCAGCAAATACAACAACCCTTTTCTTTCTCCCCGCCTCTTCTCTTGCATATGAAAAATACATGTCAACAAGTCAGACTGTTCCTTCATAAGCATATCGGATTCCTTATTTTCCAGTTCATCAAAAAAGCTTTTAATAAGATAGATATAACGATGCTGTTCATAATGCTGATCAACCCGCTTCGACGCTTGATCCAATGCAGCAGACAGCTCACAATCCGAAAATGGCTCTACCAAATAATCAAGCGCGCCGCTTCGCATCGCCTGCCTGATATGTTGATGCCAGCTGCTTTTGCCGGTAACAATAACCGACATGGGAAGCTGGCGCTTGAAGATGGCTTCGGCAAGTTCAAGCCCGCTCAAGTCAGGCAGCATAATATCTGTAATCAGCACACTGGGCCATCCGTCTCTTAACATATTTTCCCTGGCTTCCCCAGCCGATGTTGCTTCACTGATAACAATATGACCTTTTGCTTCAGCTGCTTTTCTAATTGCTAATCTGGTTGCACTATCATAGTTGACAATCAAAATATACAGCATTATTTACTGCTCCTTTCAATATAAGCCTTCTCTATTAAGAATAGCCCGAAATAGTTTGGAACTTTATAGCTATCCATAAAAAATATAAAAACTTAATATTATCAAGTACAAATACTTTTTAAACACCAATGTTGATTTATTCAATTGTTTAAGCGATAATAATAGTGATAAAATTACATAAATCGCAGGAGGAATTAACAATGGCACATCAACTACCAGCTTTGCCTTATGCCCATAACGCGCTTGAGCCGCATATCGATGCACTTACTATGGAAATCCACCATGGGCGTCATCATAACACTTATGTTACAAACCTTAATGCAGCACTTGAGTCTGCTCCTGAATTGCAAAATAAATCCGTGGAAGAACTAATCAGCGACTTGGCTTCTGTCCCTGAGGCTATTCGTACAGCTGTGCGCAACAATGGCGGCGGTCATGCCAACCACAGCCTGTTCTGGGAAACAATCGGACCGAATGCTGGCGGCGCTCCAACTGGTGCTCTTGCAGCTGCCATTGACAGTGAACTTGGCGGTTTCGATGCTTTCAAAGCAGAATTTGCTAAAGCAGCAACAACTCGTTTCGGCAGCGGCTGGGCTTTCCTTGCTGTAGCTGACGGTAAATTGAAAGTATACAGCTTGCCTAACCAAGACAGCCCAATCATGGAAGGCGAAACACCAATCCTTGGCTTGGATGTATGGGAGCATGCATACTACTTGAACTACCAAAACAAACGCCCTGATTATATCACTGCATTCTGGAACGTAGTGAACTGGGATGAGGTTGGCAAGCGTTACGAAGCTGCCGTAAAGTAATTTATTCCAATTTACAGAAAAGCTTTCGATTTAGATAAAACAAAACCGTTGATACGCATGCAAATGCATATCAACGGTTTTTTAATGATTTATATCGGACCCAAAAACAAGAAATTAACAGATGCAAACCATGTTTTCTCCAGAATATTGGGTGGTACCTCAACCCCATTTGAGCCATATTGTAATGTTCCATATTCATTTACGAACGACACAGTCCCTGCAGCAGGTATTGTCATAATGCAGTTAAAAGCTTCTGTACTCATAGGAAGATTAATGAAAAGCAATTGCTCGGTTTGTGAAGGTCCTGTATATTTAACATTCATAATTGTAGACCAAGTATGACCCCCACTTACAAATGACATGGAAAAGTTGATCATATAAACGCCCGGATAATTCACACTTATAACACCCGGCGAGTCTAAGTGCATAAATTCAATGCCAATCGGCACTTGTTTATTAAATGGTACTGGATAGCCCTGGCCCAGGTATTCAGTTTCTCCGACGTTATCCAAATAAAATGTAGATGATCTTACAAAAGTCGCTGGCGTGCCTGGTGCACCTTGTTCTCCGGTTGGACCAGTATCGCCTCGTTCCCCTTTTCCGCCGGCTGCACCTGTAGCACCTTGTGCACCCGTTTCTCCTGTTGCTCCCCTCATCCCAGTTGGGCCGGTTGCACCTTGCGAGCCTGTTGCTCCGGTGTCGCCCTTCTCTCCTGCTACTCCTGTCGATCCAGTCGGTCCGGTTGCTCCTACTCCCCCTTGGGCTCCTCCACTTCCTGTAACACCTGTTGCTCCGGTCGCTCCAACTGTGCCTGTTGCCCCTATTGCTCCGGTTGCTCCAGTCTGACCGGTATCTCCCTTCGCACCGGTTGCCCCAGTATCTCCTTTCGCTCCTTTCCCTCCAGCTGCTCCTGTTGCTCCGGTCGCTCCTGTTGCTCCAGCCGCTCCAACTGTTCCTGGAGCACCTGTTGCTCCGGTTGGTCCGGTCGCTCCTCTAGAACCTGTCGGACCGGTTGCTCCGGTTGCTCCAATCGGTCCGTTTGCTCCTGTTGGACCTGTTGCTCCCGTTGCTCCCGTTGCTCCTCTCGCTCCGGTTGCTCCCGTGTCACCTGTTGCTCCTTTTGCACCTGTTGCTCCATCTGCACCGGTCGCTCCCTGTGCTCCAGTTGCTCCAGTAGCTCCTGTATCCCCCATCGGACCTTTTGCCCCTGTTGCTCCGACTGCTCCGGTCGCTCCCTGTGCTCCAGTAGCTCCTGTTGGACCTGTATTACCCGCTTCACCTTGTGAGCCCGTTGCACCAGTTCCACCAGTTGCACCAGTTGCACCCGTTGGTCCTATTGGACCGACAGGTCCGATTGCACCCGTATCTCCAATCGGCCCCTTAGCTCCTTGACTGCCTGTAGCGCCAGTTGCTCCGATTGCACCAGTTTCTCCCTTTGCACCAGTTGGACCAGTATCACCAGTTGGACCAGTTCCTCCACTCGGTCCCGTTGCTCCAGTCGCACCTGTTGGACCAGCCGGTCCTCTTTCTCCCGTTCCTCCTTGCGCTCCGGTTGGACCCGTCGGACCTGTATCACCAATGGCCCCTTGCGGTCCCGGGTAGCCCACTGGACCAATTGGTCCGCGTGCTCCAGTTGGGCCTGTTGGACCGACAGGCCCTGTCGGACCCGTTGGACCTTGCGGACATAGCCCCGTACTTCCCGTTTCCCCGCCGCCGCCTCCATCAGAAATTAGTGAATAATCTGGAGATTCTCCTGGCGTACCCTGAGGATTATCTTTGTTCACCATATACAACTTGCCGTTGTATTCAATAATCTGTCCCTTATACATCGAACTACCTCCGTATAACATAGTATTACTTACTCACCAATTCGGACAACTACCAATTGTGAAGCTCTATAGCCATTACTTCCAATTCCTGGAATAGGAGTGGTCGGGCCAAAATCGTAAGACAACTCGCCTGACAAGCAAATTGCCCGAATAGATTGACCTGCTGTTAATGATAAAGAAAATGATAAACTCGCAACTCCCCGTTCATTAATGATTAAATTGTAGATAAGATCATTATCATCAATTTGAACACCGATAACAGCTGACGAAACTTGGTCTGCACTAGCTGACCAAGTAATATGATACGTTCCTGCTTGTTTTACCTTCATACCTTCAGCTTGTGTTCCGAATGAAGTAATAACTTCATAATAGCTAGTATCCACTTCATAAGTGTATTCAAAATTAATATAGCCCTCTTGAACCGGGTTTACTGTAAAACCTGAAGCCCGATTGCTTAATATTCCGGTCATCGGAACAATCATCCCAGGTGCCCCTGTACCAGTAACACCCCTCAAGCCTGTAGCTCCCGCTGGTCCCTTATCCCCAACGACTCCCCCAGTTCCTGTGGTGCCACGTGGACCATCTGCTCCCGTATATCCAGTTGCTCCTGTCACTCCTCCGGGACCGATAGCACCGGTTATCCCTTTATTGCCTGCACTTCCCGCATTGCCAGTCGCGCCTCTGGCTCCAGTTGGACCTGTTGGTCCGGTTCCACCTCTCCCCCCTTGTGATCCCGTTGCTCCAGTTACCCCTCTAGAGCCTGTCATCCCTTTTGCGCCAACAGAGCCAACAGAGCCCATATTCCCTTTATCTCCTGTTGTTCCAATTACTCCTTTATCTCCAGCAACCCCTGTAGCTCCCACTGATCCTGTCGCTCCGGCTGCACCTGTGTTTCCTCTCGTTCCAGCAGCCCCTGTAGCTCCTATTGCACCTGTTGGTCCGACAGGACCGGTGCTCAATGTTGGTCCCGTTGCCCCCTTCTCTCCAGTAACACCAACGGTTCCTGTTCCCCCCGCAACGCCAGCATTTCCTGTACTGCCAATAGATCCTGTTGCGCCTTTCTCTCCTGCAACTCCTGCGTTCCCGGTTGTTCCCGGAATACCTGCAGTGCCTGTAGATCCTAAAGAGCCGCTTTCACCTTTATCACCTGTATTTCCAATACTGCCTGTTGTACCAGATACGCCGAGTATTCCAGTAGCTCCTTTTGCTCCTGTCAATCCCTTAGCACCTACGCTGCCAGTTGAACCTCTGTTTCCTGCAGCGCCAACTCCGCCGGTCACACCGGTTGAACCTCTTTCCCCCTGATTTCCCGTAAAACCGGTATCACCTCTTTGTCCGGTAATACCAGCAACTCCTGTATCCCCATCCGCACCTTGTGCCCCGGTTTCTCCTGTATTGCCGACTACTCCAGCATTTCCGAGGGGGCCTGCTGCACCAATTGAACCTGCTGTTCCTGTAAATCCTAGCTCTCCAATTGGACCTGTCTCTCCTGCTATCCCTGTTGCGCCTCGTGGTCCTGACTTATTTCCGGGCGGTCCAATGGCCCCGGTCTGACCAGTTGCTCCTCTTTCCCCCGTTTCTCCAACAGCACCAGGAGGTCCTGGCGGTCCAGTAGGGCCGGTTGGACCTGGACCCCAAAGGTTGCTGAAATTTTCCACGTTATCCGAAGCCATGCATCCATCACTCCAAATCAATTTATTACTTAAAATTTTTATTACTGTACTAAAAAAAATGCTCACAACGTTATTTTTTAAAAATGATCATATTATTTTATTGAAACAAATCTTTTATGGTGTGGGTTTTAAAAAAGTTGCACGCACACCTATTGGGCTCTTATCGCATATGTTGTAAAAAAATAAAAAACATAATGTTTTAATACAATCTCTACAAAAGGAGACGGATTGATATGACATCGCAAAATTTTGATGAAGGGAATATAATAAACGACGTTTACTACTGTATTTATTGCGGATGCAGTCATAGCGACGAAGCACAACGTCCAGGGAGCGGGCACAGTAGTCATGGCGGGCACGGCAGTCATGGTGGGCACGGCAGTCATGGTGGGCATGGTGGGCATGGTGGGCACGGTGGGCACGGTGGGCATGGTGGGCATGGTGGGCACGGTGGACACGGGCACGGATATCATGGCGGAGGTATCTTCGGTCCTTGGGGATTGCCCCTTCCTATTCCCATTCCTATTCCTTATCCGCAACCGCAATATCCTGACTATCCTATCCAGCAGCCTGTTGTAACTGTCGTTATAAACGGATATCCGGATTTTCCCGGCATCTCCAATAGATATACCATCATCTACCAGCCTGGGATGAGTATTTTCAACGCACTTACCAGCACCGGAGTAATCGGATTTACTGCCAACCAGCAAATTTCCTCCATTAGCGGAATCCCGATTGGCGGAGCGATTACTTATCAACTAAGCTTGAACGGCCGCCCCCTTTCATCATCATTAATGAATTATCCAGTTAATCCAAACGATACAATTGGTATTAATGTCGTTAATCGTGTTTAGGTTATAGCATATGCGCATCTTTTTACATTTTGACTAAAATTAGCGAATGATTGCAGTAATAATAAAAAGCATCCTCGTGCAAAAATCGGCTAATTCACCGACTTCTTACAAGGATGCTTTTATTTAATCATCTGTATTTGTAATTTGCTTGCCTTTACCAATCAACAGCTTTAATTGATCATTTTCATAGCCCAATGTATACGTAACCTGATACTTGCTAAGCACATATTCGCCGCTTCTTCTTTCATCTACGGACAATACGGCAGTAACCGTTGCCTCATCTGTTTCATTGCTTGTCACATGCATATCATCAATGACAACATTACGAGTATCAGTATATCCAGCCCTGAATTTCTCATAGCTCGTTCCATCACGCCAAGTGCCCCCAATCAAGGAGTAGGCATAAACGTAGTCCCCATTATTCAAGCTATCGTAAAAATGCTTTACAATATAGCCTGCCATCTCCTCCAGGGAGGCACGCTCAACCCCGCCTTCATTATCAGGCAATACGGTCAAATTAGGGAGCATATCCATCGGATTATTCGACCATTCCTCTATCATGCCAATCACATTTGAGATAGGAATGCTAAAACCAATTGAGCCTTCATCCAAACCAGCCGAATTAATCCCGAGTACCTCGCCTGTTTTCTGATCAACCAATGGCCCGCCGCTATTACCTTGCGCAATCGGTGCAGAAATTTGATACAAATCGCTATAAGCGTAGTTTTCAATATTGAAGCTTCTTCCCGTGCCGCTAATCATACCTGTTGTTACAGTATTTTGAAATCCAAGCGGGCTGCCGACAGCAAGGACATCATCTCCAACCTCTGCCTTTACATGTCTGACAAGCACCAGCGGTTCAATACCGGCAAGCTCGGGAACTCTGACAACGGCTATATCTGTTGTTGTACTGATGCCTATCACTTCACCTTTTAGGTCACGTGCATCCGACGTCTTGACACTAACTTCTCTTACTCCGGCAACAACATGGGCGTTTGTAATCAAGTCACCCTTCGTATTGTAGAGAAATCCTGAGCCCTGGTTTCCATTCTCACTTTCAATCATCACAACTAACTTCTGAGTTTCAAAGATAACATCTTTTAGCGAACGAGAATACTCGGTCAGGGCAAGCAGCGGCTTGCCAGCTAGCTGAACCGGAACTTCTGCCCGTACATAAAAAGCAGCGGCGATGCCTGCGCAAATAATAAATAGCGCCCCCATCAAATTAAACCACAAATAATTTTTCATCTGGTAGCCCTCCTAATCCAAATACCATGAAGCGTGATCAATGACGACTTTGCTGTCCTGCCAATATACACCGAATATATTCGATGTAAAGCTCATCTTCTCACCAGCTTCAATATAATTAGGAGTAACGGTTTCGCTGCCACTAGTCAGCTTCTCACCGTTTTGTCCATAAACCGTAAATTCAATAACAACAGAGTGGATCGGTCTTGTAGCGGCATTTCTTAGCGACCCCTCGATTAACATATTGCCAAACTCATCAATTGTTTGCTCTATTTTAATCACTTCCACAGCCGCAGTTTGATTAATTAAATCCTCTTCAGCAGCTTTTTGCATCGCTTGCTCAATTCTTTTCTGCTCTTCCTGTTCGTATTTCTGCTGTTCTTTTTTTATCAATTCATGCAGTTCCAGCAATTCCTCATCATCTGGTGCGAATACAAGCGCTTGATCTACTGATGTCAATGCTTTTGTGTAGCTCTTTTTCTTTAAATAGCCGTTTGCTTCCTCCGTACTCAAACGAATCAGCTTTGACAGCATTTTTTCCTTTAGCTCCCCTGCACCCTCGCCAGCCAGCTTGTTAACAGCATGCAACTGCTCCGTCACTTGCTTAATTGTGCCCGCATAAGCCAGCTCGTTATTTAATCGATGGACTTTCAAGGCAACAGTAAGCTCATCAAGCTTGCCGCGCAGCTTGGAGTAGACAGGCTCTTTTCTGCCAGTCAACTTGCTCTGTGCTTCATCCAGTTGCTTGCCAGCCTCAATCGCAGATCCTTGATTCAATTTATTTTCTGCCTCAGCAATTAACTGCTCTAATTCAATAGCATGCAGCACAATATCTTCGTCTGATTGCAAGGCGTAAAATTGCGGACGCTTGGATGAAGCTTTATGCAATAATGCCAATGCCTCATCATAATGACCGCCAAGCGCAGCCGTTCTGGCGTCCTGCTGCAGCTTCAACACCTCGTTATTAATATTCATCTCATACTGATAATAGGTAAATACCCCAATTGATGTTGCAAGCGCACAGGTTAACAATAACGTGAAAGTAACCCAAATCCCCAATCTGCTTTTGGACTTGCGGTATTCCTCACGTGGTACTGCCTCGTAGACAGCTGTTTCTTTTCTTGTCAGCACTTCCGGCAACGCACTCGTTTCAGCTACAAGAGCTGCTGTCTGTTCATCAGCTGCGCTCTTTAGCTCAGTTATTGCATAATGTCCGTGTACCTGGATTTCTGCCTTGTTTAATGCTTCACTGTATGCTAGCTTTTGTCCGCATTGGCTGCAATAAACAGCATCCTGTGCAAAATTTCGATTACAATGACGACAATGCACGGCTCTCCATCCTCCGCCCCCATGTTTCTTGTCTCTCTCTATATCTATCTATTCTATAACACTGAGTAAATAATCTCCATTTTAAATTCATAGGTACAATTTACCTAACTTCCACAATAGGCTGCCTGCTACAAATTCCAATTAGTTCCTTTTGCTTATCTTTGCAAAAAAAGACGATCGACCGCTCTATATTTAGAAGAGCTTATCCATCGTCTTTTATATAACTTCGATTGGTTCAATCGAAACTTCGAATCATGCATCACTTACTGTTTTCGCGTTTGTTCGCTTTTCATTTTCTTCAATGTACGCATAACCTCATTAGCACCCCTGCCATAGTAATCATGAAGTTTAATATATTCTTTATACAAGCGTTCATATACAGCAACGTTCGCCTCGTTAGGTATATAGGTTGCCTCTTCTACCCTAGCCATAGCTGCTGCAGCTTCTTGTATACTTGAATATCCGCCACGCGCACTCCCTGCTGCCGCTGCCCCATACATTGCCGCACCAAGCGCATTTGTCTGGTTCGATGCTGCAATTACAATTTCCTTATTCGTTACATCCGCATAAATTTGCATAAGCAAAGCATTTTTTTTCGGTAATCCACCGCAAGCATATAATTGTTCAATCGCAAAGCCGCTTGCTTCAAATGCCTCAATTACTTTACGTGTGCCAAAAGCCGTTGCCTCCAATAAAGCGCGATAGATTTCCCATGGCTTTGTTTGCAACGTAAGCCCCGCAATTGCACCGCTAAGCTCAGGATCACTAAGCACCGAACGATTGCCGTTCCACCAGTCGAGTGCAAGCACCCCTGATTGTCCTACGTTTAATTCAGTTGCTTTTCTTGTTAAGTATTGATGGATATTCTCACCTTTTTGCTCCGCATCTTTTGTTATATAGGCAGGAACGGATTCCTCAACAAACCACTCGAATATGTCGCCAACCGCTGCTTGCCCTGCCTCATATGCATAAAATCCGGGAATAATTCCATCTTCAACTACGCCGCTTACTCCTTCAATATGTTTCTCTTCTGAAGCCAGCAGCAAATGGCAAAGAGATGTGCCCATCGCCATGACCAGCTTGCCTGGCGTAACTACGCCTACTCCAGGTACACCGGCATGTGCATCAATAATAGCTGCTGCTACAGCTGTGCCTGGATATAGTCCGATGCGTTCAGCCATTGCCGCACTCAGGTCACCTGCTTTTGTACCGAGCGGTATAATTTCACCACGCAGCTTCTCCTCATGCAAATTGCCGAGACGAGGATCAAGCGCCTCCCAAAACTCTCTGTCAGGAAATCCGTCTTGTTTATGCCATAAAGCTTTATAGCCAGCTGTACAGCTATTACGTACCAGATGCCCTGTCATCTGTGCAACTACCCAATCCGCCGCTTCTACAATTTGGTCTGCCGCTTCATAAATATCGGGCGCTTCTTTCAGCATCTGCCAGGCTTTGGCATGCATCCATTCCGATGATACCTTGCCGCCATAACGAGCAATCCACTTTTCTTGCCTCATCAGCGCCAACTCATTAATCTCCTGGGCTTCGGGAGCTGCTGCATGATGCTTCCACAATTTCACCCAGCTATGCGGATTATTGCGAAATTGCTCCACAAAGCAGAGCGGCTCCCCCTTTTCATTAATTGGCAAAACTGTACAAGCGGTAAAATCTATACCGATCCCGATTATATCCCTATTATCTACACCTGACTCCGCAATAATAGCGGGCACAGATTGCTCTAGTACATCCATATAGTCCTGCGGGTGCTGCAAAGCCCAGTCCTGCCCCAAACTTATCTCAGTTCCTGGCAAAACCTCATCTATCACCTGATGCTTGTATACGGTAACATGTTCTGCAATTTCATTTCCATTCTCCAAATCAACAAGTACGGCTCTGCCGGATTGAGTCCCATAATCAACACCGACAGCATATTTTCTACTCATGTAAACGCTCCCCATTTCGGTTAAGTTATCGATAACATTATTCTTTAAAAAAATATACGTAATATGCTCTGATTGCAGTCAGTATACCATATTGTTGATTTGGCGTATAGATCGAACGAAAAACAAATTATAATGAAAACTATGCGTTACGCAATATATCACTGCTTCTTTAATAGCATTAATCACTGCAAGCAAAATTGGATTTTTGACCACAAGTTTTGTGCAAATACCCAGCTGATTCTCACCATCAAATTGAAACTTGCTTTATTGCTGGACACTCTCGCTGCTTATGCTCCAATTTTGCTTATCGTGACCCTGAATTTCGTAACCCTAACCTTCAGTTCGTTCTAACATGCAAATAATTAAATATTAGGCAACATTCCTTGATAAACTCCAGGAATAGAGCCTTCAATGATTTCCGCTCCAACAAACTTGGCATAAAAATCTACCGGTCCCGCTCCGCCGATCACAGCGTATCCATAACCCTCCTCACGCATCGCGTGCAAGGAAGCGATCAGCAATGCTTTCCCTACTCCCATACCTCTTGTTTCCTCCGCAACCCCAGTCGGACCAAAAAAACCTTTCAATGTACTGTCATAGCAAGCAAAACCGAGCATCCGGCTCTTTCCGTTGTTGTCATCTTCTATCGTGGCAATCAAGCAGGATGATGGCTGTCTTGTCATGGCGATTTCACATTCGCTTTTCCAATAATTGCTGAAATGCTCCTGCACCCATAAGCCTACAGCATACTTCTCAGGCGCCATTGTCCGGCGGATCGTAATCTTCTTATTTTCCATATCCTTCA
>JBEBPB010000038.1:0-44598 GCA_040396195.1 Paenibacillus nanensis
CAGCGAATGTGGCTGGTTTTTCGTATAAAGTATGGTCGGAGGTGGCAGAAAGCAGTGAATGTGGCTGTTTTTTCGTACAAAGTATGGTCGGAAGTGGCAGAAAGCAGCGAATGTGGCTGGTTTTTCGTATAAAGTATGGTCGGAGGTGGCAGAAAGCAGTGAATGTGGCTGTTTTTTCGTACAAAGTATGGTCGGAGGTGGCAGGAAGCAGCGAATGTGGCTGTTTTTTCGTACAAAGTATGGTCGGAAGTGGCAGAAAGCAGCGAATGTGGCTGTTTTTTCGTATAAAGTAGTCATGGTTTTAAGTATGTCCTAACATACTAAGATGCTGTTTCAACTTGGCCCGCATGGCTCTACTTATCCAGCTTCGCTTTGCTTTATTCGGAGTACCCCATAGTCAACCAATGCTCCCTCAGTCTGTTTTTGTAATTATGCGCAAAAATCATATTTTAAACGAAAGTTTAGCAAATTCATGTTCTTGTTTAAATTCCATATCACAGTAGCTAGTCCCTCTTATTTTTCTTACGAAAATCCATAAAATAAGCCTCTAAATTGCCGAAACACTGTTGTTTAGATAGTTTTTTAGGTGGAATTTAATAAATTGACAGTGTTTTCGTAGTGACGGTATGATAACAGTGATTTTATATGAGTCAGATATATACCAGGAGGTGATGGAAAAAGGAAGGGAGAAGACCTTTAGAGATTCTATCTTTTACCTTTATTTATGATCTGGGTGACATAGGAATTGGTTTATAAAAACATTAATTGAAAATGGGGTGGCGATAAGAAATGAAGTTGAAGAAAATGATAGCGGTTGCAACCTGTCTAGCTCTAACGATGTTGTTTGCAGATAGTTTGGTTGTGCATAAATCTGCGGTAGCGGCGGGTGGGGAAAGTGTGCAAGCACCAGGAGAAGTGAGTATATCTACAAGCAGAGATAAAATTAATGTAGCGAGCTTGGTCGAATTTAATATTAGAGCAAGTCATGTTGCCAATGCCGATTTGTATGGAATAGAATTGGAGGTCAAGTATGATCCTTTATTTTTACAATTGAATAACAACGCGGTTGGTAGTTTTGCAAGCAGCGGTTATACGACTTTCGCTGGGGAAAAAGTGATGGAAGGAACAATCTTCTTACCATTAATTAGAGAGAACAGCAGCAACAAATTGACGGCAGAGCAAGTTGATTTGGCAAAGCTTCGTTTTAAAGCAATTAAAACGGGGAAGACAACTATTGAAATAACAAAAATGAAAGCGGTAACATCGGAAACTTTTATAAATAATGATCTAGTTGCCAATGTAAGAGAGTTGCCGCTCTCAATAGCAGACCCTTTGGAAATTGTTATCCAAGCAAACTATACGCCATCAGAAATGGAAAGTGGATCTGCAGTTATTTCACTGATTGCAAAGTTGGATCAAGAGAAAGATCCAGTTCAAGCAAACCAATTGGCTCAAGCTTTAATTGCTGGCATTCAATCATCCACTCCGGAACGCGTTAGAGATGATGCCCAAAGAGTGTTGCAACAATATATTCATTCTGTTATGCAATTTAGCTCAGGTGCAGAGGTGAAGCAACTTACGGATGCTCTTCAACAGGTTGATCAATTAATCAAAAAAGCAACAGAGAAAAATATTCAACTGGATCAGGAAGCTGCAATTGTTAACCATGCGGCAGGTGCAATAGTTTTGAGCAGTGAAGCATTAGGAAAATTAGAATCGTCCAGCCCTATTCAAATAGAAAGCAATTTGCCAAGACCATTGGAACAAGCTGGTGCAAAGTTGCGCGCAATAGCAGCATTGACGACAATATTGCCAATAAAAGGCGGCTCAGAAACAGTATCAGGAGCCACGGTTAGAGTAGCATATAATGCGACAAATGGAGATTCTGAATTACTTGGACTGTATCGTTATAACGATGCAACAGGAATGTGGGAATATATTCGGGACGCACAGCGTACAGCTCAATATTTTACAGCTCCACTTACCGGCTCTGGACAATTTGCTGTAATGGAATATAGGAAGCAGTTTGAAGATTTAGACGGTGTTTATATTGGAGCCAAAAGAGCGATTGAGGTGCTGGCGGCAAGACATATTATTTCGGGTATGGATGAGAAACGCTATGCTCCCGGGAAGCATGTGACAAGGGCGGAAATGGCAAAGCTGTTTGTCGATTTATTGCAGCTGCCGCTTGCGGAAGAAAAAGGTCAAAGCAGCTTTACCGATGTGCAAGGCGGTGCTTGGTACGGCAAATATATTGCCGCCGCCAAGCAAGCAGGATTTATTAACGGTTTTACTGATGGCAGCTTTAAGCCTCAAGCAGAATTAAGCCGTGAGCAGGTAGCTGTTATGATGATAGCTATTTATGAATCGCAGCATGGGGAGATTGTATTAGACGAAACTTCCTTGTTTGCAGATGACACTACAATTAGCAGTTGGGCAAAAAAGGCAGTCTACAAAGCGCAGGCCATCGGATTGTTGAAAGGGAAAGGCAACAATAAATTCGCGCCTAAGGAAGCAATGAATAGGCAGGATGCTGCAGTAGTGCTGTACAATTTGCTAAATAAAAACTAATAAGGTACGGGTGTAATCAGAGTGAAAAATTCAATGAAGTATATAGCTACGAAAGGTGTGACGCAAATTGAAACGAATGACAAGTTTGTTGCTTGCCATTGTTATGACAGGCTCAATGCTATTAACGATATTTGCAGGGGAAGAGCAAGTGAACGCTAATTCAGGAAAAACTGCTCTATCAGGAAGATTATTTGGAGAAACAATTGATCTGGGACCACAAGCGTATACAGCTTCTTCCGCAAGCGTCATTGATGCGGTCATTGGCGTGGAGAATGGAAGAGCGGTCATTTATACGACTGCCTCTACTCATAACGCGGTATTTAATGTGGTTGATATTGAGCATAATGAACTGATTTTTTCTGCAGCAATGGCAGGTGTACAGCAGGTATGGAGACATTCGTTAGCGCCCAATGGAGATGTCTATATCGCGACCGTATCTGTAAAAAACGGAAGCAATGCAGGGGAACTGTGGAGATACTCGCCTGCTAATCGCAAAATAGTGAATTTGGGTGAGCCGCTGCCAGGAGAGAAGTCGCTATGGTCGATGACCGTTGCTCCTGATGGCATGGTGTACGGAGGCTCATTCCAGGGAGGAAAAGTTTTTGGTTACAACCCAGATACAAACCAATTCCGTGATTATGGACAAATGGTCGCTGGTCAGCAATATGTTCGTTCAATTGCGTATTATGAAGGGTATTTATATGCCGGAATAGGTTCCACAGGCGATATTATTAAACTGGACGTAGTTAGTGGCGAAAAGAAATCTATTTTTGCTCCCGTTCCTGACATTTTGGGTTTGGAGCCGAGCAAAGTGCCATTTGTTTATTCAATGGCGGTTGTAGATCACTATTTGCTGGCAAAGCTTGAGGGAGAAGGACGGATGGATTTGCTCTACTATGATCTGGATACTGGTGTATGGAGTAACCAGGTGCTGGGGAAGATCGATCAGCCTCCTTTGAAAAATAATGGTGTTTTTAATTTCAATCAACTGGAAGCAAAGGACGGAAAAGTATATATTCCAGCCAATGGTTATATCACCGCAATTGATTTAGCTACGAAAGAAGCTGCAGCAACATCTATTGCTTATGGAAGCTCTTTGCGCGGAGCGGCATGGATTGAGTTTGCCGATCAGGAGCAATTCCCAGGTGAATCTTTGGTTACGATGCAATCTAACGGAAAAATTACCATTATGAATCTTCAGAATAATAAAAGAACCGATTTTGACAATGTGGTGCTCGGAGGTCCAATTCCACGACATAACCTGGAGAATGGACCGGACGGGAAGCTTTATATGAGCGGTTACCCTGGAGGAATTGGTGCTGCATTCGATCCGTTAACCAATACAACGGAGATGTTCCCGCAAGGTCAGGCAGAAGGGATGGTCTCTGATGGCAGCTATATGTACTTTGGAGTGTATCCGCATGCGGAGCTTTATAAAATGGATACAAGCAAACCTGGCTATGCCATTAGCAAGATTGGAGAAATCGGCTCTGATCAAGATCGCCCCTATATTATGAAAAACTTTAACGGTAAGCTTTATATAGGAACGATAGCAGGCTACGGCAAATTATCTGGTGCGCTTACTATTTACGATCCAGCAACGGAGCAGAAGGAAGTATTTACAGATGTTGTGCATAATCAAGGAATTATCGGATTAGCGGAAAAAGACGGTAAGCTGTTTGGCTCGACGACAATTGTTCCCGGACTTGGAACGGATGCTACAGAAAAAAATGCAAAAATATTCGTGTGGGATATTGCCAACAAGAAAAAAATAACCGAGTTTACATTGAATTTGCCAGGCTCAGAGCAGTTTAAACTGATTAGCGGCTTGACGATTGGGGCGGACGGCTTGTTATGGGGAACGGTGGATGGCTATGTGTTTGCAATAAACACAGACACCTATGAAATTGAAAAATACAAAAATATTTATACCGACAAAAGAAATTATGGCATGTGGCGTCCGATCCATACACGCTGGGGCGAGGATGGACTTTTGTATACCGATCTGGGCGGCAGAGTTACAGTGATTGATACGAAAACGATGAAGCATGCCACTTTAACGCCGTTAACTTCTGAAGTGAAGTTTATGACACTGGGCAAGGATGCAAGCGGTGCGGAAAATATTTATTATTTGATGGATGAGGCAACTAATCTGCTCATGATTTCGGTTACAGAAGCGCCTTATACTCCAAAAATGAAAGCAATTGAGCACGTATACACGCAAAATACTTCGTTTGAAACAGATCCATTAGGCAACTGGAATCCGTTTGGAACGATTGGCAGTGGCGTTACAATCGGGCGAAGCACAGAACGGAGTCATACCGGAATAGCGAGCTTGAAGATGGAGGATACGAGCAGATCGGTTGGCGGACAATTTACTACTTACCCGATAAACATATTGCCTGACAAGGAGTATACTTTAAGTATGTGGCATTATGTGTCGGATGGTGCATCTAGCGACGATGCTATTGCCGTCTTTAATATCTATAATGGTGGATCGAGCCCTGAGCAAGCGGCGAGAATAGATGTAACTGATCGCGGAAAAACAAAGCAGTGGATAAAGGAGAGCGTTACATTTACAACCAATAGCGGGGCGAAGACAGCTAGAATTATGCCAATGACATCAAATTATAATTTGTTCACGGCTTATTATGACGATGTGACGTTGACTATTGATACATCTGCTGATAAGTTGCCGGGCGAGCTGGGACTAGGCGAGATTGTGGATCAGATGGACAATGGCTCTAATATTCGAATACCTGTGACAGTAAAGGACGCTAAGGAACTGAGCCGTGTTCAATCAATCATTCAGTATGATCCGTCTATATTTGAATTTGTTCGTCTTACACCAACAGAGCAATTTGCAAATGGCAAAGACATGATTACTAATGTTCATACTGATGTTCCAGGCAAAGTTGATTTTGTGGTTGGTTACAAAAGTATGGCAGAATCTTATACCGGCTTGGACAGCGATGATAAATTAGAGGTAGCTGTACTGGAACTGAAGGCTAAAAAAAGCAAGAAATCAACGGAAATTAAGTTGCAAGCTGGATCAGAATTAACAGGCAAGGGACAAAAGTACGGCGGATTGTTAAATGAGGATATTGCAATCGAGCTAGCTGTTGTACCAAGTGCGCCACTTGTGACGGTCGCTCAGCCTGTAACGAACTATTCCTTTGAGCAGATATCAGAAAATGGGGATATTACCGGATGGAGCAATCATTATCCTAACGGTGGAATTGTCTTTACAGTAAGTAATGAAAAAAGCTACAGCGGGAAGAACAGTTTGAAAATTGTCGATCAATCTGCCAGTCAATCCGGTGGCTACCTTTCTTACCCGCATCCGATTATCGGAGGACAGGATTACCGAGCGGATATGATGATCAATATTGCAGATGGAAAAGCTTCCGATGATTCTATTGCAATATTATACTTCTATAAACCAGGGTCGAGTGATCCTATTGCAACTGAACATATTAAAGTAAGTCCGATTGATCGTGAAATCAAAAATGAATGGACTAAGCAGGGCGTTAGCTTTACATCTCCTGATGATGCAACAACCATGCGCTTTATGCTTTATACATCCAATTTCAATCAATTTACAGCTTATTATGATGATATTACTTTGAAAACAGGAAAGGAAACGAATAACACCACTGGTTATCTGGAGTTAACGGCAGATGCTTTAAGTGTACTAACTGGTGAAGAGATTGAGGTTACTGTTTATGCCAAAGATGTAAATGGACTGACCAGAGCAACTGGCAGCATACAATATGACAGCGGATTACTCGAATTAGCAGCTTTTGAGCCTGCTAATAATTTTTCAGAGGATATTCCTGTTTATACAGACCAATCAGGAATCATTCGTTTTGCAATGAAGCAAAGTTCAACAAGTTCTCTTGACGGAGAGGTGGCAATTGCGAAAGCGGTGCTCCGTGCAAAAACAGCAATGGCGGGCTCTGCATCGGTGAGACTGTTGCCTGGTGCTGAGTTGACAACAGCGAACTTCTCTCCGTATGCTGCTGTAAGTGACAAAACAGAGGAACTATCCATCAAAGTAGGTTTTGCTTTATTTACAAAAGAGGAACTGATGGCAGCTGTGAAACAAATAGGAGCACCACTAACAACTGACAATAGCAAATTTGATATAAATAAAGACGGCAAAATAGATATTGCTGATATTGCACTGATCTACTTGAACATTGTAGATTAATAGGCGAATTATGGTAAGAAAGGGACTCCTGTAAAAATCGTAAATGATAATGGGGTCCCTTTTTTAATTTTGTTCCTTTTCAGTCGACAGCAATTGACAAGTCTGTAAAAGGTGATTAGCATTAAAGCATATTAAAGTCATTTCAAAAATCAATTAAAGTCATTTAAAGTTTTTTCTTTTAGTGAGGAGTTCGAAGCATGAGGAAGCCAAGCCGTACAACGTTCAGAGAGCGATTGACAGACTTCGTAAACGTCCTGCGCCAGGATATTTTGTCCGGGCAGCTTGCTAATGGTCAATATTTGCCCTCTGAGACTACTTTAGCGGGTATGCACCAGCTTAGCAAAAGCTCAGTTCGCAAAGGGCTTGAAATTCTTGTTGAGGAAGGGCTGATTGAAAAAGTGCCGCGTATCGGCAACCGCATCAGCTATGAGCACAATATAGATCCGGTGCAGCTAAAGTTTGGCTACTACCCTTCTTTAGAAAAAGAAACACTCCTGTTGGAGTTTGTACGTCAGTTTCATCAGCTTTATCCTCATATTGAGGTGCAGCTTATTCCGCTTTCTTATGATGAAAAACATCAGAGTGTCAAGCAGTTGCTTCAACAAGATTGGCTAGATGTATTCACGGTCAATTACTCTGATTTTCATGCGATTGCAGAAACTGGAGAGATAGAAATTATGCTCGAGCGTCAAGCACCAGCGAGCCATATGTATCCTTACTTATTAGAGGCATGCACAGTTGAGGGAGAGCTGTATGCTCAGCCGTTTATTTTCTCGCCAGTTATGCTTTGCTACAATAAAAACCATTTTGCTGATGCAGGAGTGCTGGAGCCGGACAGCAGCTGGGATTGGACGAAGCTTATTGATGCAGCAGCCCAACTTACAGATTACTCCAAAGAACGCTATGGATTTTGCTTCCATGCACTATCTGAAAATCGTTGGCCAATCTTCTTATTGCAAAGCGGGATCAAGTTGCCTCCAGACGAACAAACGATTAGCTCGGGGGATAAGCAAAAGATAATCGAGAGTCTAACTATATATCGAGATATTATTTTTAATCAGGATGTGTTTCCGTTTTATTTGTCAGAGAGTGATGCTGATGTAGAAAATTTGTTTATGCAAGAGAAGGTTTCGATGATCATTACTTCCTACTTCAGTCTGAATTACTTGCGGCAAGCATCGTTTGCGTATGATATATCACCGATGCCCTCTATTAAAAATCCGAATACATTGATGCTTATGATTGGGTTATCTATAAATAAGCGATCAAAAAATAAAAGAGCAGCGTCGCAATTTATTGAGTTTATGTTATCTGCACAAGTGCAGCAGCAAATTCGTCAAAAGTCGCTCAGCATTCCAAGTATCCGCACATATGCGGAAGCTACCGTAGATGACCAAATATATCGTCCACCACGTTTTTCTATGTATCGAGAAATCGTTCCTACCTATCGGCTGTTTACGGATATTGGCTTGGGAAGTGAGGAAATGGTTGAATTTCGTAATGCTTTGCGTCTGTATTTATCCAAGATGGAGGAAGAAAGCTTTAGCGAAAAGATCGATACTATTTTCAATAAAATTAAGAATCAACCCATTTAGAAGACATATGATAAGTCAAATTCGATGATTTGTCAGATCACTAAATAACGAAACGATTACAAAACCTTTTTACAACTTTGCGCAGGAGCTATGCCATGTGCATCAGTTATAAAGGTTTTTTTTATAATGAACATTGACCTAACGTCAATGTTTCGCTAAGCTCTTTTTAACAATGAATGAGTAGAAGGGGAAAGCTGTTATGAAAATTAAGGAGCTCGCTGAAAAACTCAATATTACGCCGCGTGCTATTCGTTTCTATGAAGAAAAGGGGCTGATTGCGCCGCAGAAGGAGGAACATAATCAGTATCGTATTTTTCAGGAAAAGGATGTTTGGCGATTGCAAACGATTATTGCGTTGCGGGAATCAGGCATGTCTATTGAATCTGTCAAACATGCGCTAGCCAATATAGAGGGTGATGATTTTGAGGAACTTGGCTTTTATTTGGAGCTGCAACGATCGGTTATGTTTGCCAAATGGCATGAAATTCGTGAAACGATTGCGATGACAGACGACTTGATTGAAGTGGTGCGGGCGAGAGAGAGGCTGCCGATTGATGAGGTGTATCGTTTGGCTGCAAAATCGAAGCAGATGAAGGATCAACGCAGCAACTGGCAAGATATTTGGGGGTATGATCTCAAAGCAGCGGATCATGATGAACATGTAAAGAAGAAGGATGTCTTTCCCGATTATATAGAAGCACTTCAAACTATTTTGGAGTGGACGGCGGCAAGCACAGGCGAAAAAGGGCTGGATATTGGTACGGGAACAGGCAATTTGGCGAAATTGTTCCTTCGTGAAGGTGCGTATATGTCGGGAGTCGACCAATCGAAGCAAATGCTTCGGCAGTGTCGTCTAAAGCTGCCTGCGATGGAAACAAAGCTGGGTAACTTTCTGGCACTTCCTTATTTGGAAGGGCAATTTGACTTTATAGTATCTAGCTTTGCTTTTCATCATTTGTCTGAAGCTCAGCAATCGCTTGCTATAGATGAAATGCGTCGTGTATTAAAGGAACGCGGTCGAATATGCATGGCAGATAAAGTGGAGGGCACTTTTTTTCAACCGGACAAGCTAGTGCGTCTTTTTGAAGAAAAAGGCTATATAACGAAAATAAAACGGTTTAACAAACAAACAGCCGTTGTATTAGCTGTTCCACTGCGTTAAAGGAAAAAAAGGTACTAGGCTAACTGAACCGGATTTGCTTGACCTTTCCGTTGCGTGATCCCATATGCTCATATTGCCACAGTAAGAAAATACGGGTTGCAGTCATACAAAACCGGGAGCTCAAGTTTACTGTAGCGATCAATTCAAAGCGACGGGAGGAAGAAAAATGCCGGATCATAATCGAATTTATAGGGAAGAAGCTGAACGATATCATCAGTTAATTGCAAAACAGCCTTTGCTTGACGAGGTAATCGAAGAAATTAGACCATTTAAGGGTCTTGATGTTGTAGATATTGGAGCGGGAACCGGGCGATTGTCCGCGGTGCTTGCTGCAAAAGCGAACTCATTAACGGCAGTTGATGCTTCGCAAGCTATGCTGAACCTGAACGGGAGTCGTATGGCAGCACTTGGTTTGTATAATTGGACGTTGAAGGTTGGAGAACACCAGAACTTGCCACTAGTCAATTGTAGTGCAGATTTGATTACAGCAGGCTGGACGATCGGCTATATTGCAAATGACGAGGTAGACGAGAGTGAGCAAAAATTGAAAGAGACGATTGCGGAGATGAAGCGGGTATTGCGTCCTTGCGGTACAATTATTATTTTTGAAACGATGGGAACAGGAGTAACAGCACCGAATCTGCCCAACATGTTGCATAACTACTATGAACGTTTGGAAAAAGAGTATGGATTTTCGCACAAGTCGATACGCTTGGATTACCAGTTTGACAGTGTGCAGCAGGCAGAGGAGTCAACACGATTTTTCTTTGGCGAAGAGCTGGCAGATCAAGTAGTAAAAGAACAATGGAGCATTGTACCCGAATGTGCTGGGGTATGGTGGCTCCATATGTAGGAATAAGGGAGAGGCTGTCGAATTTCTATACTCACATTTCTCGACAGCCATATCATAAAAACTAGCTATATAAGTTGAAAAAAGAAACAAAATCGATTGAAAGATCATCCCTTTTTTAAGGGATTTATTTGAGTAGAACAAACGATTATTTAACTTATCTAGTTATCTATTGTTATTTTAATCAGGTTATTCATCGGAATGACATAAGTATATAGACCATCACATAGTTCTGTATATCCTTCAATAACCCGCACTTTACCAATTGAAGATGCGATGCCAATAACGGAATTGGTTGGAATTGTGATTGTTGTGTTGCTGACTCCAAGAAGCAACCATTTAAAATCTGGAGAAGCGGATACAAATGAAAGACCTTCCTCAGTTTTAGATAATACACCATTAATTGGAATGAGCGCTTCTGTGCATTTGTCTTGCGCAATTCCTGATGTACGAAACCAGGTGTCAACTGAGCGTGGCCACAGATAATAAGCTAGTGAATAATCTGGCTTTGTTGGATAACGATGTCCTAGGACACCTTCTGTGGTACGGTCAGGTATATAATCTGGCGTAAAGCTGGCATAGGTAATACCGTCGGGTTGAATTTTGCAGGCGTTGGTCATATATCCGCTAAATGCATCAGCTAAACGAAGTGCATCCCCTGTTAATACCGCATAATAAAAGTCTGCTTCCGAACGCCATAGTGTCCAAGCGTGCCCAGCATTAATGGCAGGTCCATCCTGATCGCCCTCCCACTGGGTTTCCCACCAGCGCAGTGATGAACGGAACATACGCACATCTGGTACCTGCATCACCCAAGCCTCGTGCAAATCTAAAATTTCTTTGGCGAAATACACATACTCTTCTTTATATTCACAGTGATAGGCTACGTACAGAACAGACAATGCTGTACATGAAATAGATCCATCCTCCATCTCTTTCTCATTGAAATCAGTATCCCCTTCAGTTGGGAAGTGTTTTCCTCTTCTGACCAAATAATCAGCAACTTTAACAGCACTTCGGCGTAATACAGCTCCGCGAGGATCATTAATCCCAATTAGTGTATTGGCTAAATCCACTATAGGAATGACAAGTGCGGTAACAGTTGTATAGTCAATAATCGCCTTGCCGTCAATTCGAATTATGGCACCTTCTTCATTCATATGATCACGAAGGATATTCATCATTAATCGAATAGCCAGCTCAAGATACTGATTGTTGTTAAAAGCGCGATAGGCCTCTAAATAAATAGAAACGGCGTAAAATTGTTCTTGAATGCGTGTGCCTTGATACAAATGATAGGGACTATATTCTTTTCCTTCAAAAATATGCGGGAACGGCGCAATGCTGCAACGATTAGGTTCTTCCCCCTCATGTGGGAAGGCCCAGCCATCTAGCAAAGTCCGTGCTTTTTGCTCAGCTTCTGCATCCGGCCCCGCTGCTCGTAAATACAATGTTAATGCCCAGCACCAAACCGAGCTTTCACAGAGATGATAAACAGGATCGTCAGCAAATACAGGTGGTATTATGCAGTTAATATTTCGTTGAAATAAACTCATCCAATCCTCAAATGCGAATAGAGTAGCATCCATCACTTTGCCATTTCTCTCTGCTTCCACTACATAAAATCCTTCTTCATTCAACATCACCTCGGCTACGGTAAAACCATTTCCAGCAGTAATTGCTTTTAAGGATAGGTCTAATTTATTACCGGACGGTGAACGTAGAGAAAGGGAGCTCCACTCACCTCGAATCGTTACAGGTAATATGGAACCAACCGTTCCTCCGGATATTGGTAGAAGGGGGATAGGCGCATCTATAGTTTGCTCTAGTTTTGACCAAGCCTCATCATACGATGATGAAAATTCGAGCTTGAATTTCATCGTATGTATGTGCTGTGAATCTGAGGTAATACTTTTCGAGTCAAAGACATGATCGAGCTGTTCCAGCCACTTTAGTCCAATTATAAAGTGCCCGCCGTTATAGGGGGAATAAGTAAGTTTCCAACCCTCCGACTTGATTAGGGAGGTGAGCAATACATTTCTTCCATTGGGGCGACTAAGCAACATAAAACTGTTTTGACCATCCTTGGAAGTATAGGGAGTAGCCGGAAGCAATTGATTCTCGTAGGAAGATTTTGCAGTCCCTACAAAATTAAAATCCAAGTTCAGCCCGAATTGACTTAAGTTTGAATAGGAGGATTCTATCTCGATTACAATACCGTCATCTAGAAATGTATAGATAAGTCTGGATTGAAGTTCCTCGTTAAAGCAAATTACGCTATTTTCTGATTGTGTACAAATGGAATGAACCGCTTTATGATCCTGCAACTGCATATGTTCTTTATCCATAGGACCGCTAACCATAATTGTGTGGTTTTTCTGATCTTTCCGTGTATAAGAAAGACTTCCAAATGATGCTTCGCCAGGATGAATAATATTAAAAGGCTCGTCGTCGCCCCTGTCAATGACAGAGATTAAACAGCCTGTATTACTGTCTAGCACAGCGGTGTAAGTCTGTCTTTCAAACAACCAATTGTTAGAATTCATCTTCAAAATGACCCCTTTTTTCTCCTAAGTAGATATGGCTAGCTTTGCTGCTGAAACGTTGTTGTTCTTTCATTTCTAATCGTTCAAGTCTTGGTGTTTGACGGAGTTCCGATGAAAGGTGCAACAGTCCCGCCTTCAAAAAGAACGAAGTCCGATAGGCTGCAGTTTCTGTTGCCAGAGTCGGGATTTTGAATAATATCAACAAGCATCGTTACAATTGTAGACTTTACGGCCTGTTCTACGTAATAGGTAGTTAATCGGGGCACGCTAACTTTGACAAATTCAGTGAATCCCGAGCCAATTAGACTAATGTCTTGAGGGACAGCTACTCCTGTACTCTGCAAGCGCTGAAGAACGCCAAATTGAATAATCGTATTCACGCAGAATACAGCTGTATAATTCAGCCCCAGCAATTCAGCTCTTCTGCATAGCTCATATCCATTCTCATCATTGCTGACTTGAATCAGCGATCGATCCAGAGGTATACCATAATATTCATGAGCCTCAATATAACCCTGCAGTTTAAATTGGTGTGTTAGGTAGTCAAGACTTCCTGTGAATAATGCAATACGAGTATGTCCTTGGTCAATGAGATAGGAGGTTGCTTCAAAAGCCATCTTTTTATCGTCAAAAGCAAAATAGTTAAGATGATCATACTTGTTCACAGGAAGGCCATAAAGAATATAAGGTGTATCAGACTTTATGAATATATCAAGAAACTGTTCATCAATATCGCCAGATAGGATATACCCATCGATTTCTTTGCTGTCCAGAGATTTTTGAAGCGCGTTTAAAGAGTCTTGTTCTTTCGTAACATTCATAAAGACAAGTCCATAGTTATACTGGCTTGCAGATTGCTCAATGACTTGAAGATCACTCATATAACGCGGATCATGACCATCACGATCATACAGAATAAAGCATAGTTTGGGTGATGTTTCTACCTCACGATAGCCCAGTTCTTTGGCTGCTTGCAATATTCGTTCGCGAGTGGTACTTGAAATTGTATTATTGGGGGTATTGTTTAGTACAAGGGAAACAGCTGTACGAGAGATTCCAAGATACTCTGCTATTTCTTTTTTGGTTACCATTTAGCTATGCTCCTTCAAAGTTAAAAACACACGTATTACCGCTACATAACGGTGGTTATATTATAAACAAAAACTAGTGAAAAGGTCAAATGAAATGGTGTTATATGTTTTTATAACGGAATTTTTATAAATGAAAGCGATGTTATTTGAAGTGTTGTAATAAATAAATAAGTGTTGACACGTGTGCATAACGTGCGTTATTATTGCCGTGAAATCAAATTTAGCTTTATATTTTTAGAAAGGTTGGATATATTGTGGTGTCGCAACTTACTGCTGTGCTCATTGGGGCAGGCGGGAGAGGAAGATTTGTCTATGGCGCTTATGCAGAGAAATATCCTGAGCAACTAAAGATTGTATCTGTAGCCGAACCGGATAATGAGAGAAGAGAAATGATAGCGAAAGCGCATACGATTCCTTTCTCCAGACTTTATGACAGCTGGGAAGAGGTGTTGACAAATCGTCGAATTGCAGACATTGCCATTATCTCTACACAGGATCAAATGCATTATGAACCTACTTTAAGAGCAATGGAATTAGGTTATGATGTGCTGCTGGAGAAGCCGATGTCGCCCAATATTGATGAAGTCGTAGGCATGGCGCTGGCGTCACGCAAGCATAATCGTCTTTTAACAGTTAGTCACGTTCTCCGATATACCCCTTTTTGGTCAAAAATCAAAGAGCTTATTACAACGGGGAGTATTGGTGAGGTTGTATCTGTCCAGCTAAACGAGAATGTCGGATACTTCCATATGGCACATAGTTTTGTACGAGGTCAATGGAACAAAGCAAGAGATTCCAGTCCAATGATTTTGCAAAAATCTTGTCATGATATGGACATATTGTTTTGGCTTATTGATAGACGTTGTTTGAGAGTTAGCTCTTTTGGCTCCCTTAAGCATTTTTGTTCAGAGAATGCACCTGCAGGCTCTGCTTTTCGTTGTACGGATGGATGTGCAGTTGAACGGGAGTGCCCTTATTCAGCGATTCACATTTATCGCGAAGATAAGACAAACGAATGGTCGCGTTTTATTACTAATGAGTTAACAGATGCAGGTATTGAACATGCACTTCAGAAAGGACCGTTTGGTCGATGTGTTTACCATTGTGATAATGATGTAGTCGACCACCAAGTTGTCAATATGGAATTTGAGGGTGGGGCTACAGCATCATTTACGATGTCAGGGTTTTCTCATGATGTTTCTCGGACTGTCCAAATTATGGGCACCCATGGAGAAATTAGAGGCTATATGGAGAAAAATGAGATTACTCTTTTTCCATTTGGACAAGAACCCATTAAGCTGACTCCAGCAATAGGGGAAGGCGGCCATAGTGGTGGAGATGAAGGATTGATCCGTGAATTTTTGAAGGAAGTGCGTAACAAGCATCCCATGTCTAACCAAGGACTAACATCTGCGGAGACTTCCTTACAGAGCCATTTGATCGCCTTCGCAGCGGAGAAATCAAGACTTAACAATGGTAACTCTGTGGAACTAGCAACTATGGAGCAGTTGAGTAATGTTTATGTTAACAGTTGAGCTGTATTCACACAGCTTCATATAGCATCAACTGAATTTTAATACAGGGGGAAATACCATGAAAAAAGCAGGAGTTTTACTTGTTTCAATTATTATGATGATTTCAATACTTGCGGCATGTTCAGGAAGTAGCGAAAAGCCGCCAGTAAGCTCTGAACCAAGTCCCGAGTCGTCCTCAAGCGGCAATGCAGAAGCAGAAGTCTATCCCGAAAATGGATTATCTAAAACAGAAAAAGTCAAGCTTAAAATGGGATACTGGGAAAGTGGTTCTGGACGCGATTGGATGGACCTTGCTGTGAAAAATTTTACCGAGAAATATCCGAACGTTGAGTTCGATATTACATCATCACCGACACTTGAAACTATTCTTGAGCCCAAAATAGCTGCTGGCGATGATGACGATATGTTTGATTTGTTTATTCCGCGCTTTTCTGGTGCCAACCAGCATGAGAGATTGATTAGCGCACAAAAACTTGAGCCGCTTGACGATCTCTGGGAACGTGATTTACCAGGAGAGTCTGGAAAATCGCTTCGCTCTGTTATTTCTGATGATGCTTATGATTCATCAGTAAGCTTAGGTTATACGGCTACTCTTCCGGTTGCGGGGTATACAGCAGGTTTATTTTTTGATCAACAGTTGTTTGATGAGAAAGGCTGGAACAAAAATCCGGAAACTTGGGATGAATTCGTCGCGCTGCTAGATCAAATCAAGTCAGATGGCGTGATTCCAATTACGTTTCCAGGAGTGTATGCTGGCTACTTGACTGACTATGTATTCAACATTATGCAGTTTAATTTGGCAAAAGCAAACGGAACATTCGATACTTATATCCAAAACTTCCGCAGCTTTACTGGTCCACAATTAACAACTGAGGAAAATAAGGAAGCTTGGAATCGGCTGTATGAGTTTGGTAAAAAGGGGTATTTCCCAGAAGGTGTAGCAGCATTGAATCATACGCAGGCACAAATGCAGGTTTTGCAACATAAAGCCGCATTAGTGGCAACAGGAGACTGGGTTGGTAATGAGATGAAGGAGGCTACACCTAAAGATTTCACATGGGGCTTTATGGCTGTTCCGGCAACCAATGATGACAATCAAACTATTTTTGTTAACTCAGGGGTTTCTGACATTGGATTTATGATTTGGAAGAACAAGCCGGAACTGAATAAGAAATGGGCAAAAGAATTTGTACTGAGTTTATATGATTTTGAAGTTCAAACAGCGGTTGCCTCCCAAGCAGGAGCATATCCGGCAAGACTTGATTTTGGTGATGATAATGCACGCACAGCGCAATTGCAGCCAACCCAAGCAGCTGTGATGGAATATGCGACGAAACATAATGTGGAGTATATTTCGTATCGCAGGGAGTTTGGTTTAATTAGTCCAGAGAATGGATCTGCCGATAAGCTTTTGAGTGAGTTGATAACTGCTGCTGCTACTGGTAAAAAAGATCCGGCACCTGTTTTGGAGGAAGCTGAGCAGTTGAAACAGGCTGCAATTAAGAAGGATCGTCCTTAAGGCATGTTTGAAAACCCACTCCTGGTTATCTATTACCGCCTTTTTGCCCCCTGCTGCGTTGTATTTGTTTGACGTACCCCCGGGTTCGCCTTCACAAACACGCCTTGCATGGAACAAAAATTCGGCAACATCTGCTCCCATCGGAGCAATCAAACATGCCCTAGAAGGAAAAATAGATAAGACAACCGCGTTGCGAAACGCAGAGCGTGAATGCTTAGGGAGGAGTAACGACCTCCCGGCACACGCTCGGGAAAGGGGATGTATCGTATTGAAAGCCGGTAGTGCGCAAGTTTCAAAAAAAACATCAGGATACGGCAAAGCTTCCAAGCAAAAAGCCGTGTTTTTGATCGTTGCAATCGTTCCTTCTTTTCTCGGATATGTATTGTTCACTTTGTACCCGAATCTGATGTCCGTCTATTATTCGCTGCTGCAATGGGATGGGCTAACAGATGCTGTATTTGTCGGACTGGATAATTACCTCTATATGTTTAAGGATCAGTTCGTTTGGCGCGCCTTATATCACAATCTTATTTATATCGTTGTCGTACCTATACTTACTGTGTTTATATCATTGTTGTTGGCATATTTGCTAAATAACAAATCATACAAAGAAAACTCTTTTTACAAAATTTTATACTTCTTTACCAATGTATTGTCAACCGTTGTGATTGCGCTTTTGTGGTCTTTTATTTTTGACGGCTCATTTGGGTTGCTTAACGGTTTATTAGAGCTATTCGGGATGAAAATGAATGATTTTTATTGGCTAGGCAATTCCAAGACTGCGCTTTGGGCATTGATCATTCCTATGGTATGGGGCGCAGTTGGTCTGTACGTTGTTATTTTTATTAATGCAATGAGCGCTGTTCCCAAATCACTTTATGAGGCAGCATTACTAGAAGGAGCAAAGTCAATGACGATTTTGTTCAAAATTACAATTCCGCTTATTCGTAACGTTATTCGGGTATGCGTCGTTTTTATTGTTCTTGGAACGCTGAAAGGTTTTGAAATTATTATGATACTTACAAATGGCGGACCAGAAGGATCAACGGACGTTATTGGGCTTTATATGTTTAACTTGGCTTTTGGCAAGGAGGCACATAGCTATGGATACGCTTCCGCAATCGGCATGTTGCTTTTTGTTATTTTAATAGGTGCTAAGTTAATTGTGGACAAGTTGTATCCTGCAGAAGATCTTGAATACTAAGCTGGAGAGGAGGAGGCGTAATGACAGAAAAAAGAACGTTGATGGATACAATATGGAGAATAGTCTTATTTTTGTGGGCGTTATCCATTTTATTTCCGTTAGCATGGATTTTTTATCAGTCTTTAAGAACGAACCCTGAATTTTTTCAAAATATTTGGGCACTTCCATCTAAAATGAATTGGAGTAACTACTCAAAGGCATGGTCTGGCTACAATATCGGCCAATCCTTTATTAATACAGTCTATTATGTAGGGGTAGGACTAGTATTAGGGACATTTCTTACAACACTGAATGCATATGCTTTAACTCGAATGAAGTTTAGAGGCAGAAATTTAATATGGGGACTCATTATGCTGTCGCTATTTTTACCAGGAGTTAATGCTCTTGTGCCGCAGTATGTTCTGATGAAGTCACTGAATATGATAAATAGTCTTACTGGTCTAATCATTCTGGACAGTTTTGGAGAAAATGTTTTTTTTCTGATGCTGCTCGGTGGATTTATGTCGTCTTTGCCCAAAGATTTGGAAGAGAGTGCCTATATGGATGGTGCTACACTTTTTCAGACTTTTTGGAGAATTATTGTACCTTTATCCACACCAGGAATTGTAACGGTAGCAATTTTTAAATTTTTAGGTCTATACAATAACTTTTTAGGACCGTTTATTTATCTGTCTGATCCAGCTAAGTATACGATTGGAGTGAATATGTATCAGGCAAATATGAAGATGCAGTATACATCGGATTGGGTAACCATGTTCGCAGGCGTATTTATCGTTATGATTCCTTCTATTTTGTTTTATGTCCTATTTCAAAGAAGAATTATGGAAGGAGCAACGATGGGGGCAGTAAAGGGATAGCGTATATCTTGGCGTTATATCAGGCAGCGTAACAAATCTAATATATGGGTTACTTTAAGTGAGCTACTTCTGGCATATGTCCGTTTGATATACGCCAGGAGTACATGAGTAAAGGAGGTGAAAATCGGATTTTGAAACAAAATAAAGAAAGCGTATACATGATATAAACACCACATCAAAGTGAGGGATAAACAATGAAAAAAGCTTTGAAAGCAAGTCTTGCAATCATGATTGCATGGGCAGCAGTTTGCACAATCCCTATCAACAAGCGCGAGACTGTACAGGCTGAATCGATGCAAGCAGATCAAATGGAAAGTTTACAGAATTGGGACATATCTAATGCAGCTATTGGCTCGGCGAGCTTATATCCAGGATTGGACAAGGTGTTCCAAGGTAATTACAGCATCAATTTTAGAGTGACAGACAATAACGATGGTATTGCCCAACCTGTTGCTTTGTCGAGAACATATACTCCATATTTGAACTTAATGAATCAAGATGTTCTATCTGTATGGGTACAAACAGATGCAATCGACCCTTTTATGGAAATTGCTTTGCAGGATTCAGATGGTACAGAAAGCAAGGTGAAGTTGGCAAATGTTGTTCGAAGCGAATCTTTCCCTGCTCAGATACTGCCTGATAAATGGATACAGGTGTGGTGGCACTTCAAAGAATATGAAGGGACGGTAAGTGGAGGGGACGGTGTGATGGATTACAGCACCATTCAAAAAATTTCGTTTATCAGTTCCGATGGACGAACTTCTCCAATGAAATCAGAACAAGTCAATTTCTATCTAGACGATATGAGTTTTTTTGCAGAAGCTGATCTTTATGAAAGCACGCCTATTGATACTATGGACAATGCATCAACTTGGGAAACTACACTAGGCTCCAGTCATTCATTGTCGACAGAACAAGTAAAGCAGGGTAATTCCAGCATCAAGTATACTGTAACGAATAATAATAACGGCGTTATGGAGTACCCTTCATTATATAGACCTACTGCTATATATAGCTTGGATGACTATTATGAGATGACTTTTTGGATAAAGCCTACGCAAAATCTCACTTTTTTAAATGTTAGAATAACAGATACGGAACAGACGTCAGAGGAATTTAATCTGAAGCAGATGTTCCCTAATGCAAACGGCATATTGCTTGCTGATAAATGGCACAAAGGAAGAATCAAGTTTCGAGAAGACCCGGGTACGATTGTTGGTGGTAACGGGCGGATGGATTTCTCGCATCTAAAGGAAATCGTATTTGTAACCCGGGATTCGGAATTGCCAGTCGGTATCCCTACCGATATTTATATTGATGATTTGAATGCTGTTAAATATAAGGATCGCATAATGCTGGATTCATTGGATGACGTTAATACTTGGACAACAACGGCAGGATCAAGCATGATATTAAACACTAATAATTACCGCGATGCCTCCAAAGCTTCAGTTACCTTCCAGGTACCTAATAACAATAATGGCGCTTCTGACTACTATATTGCAAAAAATAAATTGACTGCAAATTTGAATTCCTATGATGTATTGTCCTTCTGGTTACTGGTTAGTGAGGATACGGACAAGCTGGTTTTCAGTATGAAGGATGCCAATGGAACGAGCAATTATATTCGTTTGGATTCTGTGCTATGGGGGTCTCAGTTGACTGCAGGTAAGTGGTGGCATATCGAGTGGCCGTTTAAAACACAATCTGATGAGATTTCAGGTGGCACTGGTGTAATGGATTATGCAAACATCGTATCTTTTGAAGTAACTGTGGATGATAACACAATGGTAAAAGGTATTTCTAATAACTACTACACATTTGATAATTTGGAAGCGATGACCAACAAGGAGTGGAAAAGAAGCAGTGAATTAGTACCTATGCTTGCACCAACTGCTCATGATTTTTCTACTGACGACTTTCAAATCGGCATGTACAATCATACCAATGTACAAACCGAAAAAACATTGTATGATATGGCAAACCATGGTGTGGATTTTATTGTTTCCCATGTTGCTCATCGAGGAGATGCCATTACTAAAAATGCGGCTCTAGCGCAAAGGTTAGGTCTGGATATTGTTCGGCAGGCTTTTCCTGTTGCAAATGATAATTCACTTGAACATACAGGACTAGTTGCACTGGCATCTGATGATTCTAACCAAGCTTATGCTTATGATCCTGAAAATAAAATAATTAGTTATTTGAATGCTAATGAGCTTGAAGTGTACTGGCCTAATAAATTGCAAAGCAACGCTGCCGGTGATTTTTCGTATTACGCCAACACGGTCAGAACAAATGATAATGCTAAAGGAATCAATAGAAAAATTAATACACACCATATTAATTATCTTTGGTATGACACAGGAGAAGATCATCCCTGGTACATGGATTGGTCGACTCTCGGCAATTACGGAGGATTTAAGTGGACAGATCGATTGAAGCAAACAGCGTGGAGAATGGGCAAGACGAATGCGACTAATACACAGTCCTGGACGCCCAGCAAACTTTTGACTAATCAAAGCGATCGAATCTATCGACATGTAGAGCATGCGCCGATTGACTTGGATGAAATAGCAGATTTCAAGGATTCACTCTGGACGAATTATGCAGGAGGGTTGAGCGGAGTTGCTTTCTTCGTATATGACGGAGATGATTGGGCGGATGAATGGAAGTTTGTTGATAATGACGGCAATCCGATGAATGATCGACGCTGGGCTGCGGTTACAGATATGTCTAAACAAATTCGTGCGGCAGAGGGAAGACCCTACTCTGAGATGCAATATCCACGAAGCTACGATATTGTCGACAAAGGCATCGTGAAAATAAGCGCACTTGCTGCTCCTAGCGGGAAAACAGTCCAATCTGTTACTTTCGAATATAATGACGGGATTAATGATACCTGGCATACGATTGGAACAACTATGGCAAGCCCATATACTGTGGACTGGGATACTAGCACGCTGGACAGCTCAAAGAAATATTTTGTAAGAGCAACTGCTTTTGATGGACATCGCTATTCTATAGCTAGCACAAGCTATAATGTTTCGATAGTACCTGAAAGCGGAGGCCCGATTATAACCGAAGCCACTGTTTCGTCTGAGCAGACTAATGGAGCGGCATCGATCGAACTTGCAGCAACGGCGACAGGTGATGGGAAATCCATTGAGAAAATACAATACTATGTCGATACAGTGCAAAAGCCTGGGCAAGGCATTGAAATGCTGGCATTGAACGGCGGTTTTAGCCATTTGACGGAAGACGCAACAGCAACAATTGTTATCCCGTCTTTGGTTGAAACGGAGCCAATTCTAATAGATGATATGAATGATATTTCAGGCTGGAGTGGTACCGCAGCCATCAGCAAAGAATTGAACTCTATGCGTCTTAAAGTTAGCAATAATAATAACGGGCTTGTAGACAAGCTAACAGCAAAAAAAGATTATGATACAAATCTACTGAATTTTAGTAAGTTAGATACACTTTCCTTTTGGATGAAGTCAAATACGAATCCATTATCCCAAATGCAGTTAAAGCTTAAGGATAGCGATGGTACGGTGCTTGAAACCTCACTTTCTACTTTTTATGGAGAGAATGCATTTCCTGCGGATCTTTGGAAAAATATACGCTGGAACTTTAAAGAGAATTATGATTCGATTACTGGAGGAAGCGGCGAGTTTAATTTTGAGAGTGTAAGAAGCCTGGAGATCAGTGTAGATGATGATACACTACCAGCAAACGGCGCTATTCAAGCCATAGATATCGATTCGATTCGTGCCTTTGCAGAAACACGTTGGCAGGAGCAAACAACTCCAATTATTTATGTCCGTGCAATGGACGAATCTGGGAAATGGGGACCGACGCAATCGATTAAAATAAATGTAACAGGATCTGCAGCTGATGATACGAAAGGTCCTGCTACGATTGTAGCCGGCACTAATCCACGCGGTATTACTGATGGACTATCAAGTGTTCTATTGACTGCAAATATTGACGATGGCGTTGATAATCGAGGGGGTTCGCAAATTGTAGCCGCAGAGTATTTCATTGATACACCGGGACCGAATGGCACAGGTGCATCCATGCACGCTGTCGATGGAATTTTTGATTCAATGAGTGAATCTGTTGCAGGTACCATATCTACGGAGGATTGGGAAGAAAACAGTGAGCATACGATCTATGTTCATGGCAAGGATGCAGCAGGAAACTGGGGTTCATTCTATACCGTATCCATTATTAAAACTTCTGCCCAAGGTCCCCGAATTCAGAATGCTCCAGCTAGATTGGAAACACAAGGACAATCGACAATTACTGTTCGGGCGATTGCTGATGAAAGCGAAACGGGCTGGGGAACTATTGCAGCCGCAGAGTATTTTGTGAATTCAGTAGGTTTTGACGGTACAGGAATTCCAATGGCGGCAAGTGACGGTGTCTTTAGTGCTAGAACGGAGCAGATTATGGCTGAAATAGATATAACTAACTGGACATCTGGGTATCATACTATCTATGTACATGCACAAGATTCACGAGGTAAGTGGGGGCCAGTAAAAGGAATCACAGTTTTAAAAAACTAATGCTCAATATGATTAAGCTCAAGTAGAAAAAAAGCTTATGCTCTCAGGAACAACAGATTCCGGAGCATAAGCTTTTTTTGATTTCCTTATCTACTGATTCGACAAACTTGCAGCTGCCTGCTTGGAACGAGAGAGGAACAACACTACGGCGGAATATACTAGCAGTACGATTCCAGTTACGATAAACCCGCCTGTAACGGTCGTTTTCAAAGACCCTATAATGCCTGATCCAGCAACAACACCTAGCGAGAAGAAGGCATAGAAGTAGCCATATGCTTTGCCGCGAATGTTTTCATTGGTGGCGTCGATCAGTATCGAGTTAAGCGAAGGGAACATAAATGCGAAGCCGACCCCATAACAACTAAGTGCTGCATAGAGTACGCCGGTGCTTGCCCCTTGGCTTATGAATAGTTGTCCAACACCCATTAGTCCGATTCCAAACGACATGGTGTAGGCAGGCCGCACTTTATCAAAAATCCTATTAGTTGGCAACAGGAAGATCAAAACGGCAACGATGCCAAACATGCTCATTAGTGTACCGCTCATCCGTGAATCGAAGCCCAGAGACTGGACGTGAAGCGGCAACAAGTAAGCGAGACAGCCTTGTGAAAACATAAGGAAAAAGGCACCTGTGTAGGCGGTAATAATTCCTTTATGTTTGAAAAATGTACTGAGCGGAATATGCTTTTTTACTTTTGATTTTTTTGCAACAGTTGTTTTTGATTTCAAAAAGAAATAGACAAGTACGGTTAAAAGCAGCCCGCTAAAGGCTACAACAGCAAAGACTGACGGCACGCTGGTACGGCTTGCCATAATACCGCTGAAAGCAGGTCCAGCTATAGCAGCGATACCGACAAAGGCGCCCGAAATTGCGCTTTTTTTGCCACGCTTTTCTCCGTCGGAACTGTTTGCAAGAAAAGTAAAGGCAGCTGGCACAATAAGTCCACCCACAAAACCATGTATAAAGCGGACGATTAATAGTGTCGTGGTATCATATACAATGCCGTATAATAATAATGCACCGCTTGTGGTAATGAGTCCAACTAGAAGAATAGAGAATGGATTGCGCTTATCCGTTAGTATGCCGGACAATATATTGCCGAAAGTATTAGAGAACGAGTACATGCCGACAGCAAGACCAGCCGCTAATGATGTGGCGCCGACTGAACCAGCGAACGTGCTCATAACAGGCAATTGTGAAAAGAGATCAAAAAATGAAAAGAACACAACACAGTAAATCAGATAGGTTGTATTAAATGGCTTTACTTCGTATTGTGGCTGCACTTTTTTTAATTTGTATTCCAAAATAAAGTTCCCAAAAGGAACAAAAGCAGCGACAAAGGCAATAACGGACCACCAGATGCTCCACTGAATTCGAATTGCAGCATACATAATAGCAGCAGCATAAACGACGAAGATAACGCCATGCACACTGCCGGTAATTCTAACTGCTGCATCGATACCGCCCATATATTTCATAGGCATGGCGATAAGCAAAAGGACAAGCAAAGAAATACCATCCAGCAATCCTGTCAAGCGAAGCAAGCCTATTGGATGACGTAACATAACATACCCCCGGGATTTGCAATAATATCTTATCACATTATATCGCACATTATTTTGCACAGCGAACGTGATTATGACAATGTTGAAAACAGTTGGCGGGCTATATGGAGAATAGTAAAGGAGCCGGATCAAACAGATGGTAATATTGCAAAAACTATTGTTTCCCCCTGCTCGAATAAATAAAAAACGTATATATAGTCGGCTGGCAGGAAGGACTGTGCTTATTACAGGTGCAAGTTCTGGGATCGGAGAAGCGCTTGCCTATTTGTTGGCGCCTTATCCAATTAGACTGGTGCTGGTCGCCAGAAGGCAGGAGCGTTTGGATTTCATTAAGAAGGAGATTGAGTCCATACGAAGCAATACTGCTGAGGTAATTTGTTATTCTGTTGATTTGCGTGATAACCAGGAGGAATGGCATCGCAGCCTGCTGGAGCTGCCGGAAGGAATTGATATCATCATCAGCAATGCCGGGCACTCTATTCGCCGATCTGTATTCGAAAGCTTGGAGAGACATCATGATATTACACGGACAGCCGCCATCAACTATTTGGCGCCAACCAAGCTTATTCTTGCTCTGCTTCCGATGCTGGAGCATAAACGAGGGCAAATCATCCATACCTCTACTATAAATATGAAATTGCCGCCGTTTCCCTACTGGTCAGCTTATTTGGGCTCAAAGGCAGCCTTCGATCACTGGTTTCAGTCTGTGTCTCCCGAGCTTAGAGCGAGGGGAATAGCTGCCAGCACCATCTATCTGCCTCTTGTACGCACGCCAATGATTGAGCCGACGGATTTTTATCGGCATATTCCTGCTATGTCTGCTGAACATGCAGCTGTTAAAATCGTCAATCTGATGTGCAGTAGAAAAAAGAACTGGCTTCCTTGGTGGATAAGGCTAAGCTCATTGCTGCCGGTTTTTGTTGGGGAGCTTGCAAGAAAAGTGTGGGAGTATCGCATCGTCAAGCAAATGAGCAGTCAAAACAAATATCTTGCTAAAAGAAACCGGAGGGGATCGCTATAAAAATATTCCATATGCTCTCCTTGCTCAGGCGATTGCGGCTTTATTCTCCGATGGGCTGGTTTTATTTGCTGCAAGCCGTCGTAAAGCATGGCATCAATGTTTTGGCGTTGCTTGCATTTGCACAAAGCAACTACTCCAATAGGACAGCACTGCGTGATGACAGCCGAGAGCTGACGTATAAACAATTGTATAAAGAAGCGATTATGCTTGCTGATTGGCTGCGGACGGAATATATAATTGAGCCTGGAAAAAAGCTTGCTGTTATTTGCCGCAACGACAGCATCTTGGTTGAAACTGTGTTTGCTGTATCAGGTCTTGGAGCAGACCTCTATTTTTTAAATCCGGATATGAGCTTTTCTCAAATAGAGACAATGGTTTTTCAGCATAAGTTCGATTGCATCATTTACGATTCTGCTTATGGTGAGCAGCTAAAAAAATATCAACAACAAGCAGAACATAAATTTACACTGCTGGACTGTTCCGATATTTTGACTGTAGGGATGAAACAGCAGGAAGTACAGAACAACAATGTGAAGAAAACAGACCGGATAAGGTTTGAACGTCGTTCGATGGGACGGTTGATTCTGTTGACAGGCGGCACAGGTGGAACCGTTAAAACGGCTGCTCACAAACCGTCATTGCGTCAGTACATCGGCCCCTTTTTGTCTATTTCTACAAGATTGAAACTATCGAACTATGAGCGTGCTTACATAGCTACTCCAATTTTTCATGGTTATGGGCTGGCTTTATTGCTGCTTTGGACCGCGCTTGGCGGAGAAATGATCGTTCGTCGTAAGTTTGATGCTCAGGCAACATGTACCCTAATCAGACAATACCAAATTGAAGTATTATCTGTTGTACCTCTTATGGTTCGACGTATTTTAAATATTGCCTCTGAAGCGGGCAGAATGGATGACCTGCGCACTGTGCAGTGTGTTGCAAGCGGAGGAGCGGATCTGGATGCGGTATTATTTGAGCAGGTAAATTATTTATGGGGCGAAGTATTGTTTAATTTGTATGGTACCTCGGAGGGCGGTCTGCAAACTATTGCCAATCCGCAGCAATTGCTTGAGAGCTTTCAAAGAAGTGGAAACTTAACGATTGGACAAAAGATTTGGGGCTTAAAGTTATATCCTTATCGACTTCCTCAATTAGAAAAATGCAGACCCCTGGAACAAGGTCAATTGGGGATTGAATGGCATACAGGAAAACTTCTGCAACGCAGCAAAAGAGTTGTCCAGCTTTCTGGCGATATGGGCTGGATGGATGAGGCTGGATATTTTTATTTGAATGGTCGTACGGATGAGATGATTATTTCGGGTGGGGAAAATGTGCATCCATTAGCTGTAGAACAAATACTCCTTGCACATCCGCAAATTTTGGAGGCGGCAGCAGCGGGCATTAAGGATAAGCAATATGGGCAACGTCTGGCAGTATGGGCTGTACGGCGCGAGCAATCAGACATAGTCGACAGCGAGGAGCAAGTGCAGGAAGCAGATTTATTTATCTGGCTAAAGACGAGAGTGGCGCGTTATCAGATGCCCGTATCCATTATATTTGTGGCAGAGCTGCCTTATACAGCGACTGGAAAACTTGATCGCGGGATGATCAAAACATGGGCGGAGCGTTTAAATAAGGCTATGGATTAACGATATGCAAACTTGGGGCAAGGGGAAAATACGAGACTTACCCTACAAATTTAGTGAAAAATCAATTAAATCCTAAACAATTACTAAATAGTTCTTGCTTCTGGGAGCAGATAAGGATAAATTTGTTATTGACGGAACATTTATTACACAATTCGTTAGGGGAGTGGATAAAGGTTGTTGCAACGATTAAGTGTACTGACGGATGAAATAATGGATGATTTTGAAGGGGCGCTTGGCTGGCTTGTCGATCAGCGAATATCCTATGCGGAGTTGCGAATGATCGATGGGAAAAATATAGCTGAGTTGACGGATGCTGAGGTGGATAGAGTGAAAGAGCTGCTGAACAGATACGGTATTAAAGTATCAGGCGTAGCTTCTCCTGTATTCAAGTGCAAGCTTTCCGAGGATCGTGAAAGCGCTTCAGGTGATACTTTTGGCAACCCGGAGGAAAGCGTTGAGAAACACTTTGCAAAATTAAACAGAGTAATGGCAATTGCCAAGCAGCTGGATACGATAAATATTCGTATTTTTTCCTTTTGGAGAGAGGCGGAGCCGGCAAAGTATACAGATGAGATTGTCATGCATTTGCGCGAAGCTGCCAAAGCGGCTGAAGAGCAAGGCGTTATGCTGCTGCTTGAGAATGAGCCTTCCTGCAATGGAGGACGGGCGTCTGAAATTGCCGACTATGTGAAGCAGGTTGCTTCGCCCGCGCTTACTGCTCTTTGGGACCCGGGCAATGAGGCTTATATTGGACAGGAAGCTTTTCCGAAAGGGTACAGTGAAGTGAAGGAGTTATTAACACATGTGCATATAAAGGATGCTTATATTATGCACGATGGACAGTCGCGTTGTGTGCCGGCAGGCTCTGGAGATGCCTCTTTGCTTGAGCAAATCAAAGCTTTGGAGAAGGATGGCTATAAGGGGCTGTACACCATTGAGACGCATTTTACACCTGAGGGAGGAAGCCGCAGGCTGGGGACAGAGATGAGTCTTGCTGCGCTTAGAGCTATGGTGCAGGAGGTGCAGTCTTGAGCAAAAAATGGAATTTTGGAATGATAGGCTGCGGTACAATTGCTGACTTCCATATGCAGGCGATTTCGAAGATTAGTCATGCTAGGCTGACCGCGGTGTCGAGCAGAGATGCTGCACGCGCGCAGCAGACCGCCGCAAAAGGAAACTGTGCATGGACGACGGACTATAGCGAGCTTATTCATCGCGACGATGTGGACATTGTATGTTTGACAACTTCAAGCGGCAGCCATGCGAAAATTGGACTTGATGTATTACGCGCCGGCAAGCATTTGGTCGTCGAAAAACCACTTGCTATGACGGCCGATGAGTGCCAAGTGCTTATTAACGAAGCAACGGCAAACAAGGTAATGCTGTCTGTTATTTCACAACGCCGTTTTGAGCCTCAGCACGAAGCGATAAACCGGGTATTGCAAGATGGAAAGCTTGGAAAACTGCTGCTTCTGGAGATTGCGGTTCCCTTCTACCGGACACAAGCTTATTATGACAGCTCGGGCTGGCGCGGTACGATCAAAGAGGATGGCGGGGCTTTAATGAATCAAGGCATTCATAGCCTGGATTTGCTGCTATGGTTTGGCGGCGAGGCGAAATCGGTATTTGGCGATATTGCTACACAAGCCCATCAGATGGAAGCGGAGGACCTGGGGCTTGCGATTGTTCAATTTAAGAATGGAGCAAGGGGAACGATTATGGCTTCCACAAGCATTCAGCCAGGTTTTCCAGCGTCGTTGCGCATTTATGGTGAGCAGGGAACGATTATGCTTGACGGCATGAGCTTCACGCAGTGGCATGTACCGGGGGAGGAGCAGCCAGCAATTGGGCAGGCGGGGATCTATGGTGGTGTTTCCGATCCTCGAAGTATTACATTTGATTATCATAAAAGGCAACTGATGGACATTATAGAAGCGATAGAGCAAAACAGAGAGCCGCTTATCACAGGCTGGGACGGACTTAGAACAGTTCAACTGATAGAAGCAATATACGAAAGCGCAAACAAAGGAGTACGAGTAGAAATTCAATAGCGAAAACGCTGAGGTGAATTTATGAAATTTGCAGCTTTTAGTGGTGTTTTTATGGATCGAAGTATTTTTGAGGCACTTGAAATAACAAAACAACTTGGTTTGGATGGTCTTGAAATTGCGGGAAGAGCACCGCATTTGGCACCAATCGATACCTTGACGAAGGTAAAGGAAATAAAGGAAAAAGCGGATTATTTGGGGCTTGAAATCCCAGTGCTTGCTTCTTATACCGGTGGTTTTTCGACACTTAGCGATGCGGAATGCGACGAAACATTCGAGGATTTCAAAAAGATGCTGGAGTTTGCGAGCATACTGGGAGCTGCTGCAATAAGAGTTACGCCTGGTGGTCCGAATGCCTTTCTTGCAGCTGATTATCATTACAGCAAGGCTGCCTTCTGGCTGGACAAATGTGCAGCAGAAGCCAAAAACGCAGGGTTGGACATTATTATTGAAATCCATAATAATTCCTTGGCGGAAACAACCGAAAGCAGTTTGAGACTGCTGAATATGATCAGACATCAAAATATTGGCATGATACACGATGCAGGCAATATGTATATTACCGACACAACCTACGGCGAAGAATCGGTGTTTGCGCTGGGAGACCGTTTATTCCACGTTCATATTAAGGATGAGCGCAGAATTTCTGCAAATAGCGATATGGATCACAGCGTCATTCTGAGCAGCCATCCGGGAAGCTTTGTTAATTTGACACGACATGGACAGGAGTGTTTTGTGCCATGCTTGCTTGGACAAGGCGAGGCGGACCATGAGCCGTTGTTCACCGGTTTGCTTGAAAGCGGGTATGAGGGCTGGGTAACATTGGAGTGTCATGCGCCAAATCCACCTCATGAACGGATGGAACATGACTTTGCCAAGGTCAAAGCAATTATAGAACAACTACAGTAACTATAAATTGAGGGGAGAGAGAAAGTATGGCGAACAATGTTCTTAAAACAGGAATTATTGGTTTGGGCAGAAGCGGACGCGGTATTCATGGAAATCAGTTGGTTAGGCTGCCGGAGTGTTATCAAATAAGAGCAGCAGCCGACGGAATTGCTGAACGACAACAGAGGGCAGTTGAGGAATACAACTGCAATGTTTATAACACATGGCAAGAAATGGTCGAGCAGGAGGAGGAGCTGGATTTAATCGTTAATGCCTCGCCAAGCCATATGCATTTCCCGATCACTTTGGAGCTGCTTAATAGAGGATTTAATGTGTTGTGTGAAAAGCCATTGGCTAAAACAGCGGATGAGGTTGACCAGTTGATTGCAGCCGCCAAACGAAACGGCAAAGTATTGGCAGTCTTCCAGCAATCCCGTTATCAGCAAGCGTTTGTACAAATCCAAAAGGTAATCGAGTCTGGTGTGTTGGGCAATATTGTTCAAATCAATTTTACACTAAACGGTTTCGCACGGCGTTGGGATTGGCAAACTCTGCAAAGCAATAATGGTGGGAATCTGATGAATACCGGTCCGCATCCGCTAGACCAGGCGCTGCAGTTATTTGGCGGTGAGGATATGCCTGACTTAACCTGTATGATGAATACAGTGAATACGTTTGGCGATGCGGAAGATTACGTCAAGCTGATTATGCGTGGAGAGAACCGTCCAATTATTGATCTTGAGATTTCCTCTTGTTGCACCTATGGACGTGAAACATTCAATATTCAAGGCTCAAATGGTGGCTTGAAAGGAACAGCAACAGAGCTGGAGTGGAAATACTTTAAATCTGAGGAAGCGCCACTGCAGCAGCTTGTTCGGGAACCAATAACGAATAGCGACGGCATGCCTGCATATTGTCAGGAAACATTAGAATGGCATGAGGATAGCTGGAAGTTGGAGCTTACGAACGGCTTGAATCAATTTGAGGATATGGTAAACACCTTCTATGAAATGCTTTATCGCCATATGGCAGATGGTGCTCCTTTGGAAATAACACCTGAACAGGTGCGCAGACAAATGCTTGTGATGGAGGAGTGCCGCAAACAAAATCCGCATATTTATAAACCGGAGCCTGTACACTAATTTGATATGAAAAATGGAAGGGATTGCCCCGAAAGATCAGCGCGCTGGTCTTGAGGGCAGTCCCTTTACTATTCCAGCAAATTTCGGTTTTTTTCTGCGAATAGCCGCTATCGCGAGGCTAACAAATTGAATATAACAGCGGTCGGAAGTCCATTTTTGTTTGTAGTGATGATTGAATTTTGCAGTTAAGTTGCTTACTCACAGTTAACCTGCATTGTGGCAACTGTTAGCCGAACGAAATCTGAAACTTGTTTTGTTTGTATATAATCATCCTGTTCTTGTGAGCTGCACCAGTTGGAGATGTTAATGCTATAATAATAGAACTGGTAGATTACGGCGAAGACAGAGGAATGAGTATATTGCAAAGTATAGATATGAAGGCGTCGGATATTGTGTTTGATGCGGCGGAGTTAAAGCGGGCACAGCAGTTCTTTTTGGAAAAGCAAAAGGAGACAGGTATTCAACTAAACGAGGTTCAACAAACAGCGGTTATGCAAACAAACGGTCCGTTATTGTTATTGGCATCGCCTGGGTCAGGAAAAACGACGGTGCTTGTAATGAGGATTGGTTACTTAATAGAGGTTAAGCGGGCAAATTCTTTCAAAATTGCAGCACTTACGTTTAGCAAGGCCGCTGCAACGGATATGAAGGATCGCTATAGACGCTTTTTTCCATACTTGCCCGATGTGACATTTTCGACCATACATAGCTTTGCTTTTGAGATTGCAAGGAGATATATGCAGCAGTGTGGCATAGCCTATCAGATTATTGAGGGCAGGGACGAGGACACAGGGGAAGGAAAACAGCAAGGGCAGCAAGGACATGCAGGAAGGCATGGGATTCATAAAAAACTAATTCTGCGTCAAATTTATGAACAACATACGAACGAGCATATCACAGATGATCAGATGGAGGAACTGCTTCGGTATATCAGCTATGTTAAAAATAAAATGCTGACTGTCGAGGAAAGAAGTCGGGCTTCTGTCCATTTAAAGGATGCGGATTTGATATTTGAAAAATATGAGCATATCAAAAAAAATCAGGCAGGAAGCCGATGGATTGATTTTGATGATATGCTGGAAATTGCATACGAGGCACTCCAATCCGATCATGAATTAAGACAGTTCTATGCTGCCAGGTACGATTATTTATTAACGGATGAAAGTCAGGATACATCACTGGTCCAGCATAAAATGATAGAGGCGCTTGCCTCCGTTCACAAGAATTTATGTGTGGTTGCTGATGATGATCAATCGATTTATAGCTGGCGGGGAGCAGAACCTAACTATTTGTTGAGCTTTAAAAAGGTTTATCCGCAAGCCGTCACCTTGTATATGGAGCAAAATTATCGATCCGCGCCGCTGATTGTTGCTGCTGCCGATGCTTTTATTAAACAGATTGACAATCGCTATCCGAAGCAGATGCATACGGCGAACAAGGGAAAAGGCGGGCTGCGCTTTGTGCATACCGCAACGCATTTGCGGCAAGCGGACTATATCATTGAACAGTTGAAATCATTTAGTACAGAGGAGCTGTCTGATACAGCGGTGCTGTACCGCAACAATCAGTCATCGGTTTTTCTAATGAACGCATTTGATGCGGCGGGTATTCCGTTTTATATGAAAGATGCGGACAATCGCTTTTTCTCACACTGGGTAATTGCTGATATATTGAATTTTATGAGATTGTCCTATACCGAAAAGCGGCTTGAGCTGCTAGAGTCCGTGTATACCAAAATGAACGGCTACATAACCGGTGCCCAAATGAAAAGCTTGAAGCAGGCATGGAAGCAGGAGCAGGAACTACGGGCAGTTGCGAATACTGATGGGCAGGGGCAAGCAGCAGAGGGGGAAGAGGAATATCAGCTATCGGTATTCGATACTTTACTGAACAAAGTACCATTGCAAAACTATCAATACAGCCTATTAACAGAAAGTCGCGATATGATTCGTCAGATGAACGGAATGCCGCCGCAGCACGCGATCCGAGTTGTAAGAGAAAGGCTGGGCTATAACAAAGCATTGGAGAGATTGAGCGATAAGTTCGGCTTTCGGCTTGATTATTTGTTTTATATATTGGAGACGATCGAGGAAATTGCCGCTCCGCTTCAGACGATGGAGCAATTTGCTGCTCGTTTGAAACAACTGGAGCAGGGGTTGAAGCAGGCAAAGGGGAAAAGAGAGGATGCAGCTGTAACCCTGTCTACTTTTCACAGTGCAAAGGGGCTGGAGTTTCGCCATGTCTTTATGATCGATGTGATGGAAGGGGTTATTCCCGCCAAAGAAGAAGGGAAGCAGGCAAAAAGCAGCGATAATGCAAATGAAGCGAATGACGCAAGTGAAGCAATGGACGAAGCGATTCGATTGTTTTATGTTGGTCTAACGCGGGCAAAAGAGACGGTTGAGCTGCTCACCTATGAGGAAAGAGGCGGCGTTACCGCAAAAGAATCCCGATTTGTAACCAAATTAAAAGAAATTGTGCGTCAGAAGCATCCGGCAGGCTCGGTGGAGCAACAAATTGCGGCAGGGCTTAGCGTGCAACGGGATCGCTCGTCAGAAGTAAGAGTAACGGACGGCATTGCCAAAAAAACAGAACGTGCAAGACCGCAGCAAAATCCCAATGCAATAAGCTCACGCTCCCAGCTTCGAGTAGGGCTTAGAATCAAGCATGCCAAGTTTGGAATTGGCACCATTCAGGAAATATCAGATAACAGTCTAAACGCACAATTTGGGCAAAAAGAAACGGTGTTGTCTATTTCAATTTGTCTGGAGATGAGGTTGCTTGAAGCTTGCGAGTAAGTGTAATGAGAGCAGCGAAGCTCTTACAAGAAAGCAAGCAGCTAGAAGCCAAAAGAAGGGTATAGCATACCTCGCTATAAATACGATTTAAATGGCATTCTCGAACGGTTTATGTGTCTAACATCCGACAGAGATATGCCATTTTTTTGTGAGAGGGATCAAATAAATTTTATGCTTAAGTTTTGAAAGAGGATAAGCGGCAGATGAAATAGAACCATTGTAGTGTGGATAGTTTACCAATCCACACTACAATATAGTGTACCGATTCGACTTTGCACATAGTTGTGCACAAATTGTTAGTAAGTTCGACCTTTATGTGTATAAACTGTTGGGCGATGTGTATAAATCCACAAAACCTGTTGATATATTGTTGGTAACTTATTAAAACTGATTGGGGGCAGCAGTGGTTATGAAGTTGTTCTATTTAAAAACGGATGAAGCCGGGATGGATTGTTTTTTGCGGGAAAATTATATTAGCTTGGACTTGGATGGAATCTTGATAGATTTTGAGTCGATGGGCAAGGAACAGGCGCTAACTATAGCTGGTTCAATAAATATAGATAATGGGCATTTAAAGGCTAGAGTAGAGCAATTTGTTTATGCCATGCAAGATGGCGATTATATTATCGCCTCCGATGGGATGAGGGGCTGGCTTGGGGATGTCGGCGATTATTTTTTTGTTGCTGACCAATCAGAACAGGCGGAAGAGAATCCGCATAGGCATAGACGTGGAGTAACCTGGCTGAAAAGAGTTGAGCTGGCGCATGCTTCAGAGCTATGGAAAATAATTATGCGGAACACCGAAACCTTCACTATACTTTCGGAGTCTTTATCGTTAGAGGAAATTGATCGCCAGTTTGCGATGGATGCAGAGGTGGATCATGAAACGGTTCAAAAAGCACTACAGGTGCTTCGTGAAGCATTAGAGAGTGATGATATGGATCGAAGGGAAAGAGCCGCCGCCGCAATATTGCTATATGCCAAAAAATAAGAACAAGTGCTTATGATGCTACAAGGAGGAGAAAAGGTTGAAATTAAAAAAACTGTTGGCCGGTTGCTTGGTTGCAGCGCTGTTGCTGCCGCTTGGTTATCAAACTGTCGATTACAACAGAATGAATATTGCCAAGGCAACTGCAGAGGAGATATTACAACAAGAATCGCAAGCGGTTTATAGATTAGTAGAGGATTTTGAAGGAAACGGATACATAAGTGCCAAAGATCCAATTAATGCGGGAGCACAGTTCGCCTATGCGAGTAGACCAGAGCCAGTTATAACAGGCAATCAATCGGGAAAATTAAGCTATCAGTTTACTGGAAAAAATGCAGGCAGTGCTGCTGCTTATATGAACTTTTGGAATAATAGCGCCAAAACCGACATGCTGGAGCTGGAGGGCAAGCCCGATAAGCTTGGGGTATGGGTGTATGGCGATGGCAATAACAAGCACTGGCTGCGTGCTGAATTCAATGACGGCAAGGTGTCAGAACTGACCAAAAGCAATGAGTTTAATTGGCGAGGCTGGAGATATGTTGTTTTTGATGTGCCCCCGGAGTTACTTATGGATGATTATAGGGAGTCCGTTAAGCTACGCCGCATTTATCCTGTGCAAACAAGTGACAGTAATAAATCGGATGGCGTTATTTATTTTGACCAATTAACAGCATTTTACGGTAATACGGGTGGGATTTACGGTCTTGAGCTATCGGGGCTTTCGCCATTGAAAATGGGTGAGAAGAAGCAGGCGATGGTACTGGAAACGAAGGCAGGCTATGCAGCGCCTCAAAGGATTCAGTCGCAAGCGATGTATGCAAGTAGTGATGAAAGTGTAGCAGTGGTTTCTTCTGCAGGAGAGGTCACGGCTAAAAAAGCAGGAACAGCGGTTATAACAGCGAGCTATGGCGGGTTTACAGCTTCTTACGAATTGACAGTAAGCACAGAGGAGGCGAGTATAGCAAAGATGTTGCTGGAAGGGCCGAAGGAAGTCAATGTAAAGGATGAGTTTCAGCTAGCCCTGTATGCTTCTTATATAAATGACCCGCAATGGTTGGAAGTAAAGAATGGGGCGGTGTTCTCAGCAAGCCCTGCCGGTATTTTATCTGTGGACAACAGCGGAAAAGCAGTCGCGCTGAAGGCTGGTAAGGCTGTTATAAAGGCTGTTTATCAGGGGAAGACGGTTGAGTGGACGATTCAGGTTTCTGAGCAGAAAAAAGTGCTGGAACAAATCCAGTTGATGAATATTGCGGCGCTTGATATAGGTGCTGTCCAGCAACTGAAAGTAATGGGCAAGTATAATGGCAGCTCTGTTCTGCAAGAGATTGCAAAGGGAGTATCTTTTACCTCGAGCAATAGCAAGGTTGCTGCTGTGGATGCGCAAGGCAAAGTTAAGGGAGTCGCTGTAGGGGCAGCAACGATAACGGCTGTTTATGAGGGGAAGCAGACGCAGTATACCGTCATTGTTAATAAAGCGGGATTGAAGGCTCCAAAGCGGGAGTTGCGCGCCGCATGGATTGCAACGGTAGATCGCATCGATTGGCCGAAAACAACTGGAGAAAAAAATCAGAAGCAGGAGTTTACAGAACTGCTTGATATGCATCAGCAAATTGGGATGAATGCGGTTGTTATGCAAATTAAACCGACAGCCGATGCCTTTTATCCGTCAGAATATGCTCCCTGGTCGCATTGGCTCACAGGCAAGCAAGGACAAAATCCGGGCTATGATCCGCTTCAATTTATGGTTGAGGAAGCCCATAAGCGAAATATGGAATTCCACGCCTGGTTTAACCCTTATCGCGTTAGTGTAAATAATAAATTGGAAAATTTGGCGGATAACCACCCTGCCAAGCTTCATCCGGATTGGGTGATGGAGTATGAAGGCAAGCTGTATTTCGATCCCGGTCATCCGGAAGTGATTGATTATATTACGAAATCTGTTATGGAAGTTGTGGGAAAATACGATATCGATGCGGTGCATTTTGATGATTATTTTTATCCTAACCGTTTTGATGGCACGGGCTATCCCGATCAGGCAACCTATGAGAAATATGGCAAGCGCAATTATCCAAAAGATATTAATGCCTGGCGCCGCAACAATGTGGATACACTTATCAAAAATTTGAGCAGTCAAATTAAGCAGAAGAAAAGTTATGTGAAGTTTGGAATTAGCCCATTTGGTGTTTGGCGCAATAAAAATGTGGACAGTAATGGCTCGAATACAACGGCAGGGCAACCAAGCTACGATAATTTGCATGCTGATGTGCGCAAGTGGGTGCTAAATGGCTGGATTGATTATGTCACACCGCAAATTTATTGGAACTTCGGCTTTAAGCCAGCAGCCTATGAGGAGTTGGTGAAGTGGTGGAGTGATTTGATTCGGGTTAATCGTGCGAAGACACATTTGTATATCGGGCATGCTGATTATAAAGTAAACGATAATGAGAATTTTACAAATCCGAATGAAATTCCGGAGCAGATGAAATTTAATTGGAACTTTAAAGAAGTGGCAGGCAGTATGCACTTTACAACGAGAGATTTGAAAAACAAGCAGGCACTAAGAGCAGCCGTATCCGATATGTATCGTACGAAAGCGCTAGTTCCAGAAATGACATGGCTGCAGACTTCATCAGCAGCGAAACCGGGGATTTCACAATTGGCTCATACGCCATCTTTGGTGCTGACATCGGTACCGGCGGTTTCACTGAATTGGTCGGACAATGATAAAAATACGGCTTACTATGTTATCTATAGAACAAGCGGCAAAGAAAAGATTAATGCTGACAACCCTGCGCATATTCGGGCAATTGTTCGCAAACAGGCTGATTTCACACTGTTTACGGATGTTCAAGTTGTAAAGGACGGGCAGTACAATTATGCTGTAACGGCAGTTGATCGACTTCATAAGGAAAGTAAACTAAGCACAGTAATTGAGGTGGAGGAAGGCAAAGCGGCGTTAAGCCAGACGACGGCTACTATTGAAGCCGGCAAGTCGGGAATTGTTCAACTGGAGCAGAAGGTGATTGTGACTATACCTGAGCAGGCGCTGAGCAAAGCTTTTGAGATCAAAATCGAGCAAATGAGTGATTTGTCTTCTTTGAATTTGAAAGGATACAAGCTGCTGAGCCCAGTATTTGATATTACGAAAAATATAGCTGGGAACTTCAAGAAAAATGTTCAGATTAAAGTGGCCTATGATGCAGCCAAACTGCTGGCAAAAGAAGAAGCAAAGTTATTTTATTATGACAGTAAGAAAAAGGATTGGCTGTTAGTTGGAGGAACAGAAAATGGCGGCTACGTAACAGCTGAGATTAATCATTTTACACCTTTTGCTGTTCTTGCTGTTGAGAAAGAAGAATTTGAGCCGAATGGCTGCAAGCTTGTTGCATTTACAGATATGAAGGATCATTGGGCAAAAAGCCAGGTAGAAGAGGCGGTAAAGCTTTGTATTGTGGCAGGCTATGATGATCTTACATTTAGACCGGAAAATAGTGTAACGCGCGAACAGTTCGCTGCAATGGTGACCAGAGCGTTCAAGTTAAGTGCATCAGGCAAGAAGCTTGACTTTAAGGATGCAGATGAAATTAACAGTTGGGCGAAAGAAGAAGTGGCTGCGGCTGTTGAAGCAGGAATTATTTCGGGCTACACGGATGGCACTTTCCGTCCCAAGGCATCGATAAAGCGTTCTGAGGCGGCTGTTATGGCGGTAAAAGCGCTAGGTTTGAAGCATAATATAGGAGTAAGCACGTTATTTGCTGACGATCATCTTATCCCTGCATGGGCGAGGGAGTATGTGCAATCCGCTGCGGCAAACGGAATAATAGCAGGAAAAACAGGCAATCTTTTTATGCCTGCCGATACAACAAAACGTGCAGAAGCAGCTGCAATACTGCTCCGTATGGTGAAGCTAGCGCAAGACTAAGTTATAGCAAGCGAATTGCTGATGAATAAAAATAGGTTCACTTTTGCGGCAGACGAAATGTTCGTCATATGCCGTAAAGTGAACCGTTTTTTTTGGATATATCAAGATTGTAATTTACGTATTGCCGCTCTTAGTGGCAACAGTTTGCTGTTGTTGTGAAGTTTTACTTATCGCAGGCGCTGCAACAGCGTTGCCAGCAGCAAACTTGCGCTGAAACAAGGCGTAGAGCAGCAGGAAGATAATCATAAAGCCTGCGGCATAGCGATACATTTGCGCATAGGAAGAAACAGAGGCAATTGCCCCAAGCAATAGCGCACCGGCAGCAACACCAAAGTCGGTGGAGTTATAAAACATACTGTTTGCCATACCATGCTGTTCCCTGCTGGACATACGTAGCATCCACGCCTGCACAGTAGGCTGTATTGCACCAAAGCCGAGCCCATACAATAGAGCTGAGACGATCAGCATCGAAGTCGTTGTGGCGAATGACAACACAGTTAGACTGGCAATGACACAAATAGCAGCAGGCACGAGTACAGCTCCGTGACCTTTGCGATCGAATATTTTTCCTGAAATCGGGCGAATAATGATGACGGTAATCACATTGAACAGGAAGAACAGACCAACTTGCTCCAACTGAACGGACTGACCATACAGAACGATAAAGCTCAACAAGCCGCTATAGGTAATAGCCAATATGGCATTAAGGGCAGCAGGGAAGAGCAGCTTGTAGTTAAACTTTTGCGAGTTTTTGCTCGGTTTATCGGCTGAATTAGTGGAAGTGGCAACTGCCAGCGTATTGTTTTCGCCGAGTGTGCCTCTCGTGTCCATTGTAAAATTTCTTTTAGCCTCCTTCGGAATCGCTCTTGTTATCCAGACAAGAGGAAATATAACAGCTGCAGCAACTGCGCCAACAATAGAAAGCACCTCGAAGTTGTAATGCTGCATTATATTTAGTCCGATAATTGGGCCTGCCGATAATGCCAGACTAGTGGAGAGACTAAAGTAGCCGATCCCTTCCCCAAGCCGTTTGGGAGGAATTATTTGAGATACCAGTGTCGGAATGATTGTACTTGCCATACCAAAGCCAATGCCATAACCAACTCGAAGCAGCAGCAAGGATCCTATAGAATTAGCAAGTACATAGACTGTTGTTGTAGTAATGGCAATAATAAGCCCCGAATAAAGCACTGCATTGCGCGGAATTTTCTTGATCAGATAGGCAGTGAAAAAACGCGAGCCAATTGCCGACAGGGCAAATACGCTAGTGACTAGACTAACAGTAACATCACCGGCAGCAAACTTATCTTTGACATAGGCGGGGAAAGACGAGAGCAATAGCTGCAGATTCAAAAATAATAAAAAAGAACATAGTGATAATGTTATAAATGATTTCGTCCATAGTTTGGAGGAAGGCATATTCTCCATTGTTTCAAACCTCATTTCGTAGGGCTATTGATTAGGTAGGCTGCATGAGCATTCAATCGATGCAAAAGCTCCATAAATTTGCTGAAATCCTGCTCAGTCATGCAATCTTGCACCTCTTTTGTTACAGAATGCTCAATAGCTATAGTTTCCTCCAGAAGCTGTTGTCCTTCAGGAGTGGAAAATACCAGAAAAGCACGACGGTCATTCGGGTCAGTTTGTTTGGTTACAAATCCTTTTTTCAGCAATTGATCCAGGATACGGGTAGTTGTTGGGTGATCCTTGCCAGCTTGCTCGGCAATATCCTTCTGGATCATGCCATTGCCTCGGCTAATATGCAGCAGCACCGACCACTGCTCCGGTGTAATATCATAAGCTTTTAAACGTTGTTGAAGCAGGCTGGAGAGCTTGCGATAGGTTAAACCGAGCATATAGCCAGGTGACCGTTCTAATTCAATTTTCGGATTGATAGGCATGGTCATAAAAACACTCCTAAATAATTAGTTGTTACAACAATTATATTCGTGACAATTAATACTGTCAATGTGCTGCAGTTTCAAAATTACTGTTAGAAACGATAGGAGCATCAAAATAAAACCCAGATTTGCTAGTACCATTCAGTGTGCAGCGACTGAAAGTATTAGCAAACCTGGGTTGGTTTAATAGTTAGTGTTAAATGAGAGATTAGATATGAAATACAACTGTTTTCTTTTTCAAATCATGTGCTTCTGTACGCAGCATTTCTGAAGAGGCGGCAATTTCCTCCATGACAGCTGTCTGCTCTTGAGCCGCACTTGAGATGCGGGCAGCCCCATCAGATATAGTAACAGCTGTATCAGCCATCGTTTTTGACATGGCGAAAGATTCTTGGATTTGTTGAGACTGAGCAGAAATATGCGTTGTAATATTTTGCAAGGCATGCATCGTTTCATCTGCTGACACAACAACATATTCAAGCGCTTCTCTGGCTTGCTCACTGGTAATTGTTTCATCGCGAATCAGTTGCATCTGTCGATCTGTTTCAGTAACTACTGTAAAGGTTTGCTGCTGAATTTCACCAACAAGCGTCTGAATCTGACCACTGGCGCTTGCACTGTCTGCAGCGAGTTTGCGAATATGCTGAGCTACAACTGCGAAACCTTGTCCATGCTCGCCTGCATGTGCGGCTTCAATCGATGCATTCAGCGCAAGCAAATGTGTTTGATCTGCGATATCTCCTACTAGCTGGGAAATATGCCCGATTTCCTCGGCTTGCTCCTCCAGTTTTCGAATAATACTGACGGTATGCTCACTGGTTGATGAAATATGTTGCAAGCCATCTACAAGCAAACGCATTTGATCGACGCTTTTCGTAATTGTGCTGACCATAGCGCTTGCAAGCTGCCCGGCTTGCTTGGCCTCCTGATTCATCGAGTGTGCTGTTTCCGATGATATTTCTGCAGAAGATAGCATTTGCTGAGCGGCGCTGGCTTGTGATACGGCGCCTTCAGCCATTTTATCTATAGTATGAGCGATTGTTTCGATCTGCAAAGCCGCTTGTTGAATCGCGCTGCCAAGTGAGCCTGCACTTTGATCAGTTACAGAAACACTGCTGGAAACATCAGTAATCATTTTGCGCAAGTTGCCAAGCATCACTTGAAAAGAATGATGCAATTGTCCGATTTCATCCGTAGAACGGTGCTCAGGAAGGGATGTTGTTAAATTACCTTCGGCTACTTCATTTACAGCTTTGGTCAAGTGCAGGAGAGGTTTAATAATGTACCGTGCCGCCATCCATCCGAGAAAACATGTCCATAATAATCCTAGGGCGAGTACACCGGACATATACAGCCACTCCTGCATATTTGGCGCAATGACTGGCTTCAGTACAAAAATAAAGAAGGCGCTGGTACCATATGTAACTGCCGATACTGCGAATATGCCAAAAACCAGCTTGTGAACAAGACTTAACTTCATTACAGATCCTCCTTGGTACGGATTGAAATTTTGGAAAAACTAGATTATGTACAGTGAGCATCTCTGGTCGTTAACATGATGAATAAAGGATAAAGTGTTGTTTTGAGTCTTTTGGTCTATTAAAATTATAAAATAAGCCGATAGTCCTTAGTTGTGATTAATATCACGAAAAAGCTATCGAATGACACTATTCTTTCTATATATCGGTAATTAAGGTCATAACATTGAATAGTTTTTTTGAAAATAGATTTTTAGTATGATTTTAAATACAGGACTTGCTGTTTTATTCTAAGCAAAAAGGATAGAAAAACAATTAATTTAATGATAAAGTAAATGGGGGGTGGTGATTAACCATCTGCAATAGGTGAGTTGATTAACTGTCTGTAACGTGTGAGTTGATTAACTGTCTGTAACGTGAAATTCATTAACTACATCTGTAACGAATGAGTGGATTTTAAAAATAGGAAATTGAACAACTAACGATTCATAAGGATATAGCGGAAATTAGGAGGAAATAGGATGAGGATTGGTGCAATTGAAGCAGGGGGCACAAAGTTTGTATGCGGTATTGGAGATGAGCATGGCCAGATTGAAAAGCGAGTGAGCTTTTCTACTCGTGATCCGGAAGCAACATTAGCGGATGTCATTCAATTTTTTCAACAAGAAAATGTGGACGCTATCGGGATTGGTACTTTTGGTCCGATTAATATAGATCCGCATAGCAGTATGTATGGGCATGTGACAACTACGCCCAAACCGGGCTGGAGCAACTATCCTTTTCTTCAGAAGCTGAAGGAGCACTTCGCTGTGCCGTTTGGTTGGGATACAGATGTGAACGCTGCTGCATTGGGTGAAGCGATGTGGGGAGCGGCGCAAGGGCTGGATAGCTGTGTTTACTATACCATTGGCACGGGGGTTGGGCTTGGTGTATATGCAGAGGGAAGTCTGATGCATGGGCTTGTCCATCCGGAAGGCGGTCATGTGCTGGTTCGTCGACATCCTAATGATGATTTTGCTGGACTTTGCCCTTATCATGGCGACTGTCTGGAAGGGATGGCAGCTGGACCTGCGTTGGAAGCACGTTGGGAAATGAAAGGAGCAGATATTAAGTCAGATCATCCAGCATGGGCACTAGAAGCCTATTATATTGCTCAAGCAGTGACCTCAGCCATACTAATGCTTTCTCCGAAAAAAGTAATTTTGGGAGGTGGCGTTATGCATCAACAGCAGCTATTTCCACTGATTCGGGCTGAAGTAAAGAAAAATTTGAATGGCTATGTAAGCTCGCCAGCTTTGCTTGAGGAGATAGACCAGTACATCGTATCGCCTGGACTTGGGGACAACGCTGGACTTTGCGGCTCAGTAGCGTTGGGCGTTAAAGCTTTACAGCAGAAGTGAGGCGTAACGTGGGTGACTTTGGCGTGTTGTTTTGTACGAAAAATCGTATAAAGCAGCCAGTTATGAGCGAAAGAGGTGGAGTT
>JBEBPB010000039.1:0-38636 GCA_040396195.1 Paenibacillus nanensis
TTTAGCCTTCCAAGCTAATAGCGTGGGTTCGATTCCCATCACCCGCTCCATAACTTTCGGAGCTCAGAAGCCTTGATATTCAAGGCTTTTTTTGATTTCTAAATTCTCAAAAATTCACAGCTACAGGCGAGTCAGGTGACAGACTAGGTGACAGATTTTTTATTTTTTGGATTTAGCACCTCTAATCGATCAGCAGTATCCCTGCTAATAAGTTCTGTTTCATGCATATATATGTCAGATGTAGTACTTAATTTAGTGTGGCGCAAACGTTCTTGAATTTGTTTTAAGTCGGCTCCATATTCCCGCAATAACATTGCAGTTGTGTGGCGCAGATCGTGCAGACGAATGTATGGCAACTCCTTCTTGGCCAGAAATCTCCTCCAGGTAAGCGAAGGAGTGTTAGGATAATACATTTGCCCATCTCCCGGGTGAAACACATATTGCTTTATGCCGCCATTCCATGCCTTGCAATTTTTCTTTTCTATATCCCATAACGTTCGGTACTTTTTCAATTCCTCCATATACCATATCGGCATGGGTACAAAACCCTCAGAATGCTCCGTTTTCACTTCATCTTCTGCTTTATCTCCATCTTCATCAAATGTTATTTGTTTCTCGATGTATATTCCACCAGCTTCAAACTGTACGTTGTCCCACTGCACAGCAAGCATTTCGCCGCGTCTAAAGCCTCCAAGCAATACACCGATATAATATAACCTCCACCTGTCTGGCAGCTCGTAGAGGGCCGACATAACCTGTTCTACTTCTTTTGCAGTATATGATTTTTTTCGTTGGCGCATTTCTCGCTTTTCCTTTTTTGCAGCTGAAGGCTTGTCCACTCCTTCCATTGGATTATCTGCTATAAGACGCCACTTAAAAGCATGGCCGAAGAGGCTCTTTAATACTTTATATATGTTATGCTTTGTATTTGTTGCCATAGGCTTGCCATCTTTACGTTTTAGTTCCGCAAAAAAATTAACAAGATGCAATGTTTTGATCTTATCAATATATTCTGCTCCAAATACAGGCTGAATATAAATTCTGTAGACATTATTAGTCATGTAACGTGTGTATTCACCCATAGATTGATCCGCGTAACCTTTTTTCCATTGAACTAGAAACTGATCAAGAGTTACTTTATTTGATTTTATGATTTCTCCATTTTCAATTTTTTCTGCGAATATTGCGAGTTCTTTGTTTAGCCAAAGTTGCGTTTTTCGCTCAGAATTAGATAATTCTGCTGGAACCTCTACCGTTAAACAAATCCTTTTGCGTTTTATTGACTTTGGATCGTCAGTGCACAATTTGTACTTCCTGTCTTTTACATGTTGAATATAAGGCATTTAACTCACTCCATTTATTAATTAATTATTCCATTCTAAATAATTTTGAATAGTGTATTGAAGGCAGTCTTCAATATCACTGATTCTCATCACAAGTCGTTCAATTTCCAAATCATTTGGATTAGCATACGTTTGTGATTCAATGAAATTTGCAAGGGTTGGCATATGTATTCCAAAGGATGCCGGTTCATAAGGATTTCTCACATACGCGAAATCAGGAATACTTATCGATGAAATATCTACATCAAAAGATTCAAGTGTAAGAAGTTCGAAAGGTGTATGTAAATTGATATAGAGTGTATTACTCCAGTCAAGTCGAATTCGATCCAACACGATCCAGCTTGGAATTAATGAACCCGACTCGCTCTCATGTTCAAAAAAAGCAATTTGCCTCATAGAATTAATCCTCCTTTCATGGTTTGGCGATTAAGTTTTGCTATTAAATCTAAAGTTTCTTCAGAGTAGCCATAACTTGCCTTAACAGGCGCTATCAGAGCTTTAAAATTACGTTCCTGGTATTCACGATATATACGTCGCTTTATTTGATCAATCCGCTTTTCAACAAATGAATAAGGGACTTGGAAGGCGTCAGACAATGTTAAGAAATATTCATGCCAGGTTCCTTTGGGTTCAATATTTTTAATCATAAATATCGGCATAGATGCGTAGAGCTGGAAAGCAGCAGCTTGCGATTCTTGTAAATCTGCAAATGCTTCCTTCATTCGCCGTTGATCACCTACATGTAAAGCAGGATGCGATAACTCATGGAAAAATTCTAATCGTTGTTCTTTTTCACAATTGTTTGCACCTAAGAAAATCATCCCTCCATCTATGTCGTCAAAAATCACCCTTGATCGTCTAGCTGAATAAACAATGACACAATTAAATAGATCAGCAATTGCATCTAAGTCCATATCATCTGGATTAAGTATAAAATTATCTTGATATATGTTAATAATCCATTGTTCGAGTTTGGTCGTTTTGTATAAATTTAAGTTAAATGGCATCATAATCCCTCCAAACGAGAATGTATGTTCGTATTTAGTGGTAAAAAAATATAGCCTTGTAGTGGCCATATTTTATTTTTTATTGTTGCCTTCACGTTCTTTTCTTCGTTTCTCACGAAATGCTCGGAACATTTCCAATTCACGTTCCAAGTGCTCTGCTTCTTCTTCGTCCAGTACTTCTTTGCCTCCACCTAAGAAGGCGATGGAGAAATCAGACTCAACCTCTGATTCTTTTTTGTGAGGTGAAGGATCATTAGTGCGGCCAAGTAGGTAGTCAGTACGAACATTAAAATATGCAGCAATTTTATCAATTGTTTCAAAGTTAGGTTCCCGTTCTCCGCGCTCATACATACCGATAGCACTTTCACTAACATTAAGAATTTTTGATAATTCTTTTTGAGTAATTTTCTTACCTTCTCTAAGCCCTCTTAATCTTTGGCCAAATATCATTTAGCATCACCTTTAATAGAATATAACACATAATGTGTGAATTTAAATAATAAAACACAAAATGTGTTGACAACACGAATCGTGTTGTGATACATTTGATTCAACAACACAAAGTGTGCGGAAAGGAAGGGGAGTCATGAAAGAAATAGTAGCCAAGCGACTAATTCTTTTACGGGGGGATAAACCTCGTGAAGAAGTAGCTGAAGCATTAAATATCAGTGTTAGTGCACTGCAAATGTATGAAAATGGGCAAAGGGTGCCTCGTGATGATATTAAATTAAGAATTTCTTCGTTTTACGGTAAATCAGTACAGGAAATTTTTTTTGACAATATACCACACGAATTGTGTTCTTAATATGAAAGGAGATGGAGATATGAGTCAAGCTGTTGAATCTCAGGCGTCCACTACATCAGATTTTATCAGTTTACTTCGATCGGAGATTGAACAAGGACTACTTGATCAAACATTGGCGATTCTCGAACCAAAAATTAATGAGATGTTGTACAGCAATGTATTTAATTGTACTGAAGCAATTGAATACTTGAAAATTTCAGACTCAACGTTGCGTCGTTTGATTAGAGATAAGGAAATCCCATATTTTCGACTACGAGGAACGATTTTGTTTCGCCAGTGGGAACTCGATGACTTTATTTCAAAGAGAATGATTAGAAAAGGGGGCTAAAAATGATACCAGATCATTTACTAAGAGATCGTTACTGGAAAGCAATGCTGTATTTATTTTCTAACCATCCAAAGCTGGAACGTTATTTTACAGCGCAATACTTTGACTTGGAATCTGGGACAGTTAGAGCAGCTGCTTTAAAAAAAGCAGCGGCGCCGTGGTCTGAATCGGAAAAATTTGTTTTAAATCTCGCTCTTCACTGTTTTAACGAAATTCATAAGGTGAATTTGAGTGACATGGATTATTTGGACCAGCAGAGTAAGCAGCTAGCTTTCGAAGCTATTAAATTGCGGTTTGTTTGAAGGGAGCTGCCGATCGGCCAGGCACAATCGGCAGCGGGGGAATGTTGAGGAATGTTTAACTTTATTTTACAACATCATTGTCCTCATAAAATTCCAGTTAGGAATTATTCCTACTAGGAATAGGGGGTGAGTATAGATGACGGCGGGCAATTTATTAAAAGCTTGTCGTGAACGAGCTGGGCTGAGCCAAGTAAAGATGGCAAGGTTGCTGAATAGAACCCAGTCGAGTATTAGCAAGCTTGAACAAGATCATAATCCTGTAGACGTAGTAACGTTTCGAGATTGGACAAGGGTAACAAATCAGATGGAAGCAGGCATAGCTTTTTTATATGGGGTAGATCCTGCAGCTATTTTACAAACTATTATGCAAGTTACTGGGGTAGCTTGATGGGAGGGATTGGATTGTCGAGGGAGCAATTGGCTGCAGAAGCTTTAGCTGCTGGACAAGCTGCTAGACACAACTTGAAGTGGATGGACAAGCATCCTGATCGTATTGATCAAAGCAAGCGAAAGGAAATGAAGGAGTATTTAAACAGCATGATTCGTTTTTCTAAAATGGAAATAAAAAATACACGCTCTGCAAAGCGTGCATCGTTACGAAACCGACTAAAGTTTCTTGTTGTGTTTATTATACCACATTTAACTGAAAAACAACATATGAGAGGGCTGGAGAAATGAACATAGCTGCAGAGAATTGGATGAAAGAGCATAGAGAACGCACAGCACTGGAGCTACAGGAGCGTGGTTTTATAGCAGTAGATGAATATGGACAAGCTCGTTTGACAGAGAAAGGGAAGAAGCGTGCAGCTGCTCGCTTAGACAATATGCCAATCGGTGATGATATTTTACTAGAAATCGCAGTATGTGAAGCATACGACGTGTCAGCAAATATTTAAAGGAGGTTGACCTATGAAAGCTTATATAAGAATGAATAATGGCGCAGTAACTGAAATTATGCCTTTTGTGCAAGCTGTTAGATTCGCTTTTAATCTTGAAATTTTAGGAAATGAAAACGTATGTGTCATTCCAGTAGATTAGTAGATTGATAGAGCGTCAGCTCTATCGAAGGCATAGCGAGCTAACCCCCTGCTCGCTATGTCCTCGATGCAGCTGACAAGGAGGGATTACCAATGATGCTTAAGGGCGATCGCGTGCAATTGAATGATGGTAGCACTGGAGAGGTTATTGAGCTTTGGGGCTTCGCACGTACGTTTGCGCGTATCAAACTCGATTCTGACGGTAGGCTTATCCCTGTTATGGCATCGTACATTGTTAGTTATCAGCGGCCTATGACAAAGCCGAAGTGGGGAGGTGTGAGCCGTGAAAAACGGAAAAAAGCCAACGCTTAAGCAAAAGCTGGCTATTACCAATTGTAATTTAACGCCGGAAAACTGGCTTGTTTTTAAGGTTGAGCCGCATCGCCTACATATTGTGCATCGTCTGTCCGGCAGGCCGCGAGTTATTCCAGCGTGAGGGGAGGTGTGAAGGAAATGAACATTAGTATTGATCAGTTAGCAGGCGGTGGAGCAAGCGAACGTATACAACGTGAACTCAACAAGATCGCGGAGAACGTGCTTGATCCCAACACAAAGCCTGATGCTACTCGCACATTGACAATAACATTAACAATTAAGCCAGACAAAAACAGACAGATGGGGGCCGGAGAGATCGTTGTTAAATCGTCGCTTGCTCCTGCAGCTGGATTGCCTTCATCTTTCGTTTTTGATTTTGATGCAGAAGGCAAAGCAGTAATGGCAGAGCTGAAAATGAGTAAAGATCGCAATCAATCGGCACTGGCCGACAATGGCAGTATCGTTGATGGGACTGGGGCCCCGTTGGACGATAAAAAAGTCGTAAACATGACCCCTTATCGTTAATTCAAAATGAGCGGAGGAAAATCCAGTGATTAAAGAAGCAATCGAGAAAATCTTAACCCTTTCTAAGCACATGGCACCAATTCAAACTGTTGAGATAAATGGCCGCACATATACAAGCGCGGAGCTTACTAAGATCAGCAAGCCATTAATTAGCAGCATTGAAGTCCATAATTTGAGTGGCATTGTAGATTATTTGCAGTCTGACTTTGACTATAAGCTTCCAGTAATCATTCATGTAATATCGCCTACTAAGGTTGATGTCTTAACCGGGTTGAATGGTGATTTAAACAGAAGCAAGCTGATCGAAGCATCTGCCCTGCTGCCGCGCATTCGGTTCAATGAGTTTTACGATGCGGAGTCGTTTAACATTTTGCTACAAAGCTGTTTTGTTCCGGCTGATCTGAATAATCCGATTCCAAATGATCGTGAAACTGTTCTCAGACTTGTCGGAAATATTAAAGATGAACAAGTAATGGAATTTGGTGATAACGGAATAAGTCAGCAAGTATCTGCAAAAACAGGGGTAGCAACTGTTGAGAACGTACCTGTTCCGAATCCTGTACACCTTAAGCCGTTTAGGACATTTGTTGAAATTGAGCAGCCAGTATCTTCTTTTGTACTTCGAATGAAAAAAGGACCAGAAGCTGCTTTGTTTGAAGCCGATGGCGGTGCATGGAAAGTTACTGCAATCGCAGCGATTAAAGATTATTTCCAGGCTCTACTCTCGGCTCGTATCGAAGCAGGCGAAGTTGTCATTGTAGGTTAATTCATAATATCTATCAGGGGCTCCGGCCCCTGATTAATGGGGGAGATAGTATGTTACAACAAGCTTTGCAAAAGCTAAATGCTGAAATTAGTAGCGCTGATAAAAAACATAAGTATATTCCTGTTGTAGGTGGCTTTCTAATCAATCATGTCCGCAATAATCCCGACCATGCGAACCTTATTATGGCTGAGGGCAAGACATTAGCCGGAAGCGTGCAGGCAATGGCAGCTGAGGCTAAAAAGATTGCGTTTCAAGGTTGTGGGGTGCTGACAGATGAGGATGGATTCAATATTGTATTGAGATATTTTGGTATAGATGTACCTAAGAAAGAACCCGAGCCCGTTGCAGTGGGATTAAATATAAATGTGGATGATATGTTATGAATAACATCCACAAACACTTTGCTGACAAAGTTCCAGTGGATTTAAGGGACTATGTTGATAATGTTGCTTTGTTGTCGAGTCGTTATATGTTCGTTGAATCAACAATGCGTATACAGTATGGATATTGCACTCATTGTAAACAAAAGATGCGTACACAAGGATTGCGCCATGGACAGAACGTTCAATGTGAAAAATGTAAATCATCATGCGTAGTAAAAGCGACTGGGCGCGGTCGAAAAATGCTGATTGATGAAGCGTGTGTAGTTTGGTACGGAAAAAGCAGACTAGATGCCTCTATTATAACAGCTATCACTTTTTACGTTTATCGTGACTATAGAGGCGATTACAGGACAGTTGAAACAAAATACGAGCCATATGCCAAGTATATTTTCCGCCCAGGAAACATCACTTCTTTGGATGATGACAGGTTTGGAAGTAGCGAAATGTTGAGACGATATTGCACTGGCTGGGGAGAAACAAGTAGTATCATCTCCGAACATGACAACCATTTGCAGCGTCTCAGCCTTTATCTAAGCTATAGAAATGTAAATGAGGCAGTGTCAGGCACGCCATTGCAATACAGTTCGTGGGAAGACTTGCACGATCAGTACGATGAAGAGAATCATGAGTACCGTGGACTTACAACTTACAAACGTGCTGCCGGCTCTAATACGTCAGACTTGGTTCGTTTTTTTGATGTAGCAGCCAGATATCCTTGTACCGAATATCTCATGAAAGCAGGCTTTGAAAAACTTGTTTTACGCAAGGCTTACGGCAATCCTTTATATAACGTGATCAACTGGAAAGGGAAGAGCCTGCTTGAAGTCATGCGATTAAGTAAAACGGAATTTAGAAGCTTAATGGATCGAAACGATAAAGCAAGTCCGTTCTTATTAAGAAGTTATCATTTCTTTAAGCGGAAGGGAGCCAGCTTAAATTTTGAAGAATGCAGACAGCTTGTCTCGTTTCCTGAAAAGGAAGCAAAGCAGTTGATTTATAGAATAAATGTGTCTGTTTCAGATGCTGTAAGGTATGTATTAAAACAACTTAGAAGGCCAGGTAGCAATAAAATATATACTTCGGACTTATATGTCCTAAGAGACTGGGCTGACTACTTAAATGATTGTCAAAAGCTTGAAATGAACATCAAATCCAATGCAGTGAAGTTTCCAAACGACCTGCATAAAGCCCATCAAAAAACGATGAAGAAAGTGAAGTATAAGGAAGATAAAGAGTTAAGTAATAAGATCGAGGCCCTTTACCCAAATCTGATGGAGACTTTTTCATTCGAAAGTGATGAATTTATAGTTAGGCCAATTCAAAATGCTGCAGAAATATTTGCTGAAGCTAAGATCCTCTCTCATTGTGTTGGGGGCTATGCTCAAAAACATGCTGATGGTAAAACAACTATTTTAGTAGTTAGGCGTCGAGAAGAATTGGACAAACCCTTCTATACGGTTGAAATTGCAGATCAAACCGTGCGTCAATGTCGTGGGTACAAGAATTGCGCTATGACTGATGATGTTAATAAATTCATTGCAGAGTTTGCTAAGGCCAAGCTGAAGAAGCAACCAGCCAAAAATATGAGAGGAGTGGCAGTATGAGTAAAACAAAAGGAGCGGCAGCAGTAGTGCCAGTAGTTGACACTAATATTACATTGAGAACACCGGAGGTCATTGCTGCAGAGATTCGATTTATCGATAACCAAGCAAGGCAGTATGTGCTTCAATCAGCAATTGAGATCGGCCAGAAGCTCACAGAAGCAAAAGAGCTAGTAGAACATGGTGGATGGGGTACTTGGCTAAAGAATAACGTCAATTATAGCCAGTCAACTGCTAATAATTTCATGAAGGTTTCTTCTGAATACGCTAGTTCCCAATCACTAGCAAATTTGAATTATTCCCAAGCTGTTGCACTCCTTAGTGTTCCAACAGAAGAACGAGAAGCATTTGCCGAAGAGGTTGGCGCTGCTGAAATGTCAACAAGAGAGCTGCATGCAGCGATTAAAGCTCGTGAAGAGGCTGAAAGACAGCTTGCTGAAGAGCAGAAGCGTCAGGAAGAGCAGAAAGCTCAGTTTGATGCATGGGCTGCCGAGCAGGCTAAACAAAAGCAGGAGCTTGAGGACCGTCATAAGCTCAGCGCAGAGCTTCGAGAGCAGGCCGAGAAACAGATCGAAGTTCTGACTGCCGAGCTTGAAAAGGCTAAGTCGGATGGTGATGAAAAAACGGCGGCCAAAGCAAAAACAGAGTTACGTAAAGCAGAGAAAGCAAGACAGGAGCAGGAAAATAAGGTTGCAGAGCTTCAGAAACTATTGGACGAGCAGAAGGCTATCGCTGAAAAAGAAGCAAAAGAGCTGTTGGCCAAGCAGGAAGAAGCTTTAAAACAGGAATCTGCGAAGGAAAAAAAGCACCTCCAAGATCAGCTGGAGAAATTAGAGCAGCAACTCTCACGTAGCAATAACGAAGCTTTTCTTAAGGCAAAGCTGCAACTATCCCAGTTGGTAACAACGGGAGATACGCTTGTGAAAGCAATAGCAGAAGTGAAAGAGCCAGAGGAACAAGACAAGCTTAAAGCAGCTGCTTCAAAGGTAGTAGATCAGCTGCGCAGTATGCTTTAACAATGTTTTTCTTCTTTTTTGATGCAAAGAAGTACATACCCGGCAATGTTTGCCGAGTAATAAGAGGACATAATGCAGGCAATTTGATAGTTGTCCATCAAGTTACTAGCGACATGCTTTGGTGCTATGATAATAAGCCGGTTAAGTACAAAACGAATCGTAATGGAGATAAAGTCATTGAATTTGATCCTGCTTGTTTCATGTCTCCTTATTCGGCAGAGGATTTAGAAATAACCAATGATATTCCCCTGCAGGACGGAGGATGGGGGGCGACATATCGAAATAGTAAGTGCAGATTGAGGGTGGGGTTATGAACTACCTTGAGCTGATCGTCGGCTTTAGCAGATGGAAGGAAGTAAACCCTTTGCCTGCCAGCGCAATTGCATTGTGGCACGAATTAGTGGCTACTTGTAATAAGGCTGGATGGCCTGAGGACTTTACCGTTCCAAATGCAGTACTGCAGGCGAATGCTGGGGTTAGCAGAAAAGAATTTGATAGGGCAAGGCAGATTCTGATTGAACAAGACCTCATTGCTTATAAAAAGTCCAATCGAGTTAACAATGCTGGCAGATATAAACTCGTTCGTTTGTTCAAAAGGGACAACGACAAGAACAACAGCAGGGATAACGAAAAGGACAACGAAACGGGCAACGGTCGGTACAACTCTATTAATAAAGATTTAAACATAAACAAAAACGTAAACAAATACGCGGAATTTGTCTCCATGTCAGAAGTCGAATATCAAAAACTTTTAGACCAATACGGAGAAACCTTTACTAAGGCGTGTATTACAGAGCTAGATAATTACAAAGGTGCTTCAGGCAAAAAGTATAAAAGTGATTATCGAGCTATTTTGAAATGGGTTGTCGATAAGGTCAAGCAAAAGAACAACAGTTCCATGAAAAACGATTCGTCATTTGCAGACTTGGAGGATGATGACGACGATGAATAAAAAGGAAGTAGGCATGCTGCTTGATGAAGTTGCTATTTATTATCCGTCATTCGTATTTCAGCAGCGCCAAGACGATAAAAGGGAGATCAGAGACAAGTGGCATAAGGTCTTAGAGGATACCCCTTATGATACAGCCGTAAGGCTGCTTGAAGAATATGTGCGTAATCCTGATAATCGTTTTGCTCCACATCCTGGTGCATTGCGTAAAGTAAAATCGGATGCAGAACGATATCATGAGCAAATGCAGGCTGCTGGCATATTAACAATCGAGCAATGGGAAGAAATGAAAAAAAATGCTGTCGGCCCTACAGAAGAACAGCGGAGAAAGGTGCGTGAAATACTTGGAAGAACTGTATGAGCAACCTTTGCCGCATAGCATCGAGGCAGAGCAGGCTGTACTCGGTTCCATTTTATTAAATCAACGGATGGATGGTACCGAACGCTTGAAGCCAGACCACTTCTTCAGCGAGCAACACCAAATTATTTTTGAGCATATGAAGGAAATTGCGGATCGTGCAGCCCCAATAGATTTAGTGTGCCTAACGTCGCAACTTCAAGATTCAGGTGATTTGGAAAAGGCCGGCAGTGTGAGTTATCTCGGTAGAATGGCTAGCTCTGTCCCAACAACATCAAATATTGGCTATTACGTCGATTTGGTGCATGACAAACACCTGCTCCGTGAGACTATACGTTTTACTCAGCGGATGGTAAAAGCAGCTTGGAAAGCTGACGATCCGCGTGAACTGATCGCAGATATCCAGTCATCAGCAGCGGAAATAGCCGAACAGTCAGTCAAGTCGCGAGACTTTAAACCTGCCAGAGAGGTGGCCATGCAGGTTTTTGACAATGTAGAACATCGATACTCTAATTTTGCCGATGATGTGACCGGAATCCCTTCAGGCTATCTCGACTTGGACAAACTGACAAGCGGATGGCAAGACAGCGATTTAATTATATTGGCGGCACGTCCTTCTGTTGGTAAAACGGCGTTTGCACTTAATATCGCTCAAGCTGCAGGTGTACGACATAAGCGAACTGTCGCCATATTTAGTCTTGAAATGTCTGCAGTGCAATTGGTAACAAGGATGATGAGTGCCGAAGGAAATATAGATGCAACTAAGCTCCGTACAGGATTTATGGCACCAGGCGATTGGGAAAATCTAACGATGGCAATTAGCGGAGTATCAAAATCGAAGATATTCATAGATGATAGCCCTGCGCTTACTGTTCGAGAGATAGCAGCAAAGTGTCGGAGATTGCACAAGGCTGAAGGTGTAGACATGATCGTAATAGATTACTTACAGCTTATCGCGGGACGAAACAAGTCAGGTGAAAATCGACAACAAGAGGTTGCTGACATTTCTCGCACACTAAAGCAGCTGGCTAGAGAATTAAACGTTCCAGTAATAGCCTTGTCTCAGTTAAGCCGTGGAGTTGAGCAACGCCAGGACAAACGGCCAATGATGTCAGATTTAAGGGAGTCCGGAGCGATTGAGCAGGATGCGGATATTGTTGGATTTTTATACCGCGATGATTATTACGATAAGGAGTCCGAGAAGAAGAATATCATCGAAATTAATATTGCCAAACAGCGAAACGGACCAGTAGGAACGGTAGAGCTTGTATTCATGAAAAACTTCAATAAGTTTGTTAATTTGGATCGTGATCATCATAAAGTTGAGAGTAATGGCAAGGCAATACCGGATATGTTTAGAGGTGGATGAGCCAGAGTTGTAAAGTAGACACAAAAGGCGAAGCAAGGGAGTGATGAAAGTGATCGAATGGAAAGAGTACGATCCTGCAAGCAGAGAGATCGAAAGCCACACAGATCATTTGATAACCAATGGTCATCGTACATTGATTGCACAACACGCAAGCGTGCCAGGTACAGGAAAATACAGTTGGATGATTAATAATACCTTGATTGATTGGGTAACTCATTATTCAAAGATAAACCTGCCTTGGGAACAAACTATAAAGGAGGAAGGGAATTGAATAGAGTTCAAGTTGAAGACATGGAACACGCTTTAAGAAACGGCAATAGGTATTACGGAGAATCAAATGATAAAGATTGGAATGAACTTGTTGAAAAAGGTTTTGCTACTAAACACCCAGGATGGGATAAAGAAAGCGCATATTACAGAGTTACGGAAAAAGGCAAAGAAGCTTTGAAACTTACTGATTATCAGCTAGGTAAACTAAAACACGCATTTGGTTTGGATTATTCGAAGAAGCCATATAGGAACTATTATCAATGCAATACATTTAATGATGAATGGGAAGATTTGTGCAATAAGGGATATGCGACAAGAAGAATATATAAAAAAGATGAAATCGTATATTTCGGTACTTTGAAAGGACTTAGAGAAGTTTTTCGGCGCAACGCTTCACAAAAATACTTTGAAGCTATTAATGCGTAGCATAACGAATCTATGAGGGAGGAATAACAAAAAAATTGATAACTCCAAAAGCAATGTTACTTATTGAAAGCAGGCTATCTTCTTTAATAAGATCAGGTAAGAAAATAAATAACTTAAGTTTAATGGTAAACCGATCGTCAGTTATAGCACAGATGACAGAGGTCGATACGAGGTTTGGAAAACTAAAGATTGTTCCGGGGGAGTACATCCCAATAGGGTATAGTTACTTAATAGAAAAGCCATTGAGTAAAGGTGGAATAAGTTTTATATGGGTATCAAAAAGCTCACCAGCTGCTGTTGGGGAACGGAGCCAGTGAGCTAATAACACATCTCATCTCTATTATAACAGAGGGGATGAGGGGAATGTTAGCTATGCAATTATATTTTTTTGAACCAGCTAATGAGGATGAAATAAAGCAAACCAAGTCTCTGTTAATGAGGTATCGGAGACATAAGGCACTGATCGCTGAGCTGGAGCTAGTTGGGGAGCTTGCTCCAAAGCAAAAAAAAGCGTACAATGCATATTTAAAAGCTACCAAGGAAATTGAACGTGCAGTCAGGCTGATTATAGACCAAGACATTAAAAGAGCTATTCAAATGCGCTTTATTGATGGGATACGGAGAAAAGATGTCGTGACGCACTATCGTTTTCTTGACCCATCGACTGTTGACCGTCGGATTAATAAAGGGATAGAATCCATAGCAAATACTATCAAAGAGTTTGAAAGTTGAAAATGCGTGTAAAATGCGGGCGAATTGCCTGTATAATGCTAAACAAATGCAGGTTTTATAAAGGTACATTGTTTTTAGGAAGATAATTCTTCCAAATAACAGTGTACCTTTTTTTGTACTTTGAAAAGTAAATAGGTCGTGCGAAAAGTCTTTTGATGAAGTAGCTAGGGAAAAGTAGGCGCGGTATCCGTAAGTGACTCGGAGGTTCAGATGCCTTGCTCTAAGCAGCGACCACATTTATTTACTAACAAGATTGTACGATTTTCTTCGATCTTCTTCGATCCATTTTGTTAGTAAATAAATAAGAAAGAGGTGAGCCGGTTGCGGTTTACTCGCAGGATTACGCAAAAAATTGATAGAGAGCTGCAGCCGGCCAAATGCCGAGGCTGCTTGTGGGGAAGATTTGAAGGATCAAAGCAATACTGTTCAAAGTTTCGATGTGTAAAGGAGGACATGCATAGTGAAGCTAATAGAGTGGTTAGTAAATAAACTGGCCCCGTTTACAGCTCCTCCAGCTCGTAATCGAAGTGAACGCCGAAATGGGCGTTCATTTCAAAATCCCAAGCGTTTGGGAAAATGAACATGTTGGATAATGTCAAGACTTATATGGAAACAAATGTTCGTATAAAATATAGTCATCACTTAAAAGGACGGTGTTGATTATGGCTAATACGGTTGCGCCAAAAAGGTTTCAAAATAATGGTTTTTGGGAAGCCTCGAGGATGATGCTGCCAGAACATAAAGAGGCATTACAGCAATACTTGCAGAAAACAAAGATAAAGCAGCGCAAGGAACTTGACGAGCAAGAGTGGGAGGATGTTTCAAGGGTCATGGCAGCTTCATTAAAGGCCCATAAGATCGCTGTTATCGAAATGTATCACCAGTACGAAGACTTACAAATAGTGGGTGTTGTGGATCGCATTGATAGGCTCGCTGGTCAGTTTATGGTTGATGGTGAGTGGTTTAAGATCAAGGACATCCAAGGTGCAATACTAGATTAAAGCAAATATGAAAAATTACCCTATGGACAGCCGGCAATTAGCTATGAGACAATCCATTTAAATGGAGATTGGAGGCGGTTTGATGGTTGTAAGGGAAGAAATTATTTGCGGACATAAACTTGTTGGTGAGATCAAAGAGGATAACAGTTGGTTTGTGGCAACATTGTTGATGACTGCGCCTGATGGTGCTGTTGATCCATTTTACCGCACGGCTCCTGATTATCAAACTGCGTTAAACTGGATAGATGATTCATTGGAGGAATTAAGAAAGTTAAAGTCATAAATATAAAGTCACTCTAACGAGTGGCTTTTTTTAATGAGGTGGTGAAGTGCGATATGTAGAACCGATAAGGGATAGAGAAATTATTGCAGACATAAGACGTAGGTTATTAGATAAAGAAGATAAGCGAGATTATATATTCTTTCAACTCGGAATTAACACAGGGTATAGAATATCTGACTTATTGAGGCTAAGGGTTCATCACTTACGAGCTAAAGAGATTAAAATCATCGAGAAGAAAACAAGAAAGCAAAAGTCATTCGAGATGAATCCTAGTGTCAGAAGGGAACTACTGGAACTGCTAAAAGATCGTGATGACTTTGAGTTTATTATCAAAAGTCGAGAAGGTACAAACAAACCTTTAACACGATCTATGACATACAAGATTATCCGCGACATAACTGCAAAGTATAACATCGAAGGTGGAATCGGTAATCATACATTAAGAAAAACATACGGATACCATTTCTACTTAGAAACAAAGGATGTTGTGGCCTTACAGAACATTTTTAACCATTCTGATCCAAGCATCACGCTTCGATATATTGGCTACGCCCAGGATACAATGAACGCCATTACCAAGCGTTTCAGAATATGAGTTATCCATAAATGAATAACGATGAACTGCATTTTTCAAATACGGGTAAAGCCTTGATAGATAAGGCATTGCGGGCTGTTAACCAGTTACCCACAATATAAGATATGGATAACTCGTATTTTATTCATTTTCTGCATAAAACACATAGAAAAGTTTGATTTCAATTAATAATTAACACGAAAAAAAGCCTTGTAATAAAGGGTTTTTAGCGAATGCATAAATATACATGGAGGATTGATCGAATGGCAGCCATTGAAACAGTGTGTAATTCTAGTTGCGGCCGAGGGTTTAAGATCAATGAAATGCCAACAGAGAAGCTAAAAGGTGGCATAGAGAAAACCTACTTCACATGTCCACATTGTCAGGAAGAATATATTTGTTTCTATACAGATGAAGAGATTCGAAAGCTACAAATGCGAATTCGAAGGGTACAAAGTCGCTTCGCTGATCCGAATGACAATCACAAGGATGCAGCACATAAAGAGGCAGAACTACAGGCAACAATCAAAGTGAAGATGGAAGAGCTGAAACAAAGGGTGGAGTCGGTATGAAGGACTACCAGACCCTTGAACAGAAACGAAAGTTCTACGACAGCCAAGACTGGAAGCAGTTGCGGGAAGTGGTTAAGAAGCGAGATAACTACGAATGCCAGGAGTGTAAACGGAGTGGCAACGTTACTGTTGACACGAATGAATATAGTGAAAGTGCTCAGCGGAAGAAGATAGTGCTGGTTGTTGACCATATCAAGGAGCTAGAGGATTATCCTGAACTCGCTTTAGAGATTGAGAACCTTGAGACATTGTGTGTCAAGTGCCATAACGTAAAACATGGTCGAGTATTCGTACAGAACATTAACAAGTGGGCAAGTGATGAACGTTGGTGAAAGGAGCTTTAACCATGTATGCCATACGTAATAAACGAACTGGCAAGTGGGTTTGTGGCACTGATTACCGATATAGTCCAAGAAGACAAAGAACATCTCACAGTCAAGCGCTGACCTATGAGGACAGAGAGTTGGCGGAGTTAGACTTTAGGTATCGTAAGTGCAGCAAGGAGTACCAGATAGTGAAAGTCGCATTGATTGAGGTTGAAGAGGGCGAATGATGAAAGGCGGTAATGATATGGTACCTTGCACGATGTGCGGAATATGGCTAGAAGCGAGCGGACCAAGAAAAGATGGTTTGGTTTGTTGCCAGTGTAAGGCAGAAGAAACACCATTGCTAACTATTGAAGTGAAAGACATGAATAGCGTACCAATTGTGAGATACAAAGGAAAAGAGTTGGAAGGCAAAGTAAGCATCGATTATTTCTGGCTGACAAAAGGTACTGATGCAGGTGGACATGAATACAGGTTGGAGTTTTCAGAGGGTAGCGAAGATAGATGCTCAGTTAAGACAATTAGTGAAAAAAGATTTGGACATACCCCCCGGTCAAAAGGTTTTGAAGAAAAATAAATTTTGGGCACCGGTGAGGGGAGTGTACTGTCGGGTTTTTTTGATTGTTTTCTTGAACTTTTGATATTGGGATAAACTGTAAAGTGGAAAAAGAGGGAAGGAGGATGCCGATTGTCTGTTGTTGACAGAGAAAAGTTGAGGAAGCAGATAGAGAAGGATTTGATGAAGCAGCTCAAAGTTAATGGCATAACCGTAAGTTATCATAAGGATCTTGTCAAGGACTATTTGAAACTGTGGGATTTGAAAAATGAGCTACTTGATGACATCGATGACAAAGGAATTAAAGTATCTGGTATGCACGGGCCTAAGTCGAATCCTGCTATCGCTGATATCCATAAAACTAATGATCGTATGATAAAGATACTTGATGCCCTCAATTTGAATGTGCCTAAAACGGAAGGGAATAGACCTATTCCCGATTCAAAAAGTGAACTGATATGATTCGCCAGAAATATGTAGATGAGTATATTCATCTTTACCGTAGCGGAAAAATCAAGTTAAATGAGGAACGCAAGTTATTAATTGAATATCTGGAGAGAGACGTATTAACTCGTACAGATATTTATTTCAAAGACGAAATGATTGAGAACTGTATTAGGTTTGGTGAAAAGTGGTTTTTTGAACTTCAACCATTCCAAAAGTTCTTGATTGCTTTCGTCTTTTTGTTTTTCAAGGACACTGATCGCGTGTTTTATCGCAAACATCTATGGATGATGGGACGTGGGGCAGGTAAGAACGGTCTAATTACTGTAGTCAGTACTTTCCTCACGAGTGAGCTACATGGCGTTAGGGAATACAACATATCTGTTGTTGCTAATTCAGAAGATCAGGCTAAAACATCAGTGGAAGAATCAGCAAAAACAATTAAGCGAAACCCTACGCTTTTGAAACACTTTAAGGCGACGGCTACTCAGGTGCTTTCGAAAATTACAGGAAGTATTTTTAAATTCCGCACTTCGAACGGGAACACCAAAGATGGTTTGAGAGATGGAGCTGTCGTGTTTGACGAGATCCATTACTTTGAAACCAATGCTGATGTTAGGCCCCATATATCTGGTCTAGGAAAGAAAAAGTATCCACGTGAGTTTTACATTGGCACCGACGGTTATGTTCGAGAGGGATTCCTGGACAAGCTCAAGGACAAAGCACTCAAGGTATTAAAGGGGCTAGCAAAGGTTAATGCTATATTTCCATTCATTTGTAAACTTAATGATGAGAAAGAAGTAGATGATTCAGCCAATTGGGAAATGGCTAACCCGATGCTAAGTCATCCGCGAAACGAATATGCTCAAGGCCTATACGACACAATTGCGGAAGAATATGAGGATTTGTCTGACGATCCATCTAACCGCGAAGAATTTATGACCAAGCGGATGAACCTGCCGCTTACAGACCTTGAAAAGTCAGTTGCTAAGTGGGAAGAGATTGCGGCGACTAATCAGCCTTTGCCTGATCTCACAGGTAATGAGTGTATTGGCTGCCTTGACTTTGCTCAGATACGCGACTTCGCATCTGTTGGCTTGGTATTTAAACATAATGGCAAGGTTCCATTCATCACCCATTCATTTGCACGTAAAGAGTTTGTAGATAAGTATTATGGATATTCAAGGCGAGAGATGGAGCAGCAACAGAAATTTGCTCCTATTAAGGAGTGGGAAAGCAAAGGTCTGCTCACTGTACTTAACGAGGATATGATCAATCTGGAGCACATCGTCAATTGGTTTGTGACAGCTAGGCTGAAATATAATATCAAAAAGGTTATCGGAGATAACTACCGTATGGAAATGCTTAAGCCGCTACTTGAAGCTGCAGGGTTTGAAGTTGAAGTCATTCGTAAGCCGGAAGCCATTCACGGATTATTAGCGCCACGCGTAGAAATGTACTTTGCCAAAGGAATGTTTGTATGGGGCGACAATCCTTTGATGCGCTGGTACACAAATAATGTACTTGTCAGCATTAAGAAGGACGGCAATAAGGTGTATGGAAAAAAAGAACCGATTAGAAGGAAAACAGACGGCTTCCAGGCGCTTGTATGCGGCCTGTATCGGTTCGAAGAATTAAGCGAAAGCAGCATTGAGGATACACTGGATGCGTTGGATGAACTTAATTTCTAACAAGGGGGTGAGCAAAACGAATGGGATTTTTGGAAAGTGTATTCAAACGTAACAGCGAGTTGGAAAGCCTTTTTGACTTTGAGATATTTAAAGATTCGACGAATCGTTTATATCTCAAAAAACTAGCCTTGGAAACTTGCATTAACTTTATTGCCAGAACCATCAGCCAAAGCGAGTTTAGGATTACACAAGATAAGAAACGCATTAAAGATGAATGGGATTATCTGCTTAATATAAGACCGAACGCCAATCAGTCTGCAACCGAGTTTTGGCAGCAATTTGTATTTAGGCTCATTGATGAAAACGAAGTGCTTGTTATTCTGTCGGATGAAAATGATCTTTTAATTGCAGATAGTTTCTCACGCGAAGAATACGCAGTATATCCAGATATCTTCAAAGATGTGACAGTGAAAAACTTTACATTCAAACGAACCTTCCGAATGGGTGAAGTTATCTATATAACGTACAACAACGAAAAATTGAAACGTTTTATGGATGACATGTTCAAGGATTATTCCAGTTTATTTTCTCGCATGATTGAAACACAAAAAACAAGTAATCAGATTCGCGGAACGGTGAGTTTAGACGCAACACAAACCCTTGATGAAAAGAACCGCAAGAGAATGCAAACATTTATTGATAGACTGTTCGATGCATTTAAAAACAAAGCTATTGCCCTTGTTCCCAAGCTCAAAGGGTTTGAGTACAACGAAGTTAGTAGTGGGCAGCATAGCGGGAAATCAGTCGACGAACTCTCAAAGCTTAAACGTGATATTTTGAATGACGTTGCTTCGATCTTAGGCATACCACACTCACTTATACATGGGGATATGGCAGAGTATGAAACTGCTATTAAAGCATACATCAAGTTTTGTAATGATCCATTAACCAAAAAAATTAGGGATGAGTTAATTGCAAAAATTATTCCTAAATCGGATTTCGAAAAAGGGAAACACATTGAAGTCAGGGGAATTGCAGAATTGAACCCGCTTGAACTGGCAAATGCGGTCGATAAACTTCGCGCTAGCGGCGTATACAACGGCAATGAAATAAGAATCAAACTAGGGGATGAACCAGTGGATAATCCATTGCTTGAGGAATATGTCATAACTAAAAACTATGCAACTACTTCAACGGAAGGAGGTGAAACGAAATAATGCGTAAATTTACAAAGCAAGACTTTTTCAAATCATTTAAAAACCAATCCTATATTGAGCAGTTACAGAAGATAGAGCGAAAGTTTGAGACGCGAAAAAACGAAGCGAATAACACTACTGAAATAACGATTTACGGCGTAATAGGCGATTCGTGGTGGGAAGATTCCGTTTCTGCTTCCGACATTGACAATGCGTTAAAGAGTATCAGCGGTGATATTGTTATTCATTTGAACAGTCCGGGCGGCGATGCGTTTGATGGCATTGCAATTTATAATCGATTGATGAATTACAAAACTGAACATAACGCCAAAATCACTATACGTATTGATGGTTGGGCGTGTTCTGCGGCCTCTGTTATCGCAATGGCGGCTGATGTATTAATCATGGGTCTAGGATCAATGTTTATGATCCATGAAGCCAGCTCGTTTGTGTGGGGTACAAAAACGGAAATGCGCAAAGAAGCTGATGTGCTGGATGAACTAGAAGAAGGAATTATCGATATTTACATGACAAAAGCGAATGTCAGCCGCGAAGAGGTCAGAAGCATGGTTGATGCCGAAACGTGGTTTAGTGCATCTAAAGCGGTTGATATTGGCTTTGCAAATTCGACAGTATCAAGTGACAGCAAGGACAAAGAAATCACGCAACTAAGAACACAATTAACTGCCATGCAAAATGAAATCGATCAGTTAAAAAACAAAGAACCTGCCCCAGCTCCTTCGGCTACGGCGTCAAGGTTCTTTTTTTAATTTAATAAATGGAGGTCATAGAAAATGACGATGAAGTTAAAAGGTAAAATGGAAAACTTTGAAGCAAAGAAAGCTGCTTATATGAATCTCGTCAAAGAAGGTGCAGACGCTGAAAAGCAAGCTACAGCATGGAACGAAATGCAGGATGCACTTGTTACCGATCTAACCGAGAAAATTACAACGGAAGTACGCAATGAGAACATCGATAGTCAGATTCTTTCATCTCGCGGACAAAATGTACTGACTTCGGAGGAAAAGAAGTTTTTCAATGCAGTTATTGAGTTCGAAGGGTTTGACGACGATTCTATATTGCCTGTTACTACGCAAAATCGTGTGTTTGAGGATTTGGTCGCAGCACATCCCATTTTAGATGCAATCGGCTTGCAGGACTTGGGTGCAGTAACTCGCTTTATTCACTCTGATCCTTCCAAAACGTATGCATGGGGTAAATTGTTCGGTGAGATCAAGGGGCAAGTCGGTGCGGCATTCCGCGAGGAACAGATCGGCCAACTTAAACTCACAGCATTTGCGGTTATTCCAAAAGATATGTTGGAGCTTGGACCTGAGTGGGTTGAGCGCTATGTTCGTACGCTACTAGTTGAATCATACAGTGTTGGGTTGGAATATGGACTTGTTAAAGGTCGAGGTCCTACACAGGACGAGCCTATCGGATTGATGATGGACGTTGCGGAAAATGGTGCAGTAACAGTCAAAACTTCTTCTGGCACTCTAACATTTGCCCCTTCCCAATTTGGTGAAATTGTATCCGGTGAATTGCATGATGTAATTCAAGCATTGGCTAAGGATGAAGCCGGAAAGTCACGGAAAGTGATGAACAAGATTGTTATGGTGGTTAATCCAGTTGATGCGATCAGCGTCCAAGCTCGCAACACGATCCAAACGGCTAATGGTCAGTGGGTTACTGCACTACCTTACAATATCAAGGTTGTTGAGTCGGAAGAAATCCCGGAAAAGAAAGCCATATTCTTCGTAAAAGGTCAATACATCGCTGCGTTGGCTGGCGGCTACAAAGCCAACAAGTTTGATCAAACGTTGGCGATAGAGGACGCAATGCTTTACACAATCAAACAGTTTGCAAACGGTAAGCCGAAAGATAATAAAGCAGCACTGCTATATGATCTTGACATTAAATTTAATACTGGCGGCGAAGAAGGTCCAGAGACTCCTTAATGGGGTCTCTTTCTCTAGGAGGGGTTTAAGTGGGATTACAAGCTAAAGTAGTAAATAAATTCAAAGCCAACGAACATGATGGGCGGACTTATTTGCTAGGTGAAATTTACCCGGCAGTAGGTTATACCGCAGAAGTAGAGCGAGTTACTTTTCTTTCTGAAATTCATCCTCGGTATAAGAAAATCTATTTGGCTGATGTTCAGGAAGTGGAAGGTCCTGGTACTGAATATCCGAAACATATCGGCGGAGGTACTTTTGAACTCTCGAATGGCGAGAAAATTAAGGGTAAGGAAGAAGCGATTGAAGCTGAGAATGCTTTGAAGGAGTGATATGAATGTCGGTTATCACTCAAGAAATTGTCGATGAGTTTATGCTACGTATGCGCTTAGATGATGATGAAGACGGAAATTTATTACGCATCCTCAAAGCGTCTCACGATGACTTAATTCGTATTTGCGGAGATTATGACATCTACAGTGACGAAGTGTTTAAAGAGCTTATATTCGAGCGTTCGCGGTATGCTTACAATGATGCACTAGAGTATTTTTATGCCAACTTTCTAACACAGATTAATAATTTGAATCTTGCCAAAGCGTTAGAATCGATTGAAGGTGATTCGGATACAGCCGTTTAAGTATAGGCCAAAGTTAAATGCCGGGAAAATGAGAAGGCGAATAACCATTCAACGCAAAGGGAGAACTGAGGATGATGCTGGCTATCCAATCCCTAACCCGCAACCGGAGGTCGTTTGCACCGTTTGGGCTAACCGCGAACCGCTACGTGGGAGAGAATTTTTTGCTGCTGATACTGCACAGTCAGAAATAACCGTCCGTTATAAAATCCGTTGCCGCAAAGGAATAACCCCGGATATGCAGCTATTTGATAAAAAGGAAGATCGAACATATGAAATCAAGGCTGTACTAGATGACGTATACGACGATCTAACAGAAACGCATCTGATGGTGTCTGAGGTGTCAAATGGGTAGCGGGGTAGAGTTACAAGGCGTTGATCAGATGTTGGCTGCTATCCAGCGAAAACTCGCTTCAGGCGTGGCGCGTTTAGAGAATCAAGGACTCAGGGAAGCGGGAGAAATTCTTGCCGAAGCACAGCGTAATCACGTTCCAATTAGTTCAATTGATCATTTGCATATGCGAGATGATATCCGTGTCAGTCGAGTACGCCGTATTGATGGTCTTAAGGTGATTACTATAGGTCCGGGTAAAAAAACAGCGTGGAGGGCGCATTTTTCAGAGTTTGGCACCAAACATTCCCCTGCTCAACCATTTATTTATCCGGCATTTCATGAAAATAAGGAACGGATTACTAGATTATTAGCAACTGTACAGCGGGAGGGGATGACTTAGATGTATGTGGATTTAAAACCAGATATATTACAGGCCCTTCGAAGTCACGCTGTACTCGCTTCTTTATTGGGTATCGACGAAAAAGGTAAAGTAAAGGTTTATCCAGAAGTTGCACCAGATATCGAAGGTCCTTATGTTACTTTTCTTGAACTCACAAATTTTCATAATCAATATGGGAATAACAGAGCACTGAGCAGCGAAATCCATTTTCAAATCGATGTATGGTCGCCAGGCAATACGGCAGCAATTACAATTGCAGCAAACGAAGTGATGGAAGAACTTAACTTTATTCGTACAAGCTCCATTGATCGTTACGAAAGCGGCACACAAACATATCACAAAATATTGCGTTATAAAAAAATACATTACAGGAGTTGATAGTTATGCCAGAAGAAAACCAAAAAGTGACCGTACCTGTAGGTTTGCAGGATATTCACTATGCCATACTTATAAAAGATGATAAAACAGGGGTAACATATGGAACGCCCAAATTAATGCTACCAGCAATCCAAGCAAATATAACACCTACTGTTAATTCGGCCACACTCTTTGGCAATGATGGACCTGTTGTGACTGCAAATGCGTTAGGTGAAATCGCAGTGGAAATTGGCGTTGCGGATCTACCATTCGCAATGCAGGCTGAGCTGCTTGGATCAAGATTAACGGAAGATGGGTTGTTAATTGATAATGCTGATGATCAGGCACCAGAAGTTGCTTTAGGGTTTAAGCGCAGCATGAGTGACGGCAGCTTTCGTTATACATGGCTACTGAAGGGAAAGTTCCAGTTGCCAACGGAAGAGGCTCAAACCAAACAAGGAACGCCAAACTTCCAAACTCCAACGATTAGAGGTATATTCTTGAAAAGGATGTACGATGCTCATTGGAGATTCCGCGCAGATGGAAACGATCCGAATGCTGCAGATCGAATTGCGAATTGGTTTACAGCAGTACCGACAGAAGGAACTCCATAAGCTGTGAAACAGCAATATCTAGCTGTAGAACTTGATCAAACGAGGTACTTGCTATTCGATATGAGCGCATTTTACGATATGGAGCAGGAGTACCATTCGATACCTAAAACTCTATTAGCATTAAAACTCAACCCGATTACTGAGTTAGCCAAAGTATTGAGACTCGGCCTTGCTCATGAGGTGCAACTAACAGAAGACCATATTGAATTATGTATCAATGTAGACAACAGGCTTTTACTTACACAACAAGTCGTAAATGCTATATCGGTAGCCCTACCCAATTCAAAAAAAGAATCCAGTACCAGTCAACCCACACAAGATCAGGAAGGTTGGGATTGGGCTTGGATTTACTACATCGGAACCGTCTTACTCGGAATGAGTGAGGCGGTTTTTTGGTGCTGTACACCTAAAAAGTTGTTTGCTTTATGGGATGCACATAAAAAATATCACGGGCTGGAAGATAGTGCTGAACAAGCAAAGACATCGACTAGCTATATCGACCAATTCATTTGAGGGAGGGAGAGTGAGTCCAAATGTCAGAAGAAATTGAAGTATCTAACCTTGTCACAAAGCTATCCATTGATGATACTGGTGTTGAAAAATCAATGGCTGCGCTCTCCCGTCAAATGAATGTTGTCCAGTCAGAATTTCAGGCTGCCAGTACGCGACTTGGGGAACATGCTAGCTCACAAGAGGCATTAAAAACAAAAACCGATGGACTGACTAAACAACTAGAAATTCAAGGTCAGCGCATTATTAAACTCAAAGAGCGACATGAGGAAGCGGCCAAGGCAAAGGGCAAGGATGCAAAGGAAACGCAAGAACTGGAAGTTAAGCTAAACAAAGCCGTTGCCCAATATAACAAGTTACATCATGAGCTTCAGTCCACAACTAATGAACTGAATAAACAGACAGATGAAATAAACAAACACGCCACTGCATGGCAAAAGGCATCGGATACGTTAGATGCGGCTGCAAAGAAACTGGATGATATAGGTAAGTCGATGTCGCAGGCGGGTCAGAGCTTATCTTTTATGGTGACTGCTCCAATTGTAGGCGCTGGTGTTGCGGCAGGCAAAGCTTCCATTGACTTTGAATCAGCATTTGCTGGGGTACGTAAGACTGTAGATGCGACAGAGGAAGAATTTAAGAAATTTGAGCATGAGATTCGTGAATTGTCTAAGCAATTACCATCTGCAGCGACTGAAATTGCAGGGGTAGCTGAAGCAGCAGGACAACTTGGTATCAAAAATGAAGCGATCATGGGTTTTACTAGGACAATGACTGACTTAGGTGTCGCCACGAACATGTCCTCTGAACAAGCAGCTACAGCCCTTGCGCGGTTGGCCAACATTACACAAATGCCGCAATCTGAGTTCGATCGACTTGGATCCACAATCGTAGCTCTAGGGAACAACTTGGCTACAACCGAGTCAGAAATTACTGAGATGGGTTTACGATTAGCGGGAGCTGGAAAGCAGATCGGCTTAACAGAAGCGCAGATACTCGCTTTTGCTGGCTCACTCAGTTCTGTTGGTATTGAGGCAGAGGCGGGGGGATCGGCATTTTCTCGTGTCATGATCGAGATGTCCCAAGCTGTTATGACTGGAAGCAAAAACCTAGATACCTTTGCAGGTGTGGCCGGCATGACAACGGGGCAGTTCAAGACTGCATTCGAAAAGGACGCTGCTGGCGCATTAGCATCATTTATCGAAGGTTTGGGCAAAATGTCTGCCGCTGGGAAAAACACATTTGCTGTTTTGGATGATTTGAAGTTGTCTGAAATTCGTGTTCGCGATGCATTGCTTCGCGCATCTAATGCCGGTGATTTATTCCGAAACAGTTTGGATTTAGGAACTAGAGCCTGGGAAGAGAATGTCGCTTTGACAAACGAGGCTGAGCAACGTTATGAAACAACAGCATCAAAACTGAAAATGTTAGGAAATCGAATTGTAGATTCTGCAATAACATTGGGTGATGCGCTTGTACCAGCTCTAATGTCGGCATTAGATGTACTTGAACCGTTAATGAACTCTATTGAAGAGGGAGCAGAGTGGTTTGCAAATTTGGATGCCAGTTCTCAAAAGTGGATCATCACTGTTGTAGCCATGGCAGCAGCGGCTGGACCTCTATTAATTCTTACTGGAAAACTAGTAACGAGTATTTCTGCTTTGATACCAGTAGTGAAGGGTCTAGGTGTCGCACTTAATTTCCTTGCAACCAACCCAATAGGGTTAGTTATTTCCGGACTTGCTGTAGCTGTTGGAGCGTTTCTATCTATAAAGAACAGCATGGAAGAAGCAAAAAAGGCGAGTGAAGAACTAGCTCAAGCGCAAGCTGATCTGCAAGAGGTGCAGCAAAACGGGATTGAACGAAGCGAAGTCGAAGCAGCTCAGGAGAAGATCGATAAGCTTAATGAACTGATCGACACGTACCAGAAGCTTATTGATAAAGCTTCTGAAAGTAATGCAGCCCAAAATGGAAATAATGTATTAGCCCTGGATGTAGCTATTAAAGAACTTGGCGTTGACATGAAGAAAACCGAAGCAGTAGCTGCTGAGTTTGGTGTAACTCTTAAGTATGTTGATGAGACTGGAAAATTATCAACGGAAAGTATGAACGAATTAAAGAATGCTTTACAAATTTACACCAAAGCTGTTAGTGATGCTAAGAGAGAAACTGCGTCAGAAATCAATAATCAAGCCAAGACAATTGCAGGCCGCAAACAAGAAATAGCAAGTATTCAGGATCTTGTCAAAACCTATAGCACGGCAAAAAAAGGTTCTAATGAGTGGACTGCAGCTCAAAATGAATTAGCCCGTCAATTTCCGCAATTTGTTACAGCCACAGGGCTTAATATTGAAGCTATTAATGGTCTAATCTTGGTAAAAGAACGTGAGATAGCACTTGAATGGGCGAGTATTCAAGCCAAGGCAACTGAAGCGTTACATGAGAAGAATAATGCAATCGCCAAGCAGGAAGCAGCAATTAAAATTGCTGAATCAATAACAAAGATTACTGGTTCTAGTGGCCTTGCCGAATCTGCAGTTAGGCGTATGAACGATGAGCTTGAACGGCTCCGTGGTGAAGCTGCTTCATTACAAGCTCTTGTCAATATGAAACCTGAGGACATTCCTATTATTAAAGTAACCCCTTATTCTGGTGGCGGAGGGGGTGGGAAGAAGGGGAAAGAAGGGAGAAGTGGAAGTAAAACCTATGAAAATAAGGCGCTTGATGAAGCATATAGGCAGCTTGAACACAAAAAAAGATTAGATCAACTCTCTCTTGAAAGCGAATTAAAGACTCTTGAGCAAATTAAAGCCAAGCATATTAATACAGCGCAGGAACGGATGGCCATCGAGGAACGCATTTATGATGTTAAGAAAGCAATTGGGGATCGCACTCTTGATGCAGCCCTAAAAGCATTCGAACGTGAAAAAGAGCTTGGTAAGCTCAGCGAAACAAGCGAAATAGAACGACTTAGAAACATACGAAAACTCTATGCAGATTCAGCAGAAGAACGCGAGCGTATAGATGACATGATTTTTGAAGCATCACAGCGCAAGATCGAATCTGAGAAGAGGGCAAGAACTGACTATTTTCAGTACACCAGCCATCAATTACAAGCGGCTCTCGAAGATCGCATAGTTCGTGAAAAACTTTCTGATGAAGAAATCTTCAAACTTAAAGATAAGTTGATTAACGAACAAACATATTTGAATAAAAGTTATCTAGAAAAAGTTTTAGCAGATGATCGTTATACAGCAGCCGAAAAACGGCAAATTGAACGTGAAATCACAGAAGCTATAAGGGTTCAAACCAATGAGCGCCTGCAGCTACAAAGAGATTATAACGAGGAAGTACGCAAAGCGCAGATCGAAAGTGTAAATGAACTTTCTAAAGGTTTGCAGGATGCATTGAAATCAAAGTACCAGGCAGAAAAAGAAGCTGCAGAGAATAGGCTTAAAGCTGAACGTGATGCCAATGAGCAATGGAAATCGAGCCAGCTTGAAGCAATTAAACAAGTTTATGATGCTCGCACCAAAGCAGCTCAAGCGGCAGCTGACGCTGAGGTTGAACGGATTAATCGAATATATAACGCACAGATTGATGCTATTCAAAAAGAGCTTGATGCGCTCAACCAAGCCGAAAAGCAAAAATCGCGTGATGAGATGAATGCGGAGGATCAAAAGAAAATCGATCGCCTGCGAAATCTGATTGAATACGAACACGATGAGTTCAACAAAGCCCAGCTTCAGAAAGAGTTGAATAAGGTCCTATCTGAGCAGGAGAAACGGCATCAGAAGGAACAGCTTGAGGATAAAAAGGAAGCATTGAGGGATGAGCAACAAGAGCTTAAAGACAAGCTCAAGGATGAATTGGATGCTGTAAAGCGTCAACTTGATCAGAAAAAAGAGCAGTTTAAGTTTGAGTATGAAGCGCAGCAGGCTCACATCAATGCAGTGTATGCTGCACAAAAGACTTCTTTGGATCAACAGCTTAAAGATACGCAGGAACACTATAATCAATTATTACTCGCTAAATCTTTGCAAGCTGAAGCTGAGAAAATGATTATTCAAAACCAACAGGACGAAATCATTAAGCTGCTTGAAGGCTTTGGTGAATCATATAAATTGACGGGTCAAACGTTAGGGGAAAAAATGTTTGAGGGATTTAAAGACAAGGTGATGCAAATCCAAACCTTGATCGAAAATATTAACCGTCAGATCGATGCTGCGCGCAACGCTGCTTTATCTGCTATGTCCACAGCATCTACTCAGCAGGCAAACAAGAGCGTTGGAGCATCGAGCACAACCAACAATAAAAACGTAACAGTTAATAATACTTTTAACACGCCGGTTACATCACCGTCTGACGTAAGCAGAGCAACGCAAAAAACTGCACAGCAATTAGTGGGTTTTTAGGAGGGAGAAATAATATGCAAAAACTCGAATATATCAATTCCCGAGGCGAAGCAATTTTGTTTGACAACGCTAAGCCGTTTCTCCTTTCCCAAATCGATGGGCTGGGTGCTGTAACAGCGGAGCTTCATAAAACGCGCAGCCCGTTTCAAGATGGATCATCAATATCCCGTGTGCAGATACCAGATCGACCAATCACACTGCAAGGAGCTATTATTGCCAGTTCACAAGAGGAATTATACGAGCTACGTCGGTTTATGAGTCGTGTACTTAATCCAAAGTTAGGCGGCCGTTTAATTTACACAAATGACTATCGTAGCTATGGTGCAGAAGCGATAGCGGATGATGGGCCTGTATGGGGAGAACGTCATGTTTATAATCAAATGTTTACTATCTCGCTAATTTGTCCATTGCCTTTTTTGCTTGATGTTTATAGGCAGTCCGAAGTTATCACGACTTGGCTAGGAGGCATTAGTTTTAGGCTTGTTTTGCCGACACGCTTTGCCATGCGTGGACCGAAGCGAATTAATGTCATTAATCAAGGGGACGTTGAAACGCCTATCTGGATTGAATTTCGTGGACCGGCTTCGAATCCTATCGTTACGAATGAGACAACGGGGGAATACATTCAAGTGAATCGGATCCTAACAAGGAATGATACTCTTGTTGTAACAACAGAATTTGGTAACAAGAGAGTTGAGATCGTGGACGATAATGGAGGCCGGACGAATGTTCTAAATTGGATATCGCTCGGCAGCACGTTTTGGCAGCTGCAGGTTGGTGACAACATCGTGTCGTATGCAAGCGACGACGAGATTGAATCCGCAACCGTATCGATCAGCTACCGCAATAGATATATGGGTGCATAGGAGGTGTGACATGCATGGAGCATTTTAGATTTTTTAACTCGACTGCCGAAGATCCGCGAGAATACTTGGCCAGTGAATTTGCTGAATACTTCAATCGATTTTTGTCAGATGGTCTTTATTCGCAAAACGGCAATGCCGGTTTAAAAGTCACGTTTGGCAGCGGGCTTGGTGTAGTGGTGCAACCGGGATACGCATTTATCAGAGGGTATATGTATCATAACGATGAAAACCTTACAAAAACCCTGGAAGCTGCTGATGCCATGCTCGACCGGATCGACCGCATTGTTATACGCTTCGACGAGGTGGCGCGAGAAATCCGAATCCACGTCAAAAAAGGAACACCGTCAAGTAGTCCTGCCGTGCCTGCGCTTACTGACGAAACTTACATTAAAGAGCTTGGCTTGGCACAAGTGAGGGTACGGAAAGGAAGCGCATCAATTGTATCAAGTGACATAACAGACGAGCGCCTGACCAGCGCATGCGGTCTTGTTTCCAGTTTGATAACAATTCCAGCGCAGGAAATGTGGGATGTTTGGAATAATGCTCTTTCAGACATACAAGCAGCTTGGGCAAATGATGAAGAAAACATTATCACACAATGGCAGCAGATCAAACTTGCATGGGAAAATTGGTTCGATAGCGTCCAGAATGTGCTTGGTGTACGGGTCATGATCGGGGAGGTTGAGCCACCCGACCTCGAATCAGGGGATTTGTGGTTCCGGGAGGTGTAGATCATGCAACCGGTTCGAATTATTGATCTAGATTTTAATTTGTTGGGCGAGATTGATAATTACGAAAGTCTCCAGTTCATTCGCCGGCACTTTCGCGCTGGCGAGTTTGAATTGCATATCGCGGTTGGTAAACGCTATGTTGATGAACTCATTAAAGATCGAGTCATCTTTTTAGGAAATCAGACACAAAAAGCTGGTTATATTATCAGTCGCGATATAAAGCTAAACGAGGACGGCTCCGAGACAGTCGTGGTTAAAGGTCCTACACTCGGCGGCATCCTTGATCGAAGGTTAACAATTACAGACAGTTACGACCGTGTTCGCGGAGCAGCTGAAACAGTCATGAAGTATTACGTTAATCGGCATATTGTAGACGGCGTTTATCCGGAGCGGAAGATGCCGTTTTTTATTTGTGCGCCAGATCAAGCTAGAGGCATCGAAATACCGTGGCAAACACGATATGAGCCACTTGACCAAGTAATAGTGAAAATTGCGAACAGATGCGAGCTTGGATGGCAAGTTAGCCTTAATTTTGACACCAAGAGATGGGTGTTCGACGTTCAGACAGGCCGGGATTTGACAGTTGAGCAATCCACCAACCCGCCTGTTATTTTTTCGCGCGGATTTGATAACGTCTCTAGTCAGCAATTTATTGATTCTGATGCTAGTTACCGCAATGTTGGTTATGCAGGAGGACCTGGCGAAGAAGAAGATCAGACAGTGTTGGTGATCGGAACTGCATCTGGATTCGACCGCCGCGAGGTTTACTTAGATGCGTCTGAGGCTGCTGATGCGGCAGAGATTGCTGAACTTGGCGAGGTCAAACTGGCCGGATACAGGCAGATAAAAACATTTGACGGGAAGGTAATCGATACTGGAAGCTTCATTTACGAACAGGATTGGGATCTCGGCGACATTGTTACTCTGCAAAATCTTGATTGGGGCTTACAATCAAATACACGAATTATCGAAGTGCGAGAAATCTATGAACAGGAAGTTAAAATTGAAGTACTTCTCGGCGATGAGATTCCAACGATTACAAGCGTTGTTCGTTCTCTGCAAACCCAAGTCGGCCGTACTCAGTTAATCGGCTCTACGGGGGAACGCGGACAGGAAGGACCGCAGGGTCCAATAGGGCCTGCTGGTCCAAAAGGGGATCAAGGGCTACAAGGACCAAAGGGTGATCCCGGTCCACAAGGATTACAGGGAATAAAAGGCGACAAGGGTGATGTTGGCCCACAGGGACCAATAGGGCCCAAAGGAGATACTGGAGAGCGTGGTCCAATTGGTTTAACTGGAGCAAAAGGTGATCAGGGCATTCAGGGACCAAAAGGTGATACTGGTCCACAGGGCTTGGCTGGACCAAAGGGAGATAAAGGGGAACCCGGTTTAAAGGGAGATACAGGTCCGAAAGGTGACACAGGTTTGCAAGGCCCAAAAGGCGAAAAAGGTGATCAAGGGATACAGGGTATTCAAGGCCCCAAAGGGGATACTGGTGCAACCGGATTGCAAGGGCCTAAGGGCGACACTGGAGCAAGCGGTCAGAAGGGCGCGGATGGAAAAACCATTCTGAGTGGTACTACAAACCCAACGTCCGCAACCGGCTCTGATGGCGACTTTTATATAAACACCTCGTCAAATGTAATCTTTGGTCCTAAATCTTCAAGTTCGTGGGGCAATGGTAAATCCCTTATTGGTCCGAAAGGTGATAAGGGTGATATTGGTCCACAAGGCACCCAAGGGCTTAAAGGTGATAAGGGCGATACCGGAGCAACCGGAGCAACTGGTTTGCAGGGACCAAAAGGTGATACTGGAGAAAAAGGCCCGCAAGGACCTCAAGGTATTCAAGGCTTGAAAGGTGAAACTGGTCCGAAGGGCGATAAAGGAGATCAAGGAATACAAGGTCCGCAGGGCATACAAGGCATCCAAGGACCGAAAGGTGACAAAGGTGATCGCGGTGAGCAGGGGATACAGGGTCCTCCGGGTACATCTGGCGGGCTTATTGTTGCTAGCCCAACAGAGCCAACAGGCATCGAGGCAGGAGATTGGTGGTATAGAGAAATTTAATAGGAGGTGCGGGGATGGCAGGAACTATTGTAGAAACGAAAAATGTTGATCTTTTACGTAAGCGGCCGGATGGAAACTACACAAAGCATAATCCGACGACGATCGCTTCAAACGTGAAAACTGCTGACAATAAAACAGTTGAAGAAAAACTTGAGGATTTAGATACACGTCTGCAGGGTGACTTGACATTAAGGTATAACGAAGGAAATGTAGAAGTTTTTAACGGAACGGAGTGGGTAAGCGTGGGTGGCGATCCAACACTAAGTAATTACTTTGGGCAATATGGTACATTCCCTTTTGCTGGGGATCAGGATGTAACGATTAGTAGTAATACAACATGGAACGATACTACAGGTTATCGAAAGGTTAAAAAACTAACAATTAATGCGGGAGTTACACTAACTATTACGCAAACGCCATTCTCCATTTTCGCCGAGGAAATTGAGTTTAAGTCTGCTACATCGGCAATCGATATTTCTGGTCCAAGTGGTTCGGAAACAGGTGGCTATACTAACGTTAGACACCCTATCGGGGGAGTAGAACTGGGCTCTGGGAAAGTGATGGGAGGCTGTGGTGGTGGGGTTTTACTAATAGTCTCAAAAAAAGTAAGTGGATCAGGGACGATAAGAGCGAATGGAGGAAATGGTTTTTTAAAAGCTGGTGCTACTAATGCTGGATCATTTTCAGAAGGTGCTTTTAAAGAAGAAAAAGATACAACATTAGCGACTGACTTTTCTGGATATGCCGCCATTGGTGGAAGTAGTGGTACTAAAGGATACCTACATCCAATCGGACGCATACTTGGTGCTGGGGGTGGTTCAGGTGGGAAAGGCGGAGGGGCAGGTCGTGGAACGGGTGGCGGTAGTGGCATAGGTGGTGGTGGTGGTCGTAGTGGATCAGGGCAAAAAGATGATGGTAAATTACCAAATGGTAATATAACCCCTCAAATCTTATTAGAGCTAGCACTTTATGACTGTCGTGGCGGCGGCGGTGGTGCTGGAAGTGGCGGAAATTCCATAGCAGGCGGCGGTGGTGGTGGAGCTGTTAGTGTTTGGGCGCGTCAATATACTGGAACTCTTACCCTTCAAGCAAACGGCGGACTAGGTGCCAATGCCAATAGCGGAAATGGAGCTGCAGGAGTTACATTCCAAATAAAAGTATAAGGAGGACGCTATGCAAATACTATCTATTACACCAAATACACGCACATACACGACAGGACGATTATCAGATGGTAGTGATCGGCAAACGATTACCGTAACTGAGTATCATGTCGTTGTGCAAGATGGCGGTAAGTACGAAGCTACGATGCAAACAGATGATACACAAGCTATTGCAGATGCCTATGCTGCTGGGTTGTTTACAGCGGTACCGATAAGCGCCGATGAACGTATGGAACAGTTGGAAGCTGAGAATACACATCTCAAAACTTTGATCGAGGAAAAAGACCGAGAAAATAAAAATGCACTATTTGAAATATATTCGATGCTCTTAGGCGGTGGATGACATGAACGTCATTAGCCGTCTTTTATTACGGTTATTATTAAAATCCATGAAAGGGGGTGTTACTGTGGTTATTGTTATGGCTTCTCTTATTATTTATGGAGACATTACTTTTGAGCAAGTTCCAACTTCTTCACAAAAAGCGGTTAAGGATCGCCTTGAAATCCTTGGGTATGACACAGATGGCAAACCTCTAGGCTCCGAGTAATCGGAGTCTTTTTTATTGGTCAGAAAAATTTTCATTAAGAGAGGATAATGCAAATGTTTAAACAATTAGGTCAAACCATATTAACCGCTGCTGTTGGGTCTAGCGGTAAAGAAACTGCTTTTGGTGGTATTGTAGGCACAATTTTAACTGGAATTGCAGGTTTTTTAGGTGGATGGGATAAGGGATTGCAGATTCTATTATTTCTCATGATTGCTGATTATGTGAGTGGGTTGCTTAAGGCCTTAAAGACTAAAACAGTTGACAGTGAGGTAATGTTTTGGGGTGGAATCAGAAAAATAATTGTTCTTGTTGTTATAGGGCTAGCTACTTTGGTAGATCAATGGTTAGGTGATTTATCTGGGCTTTGCAGGACAGCAGCCATTTTCTTTTATATTGCCCGGGAGGGGCTTTCTGTAACGGAGAATCTAGGCGTATTGGGCGTGCCAATGCCAGATGCCATTAAAGATCGTCTTTCACAGGTTAGTAATGGAAAGAAAGGTGATTCGCATGATCGCACATAAGCGTATACGGGTCCAAGCAGGTAAAGTCGAAGAAGGCCCGTTAACTTATCCGCTCAGCGGAGCCAATTCCAAGTCACAAGGCTGGACTGATATACGGGCGGTAGACATACCGCCTGCAGCTGTCATGCGAACAGAGCTAGTGATCGCCAAGGGTAAGACGGTCAGCCAGATACTTGCCGATGTAGTCAAGCAGCACGGCGGCAACTGGCTTGTGTTTAACGCTTCATATTTTGCAGCCGATGGCACGCTGCTGGGGAGGACGTACAAAGACAGCAAGGAGATATATCCGGACGTTATCGGCAAAACCGAGGGGCGACCGCATCTGTTTAATAGAGACGGACGTTTTGGGATCGGCAGGTTGCCCAGTGCAGCAGTCGTTAAGCTGGGTGTTGTTGGCGTGCCTACACTGACGGCAGCCGGCAAAGCGATTGATCCACCGATTGATGCTGAAAAGACTCCATCAGACGTGCTTGGCGCTAATCCCCGCATGATCGCAGGCATCAAATCTGACGGTACGTTAGGGCTCATCCTGGTTGACGGTCGAGGTAATTATGACAAAGGGCTGACAAGTAAAGAGGCTGGCATCATGGCAGCTCATTACGGTTATGCTGAGTCAGTCAACCTTGATGGCGGTTGGTCCACAACATTCGCGACCAATAACCGGCAGCTGCTCGATCTGATGGAGATCGACAAAGTAAACAAAAAGCGCCAGTACCACGTATCCGACATGAGCCGAAATTATGTGGAGCGAGTCATTCATCACGCCGTTGTGATTCAGTTTGATCCAGGGAAATTGTTTGTTCGTGAAAGTAAACCGGAATTGATCATTGACCCAGGTCACGGCGGCAACGATCCGGGAGCCAGTGGCAACGGAATTATTGAAAAGCATATGGTGCTGCACATATCACTTTATCAATATAAGCGATTTAAAGAGCTAGGCGTGTCGGTTGCGTTGACGAGAGATGCTGATGTATCTCTTGGCAATGTCGAGAGGGCTGCTATGGTCAAAAACAGCGGAGCTAAGTATTGTATGAGCAATCATATCAATTCGGCAGCGTCTACGAGCGCTTCTGCATCTGGGATCGAGGTAATCCATAGCAAATACTCCAATGGAAAACTAGCGAAAATGATCGTTGACCAGATAACGGCTGCTGGGCAAATCAAGCGAGCAACGCCTACATTTAGTAAGACACAATCTAACGGTGATGATTACTATTTTATGCACCGTTGGTCGGGCGATGTATCCACCGTTATTAATGAGTATGGATTTTGCAGTAATGCAGCTGATGCAGCACGCTTAAAGACAAATTGGCAAGCATACGCAGAAGCTGCTGTAAAAGCTTATTGCCTATTCACTGGACGCAAATACGTGCCGCCTGCAACTTCTCCTCCAGATCTTCCTGCGGCAGTCAGTGACCAGGTTGATATTAAAGTTAACGGTAAACTGCTGGATCAAAAGGGGACACTTAAAAATGGTGTGACTTCTGTACCTGTGCGAGCGGTAGCTGAGGCGTTGGATGCAACTGTGGAGTGGGATGGTAATACTAGAACGGTATTAATCAATAAATAAGACAAAGCCTGCCGACCGTAACTGGTTAGCAGGCTTTTTTTGTTTTTAAACAATATAATTAATTTTATCTATTAGCCATCGGTACTTATCTAGTATTTTTTTATCCTTCTCATAATCAAGCGAGGCAGCTTCTTCATTGATTTTTGTCTGGATAGAATGAATGTTTTCCCTTAGACTTTTCACCTTAAAATAATTTATATAGTATAAATTATCATTTTCATCTATTGTAAATACTTCTTTCTTTAACATGTCCATCATTATATGATAATCCTTGACACTTTGGTAAGGAGTAGGAATTATACTTAAGTCAGTTAAGTCTGGATCAATAATAATTCTAGGGTTTTTCGCTAGTGAACATTCTAATTTATGGGCTCTAATAAAGGCGGGTCCAAAGCATATATTATTTTCATGATAAATTTGTCCCCATGTTAATCCACCTCTTATAAGAACCCCTTTATTTATCAGCCTAGCTTGTAAAAAAGCTATATTCCTACATAAAATTAGTAAACTATTATAATCTGGAATCTCAATGAAACCTATTTCTTCATATCCTACTTTATTGAATATGATATCTGCACTTAAAACAATGCTATCAGAAAACTGCGTGTATTTAATCTTACTTTTGTGATGATTATTAAAAGTTTCTGTAATTTCATTTATGGAATTTTCTTTTTGTATATAATCTTCTAGTTCTTTGAGTGTACTTAGTATAAGGCTTGCTTTAGAAGGGTCATTATCACTATTTGAAACTAGATTGGAAAATCCTAGAATGTCAATAAAAGCAACTAATTTGTTTTGATATACAGTCAATCAGCACACCTACCCAGTCACTTATTATAAGAAAATATTATAGATAAAATAAAGCGGTATAATTCAATAACTACCAAGCGTTTGGGATTTTGTAAACTTTAGAGAATCAATCCAAATTTTCGAATACCATTCCGTAACTTTTAGCAGATAAATCAAGAGAGGCATTTGCTACTATTAATTTCATTTCAACCTCTTGTATTGTTTCATTGTTAATAACTCCCTTGTTTACAGCATCAATAAGAAAGTCTATTATTTCAGTTCTCTTCTGGATCGCTATAACTAGATTCTCCATAGTACTATTAATATAGATTATTGCTGATTCCGAAAAATTTAATTCTTCGGGAAAGTCAAAACTTTCAATTTCCTTTATCTTATTATCATATTGTTGCTTTGATAGTTCTAAGTCAGAAATTGTTGATTCTGCTTTCAACACCCCACTTTGGAAGTTATCTATTGATTCTGTAACAGTTGTTTTCCAAGTCAAGTCAATGAGTGAGCTTGTACTTTTTATTAAACTATCCATTTTATCTTCAATAAATTTTTTTTCAGGAGATCTTAGATCAGTTTTAACATGATCTGATTCGTTTTTGGCATTAGAGCCATTTGTTGTACCACAACCTGCAATTAGTAAAATACATAAAAGTAATGATATTAATATTCGCATAATTTCCCCCTAGATTCGATAGTAATGTAAGTCTATCAGAACTAGGTAAATATTTCTATTTAAACAAAGGGGGTTTATGCTCCTCGCTATTTTACATGTCGGACAAGTATCATATAATATTACCAAGCGTTTGGGATTATGTTAGAGGAATATTTACTCACTGCTTCATAAGAGGTGACAAACAAGTGACAAAATATTTCTTTATTATGAATACCATAGACATTTACTGACTACTAAAAAATGCGTATTCACTTTGTTATCATGGGTTTGGAGATGATGGAATTTGAGGGAATAACACCATCGATAGCCTTCCAAGCTAATAGCGTGGGTTCGATTCCCATCACCCGCTCCATAACTAT
>JBEBPB010000040.1:0-30866 GCA_040396195.1 Paenibacillus nanensis
CCTGTCGAGAAAAAAATATGAATATACGATTAGTATTGGTTCTGTAAGATGAATAAAATCCCTATACATCAAGCATTTTTATATGATGTGCCACATTATATAAATTGTTTATGAGTTGTTTTTCCTCGCTTAAAATACTAAGTTGTTTCCACTCGTCGCAGCCAAAGGATTTTTTATTCTTTCATTCATGAAGAAAAAGGAACAAAATCGTCGTGGATGATCTTGCTCCTTGTCTGTTCTGTTTGGTGTTTTTGAATTTATCTTGGGGTTCGTGCCAGAAGCTTCTTTCGCTATAATAGCTATTTATTCAAATACCAATTAATCGCATTTTTATATAAAACTTTTTCAGTTTGATCTTCATCAAGAATGTTGTAAATCAATTCAATATCAGAGTGATCATATGGTCTCTTTGCTCTCGTTGATGGTAAGTCCGTCCCAAACATTAAAGCATCTGGATTCACCGAATAGATTGAACGGATAGACTGTGCTACATCAAGTTCAACCCTACCAAAGCCAGTTGCTTTAACTCTTACTCCTTTATCAACTAAAGAAAGAAGGTTATTAAACCCATCTTTTGATAAGCCCAAATGATCTACGGATACGGCAGGTAAATTTTCTAATTTGGTTGCAATTTCAGGTAATGAAGTAGAATCAATATATAATTCTGCGTGCCATCCTACTAACTCATGGACTCTCCTTGCAAAGTAGTCTAAACGAGAGATGTCTTCTGAACCTCCTCGCTTTACATTAAAACGAATGGCCCTCACACCGAAGCCATGCAATCTTATTATTTCTTCATCTGATGTATCATGAGGCAATTGCGTTACTCCCACAAAATTTTCACCGAGCTTTTGCAATGAATCAATCAAATAAGTTTGATCGAACCCTTGAAATGAACCGGATACAACGGCACCACCTTTAATACATAAATCCTGAACTTTATCTACATAGTTATTACAAGTAAAAGGCTCAGGTAAAAACCCTTGATTCTCTATTAAAGGAAAACGTGGATCAATGATGTGTAAATGAGTATCAAATATTGTTCTCATAATCTCTCCTTTTATCTTTTAATAATGAATACAGTTATTGTTTTTATCTAATGAAACTAAGTTTCATTTATTTATATTTTAACGTAAACGTACTATATTGAAAAGTACCTTTACAAGCTCAGCCGTGAGAACTTATCGAATGACAACTTTTAAAGACGGGGTTCTTGGTTTATTTGCAAATACGAATGAGAAAAAATGGACCATAACCTGAAAAAATTTCGTAATGACAGCATACAATCAATGCCAAAAAACCGTTATCCTGCTAACGGATAACGGTCTTTTCTTTTGCAATTTAAATACTCGCACCAGCTTGTATCAGTAACCCTATGGTGCTGCTATCCTTTTGGCTTTACAAATAAAGCAGCCAGAAATGAAAAGATGATCGCCGCAGATATACCTGCGCTAGTGACTTTGAATATCCCTGACAGCGCACCGATCCATCCCTCTGTCTCCAGCTCGGATAAAGCGCCATGTACCAGTGCATTACCAAAGCTTGTTATAGGAACTGTTGCGCCTGCGCCTGCGAATTCAATAAGCGGTTCGTACAAATAAAAGCCGTCAAGGATGGCACCAAGCACAACCAAGGTCGCCATCGTATGCGCTGGTGTCATCTTCAATACATCAAACATTAGCTGACCAATTACACAAATTCCTCCGCCAACAACGAAAGCCCAAAAAAACGTCATTACTTTGCCCCCTTTCCTGCAATTGCAACAGCATGAGCAATACCTGGAATTGATTCTCCCTGCTGAAAAGATACAGGCGAAAGAAGCGCTCCTGTTGCTACAACCAAAATTCTTTTATACTCCCCAGACTCAAGCTTCTTTAGCAAATGACTGTAGGTGACAACCGCCGAGCAAGCACAGCCGCTGCCCCCAGCCTGTACAAGCTGCTTGGAACGATCATAAATCATTAGCCCGCAATCATCGAATAATGTATCGTTCATTGGGACATTAGATTGCAGCAGCAAATCTTTGGCTATCGGCAAACCGACACTTGCCAAATCGCCCGTTACAATTAAATCGTAATCGCTTGGCATTCTACCCGTATCTGTAAAATGAGCCTTTATTGTATCCGCTGCAGCTGGAGCCATCGCAGCGCCCATATTAAACGGATCAGTAATTCCCAAATCGATAACCTTGCCAATTGTCGCACATTCAATAACAGGGCCATCTCCATTCTTGGATATGACAGCTGCACCTGCTCCAGTAACTGTGTATTGAGCGGTAGGCGGTTTTTGAGCGCCATATTCTGTCGGGTAGCGAAATTGCTTCTCAGCAGTACAGTTATGACTGCAAGTGCCTGCCATTACATCCGTGGCAAATCCGCTATCAACTGTAAGTGCTGCAATAGCAAGCGACTCCATCGAAGTCGAGCAAGCCCCGAACACTCCCAAATAAGGAACAGCCATTGTTCTTGCAGCAAAGGTGGTGCTAATAATTTGATTAAGCAAATCGCCGCCAACATACAACTGCAGTTCTTCCCCTGACAAACCGGCCTTTTGCAATGCAAATTGTGAAGCTTGCTCCATTAATTTGCGTTCTGCCTTCTCCCAGCTTGCCTCACCCAAATCAAGCTCTGGATGCACAAGATCAAAATCGGCAGCTAGCGGTCCTTCTGATTCATCAGGACCTACAACTGCGGCCGCCCCGATGATAACTGGCTTATTTTTAAATACCCAAGTTTGGTTACCCTTGTACATGATGCCCCTCCAAACCGAATATTAAATAAATGACACCGATAATAAATGCAGCTACGGTACCATATACAATAACACCACCAGCCAGTTTGAACATATTGCCACCGACTCCAAGCACCATTCCTTCACTGCGATGCTCCAGGGCAGCTGAGCTCATCGAGTTGGCAAATCCGGTAACCGGCACTGCCGACCCGGCACCTGCAAACTGCGCCAACTTATCGTATACGCCCAAGCATGTCAAAATAACTGCGATTAAAATTAAAACTGCAACAGTAGGGTTACTGGCATTTTCCTTTGCTACACCAAAAAACTGAATAAATATTTCTTGAATAGCCTGCCCCGTCAAACATATCGCCCCGCCAACCAAAAATGCCCGAACGCAATTTTTGAAAATCGTTCGCGGAGGCTCCTTCTCTTTGGCGAACTGCTTATATTCTTTAGGCGACATAGCCATATTTTTAAATCGACTTTTTTTACCTGCCTTGACACTCATATCTTAAGGCTCCTTTCTGTCATAACTAAAATATTTGTACCTTCATTATTTGATAAAAGGCGTGATGTTATGCTGAGCAATTATAAAAAAAGATGCCCTCCGTTTCAGAAGTGGCATCCTTAAATTCGTTAGAAGTATAGCATTTGTCAATAAATAAAAATGTTTATCGGAGAAAACCCTTTAAATCCCTGCTTTTTCAAATAATTGGTCAAAAGCCTTTCCAGAATGATCAGCAAGCAGCTCAGCAGTCTTGGTCGGCTGCGAAGAAGTAAGTACCTCCTGTGTTACAGATCCTGTATAACCTAACTTGCGCAATACTCGCAAAAAACTAATCAAATCAATAACCCCTTCCCCAGGGTATAAGCGCTCATTATCAAGCACTTCATTTACAGGCAAATCAGGAGCATCATTAAGATGAACATGGACAATTTGATTAGCAGTCAATTGCTCTAATTCGGCAATACTATGCTGACAAGTGTACCAATGAAAAGCATCTAGCAGTAAGCCAACATTCGGCTCAGCAATTGCATTAATCCAATCCAACGTTTCATCCATCGACCAAATAAAAGGATTTTTCCATTGGGTACGCAAATGATGCGGTCCTACAAATTCCAGACCGAGACGAATGCCATATGCACGTAACAGGTTTGCACAAACTTTTAACCGTCTTGTAGCGATTGTCATAAAATGAGCGGCTTTATAATCCGTTGAAGGCAAAATATAAGTGCAGCATCTTGAACAGCCGAGTTTAGCTGCGGCGGCTGCATGATCAGCAAGTTTAGACAGATCATTCAAAAATGTTTCTTCATCTCTTCTCCATTCAACAGGCAACGAAATCGAAGCAATCGTTATTTTTTGCTCAAGCAATAATGCCTTTGCTTTTTCCTCACCCAGCTCATTTATTAAAGAATATGCACTTAAATCAACCGTCTGAAACCGATTGGCAGATGCTAGTTCAATCAATTGCCGATTGCTTTTTATTTCGCCTAAACCTGCGCTGGTTAGTCCCCTTAGCATTACAATCTCCACCTATCATCAATTTTTCGTACAGCCATTACTACAGCTGATAATCCAATTGAACTTCCTTGCCAGTTCTTGATGATTCATAAATAGCATCTAAGACCAGATTATTCGTAAAACCTGTAGTTACATTCGATTCCGGAGCTTTCCCCTCTAATATACAGGTTAAGAAATTTCGGCTCAATCGTGCACGTTCCCCTTGATCATCCGCTGGGGTTACTAATGCAGTTTCAAGAGGACAATCAAATTTTTCTGTCAAAAGCTTTCCGCTCTTCCCTCTGTAAAACGCGCCGCCTTCGCTGCCCATCAAATGAATAAACGGCTCATTATCCGTATCCATATGAACTGCCCAGCTTACCTCGAGCGTAAGTGAACTGCCATCCTCCATTTTAATTAATGCCGTAGCCAAATCTTCAACGTCGTAATGTCCGTTCCAATCAGGCTTGCCCCATGATCCAATCCCTTTCCTTTTCGGTCCAAATTGCGCATAGGTTGATCCGCTAACCGATACAGGCTTCGGATTACCCATCAAATAGAGCGCCAAGTCAAGCATATGAACACCGATATCAATTAACGGACCTCCGCCAGATTCATCCATTTTGGTAAACCAAGTTCCCCAGCCCGGAATTCCCTTTCGTCGATACCAGCCGGTTTTTGCTGTATAAATTTGTCCCAGTTCACCGCGGTCAATCTGTTCTTTTATTTGCATAGCAATGGATTCAAAGCGCATTTGATGTGCAATCATTACGATTTGGCTGGCATCTGTTGCAGCCCTTACAATATCTCTGGCTGCATCTGCATGAATCGCCATTGGCTTCTCCAGCAGCACATGCTTGCCAGCCTCAATTGCTTTAACAGCGAGCGGAGCATGAAAGTGATTGGGGACGCCAATAATGACAGCGTCAACATCTTTACAATTAATAAGCTCCTCTGGAGACGACATAATATTGGGAATTTTATACTCAGCTGCTCTTTGCTTTGCAAGTGGCATGCTCATATCTGTAATCGCAACAACTTCGCAGAAATCGCTCAGTTGCGAAAACTGAAAAGCATGAACATTGCCAATGTTGCCTGCTCCAATAATACCGATTCTTACTTTAGAAAATGAACTCATTGCTATTCCTCCATTTTTTCGGTTAAAGTCTGTCAAGCTTCTTCCGCTATGGTAAAATAAAAGAGAACTAAATGCGCTTTCTTTTTTCGGTCTATATCTCATTTTTTCGGAGGAACGATGACTTATTTTCCTGACTATCTAAAATCCTTTCCGAATATGGAGCATTCCTTGCTTCATATTAGCTTGCATACTTTAACCAACGGATTCAGGGCGCACAGGCATGATTTTTTAGAATTTTCCTATGTTGTTGAAGGAAACGGTTACGAAATTATTAACGGCGAACAACATCTTATGACTCCTGGCACGTTTACATTTGTACAGCCATATCAAATCCATGAAATTATTACTCATCCAGGCAATACGCTTGTCCTTTATAATTGTAATTTTGCAATGGAATTATTAGCTGATCAGCACCAAAATGCCAATATGTTGACGCTTCTGGATCAAGCCGATGTAAAATCGTATATTTATCTGAAAGGTAAACAGCACGAGCATATGCATGCTCTCATGCAAAGCATGCTTAGTGAATATGAACAACAAAGCAAGTGGCGGCTGGCTATGCTCCGTGCCAAGCTAAAGGAGGTACTCATTACTTTTGACAGGCTGCTTGCTATAAACGGTGGGAACAGTGGGATAAGTAATGTTACAGCAGCAAGTCAGATTCAAGCTGCACGCAAAACTTCAAGCTGGCCAATTATCTATTATATTCATCAGCATTATCAAGAGGAGCTGACACTCTCTTGTCTGGCAAAACGGTTTTCCATGAGCATTTCACGCATAAGTGAGGTTATAAAAGAAACAACCGGGCAAAGCTTTGTCCATTTTTTGCATGATCTGCGTATCCGCCAAGCGTGCAGCTTGCTTGTTTCAACTGAAATGAGCGTGGCGGAGATCGCTATGGAGGTTGGATATGGATCATATCAAACCTTTGCTCGCGTTTTTCGCGAAGCCAAAGGGGTTGTCCCGAAAAACTATCGCAAACAAAGCTAGTTGCCCAAAAACATTTACCTGCAACAGTTATTTTTCGCAAAAAATACTTGCCACCATAATAATGGCGAAAATAATATACATAGCATAGGAGATAATCATTAATTTTCGCTTATCCATAGTGCTCCCCTCCGGATGTTCGTTATATACTATGGTATGCAGCAGCATCCGGAAAGGATATATGGAAAAGCCTAATATAAGACAACCTGATGCAATATTCCTGCTATGCTTTCATTAATTACAAAGTCAGCTTTATGATCTTGCTTTGTCGTCGCTTTATTAACAATAATTAGATGCTCTCCGCGAAAATAATCTATAAATCCCCCAGCAGGATAAACAGTTAATGATGTCCCTCCGATAAGAAGTACATCAGCACCTACAATAGCCTCAATTGATTTTTCAATGGTCTCATTGTCAAGCTCTTCGCCGTATAGTACGACATCTGGCTTAATTATCGGTTCGCCGCCTGACTTCTGAGTGCAGCTTGTGCAATAAGGAACTGTTTTTGCTGAGCTCATAATATAATTCAATGAATATGGCGTCTTGCATCTCATACAATAATTACGATGAACAGAACCATGCAATTCGTAGACAGCTGAACTACCCGCCTTTTGATGCAAACCATCAATATTTTGAGTAATAATAGCCTGCAGTATACCTCTTTTCTCCAATTCGACTAAAGCATAATGAGCTTGATTAGGCATTGCCTCTGAATGAATCATTTGTTCCTTGTAAAATTTAAAAAATAATTCCGGATCCGCATCAAAAAAAGAGCGGCTCAACATTTGCTCTGGCGGAAAGGGATAACCTGCTTGCGCGAATAATCCTCCTGATGAACGGAAATCAGGAATACCGCTTTCGGTAGAAGTTCCTGCCCCACCAAAAAAAACCATCCGTTTGGCAGACCGCATCGCTTCAATTGCTGCATTGGCATTAAATTTATCGGACATCATGTCTCCGTTGTTTTGTTTATTGTTTTCATTCATATTTTCACCCCGTCCTTTCCCTATGAATAATTCTTTTGCTATCGATCGGAACATAAACTATAAGCTTATTCTTTATAAAGGTAAAGTTTACTTATACCAAATAACGAATGATGTTATTAGATTATTTTTATTTAACAAATGCCAAATACAAAAAAAGACCTGACGAAATCCATATTCCGTCAGGTTCATATATTTTCTAAACCTATAAAGATGTTCTTAATCATGAATAAAATTATAGATGTTAGAAAATATTGTTGCTCCAGCCATTCAACTTGGCTACTGCTTCTACAAAGAAGTAATCGCCATAGATTAAAGATATATCAATGTTCTGGCCTGCTGGCTTATGCCCAGTAGCATGTAATAAAATCGCTTCATGAGCAGGATTGCTCCATGTCGCATAGTTTTCATCAAGCGAACGCAATATGCGCAGCGCTGATTGGCGATATAAGGTCCCTTCCACTTCTGGAAGCAGTAAGGACAAATCAAGCAAGCCGGAAGCAGCACACGCCGCTGCTGATGTGTCTCGAGGCTCATCACTTAAGTTGGCTGCTGCACGGAAATCCCAATGAGGAACATCATCTTCAGGCAGATTTGCTAAAAAGTAATGGGCAACTCGCTTCGATGCGTGCAAATATCTTTCTTCTCCTGTTTCCTTGTAGGCAGATGCCATACCATAAAGCGCCCAAGCAGCTCCGCGACTCCAGCCGGAATCAGGCCCAGCACCTTGACCGCCAAGGGATTCAATAAACTCGCCGGACTCCGGATCGAAGCTGACGATATGACAAACCGAGCCATCCGGTCTAATAAAATGCTGGATAACTGTATCAGCATGAGCTTTGGCAATATGGTCGAATCTTGGATCTTCCGACTGCTTGGCTGCCCAAAAGAGTAGCGGTAAATTCATACAAGAGTCGATAATCGACCAACCCAGCTTCTCTTGATTCCAGGCTCGCAAAAAGCGTCCCTCGATATTAAATCTGCCTGCCAGAAAATTAGCTGCAAACAAACCGCGCCGCAATGCATCCTCATCTTTGGTCAGCTTATATTTAATAACAGCCGTTGGCAAAAATTGAAAACCGACATCATGATGAAAATTGTTCGGCTGAATCATCTTCTGCTCCAACAACTCATCCCATCGCCAAGCAGCATTTTTATACTGCTCATCCCCTGTCATATCATACATAATCCATAACATCCCCGGCCAAAATCCGGATGTCCACCAATCAAGATGCAAATCGTCATATATCCCGTCTGCACCAGCTACATGTGGTGATTTATTGCCCATTTGCCCAATCATCTGCGATACTTTATTCTCCACCTTGTTTAAAGTCGCATGAAATTCTTCGCGTTTCTCACTATCCTTCAAAAGATTAGTTGTTAACTTCGCCACATTGATAGATTGCCTCATTAATGAATTCCTCCTTCTTGATACCAAACAACGTTGTTATTTTTCCAATAGTATTTATTATGACATATTTAATTAGAGAATTGCAGTGCTATTAGGAAATCATTCTCCATGTTCCGTAATTGTAATAAATGGCTTTTTCAATTAAAAAGGCACCCTGTTGGGGCGCCTAGTCTTTTCTACGCTTATTCGACCTTTGCGTCCGGTCCGATATGAATGCCTGCATTATTATTGAAGCGCTCTGTTGCTTCTTTAATAATTTCGTTGCCGCCGCTTTTTCTCCATTCTTCAATTACTTTTGGCCAATCGGAAATCGGCTCCTTGCCATAAATCATCTTGACCATATGATCCAAAATAAATTTGGATGGCTCATCGAATTTCGGTGCCAGATCCGGAAATTGTGTATAACTGTCCAGCTCAGGATCGAAGAAAATACCGCCTCTGCCTTCATTAGGCAATATATTTTCAAATGCTGTCAGCATCTCTGTTCCTCTATTTTCATAAGGAAGCTTCTCAGCATTATATCCGCCATCTTTAATCACGCGTAGAAAGTCACGTCGAATTTCAGAATCGCGTCCCGCCTCATCTTGAGGTGCTTCATAAATAATTTTATCTCCGTCTTTTGTATAATCCTCGCCTTCAATACCATAGTTGAAAAACTCCGCTGCTTCGTCTGTCGCCATATAGTCAAAAAACTTAATAATGGCAGCCGCTTTTTGCGGATCAAGCTTAGCATTCAAATAAGCCTGCTCCAACGTGGATTGATATAGCATTTGACCGCCTTTGCCATCAGGACCGATCGGAGAAGGAATTAATTCCAATCGAGCATCCGGAACTGAATTGTGCAGGGAGGTTTCATACGATCCCCAGGAATTGGCATTCGCATTGTAAAAGCCAACATTGCCTGCTTCACGGCTTTTTGTCCACATTGCACCTGTAATTGTAGCAAAATCTTTTGCCATTAAACCTTCATCGTACATAGTTTTATACATTTCCAATGCTTTCATCATATTCTCACTGTTGAAAAACTTAGGTACAATTTCGTCTCCCTGCTTTTCGTACATTGTACTGTACGGCAATACATCATACGCCCCCAAAATAAAGTCGGCGTATTTGAAGTTTTCACGGAAGGCAAAAGGCTGCTCTACACCAATTCCCTTCAAAGCACGCAATACCGGAAGAAGCTCATCAATGGTTTGCGGTGCTGATACATTAGCTTTCTCCAACAAATCAGCTCGAACAAATGTTGCCCGGCGTGACTGAACCGTTAAAAATTGCGGAATAGAATAAATTTCCCCGTCATATCTCACTTCATTCCAGGCCTCCTCAGGAATCATTGCGAGCAGATTTTGGCCATGCTCCTTCAACAAATCATCCAGCGGCATAAACACTCCGGCATCGACTGCTCCACGCATATCCTTGCTCGCAGGTGTCATAGATTGGTAGGCAACCAGCACATCTGGAAGCTCACTGCCTGCAAACATAAGTGAAACTTTTTGTTTAAAATCTTTATGCGGCAATATTTGAATATCCATATCTGTATTCGTTCGCTTCTCAAGCTCCAGCACCCATTTATCTTTATTCATATCTGTAACTGATTCAACAGCCTTTAATGCTAATGTTCCTCTAGCCATAGAAAATTTGACGGGTTCATCCTGCTTGCCGGGATCGGCAGTTTGCTGCTCGGTTCCTGTCTGATTAGAAGGCTTACTTTCCTTATTTCCTCCTCCGTTTGAAGAACCGCATGCCGATAGCAAACCGACAAGGAGGATAACACAAACCAAACTCATCCATGCTTTTTTCATCTTACTTCCCCTCTCTTTATAGCGTTTTCATTTTCTAAGCCCACTTTATCATGAGCTTTGATTGACTGAATATGGACTGATTTATGCTGTGATGGTTTTTTTTACGAAGAGTTGCTGAGTTAGCTTTTTACGGAGCCAATCAACATGCCTTTCATAAAGTGCTTTTGCAAAAATGGATATATCAACATAATCGGGACAGTAGCAACAACGACAATTGCCATTTTGATTCCTTCCGGAGAGCTTAACAGCACATCCTCAGACGGAGCAGAAATCGAAGAGCTGTCCGTTATAATAAATTCACGCAACCGCACCTGCAGCGGATATTTCAATCGATCGTTAATATAATAAAGCGCGCTTGCATAGCTGTTCCAATGCGCTACTGCATAGAAAATACCTATTGTTGCCATTACGGGCTTGGATAAGGGTAAAATAATGCTCCACAAAATTCTCATCTCGCCGCAGCCATCGATACGGGATGCATCGATTAGCTCAGCAGGCAGACCCATAAAAAATGAGCGCATCACAAATAAATTAAATGCACTGATTGCTCCGGGAATCATAAGCACCCATAACGTATCAAGCATTCCCAATTCCTTGATTAACAAATAATTCGGAATTAGCGGTGCTGTAAAAATCAATGTAACAAGCACCATCAGCAAAACCGGCTTGCGATAAATATATTCCGGACGCGACAACGGATAAGCAAGTGAGGCTGTCATGGCGAGATTAATAAGTGTGCCAACTGCCGTAACATATACGCTTACTCCAAAAGAACGCCACATTAATGCTTCTCCAAGCACTGCTTTATAATTGGTAAATGTAATATCTACCGGCCAAAAAAACACTTTTCCCGCGCTGATTGCTTCGTTGCTGCTAAACGATTGTGCCAGTACATGCAGGAGAGGGAGCAGCATGCTTAGCCCAAGGATAGTTAGAAATAAATAGTTGAAAACGCCGAATGCTCTCTGTCCTTTGCTTGTTCTGTTCATCTGCTGCTCCTCCTAGTAAAGACCGTCGCCAGTCATTTTTTTGCTGACAGCATTGCCGGTTACAATAAGCACCAGTCCAACAACTGATTTGAATAGTCCAATCGCTGTCGTGTAACTATACTGTCGATCCAGTAAGCCTACCGTGTAAATGTAGGTGTCCAATATTTCACCTTTCCCTGAGTTAAGCGTATTTAAAAACACCATAACCCGCTCAAAACCAAAATCGAGGAAATTGCCTATATTGAGCAAGAACAATATTGTAATCGTCGGCATAATTGCCGGCATCGTAATCGCCAATGTTTGTCTCCAGCGATTCGCTCCATCCATCTCGGCAGCTTCATACAGATCCGGATTCACACCAGAGAGCGCCGCCAAATAAATGATCGTCCCCCAACCGGCATCACGCCAAATACCGGATCCAACAAGAATAGTTCGTATATATTTCTCCTCACCCATAAAATAAATCGGTTCAAAGCCAAAAGATTCAATAATATTGTTGACAAAGCCATTGCGCGGTGACAAGATTTCAATCGCAATTCCGCCAATGACGACCCAAGACAAGAAATGGGGCATATAAATTACCGTTTGCAACGTCCGCTTGAAGAAGGCTTTGCGAACCTCATTCAGCAGTAGAGCAAGTATAATCGGGACAGGAAAAGAAAATCCCAAGCTATAAACAGCAATTAATAATGTGTTTTTCAAAATCCTTAAAAAATCAGGATAAGCAAACATTTTTCGGAATTGATCTAATCCAACAAACTCACTAGCAAAAAAACCTTTAAAAATATTGTAATCTTGAAAAGCCATGTACGAGCCTGCCAACGGAACATATTTAAACAATAAAAAATAAAGAATACCTGGAATAGACAGCAAGTAAAGCGCTTTATATTTTTTTAAGTAAGCCCGCTTCTCCCGTCCATTCCGAAAGCGTACCTGGTCTGACTCCAGTTGACTGCTTTTAGCCATCGGATTCATCTCCCTTACCAAATTTGTACTGATATCGTACACCTGGGCAGAATGAATGACGATGGCTCTATATTTGCTCATATGGTTTTTTTTACGATTTTGGCATTCGCATACTAATCGTGGTCCCTTCACCGCTTTTACTGTCGATCAATAATCCATATTGCTCGCCAAACACAAGCTGGATTCTGCGATGCACATTCAACACGCCAATACCGCCTTTGCCGTCTTTTATTTCTGTAAGCCGTTTCGTTTGCAGCTTGCTGCGCAGCTCCTCCAGCCGCTCCATATCCATCCCGCTTCCGTTATCCTTTACAGTTACCACAAAAGAATCTTCTGTCTCATATGCTCCAATGACAACTCGATGCTGTTCATGAAGCCCCTCAAAAAAAGCATGCTGAAAAACATTTTCAATCAATGGCTGCATCGTCAAGCGCACCATTTTTTTTAGAAGCAGCTCAGGAGCTATGTCAGCTTCAATCTCAAATTCCTTGCCATAACGATATTTCAAAATTGCCATATAGCTAAGCACATGCTTTAATTCATTGGCAACCGTTATTTCCTCCAGGCTTGTCTGAACAGCATACCTGAGCATATAAGACATACTCTTTACTATTTCTGCAACCTCATCAGAATCCTGAACAGCCGGAAAACAAACAATTGTCTCTAAAGTGTTATATAGAAAATGCGGGTTGATTTGCAATTGCAATGCTTGCAGTTCTGCTTTTTGACGTTCCAGCTCCGCTTCCCGCTTAATATTTTCAGCCTCATAAATTCGCTCAAGCAAGTCCGATAGTTTATGCACCATTGTGTTGTAGCTTAAAACTAACTCATCAAGCTCATCTTTCGTTCCTTGTAATGGAATCGTTGTCCAATCTCCTTTTTCCGTTTGCTTCATACTTAGCCGAAGCCTCTTGATCGGTTTTGTTATAGACTGACTGAAATGATAAGCAAGCAAAAGCGCTACAATGAGTGTAATACCGCCAATCCAGATCATATCTGTTCGGATGCCAAAGATAGGTTTTTGTAGCTCCTCCAATGGAATAGATAGCTGGATATTCCAGTCAGTGTATACAGAGTGACGACCAATTATAAATCTTTCCTCTCCGTTAATACGGCTAATATATGATCTTTCCTTGTTTGGCGGCAATACTTTTCGTTCCTCATTCAGAAGTTTTGTGCCGATTAGTTTTTGATCAGTATGGTAAACTATATTTTCTTCCCGATCCTCAATTACAAAGTATCCGCGCGGACCAAGCTCAATCCCCTCCCAAAGTGAGGATAGTTCCTCGCTGCGTACCTCCATTGCCAGGACGCCTCTGTAGTTCATAGAACGAAGTCCTCTTATTTTTCGTGCCAATGTAATTGATTTCCCTTTATCCGCTTCAGATACACTCGAATTAAGCAGCACCAGCTGACCATTGTCCGGCATAGTCTCAAAGAGCATTTTAAAATAACTCTGCGATTTTTCACTTGAAAAATCAATAGAAAAACCTTCATTGACGCTAACTGCCCGACCATCCTCTCCTACTACATAAAGAGCATTAACCTCCGGATGTCGTATCATAATCGGCTCAAGCGCATACTCTTTAATTCTAGAAGTAAAATAATAGTATTCGTAGTTAGAATCGCGACTGATATCCAAGTATTCCTTAATATCCAAATTCGTCAGCAGTGACAATGTTGAATGCTCGTAGCTGCGAATATATTGCTCCAAATGATGGGCAGCGACATTCACAACTTGAGCCAAATTCGTCTCCGCCTGACCTCTCAGCTTTTCAGCAATTCCGTTATAAGAAAAAAAACCGAGCACAAGCAACGGAATAACAATTACAATAATAAAAAACAAATATAGTCTTCTAAAGACAGATTTCCTTCCTCTTCTCATCACTTAATCCCCAATCTTGCTCGATATTCCGTAGGTGACGAACCTTTTACTTTACGAAAGGTTTTAGCAAAATGAGAATAGTCTTCATAGCCCACCCCATGAGCAACATCTACAATTCTATAATGGGGTTGTGCGAGCAAATGCTCTGCCAGTTCCATTCTTTTGCTCATACGATAATTGACAAAGGTGACACCCATCGTTTTTTTGAAGTACATACTAAAATAATTAGGCGTCAACCCAACATATTGCGCCACTTCCTCAAGTGTAATTTCCGTTCCCAAATGGCTGTCAATATAATCAATCGCTTCTTTCATTACATCTTTGTATCCTCCTCTTCGCTGAGCAAGCTCGCCCAACAGCCGCATTAAAGCGCTCTCAAAGCTGTTTACAATATGCTCAGTTTGATTTCCTTGCAAGGAAATCTCCATCACCGTTGACTGATGCCCCTTAGTCTGCAAGACCTGCAGAAGAGTAGTATAAAAATCATGAAGCAATATTTGCAACTGCCTTGGGGATTTTGTTTTGCCTATGCAATAATCAAGCCAGTCGCCAATCCTTTCACTTGTCTGCTGCTCATTTAATTGCCAAATGTATTCGGCAATCTCCTCAACATATTTATTGACTTGCGAAGGCTCCAGCATATTTGTCTCAAGCTCTGGCAGCAATTTATCCAATAGCTCATGAATATCTTTTTTTACTACAGGTTTTAGCAAATAATGCTTTACACCAAAACTCATACATTTCTGTGCATATTCAAACTCGGCAAACCCGGAAATAACAACCACTGTAATATACGGATATTTCTCGTAAAGCTGTTTGCATAGCTCCAAACCATCCATCTTAGGCATCCGAATATCTGTAATTACTAAGTCCGGTATAAATTCAGCAATCTGGCTTAACGCATCAAAGCCATTTTCAGCTAGCCGAATGCTTTTACAATCCGACCCCTGTGTGCTTGCCATATGCTTCAGCCCGTTGCGAATAATTGCTTCATCATCAACAATCATCAGATGCATAGCAGTTCCTCCCCTGTCGCAGTACAGTCTTCAATCAGCTCTTATTTGTAATAGCAATGATTGTGCAACCAACTTGGATATTTGTCAAATTATATTTAGATTCAGTCAACACATTCGCTATTACAAAAATACCGTGTCAACCGTCAAAAAAGGTCAAGCTATTGCTTGCTTTCAGCAATTAGCTTGACCTTTTTGCAAATAATGATTGGATATAAATGGAACTGCTGATCAAAGCCTGATCTCAGCTCCTCGTTCTGCCGACTCATAAATGGCACATAAAATCTTTATCATATCCAGCCCTTGTTCTGGAGTAATAATCGGCTGCTCACACTCGAGTACACAAGCAATAAAATGATGAATATTCGCTGTATGCTGTGCTGCTGCAGTTGCAGGAAAGTTTAAGCGCTCATCAACAAGCGCACCTTCCTTTTCAGTGAACACCTTCGCTTTATCATCGATCAGGCTGAATCCGCCTTTTGTGCCTCGCCATTCTACATATTTCATGTCCTGCTCAATATTAGATGCCCAGCTGAACTCCAATTGCAAGGACGCGCCATTATCAAAACGAATAAAGCCCGCTGCTAAATCCTCCACATCAAATATACCCTCAGGTATACCCCCGTTGAAGTCCGGTTGATCGGCAAATTTGCGATAAGTCGAACCAGATACACTAACCGGTTTGGGATTGCCTGCTATCCAAAGCGCCAAATCAATCATATGAACGCCTAAATCAATTAACGGTCCGCCTCCAGACATTGCTTTACTCGTAAACCAACCTCCGCGCCCTGGAATTCCGCGTCTGCGCAACCAGCCGCAGCGTCCCGTATAGAGCTCGCCAAGCTCGCCCTTGTCAGCGAGCTTTTTTATATACTGCGCTTCTTGACTAAATCTGTTATTTCTCATGACCATCAATACTTTACCTGATTCGGCAGCCGCGTCAACCATGCGCTGCGCTTCGACTACACTGACAGCATCAGGCTTTTCACAAAATACATGCTTCCCTTTTCGCAGTGCAGCAACTGCAATTTTGGAATGCAAAATATTTGGTGTACTAATACCAATAATATCAATTGAAGGATCATCAAGCAGATCCAAATAATCCGTATATATCTTAACTCCGTCAAACTGCTGCGCTGTCTCTTTTGCCAGTGCACTTACCGGGTCACAAAAGGCGACCAGTTCAACATCTGTACTGCTATTCCAGCCTGGCAGATGGGCATATTTAAAAATATTTCCTGTGCCAACAACTCCAACCTTAAGCATTATCCCCAAGACCTTTGATTGGTTCAAGCGCTACTGCAGCATGTCCATATTTCGGATAGTCCCGCTCTACAGGCGCTGCCCATTTCACCGCATTATTCAATACTTTACGAATTTCAGGATTGTAGAAGGTCGGGTATGTTTCATGGCCTGGACGGAAATAAAAAATCTTGCCCGACCCTCTCGTATAGCAGCAGCCGCTTCGGAATACTTCTCCGCCTTCAAACCAGCTAACCATAACAAGCTCATCCGGTTGCGGAATATCAAAATGCTCGCCATACATTTCTTCATGCGGCAATTCTATATATTCCCCGATGCCGTCGACGATCGGATGACCTGGGTTCACAACCCAAATTCTCTCCTTCTCATCTGCCTCACGCCACTTCAAATCACAGGAAGTGCCCATTAGTTTTTTGAATATTTTGGAAAAATGACCGGAGTGCAAAACAATAAGCCCCATCCCTTCCCATACGCGTTTTTGCACACGTTCTACGATTTCATCTGAAACCTCGTTATGTTTGACATGTCCCCACCAAATAAGAACGTCTGTATCATTCAGCACTTCCTCAGTAAGACCATGTTCAGGCATCTCCAGCACTGCAGTCCGGACTTTAGAAGCTTCTGTCAAGCCTTCTGCAATTGCTGTATGGATACCTTGCGGATAAACCTCCGCCACCTTATCATTATGACGCTCATGATGATATTCATTCCACACTGTTACGTGAAGTTTTTTGCTCATCTCTGCCACATCCTTATCGTTTGGTTATGTTTTCTTCATTGTAGTCAAAGAAATCGCATATGACGATTGCTTATTCGATCTTTTTATTACGCTTTTCTGTTATTATAGTAGGGTATCCAGCTGTAAATATGATCATTCATTACGTTTATATGTTCCAGATTACACTGTCAAGGAGGCTTTCTTATGAACAGCCAATTGCGTTTCGAGCATGTCATCTATCAAAACCCGTTTCTTGCCATTCGTATTTGGCAAATCGATTCAGAAGAAAAACTGGATGATATGGCGGTTCCTCAACTGCCTCCAGATGAAAACGCAAAGCATCTTTATAAATGGCACTATCATCCTGAAATTGAATTTTTACTTGTCCGCGAAGGAGCGCTTGCCGTTTATTATCGTGATGAGAATGTTATATTGCACAAAGGCGAGCTAGTTGTACTCGGCTCCTCCGAGCCGCATTTAACTATTCAAGCAGAACGAAACTTACAGCAGATTGTGTTGCAAATTCAATTGAAGCAGTATTGGGATGCCAGTACAATGAACGCTATGCATCATTTCACAGAGGTGCTTCGCCCTCTCAGTTCGCTGAACTATATTTTCCAAGAAAATAGCCAGCTCCGAGCCGAGGGCGAACGGATTATATTAACCATTTTTCAAGAGATGAATGAACAGCAATCCGGTTATGAGCTTGCTGTGTCCTCATTGATCAAGCAATTATTGCTATTGCTGCTCCGCAATGATTATCAAAAGCAGCTTAATTATGGAGAAAACCAGTGGATTCATAGATTGCAGCCAGCTATTGCATATGCTGAGCAACATTTAGGGGACAAGGTGAGCGCTGCTGAAGCCGCCGCTGCAGTCAATATGAGTTATACTTATTTTATCAAAACATTCAAGCAAACTATTGGGATGTCCTTTACTGATTTTATTTCCTTTAAACGTATTAAAAAAGCAGAGCAAATGTTGCTCACATCAAGCAAGAGTATCTCAGAAATAGCAGAAGCTGCAGGTATGACAAATATTGGTCATTTCTATAATCGCTTTCGCAAATATAACAGCTGTTCTCCGAAGCAATTCAGAGAGAGATATTTGGTACAGGAATCAGTTTCCAGCAATAACTACTAACATTATCAGTGCAATTGCAAAAGATGATAGTCTCTAGTAAACTCTGCATAGATGAAATAACGATCTGCAACTTGCAGATTTTCCCCATGCAGATCAGAATAATAATAGGTAAGCTCCATAACAGGAAATATTCCCTCTTCAAATCCGTGAAAGTTAGCCAGCAATTTGAATGACTGGACTGGCTCTTTATAGCCCATAATAATTCGATAGCAATTTTCAGCAACAAGCTCAATAGAGCAATTGTCACTAATACAGCCGACAGCGGATACCTTTGCCTCGCACCTCACTTCAATCTGCAAGCAGCGCTTCGATTCATGTCTGCTATTCTCCCGAAAGGCAGGACTGATCCATCCGTAATAATCACTGCTGTATACAATCTCAGAAACAAGCTGCACACCCTTGGCACCGCTGCAGGGAATAAAGCGGCTTTCCCATTTATGATGTACATTAACAACCTCACTCAAAACCATCCCTCCAGCCCGATTAATTTTGCCAATACTCATTCAACAACTCTAGAACACATGTTCTTAATTCGTCGTTTTTGTAATATTTCCTGCTAAGATTTCGATAATTTTTATTAAAAATGAAAAATATTTCTTGCTTTTAATTTTGAAAACAATATTTTTCCCATAAAAAAGAGAGGCTTTATAAGTCAGCCTCTCCCCTATAGTCCATGCAGTTTTTAACTGCAACTAATCCAAATCATGCTCTTCTTTAATCTTATATAAGCCCTGAATAAGTATTTCCGCAGGATCACGATTAATCTGATAATGCATCAACAGCAAATGCAGTGGAAAGGCACACACGTTATTCCCTTCTCTTATTGCTGGAAATCCTGTTTCAAATACCGGACCATGCTCTTCATTCAGAGCAAGCCCTGCATGGACCTCCTCAGGCGCAAATTCTTCCTTCACTTCTTTTATACAATGCGGAATAATAGATTTGTCCATCATTGCATTAGCCTCTTCTTGATTTGTAGCTGGCTTAGGCAGCTCTTTGCCGCCTTTGTTCTCCATAAGATTAACAAAGAAAGAGGACATCCACATTGCTGGATCATTACCTGATTGGAATCTGGCAATTAGTTCACGAAGAAAGAATCCGCATGAATATGTGCTTCCTTCTTCATCCTTCACATGATATACAAAAATAGGCCCGTAAACTTCCGCATTCACGATTTGCCCCTCAACTTCGCTATAGTGCATTTTTAAAGCAACCGTTCCATTATGGTAAACAGCATTAACCAACTTAGTCCAATCTTCTTTGGACATCTTATTCTGATTGCCGTTTAGCTCCTCTTTTTCTGTTTCAGTGCTCATCCTTCCCATTCCTCTCTGCATCATTCATTAATCAGTCCATTAAGCGCAATTATTATACGAGAGAGTTCTCGCAGCAGTCCAGCGTAACAACAATTGTAATATCCGTTACTACTGACCATTTCAAGTCTGCTCTATTAAAAGCATAACCTTCTTAAAAGATAACATCTATTACGATCATGTGTCCAATTTTCTATTATTGTCTCAGTTCATATATGTATTTTTAACTCTTTGTGAGAAAAGCATATAAGGTATCCAGATTGCCGAATATACAATACTTTTAAAAACCATGCCAGCAATCTCTTTCTTCGCAATCATTGGAGTTAAATACGTAGCATTAAGAAAATGCATTAAAACAGCCAATGCAATATTAGACAATAAAACAATAGCCATATAACTTATAGCTAGCTTAGGAAATTTACTGCTTCTCTTAAAGCAATAATAAGCGATAGCCAAAACAAACAATATTGTAATGATATCAACAAAGACTTCTCCCCAAAGTAACGGTTTCCACAAACTGCTGTAGCTCTCGCTATTAGAATCAAACAAATGCTGGTAATCTTCATCTTGCAAAAATATTCTTTTTTCAAATATTCCATTCAACGAACTGCCGAAGGCTACAATTAAACCAAAAAAATAAACATATAGCCAGCCTCCAAAGCCTACATACTCCCCACCATTCACAGTTTTTTGACTCTTCCCTTTAGATACTTGCAAGTTGTTCAAAACAACACTCTCCCAATCATTTCATAGGTATATATTACTATATTATAGAATTAAACCCACCAAAAAGGAACATTTTAGATTAGCATCTTTTAGCCACTAGACTTCCATCCCTATGTTAATACTGCCACTTTATTAAAATTCTCCTTTTATCTATTCCTCTGACTCAACAATAAAAAAGCATAAATTCCATAGCAGGCATGGAATTTATGCTCCAGGTTTTTATTGAAACTTTTGTTCATTTAAACACTGCGTTCAAAATTTGATTCAGTGTATACGACCTTTTCCTTGTTAAAGAAATATCGTCGATAATTATTAATATGACCATAAAAATAACGGGAAACCTTTAGTATGCGCGTTAAATTTAGATCTTTTTTATACCAGAGAGAATAAAAAACCCTTTTCTGCTTATACATTCTGTTGATTTCCACAGAAAGCTCTCGATTACTTACATATTTCTTCAAAACAACTTTCGGAACATTCGTCCAAAGTGCTGTTTTATCGCTATAAACACAATCCTCCGACTTGTTGTATACAACATTATCTATTAAAGCTTTTATCATATTAAGTCCAGCAGCTCTAACAAAAAAACTGCTTCTGCCGAGCCTTGGATTAATTTCAAACATCATGTACTTGCCGGTTCTGCTATCATATTTCATATCAATATTAGAAAAGCCGATATAGCCGATCTTTTCAAGAAATACTTTTACCTTTTCATAAATCTCTCTATCTGAACGAGAAATAATAGCCGCATAGTTTCCTAATGTTTTTGGCGCGTATTCTTCAAGTACAGGCTGTCCCAGACACATCATCTTTACTTGCCCGTTATCATCAGAGAAGCTATTAATAACCCGCATAGAGCTGTCGCCCCCAGGAATGAATTCCTGAATAATCAACTTCCCTTTATAATCAGAAGCCCCCATATTTCTAACCATTGTTAAATACTCATCCTTGTTATCAAAGAAAAATACTTTCTTTTTCCCCTCAAACTCACAGTGCAAATAGGCATAATCATTACTGTTCTCTGGCTTCACAACAATTGGAAACTGAAATCCCATCTGATCCAGCGCAGTTTCTCGTTCATGCGGCTCGCAAACTATCGTTTGTGGATAATCCATGCCATACTCTTCACATAGCTTATAAAATTTATCCTTCGTATCCAGCGTACCTAATAAGCCTTCGGAAATAAAGTGATTTGCAATCAAACCTTCAAACTTGCTATAGTGCCTCGATAACATGCCAGCATAATAATCCGAGCAAGGAATAACGACCAATTTCCTTGAAGGCGTAGTATATTTTTTCAAGATGGACAGCAATGCACCAGGAAAAATATCCTCATGATCAAACTGATCAATTTGAATCAAATTAAACAATTTACTATTCATCGTTGGAATCAATAGCCTTGTACATAATAAAAGCGGCTTTATTCCATAAGCCTCGTGAATCAATCTGACATTACCGTAGGCATTTTCATCGCTTCCAAGAATAATGGGCAAAAACTCTTTACTGTTCATGAATTCTCCTTATTTAACCTATTCTACATTTATTCATCCTATTATATCAAAAAAATAAGCTAATGACTGAGAATCGATAGTATAAGAGGATGATTTTTTAGAATGTATATTTGCACCCTCTATTACACTGTAATTCACTAAATAAAAATAACATTCGGTCATTTTAACAGGAAATATAAATTGTGTTTAACAATAAATAATAGCGCACTATAAACTAAACTACAGTAAATTCCGATACATTAAATACAATATCTAGTAATGGAGGATTCTAATTGAAGAAAAAAATTATTATTTTGACACTGGCAATAATGCTGGTTGCAACTGGGGTTGTAAGTGCAGCAGCAAACTGGGGGAAATTTGAAGGCTATAATATTGTAAAACTGGTTGTAAATGGTAAAGAAGTTGCTGCCAAAGACACTCCACCTGTTATATTAAAGGGCCGAACGATGGTTCCTTTGACGATGCTTGAAAAATTCGGTTTGGAAGCTTCGTGGAATAAAGATACATATACCGTTAATATTGTAACAAATCAATCCAATACATCTGATGACATTGAGGAATTGAGGGCTGAAGTATATGCCATGCATTTTTTCAAATCATTATATGACACAGGCCATACACTTGAGGATGTAAGCAACTACATTTTTAGTGTCTACCATGAAATTATGCTAGCCGGAGAAAAAAGTTTATTGAAGGAAGCCTATTCCTATTTGGAAACTGCAATAGAAGAAATTGATTATGTTAATACATTCCTAAAAGAAATGAATGACTTTTTTACTGAAGAGGCGCTAAAGGATATTCATATCATTTTATCTGACTATAAATCATCGCTTGAAAATTATCGTGCAGGATTAAAATATCTTGACAGCTTATCCGCTGCTAAGCCCAATGAAGCAGTAATCGACAAAATGTTTGATAGTATGTCTGAGGGCGATGTTTCCATAATGAAAGGAATGGAGTTAGCATTAGAGTGGTACAATATTTCTTTGCACTACATTATTGACAAATAATACTAAATTATATGATTATTGTCTCATTGTTTAGCATACTAGATAATAAGCACATTTATAAAAGGAGATTTGTAGGGATACAGTCCTGAAATACTAACTGAGTTTGGAGAAGGAGTATATATCGTTGAAAGTGACATTAATCCAGATACTTATAAAAGCGATGATAATGTAAAAGCCCAATATTAACTGATTGGGCTCTCCCCTTCTTCTATTCAGATGTAATACGATGAGGAAAACATCATGACACTCCGTTCATTAATCGTGATCTTACGAGTGCAAAACAATCTTCGTATTTGTCACCTTCCCTTTAGTCACGCCCCGCCTCTACAAGCTTTTGTGCAACCATTGCAGGTCTTGTACGCGAATCTGTAAAATGGTCTCCATCCCCAACAATTAAACGAAACTGACCAAGCCGCGAGGACATATGCGGATGCCAACCAAATCCTTCACCTTGAGGCAGCACATTATCCTGGTAAAAATACACGTAACTTTTGGGTATAGTCAGGGTATAAAATGTTTTAAGATCTAGTTTCTCAAAAAGCGGATTCGCCGGTTCTGGACTGACGCTAGTATAAAATCTTTCAGCTTCCTCCAAGGTTGCTGTGTTGACAAACATGTCCCGGAACAATGGAAATGGAAGTAGAATGGTATCATCCTCTGAGCTTTCTTTCAGCTGCTCAAAGCCCTGTCTTGTTTGAGGGGGTAACTCGTCGGCGACTGCTTCGCCATCTTTAAGTACAAATGCGTCCCAGAAGACTAGCCGCTTGATACGGTCTGGTACCTGTTCTGCAACTTTCTGGATAACTGATCCACCAAAACTATGTCCAACGAGAACAATATCATGTAGATTCATCCCTATTATAAAATCGACTACTGACTTCGTTATCATTGCATGTGTAACATTTTTATTTGGATCGGAGCCATGACCTGCGTATTCAGGCGTATAGACAGTATGCCCTTGACTGCGCAAAACTTCTGCTACGCCATCCCAAAAGTGAGCATCAGCCCAAGAACCATGTACAAGCACAAAGGTAAGTCCAGTTTGCCCAGATAAACGGGAGTATTCGGTCGAGTTCATGGCACAAAGCCAACAGAACCATCTACCATTGATATGAGGTGAATAATTATACCAGAGGGGGAAACGCCTAAAACTGGAGTATGCAAATTGATAAACTTCCGGGGAACGATGATACATCCTAAACATCCTCTCAAAATGACATACAATAATTTATGCCCAGTTGGTTCGAGAAGTGCCCGTACTACATACTTTTGTCAATCATATAATTTATTTATTAGATGTACTCTACTCTCACTCCACTTTTGGATACATGATATATAGCTGCAACTTGGTTCGCAAAAATAGGTCAAAATCCTCTTTTACATATGATTTCGACAACTGATAAAATAGGTATAATATTAGCTTGAGGTGACACTAAATGATTAACATGCAGTATATATATGATCTTGAGGCAGAAATGGATGTATTGAAGCTTATAGATAACTACAATGAAATAAAATTAATCCTGCTCCAGTGCCCTCGAGAACAGTGGTCATATGAAATGATTTTAGCCTATGCAAGGACACTGAATTATTTGCAAGATTGTTCCGACCAGACCAATCCATTTGAGCAAGCCTATGAACTGCTGCAAACTGTTTCTGATAGGGGAAATACGGACGCCGAATGGCATTCAACTTGGAATTCAAGAGGTTTATCTAAGAATAGATAAATCTGATCAACCATTTGTCGCTTCCCAAATAGACGGATAACAGAAATATTGCTTTTCAAACGAATAAGTACATTTGGTTCTATAACAAGGGGCGTAAATGTTGTTTTCAAATCTTCTTTAGTTAAATTCTCAAACTTGATCATAGAGATAGACTCAATATTATCTATATCAATATACGATAACATCTGAATGCCATACTGAATTCTTATCTCCTGTTTCGAAACTAAGATTGGATTTAAACACATAGCTCGGTAATCAGCAATTAATAAGATAATGACATATATGCTTCCTAATGATAATACCCATGCAACGGTATGTGACCATTGCATCAGAAGAATATGAACACACACCCTCAATCAACAGTATCTTGGATAATATCAATATTGTTGTAAGCCAGCTTGAATTGGTATGATAACTAAACGGAGTAGAACCAGTTTGTAAATACGGCTTTCTTCTCCAAGAAAATAAAGCGTAGTAAAAGACAGATGCATCGTGAACAAGCGGTAAATAAGGAAGTAAAGTAATAGGGGGATTACAACAACAAAATCTAACGTAACACCAATGGTCAGGAGTTGATCATTCTCTTTAAACAGTGCAGATTTAACAATAACAAGGTCAAATAGTTTTATAAATAAGCTTAGTCCAATGAAATAACTCACGTTGTATTTATAAAGTTTGAACATGATTTAAACACTCCTTTCAATACATTCAGCACCATCAAAAAAGACGCCCCGTTAGCTGCGCCTATAAAACTATTTCCATTTTAATATAATGCAAGTGTACAGCAGACTTGGATGGAAAAGTTTCGCCTCCAAGAATGGGGTGATGCTCAAAATAAACGAAAATAACCCGCCCGGGTTAGCGCCAAGGTGCGGATTATTTCCAGTCTCAGTAGATTGGGAGGTTTTCCCATCCAAAATGTTATGCGGGGAGTCGGACAGCCATTCCTTTTACTTCTTCACTTTATAAAACTCATGATACAGCTTCATCAATGCCCGCTTCTCGATCCGTGACACATAGCTGCGGCTTATACCCAATTCCTTGGCTATTTCTCGTTGTGTTCTCTCCTCTCCGCCATGAATTAAGCCAAAACGGTTAATTACGACTTCTTTCTCACGGTCATCCAGTATATCCAGGTTTCTATATATTTTACTTTTTTCAATTTTCAATTGAACTGCATCTGCCACATCATCAGCTTCGCTTCCAAGTATATCGATTAAGGTGATTTCATTTACACCTGCATGATAGACATATAATATTCCCAAACGTTTGGGAATTTAAAACGGATACGAATCATCATCTATGCCTTCCACATCATCCAGCTGGAACCAATCTCCGCTTACCCTAAACAAGCGTCCCCGCTGATCGATCGCTTCAATAATTCCTTCTACCTTAACTTCCTCAAACAAATCATACATTTTAATTGTAATTGGCAAACGCCGATGTAAGGATTCCTGCATAATACGTGATATAACAGATAACTCCTGTTCATCAAGGTTCCGTTTCTGTTTTTGTTTTTGTTCTTTTTCGTATGCCAGATATGCGGCTCTGTGCTCAGGCAATATCATTCTGCTGGATTCCCAAAGTCCATTACCCGTTAATTTTTTGGACATTACAATCACCCCCGACAGGAACGTTTGTTCTTATTATATGTGATTATCTAATAACTATTCAACGTAAAAAATTCCCACCGACTATTATAGGTCAGTGGGAATTGATTCATTTGTTTATTAATACTGTTCTCGTTTTTTCATCCCATTCCACACTCGCACCCAATGCTTCAGCTACCGCTCGTACTGGCACGGCTGTTACTCCATTTTTAAGTGTTCCTTTTTGCTCCAGCAGCTTACTGTTAACAACAATATTCACTTGATCGCTTGCTAATACAGGAGGATCAGTAGACACTACAGGCGGCGTATACTTATAACCTCTTGACAGACAATAAGCTTTTACAACTGCTTCTGCGTACGCTTGCCAACTTTCTGTTAACCTAGCTGCATCTGCAACGTTGCTACAAAAACCATACTCAATAATCAAAGTGCTCACGTTGCCAGTCCAGCGGTGCATGAAGTAGTAATCCTCACCATTGGATTGTGTCTTGCTAAATGTCGGTGTAGCACGTTTGGTCTGTCCTGCTGCAGCTACATGATCAACTATTGATTTAGCCATCTTACCATCATTGTGCTTACTGTGTATGACCTCGATCCCAGATGCAGACGCACTAGTTGATGATGCCGAGTTAATGTGATTGCTAATACAATCCTTGGCCCCGCTATTTTTAACCATCGCGGCACGCTCGACATTACCAAGGGATACATCTCTATCCCTCGTCAATGTAACCGGCACGCCCAATTGCTTAAATCGCTCATATTGATACAGAGATATATCCAGCACCAAATTTTTCTCGACAATTCCATTGCCCGATGCACCTGGATCGCTACCGCCATGCCCCGGATCGATAATCAATTCCGGAACTGCTTCACGACCAAATAGCTTGTCCTCGTCAAACTGAACAGCTATCACATGATGGATAACCCGCTCTTTATAATTTTGCGACATATCAGATACGTGATAATTACGCTTGCGATTAGTCTTATCGATCTCCATTGCGTCAAGTAGCCGTCGATTGTTTGTAGCAAATGTTGTGGACCATCCGCCATCTAAGTTAACTGACTCTGGATATCCGTAATGAACGGCCATGATGCCAGCCTCTTTACTTGTCAGCCCTTTGTCATAATTACCTCGACCGTCAACCAGGATGAGCCCTAACGTACCGTCAGATTTGATGCCTGCGATCATGCGGGGATTAGCGCCAAGCACGTCTGATGGAGTCTTTTCAGCATCAATCGGTGGATCAATCGCTTTGCCGGCTGCCGTCAGTGTAGGCACGCCAACAACACCCAGCTTAACGACTGCTGCACTGGGCAACCTGCCGATCCCAAAACGTCCGTCTCTATTAAACAGATGCGGTCGCCCCTCGGTTTTGCCGATAACGTCCGGATATATCTCCTTGCTGTCTTTGTACGTCCTCCCCAGCAGCGTGCCATCGGCTGCAAAATAGGAAGCGTTAAACACAAGCCAGTTGCCACCATGCTGCTTGACCACATCAGCGAGTATTTGACTGGCCGTCTTGCCTTTAGCTGTGACCAATTCTGTTCGAATCATAGCCGCAGGCGGTATGTCTACCACCCGTATGTCTGTCCAGCCTTGTGCCTTGGAATTAGCGCCGCTAAGTGGATACGTTAGCGGTCCTTCTTCTACTTTACCAGCTTGGATTCGTATTCGCTTATGTGCGATCACTATTTTCACCTCCGGATTTGCCCCGCAACACCTCAACCGCTTTGCTGATCACTGGCGGTATATGCACACCCAGTAGCCCAGCGTTTTCAATCAAACTTAACAATTCTCCCGCCAAATAAAAAAAGATGGCTGCATCCCTTATCAGATGAGCATCTCCTATAATCGTATCAAGCATATGTGCAACAGCTACAATAGCCAATGAACCTATCTTGCGTGTTACGCCAAGCCACATCTCACGACTAGCTAAACTACCGCCTTTTGCTGCCAGAGCAACCCCCAGCGCAAAATCAATTAGTATAAAAACAAGTAACACAGTCATAAGTTGTGTCCATCCTCCAAAAACAAATGATATAAGCGCCCCGCCTACTGCGACAACTGGTTTATTGAGCGTGTCCAAAATCCTCATCCTCCCCATAATAAATAGACTCTGCTTACTCGGAGCCTAACGGTTTACCATCTGTTTTTAGTCCTTGCGCTGCCAAGTCCGCTTGTACGTCTGCTTTTAGGTTAGCAGGTACTTGGTCAAACTGACGGCGACCAGCGATAATCAACGTTACATATACAGTTACGATTGCCATTCTGTATGCACCCCCTCTCGGTAAAATAAAAAGAAGCCGAAATAACATATTGATCATGTTATCCAGCTCCTAGATATAGTTCGTATAGATCGGCTATGGCTTCCATTAACATAAGATTTTGTGATTCCAGCTGATCGATGCGTTCCTGCTCAGATATTTCCGGTTCAGGCAACTCAACAAGTACGTATTCGTCACCTTGTCTTTCGACAACAAAGCCTCCTGGTGTAACTCTTATAATCTCAGGCAGTTCGTCAATAATTATAAATTCAATTCCCGATTTTTCAAACTCATCAATATCAGGAGTTAGATGATACCCTATGACTAAATTGCCGTTAAACAAAATGGCTACCATGTCTAGCACTCCTTTATTTGTATATTACGTCGTAACAAATTTCTATGTTTTTAATCGCTCCGCTTCCATTTTCTTGTGAGTGTGTAGTTAAATAAACGGGAACATTTTCAAAAACATATATCGTACCTGTCATAGACACGTATACATTGGTGTTGTTAGCAGTGGTGCCTAGTCTTGTTATGCTATACGATGAAGTATTAAGTATATTAACATTGACTACGGACCCGACAGGGACGGTATATATGAAGTTTTCTAATAGACCAACACTGCTAATATACATTGGACTATTTTTTCTTGCTGGTGCAATCACGCTAAATTCTACCCCATAGCTTCCTTGAATTCTCTTTACATCTGCTTTTATTCTAATTTCTCCGGTAAACTTTGGAATGAATTTATATACTAAAGACTGATTACCAACACCTGAAAGGGATAACATCCTTTCTGTCGGATCACCTTCTTTATAGTTATCACTTGCTATTAAAATTCCGTTTGCAGACACTGGATTCCAACTCCCTCCATTATCATTTGACCACTCCGGTAAGTTATTAGATGTATTAATACGCCATATAACGTCCGGTTGCGGTACAAGCGCTTGTATGGCTTGATTCGTCCGCTGCGGGGTCATAATCGTTGTGTTATCCGCACCAGCTTCCGCTTGCGCCTGTGTCGCAAATGCGGGTACTGTCGGCAAGTCTTGCATCCGTGCCATATGGTCAGGCTCTGTAGGCGCTCCAACTTTAAACTGACTGTTAGCATCACGCTTAACAAGCGTATCTCCAGTTGCATTAGAAGTAGCGTTATCAATTACGGATTTATCGGCAGCTCCAACATCAGCCGCATTTAAAACCACAACGCCAGCCTTGCCATTTACGGATACCACAGGTGCATCTTTTGATACACTATCAAACCAATCTTGCCATTGATGCTTAATAGAATTAAACCATGTTTCCCACTCAGCACCGAATAATGCTGCAGCAGATGAAAGCCAATCATCCCATTCCTGCTGGTATTGATCTGTTCTCGTTGTATACCACGTCTGAAATTGATTGAATATAGCGGTTGTATCTGCCTGCTCAATAACGCCTGTTACAATCCCACATACTTCATTATCAAGTCGTTCATCGGTAATTTGTGAACCATCAATAATTGTCTTACCGTTTTGAACAAATACTCGCGCTAGAGAAAGCTCATAAATATCACCAGTTCGGTCAAGTGCTGGCGGCACCGTTGCCGAATCGCCTTGTTTTACCTCTACAGTAATGCAACGTTTACGAATACTTGTATCCAGTCGTAATACAATGCGGTCAATCCTATTAGCTCCATCGGACTCTTGTAGGTTCAAAATGATAGGCTCACCAAATACACTATACATATAACCATTAATCCAAGCGTACCCGATATTAATTGATACAGCATGCCCACCGCCTGGCTCTACTTTTAGAGTTGTACCCCCACCGAATATGCCGGAGCCAATGAACAGGCTAAAATACTCTGCAAATTCTCTGGCTGGATACTCGCGTGGATCGTCAAGCGTTGTGTCAAAAAATCCTGATTTCTGCGCCAAACCTTATCCACTCCTTTTCACTTTATTCTGCAAAATCTTTACTTCCTTTGTGATTGTTGGAAGATCACTACCGAATTGTAATTCTAGCTTTACGACTGGCTCATAGATTTCTTTCACCTCAGTTATACGGGAATCCATAGTTAAACCCCAACGTTTATTTTGAATGGTTACTATGTCACCTAAATTCCAATCCAGCTCATATCTAAAACTATTGGTACTCAACACCTTTCCGTTAAAGGTACTGATCCTC
>JBEBPB010000041.1:0-26265 GCA_040396195.1 Paenibacillus nanensis
CTTGGGCAAAAGGAAGCATCGGACTGCCAGGACCTCCATGCAGGAATAAGAGGACGGGATGATCCTTATTTTCACCACGATGATATAAAAACTGCTGGATTCCACCGATCGTCACATACTCGCCCTCATCTATTCCGTTTGGTGTATTGATATGACAGGCTGTTGCACGCTTCTTTGTGTAGAGAAACCAATAAATCGCCATACTGATGCAGGCAATAGCCGCTATGATAATCAAAGTTTGATTCATGAGAATGCCTCCTCTAGCTATTATTTATTGAATTCTGCTTGCACTTGCTTAGATATTCCGCAATTGCTTCTACAAGAATACTTAATGCTTGTGCCCTTCCTTGTTCACCGTATTGATTCTGATTAGAGGCGATAAAATGCAAGCCATCCATTAAATTCGCAAGTACGCTAAAATCACATTGAGCATCCTCTATTCCCAAGCAACTCATTGTACGCTGAAAATTAGTTTTGGATTTATCCTGTTCCTTTCTGTTAATAGAATCTGGAAGCTTGCGCAGCAAATATTCCAGGTCCGATGGCTGAACATAGAGTGCAAGACTATCTGGCGCCAAATAAATTTCGCAAAGTGCATGCGTAATCTTGTCCTTAAAATGCCTCGAGCTAGCTCCGATTTCAAGAATTCGGTCAAATAAAGCTTGCTCATTTTGCTTCGTAATGTGGTAGAGAAATTCTTCCTTGGAAGAATAATAGGTATAGAAGGAACCTTTGGCTATTTGCACAGCTGCTGCAATATCGTCAACCGTAACTCGCTTCATGCCTTTCTTACGAATAAGCTCTATTCCTTTGATATACATTGCATTTTTGATATGCTCCTTCTCCTGCTCACTTATGATCTTTGGCATACGCTCTTCTCCTTTAATGACTATTTATAACAAATTGAGTCAATATAAATATAATAAGACTGAACTCTAGTGAGAGTCAATGGTATTAGCATAAAAATAGCTGAGTTAAAATTCAGAATATGTTATCTAAATTTAATACGCGGCACATTACCTGAGCACTTAAAGGAGATTAATTTCTTTGTTAAGGATGAAGAGGACGAAACGAAGGTAGCGGGCGGAATGCTGTACCATTTCTTGTGGGATTTATTCGAAAACAATATTCTATGGTGGATGAGGAGCTACGCAAGCATCATTATGGCTCGAAGCTGATGCAGATGGCAGAGGAAATGCGAGAGAGCTAGGTTGCAAGAAGTATCCTTTTCGGAATATTGCAAAAAAGCAGGAGTCGAGTATAAAGGTACTCATTGATTCAGGCATACACATGCTGTTCTTTTACTCGAGTTTGGAGCAAGCCTTATATTCGTTTCAAAGAGACTCGGCCATAAAACCATTAAAACTACAGCAGACACATACCTAGACATTACACAAAAAAAAAGAAGACGAACTTAAAAAGTTCGCCTCTTACATTAGAGAAAAATATGAGTCGGCACGAAATCGGCACAGAACGATTTCAGCCTATTTATTAATATCCCAAAAACCTTGCTGTAACAAGGATTTCTGGCTATTAACCGATACTGCCTTCCATTTCAAACTTGATCAATCTATTCATCTCTACCGCATATTCCATCGGCAGTTCCTTTGTGAATGGCTCGATAAAGCCCATAACGATCATTTGCGTCGCTTCGTCTTCGTTTAGACCACGGCTCATCAAGTAGAACAGTTGATCCTCAGATACGTTCGATACAGTCGCCTCATGCTCAAGCGTAATGTTATCGTTGAAAATTTCGTTATATGGAATTGTATCTGAAGTAGACTCATTATCCAAAATAAGCGTATCGCACTTAACGTTTGACTTCGCGCCATCAGAATTACGTCCAAAGTTTGCAAGTCCACGGTAAGTTACTTTACCGCCATGCTTACTAATTGACTTGGATACGATTGTAGAGCTCGTGTCTGGCGCCAAATGCGTCATCTTCGCTCCAGAGTCCTGATGCTGCCCCTTGCCCGCTACTGCGATAGATAGAACCATACCTTTCGCGCCGCGACCACGTAGAACAACCGCAGGGTATTTCATCGTAAGTTTGGAACCGATATTTCCATCGATCCATTCCATTGTCGCATTCTCATCTGCAACCGCACGTTTTGTAACCAGGTTAAAAATGTTAGGTGCCCAGTTTTGAATCGTTGTGTAACGGACGCGAGCATTCTTTTTGCAAAGTATCTCAACAACGGCGCTATGCAACGAGTTCGTGCTGTATACAGGAGCTGTACAACCTTCAACATAGTGAACGGAGCTGTCTTCGTCTGCAATAATAAGCGTACGCTCGAATTGCCCCATGTTCTCAGAGTTGATACGGAAGTAAGCTTGCAATGGAATTTCACATTTCACGCCTTTTGGCACATAGATAAAGCTTCCGCCCGACCAAACGGCACTGTTCAATGCGGCAAATTTGTTGTCGCTTGGCGGAATGATTGTACCAAAGTATTCCTTCAAAAGCTCTGGATGCTCACGCAGCGCAGTATCTGTATCAGTAAAGATTACACCCTGCTTCTCCAGGTCTTCCTGCATGCTGTGGTAAACAACCTCTGATTCATACTGTGCAGATACACCCGCTAGAAACTTCTGCTCAGCTTCAGGAATACCCAACTTGTCAAAAGTTTCTTTAATTTCGGAAGGAACTTCCTCCCATGTTTTACCTTGCTTCTCAGAAGGCTTAACATAATACTGAATATCATCGAAATCAAGCTCATCCAAATTACCGCCCCAGCGAGGCATTGGCATCTTGTTGAACTGCTCCAACGATTTCAAGCGGAATTCAAGCATCCATTCCGGCTCATTTTTCATTTGGGAAATAGTACGTACAATTTCTTCTGTCAAACCTTTTCCAGATTGGAATATAGATTTGTGCTCATCGCGGAAGCCATATTTGTACTCTTCCATTTCCGGCATTGTTTTTGCCATCTTTAATCACACTCCTCTTTTATTATGACAACCGATGCTAAGCATCTCCTTCGATACCTTTGCGAAGTGCGTTCCATGCTAAAGTCGCACACTTGATTCTTGCCGGGAATTTATTCACGCCAGACAAAGCTTCAATATCTTCATTCTCTTCAAACTCCGCCGCTTCGCCTTTCATCAATGATGAAAATCGATCAGCCATATTAAGCGCCTGCTCCACTGGCAGACCCTTCACAGCCTCTGTCATCATCGATGCGGAACTCATGCTGATTGAGCAGCCCTCGCCTGTAAATTTGGCATTTGCGACAATACCGTCCTCCACCTGCAGCTGCAAGGAAATGCGATCACCGCAAGTAGGGTTATTCAAGTTAATTGTAACGGCTTCTTCATTCATCTCGCCGCGATTTCTTGGATTTTTGTAATGATCCATTATGACTCTGCGATATAAATCATCCAATTGCATGACCGAAGAACTCCTTTGTTTGAATTAAAGCATCCATTAACCGGTCAACCTCATCTTCGGTATTGTACAAATAAAAGCTTGCTCTTGCGGTAGATGAAACATTCAAATAGCGCATTAACGGCTGGCAACAATGATGCCCTGCCCGGATAGCAATTCCTTTGGAATCAAGTACAGTAGCAACATCATGAGGATGCACATCCTCCAAATTGAATGTAACAAGGCCCGAGCGGTTTTGCTGTGGTCCATATATAGTAATACCGCTAAGCTCCGAAAGCCTCTCATAAGCATAATTAGCCAATTTTGTAACATGCCGGTCAATATTGTCCATTCCAATACTTTCCAAAAAGTCTATTGCTGCTCCAAGTCCTACTGCTCCAGCAATAATCGGCGTACCCGCTTCAAACCGATAGGGCGCCTCATTCCATGTAGTTTCATAAAGATCTACAAAGTCAATCATATCGCCGCCATATTCGATCGGTTCCATTTTGGAAATGATGGATTTTTTTCCATATAAAGCGCCAATTCCAGTTGGTGCACACATCTTGTGCCCAGATATAGCAAAGAAATCAGCATCCATATCTTGAACATCCACTTTTTGATGCGGCGCACTTTGCGCACCATCAACCGAAATAACAGCCCCATGTTTATGAGCCAGTTGTGCCAGCTCGCGTACCGGGTTGATATTGCCCAGCACATTGGACATATGGGCAATTGCCACTATTTTTGTCCGCTCAGTAATCGTATTAGCAGCATCCTCCAGAGTAAATGAACCGTCAGGTTGCAAAGGGATATATTTTAGTACAGCGCCTGTCGCTTTAGCCGCCTGCTGCCACGGAATCAGATTCGCATGGTGCTCAGATGCTGTAAGTACAATTTCGTCTCCCTCTGTACAATTTGCCCTGGCGTAGCTTGATGCTACCAAATTTAATGCCGCAGTAGTTCCTCGAGTAAAAATAATTTCTTCAGGTTCTTTGGCATTCAGGAAAGCAGCGACTTTCGCACGCGCTCCTTCATAAGCGTCAGTCGCTCGAGAGCCCAGAGTATGAACGCCTCGGTGAACGTTTGCATGATCCAGCTCGTAATATCGTCCAACCGCATCAATGACGGAACGCGGCTTCTGTGAAGATGCCGCGCTATCCAGATAAACCAGGGGATGCCCGTTTACCTCTTGATGCAATATCGGAAATTGCTCCCGAATCGCATTTATGTTCATCCCTCTAGCTTCCTTTCAATGAGGCGAAGCAGTTGCTCACGAACCGCATCAACTGCAATCTCGGCAACCTGAGGAGCCAGGAAACCATTAATAATTAGTCTTTCTGCCGTTGTACGGGAAATACCGCGAGACATCAAGTAATATACCTGCTCAGGGTTAACTTGTCCGGCACTTGCTGCGTGACCTGCCGTTACATCATCCTCATCAATTAGAAGGATTGGATTGGCGTCTCCCCGCGCTTTCGGGCTAAGCATAAGAACGCGTTCTGTCTGCTCTCCGTTAGCTTTTGTTGCACCATGCTCGATTTTTGTAATTCCGTTAATAATAGCTTGTGAAGAATCTTTCATTACAGCACGAATAATCATATCAGAGTCGGAATGTTTTCCGAAATGAACCGCGTTAGCAGTCAAGCTCATTTTTTGATTATTTTTGCCGATGCTGATTATTTTGGTGTCCGAAGTAGAACCGCGTCCCTGCATGACTGTTCTTGTTTCAGACAAGGTATTGCCGTCATTCAAATCGCCAATCATCCACTCTACTCGAGCATCATCTTCCACAATCGCACGGCGATGGCTTAAGTCAACGCCGGATGCAGCCATTGAACGTACAGATGCATAGCGAACTTGGGAGCCCGGCTTAGCATATACCTCTACGATAGATGGATGAACAAATGCCTCTGAGTTTGCCGATGCTTCAGACAGCACTGTATCAACGTAAGTAACACGGCTATTTGCCTCAGCTACTACAACAATATGCGGAGCAAATGCTGCTTTTGCATCATCATTGTATTGTACAACTTGAAGAGGTATGTCTACTTCCACATTACGCGGAACGTACAGGAATACTCCTCCATTCCAAGTAGCTGCTTGCAATGCGGTAAATTTGTTCTCATCAGCCTTTACTGCATTGAACAAATAAGGTTTAACCAAATCACTATGTTCCTTTACAGCAGTCTCCAGATCTGTAAAGATAACACCTTTATTAGAAAGCTCAGCATCAATCGCTTTATAGACAACCGAAGAGTTACGCTGAACAATTACATTTTTCTCGGAAATCATGTTTTTCACTTGTGCTGGCATTTGCTCCACAGATGAAATGGCTTCAGCAGGCTGATAACTTCCTACAGCAGAAAGCTCCCAACGTTCGATATTCATTTTCTCCGGCTTCGGCCAGGATAATGTAGCTACTTGCTCAGCTGCATTGCCGCGCATTTCAACCAGCCAATCCGGTTCCCCTTTGCTGCGAGCCAAGGCTTCCGCTGTTTGGCGGTTAGTCGGAGCAGATAGTTGTGTACTCATTCGTATAACCTCCTTCTCCGATTTATTCTTGGCCAACTGTCTCATCTACAATGCCAAGCTCTTCTTTTACCCAATCATAGCCTTCCTTCTCCAGGCGCTGTGCAAGCTCAGGACCGCCTGATTTTACAATGCGTCCTTGCATCATTACGTGAACAAAGTCAGGTGTAATATAATCAAGCAAACGCTGATAGTGAGTAATGATCAAAAACCCGCGATCTTCAGCACGCATTTCATTAACACCTTCTGCCACAATACGAAGGGCGTCAATATCTAGACCGGAGTCAATCTCGTCCAAAATAGCAATTTTTGGATCAAGCATCTTCATTTGCAAAATTTCATTACGCTTCTTTTCACCGCCAGAGAAGCCTTCGTTCAAATAGCGATGAGCAAATTCAGGATTCATCTCCAGACTTTTCATTTCGCCTTCCAGTTGACGGATGAATTTGATAAGGGAGATTTCGTTTCCTTCCCCGCGACGTGCATTAATTGCACTGCGCAAGAAATCTGAGTTAGTTACGCCAGAAATTTCACTTGGATATTGCATGGCAAGAAACATCCCAGCAAGAGCACGCTCATCCACGCCCATCTCAAGTATATCTTCTCCGTTAAGCTTAGCAGTTCCATCTGTTACTTCATACTTAGGGTGACCCATCAAAGCGGAAGCAAGTGTACTTTTACCTGTACCGTTAGGTCCCATGATCGCATGAATTTCTCCGCCTTTGATTTCCAAATTAATGCCTTTCAAAATTTCTTTTCCTTCGATTTCGGCCTTTAGCCCATCGATGACAAATTGTGTTGCCATAATATACTGATCCCTCCGTAGTTGGTTTAGTCATTTCAGCAGGGTGATTCTCACTGATTCTCAATAATTATTCTAATATAGTTTTAACTATTTATCAATGGAGCCAGCCCGATAAGCTTATCTTTGTTGCAATTTCAGTGATAAAAATCTCACATTTGCTTGGTTTATAAAATAAATTTGTTCGTTAATCTTATATTTTTAACAGACAAAACCCTTTATGTCCTTATTACAACGTTGCATTAAAAGTATAGATAAAAAATATCCCTTATAAAGATAAAAGTATCCCTTTCATTCTATCTTCTACAGTTCAATAATTAAGGAAAGCGTTGCCATAACGCGGATTTTTTTTCTTTTTTTAACAGAAAGGATGGTGAAACCAAAAGCTCTTCAATCGTGTACATTCCATTTACATCAAGCCTCTGCTCCGCATGATTGAGTTCAGCACGAATTGCTCGCATCTTCAACAATTCTAACTTGAGGTGATAGAGTGTACAATTTTTTGCCGCATAAAGTTACAAAAAGACTAAGCCTATTAATCTGTTTTTTACTTATTCTTTCCATTTCCTACACTAATCATTCTTCTTATGTTCAAGCAGCAAAAGAAAATGTGTCTGCCAAAGCACCACAGAACCTTCGTTTAACTGAGGGAGCGCTAACTCATAACTCGGCTGGTTTTGAATGGGACTTCATTGGGACAGACCAAGATCCGGAAAACCCTAACGATATTGAGGTATGGAATGCAGATACCGATGAATATATCACTTGGGGCAATCTATGGACACGGGCGGTTGGCGGGCTGGAGCCTGAAACAACTTACCGAATTTATATTACTTGGTATGAAAGACCCGCAACAAAACTTCATAAAAGTAATGTTCTTGAGTTTACAACAACCGCAGACAATAGTGAATATAAGAATGCTCCTTTGGCAGCACCGCTTAATTTACAAGTTTCCAATATTTCAGACTCAGCTATTACCTTCACTTGGAACGGGAGTCCAGGAGCAGATGGCTACGACTTTTATGCTAACGGCAATTGGGCAGGCGGTGTATGGGACGGATCAAATCGCTATATCTTCCCTCTTACTAAAGAGCTGAAATCAAACGGTACTAGCCTTTCCTTTATGGTTGGAGCACAAAAAACGGTTGGCGGTGCTCTTGAGGTGTCTGAAAAAAGTAATGTGGTTCAGTTTGACTGGGGCAAGCTTAAAGCACCACAGGACCTTCAAACCATCACAGTAAACCGGACAACAGCAGCTCTTGCCTGGGCACCGGTTGCAGGAGCATCCAGCTATGATATTTATAAAGACGGCAATTTTATTGGCAGCACGACAGAAAATCGCTATCAGGCAAGTGATCTTAGAGAAGGAGTAAGCTACAGCTTCTTTTTGAAGGCTCGCAATGATCTATGGACCTCTGAAGCAAGCAACACTGTTACAACCGTGCCGGGAGCAGATTATAACAATGTCGCTTATTATACTGCCTGGTCAGTTTATGAGAGAAAATTCAATCCGTCTGATATCGATATAGCACAAGTTACGCATATTAATTATGCATTTGCTGATTTATGCTGGCAAAAGTCCGCTACACGAGCAGCTGTATGCGAGGATGAAAGTCTTCCTCTGCAGAATGGTTACGTTTATGATGGCGAGATTATTTTAGGAGATCCAGATGTTGATCCAGCCAACATAAAAGCTTTAAACTTGTTTAAAAAAGAAAAGCCTGACTTGAAAGTATTAATTTCTGCTGGCGGATGGTCATGGTCGAAAAACTTCTCTAATATGGCAGATAATGAAATTACCCGCCGCAGCTTTGCTGATTCTGTTGTGAAACTTCTTCGCACCTATGAGCTTGATGGCATCGATATCGATTGGGAGTATCCGGTAGAAGGCGGAGAAACCTATAACTCCAATCGTCCTGAAGACAAAGAAAACTTCACCCTTTTAATGAAAATAATGCGTGAGACACTCGACTCTGCAAGTCGTGAAGACGGCAAATATTATTTGTTAACTATAGCTTCTGGACAAAATGACAGCTTCGTCATTAATGCTGATCTTGCCAAATCTAGCGCTTATCTCGACTTCATTAATATTATGACTTACGATTTCGGTGGAAATTGGGAGAAAATAGGAACTTACAATGCTCCTATTTACTATGACAGCGCAAGCCCTAAAAAGTCCGCGGCTCGCAGCAACGTACGCGGCGGTGCAATTGGTCATCTAAATGGCGGAGTGCCAAACTATAAGCTTGTTCTTGGAATCCCGTTCTATGGAAAAGGCTGGGCTGAGTGTGAAGCGCCTGGACAGTATGCTGCATGCTCCAGCGTTTCGGCGGGCACATGGGAAAGCGGATTATACGATTTTTCAGATATTGAAGAAAACTATATAAACAAGAACGGTTATGAGCGTTACTGGAATGAAAAATCCAAAATAGCCTATTTGTTTAACGGTGAGAATAAAACGTATTTAACATACAACGATGAAATCTCAATGCTATACAGCACTTCACTAGTAAAAACTTTGGATTTAGCCGGTGTAATGAGCTGGGATATAAGCGGCGACCGCAACAAAACATTAAATACCAAATTAAATGAAGGTCTGCCAACAACAGGAATTTTTGATAAAGCTTCATTAGCGGCTCCAAATGCTCTAAACGTAACACGAGAAAGTGATTCATCGGTAACACTGGATTGGGATACGGTCAATGGCGCAGCGGAATACGAAGTATTTATTAATGACGAGTTTGCAGGCAAGACTGAAACAAACAGCTTTACTTTGTCAAATATGAAAGAAGGCGCTGTGTATAAAGCTTATGTCTTCTCAGTACGTAAAAATGGCGGACAAATAATAGAGGTCTCTCCTGCCAGCCAAGCGCTTAACATTACTGTAGGTCAACATGATCCAACAACTCTTCAAACGGTTGATGAATTAACTCCATATTGGATGAAGCCACAATTGACTGCTCATTTGCTAACTGTTGAACGTCTTGGAATAGATAGCGCCTATAAATTAACCGATAGACTTGGAAAGGTGTTGTATGAGCACACTATCTTACTCAACAGCGAGAAGATAAACCTTGCCAACTCAACCGGGATTGCCTATCTTCCCTATGCCAATGAACTACGTACAGTTGAACCAGTCTTTATAACCAATGAGGATGGGACAATTACCGCGAGTATTTTGCTTCCTTCCGGAAGTTTCTTTACAGTTGCAGAAATGCTGGAAGTTGAATTGCCTGCTTTCCAGGATGATCTTCCACAATGGGCAGCCATTGATATTTATCGCGCACTTGGCGGTTTAATTACGACTGGACAATCCGAAACGATCTTTGGTGCAGGTACGCATATATCAAGAGGCGCATTTACTGCAACCGTAATGAAAGGTTTGGGTGTTCTGCCAGATTACTCAGAGCAGCCTTTTGCTGATACTCCACTTCGAGCAGCATACACAGGAGATATTGCTTCTGCCAAAAAACTTGGTTTAATTTCTGGCAAACCAAATGGCAACTTTGATCCTGAGAGCACTATTACTCGTCAAGAAATGGCTGTAGTTCTCGTTAATGCATGGAAGTTGACAGGGAAACAAGCAACAGCTTCAGATCATGCACTTAAAGGATTTACTGATCTTGATACTGTTGCCGACTACGCCAAAAATTCTCTTGCCTTTTTGAATGAACAGGGAATTATAAAAGGCGTCTCATCTACCCAGTTAAGCCCGCGTACTAATGTAACAAAAGCACAGGCTGTTGCTGCACTAGTACGTCTGTTGGATAATATCGATAAGTAATTCTTATTTGCAGTAGGATCATTCCTTTATAAGCACGGGTCAACTGTCTATATAGCTGGCTCGTGCTTTCTTTTGCGCAAAAGACAGCTGCTTCGCTATTCCAACCTTGCCTTGTATCCTATATACTATAAAGTATCCATTGAAAACATCGTCGACTCTTTGCGGCAATGTTATACGAAAGGAAAGAATTGAATGATGTCAGAAAAGAACACCGCTTTGCAATCTTTGATTTGGCAAGATGGAACACTGGAACTGCTGGATCAACGTTTATTGCCAGAAGAAATTGTATACTTGCCTTTAACCACGCCCAAGGAGGTGTGGGAAGCGATTAGACATATGAAAGTAAGAGGCGCGCCTGCAATCGGGATAGCTGCTGCATATGGTGTTGTTTTGAGCAGTCGTGATGCCTCTGCCATAGATGAGTGGAAGAATTCTGTAGAGAAAGAAGCCGCTTATTTGGCAGAATCACGTCCAACAGCTGTTAATCTGTTTTGGGCTTTGGATCGTATGAAGGCTGTTGCAAGCAAACTTATCGAGCAGAATGTATCCCTGACAGAAGCAAAAACATTGCTTGAGCAGGAGGCTATTGCTATCCATCAAGAAGATGAGGCTGTTAATCGCGCAATCGGCGAGCATGCCCTTTCTCTTTTCAAAGATGGGATGGGTGTGTTAACTCATTGCAATGCCGGCGGACTTGCAACTGCCAAATACGGCACAGCTCTTGCTCCAATGTATCTTGCACTGGAGCAAGGCATCACGTTACGCGTTTTTGCGGACGAAACTCGTCCCGTACTGCAAGGTGCCCGCTTGACAGCATTTGAGCTGCAACAGGCTGGAGTTGATGTAACCTTGATCTGTGATAATATGGCAGGCATGGTTATGTCGAAAGGGTGGGTAGATGCTGTTATAGTCGGTACAGATCGCGTTGCTGCAAACGGCGATGTCGCTAACAAAATTGGTACTTACAGCGTTGCTGTATTGGCGAAGGCGCATAATATTCCTTTTTATGTTGCTTGCCCACTGTCAACTATCGATCTTGAGACTGCTTCCGGAGATGATATTCCGATTGAGGAACGAGGCGAAGAGGAAATAACCGAAGGTTTTGGAAAACGTACTGCTCCTAAAGGAATTAAAGTGTTTAATCCGGCCTTTGATGTTACCCCGCATGAATATGTAACAGCGATTATTACAGAAAAGGGTATTGTTGCAGCCCCGTATGAAGAAAATTTGCGTAAATTGTTTAATAAATAGTTTACCATCACTTTGTCTATTCAAATGTCATACTGCCCCTCTTGCCATATATCATCAGCAGGCATTCGGGGCAGTTTCTGTCTTTAAATATCTACACCATTCGCATTAATGCTTCTGAACCCGACATACCTACGTGAATACCAAGTTTCTCTGCAGCAACAGTTACGGATTCTAGCGGAGCCGCAAACAGCTGTTCCAATGTTCTTACTCCAACTGCACGCCCTGCAATGATTTCCCTTTCGGCAAGCTTTTCATTTAGGAGCGCAACATCTAGCGCGCCGCACATAATATAACCTTTATCTGTTGAAATCGATAATAAAGTTGTCCGTGGAAGCAACACCTCTACTCCGATGGCTGTCGTACCGTCAGCAAGAGTAAAAGGAATCATTCTTACCATTTTATTCTTGGCCTCCTTCAGATTCTAGCAAGCTGTTTACGACAGTATATGCAATTAATCATTTTTCGACTGGACAAATATCTCATAGGCATAAAAGTCTACCAAAAAATCATTTGTTAGGTCTATATGATTATTTTGATATATGATATATAGTTATAAAGACACTATTTAATTAGAGATTGCGGGGGAACTAAATGAGCAAGCAGCATACATCTTCAGAAAAAACTTCCTTTGTATTCAACCTTGACATTTTAATTGAGGACGTGCATCATGCAGCTGCATTAGAGAAATTAATTGTTGGCATCAATAAGGGGCAATTTGATGATTATCGTATTCTATCTGGTATTCAATTAGGACAATTGATTGATAGTAGGAAAGCTGAGCATCCTTATATCGAAGAACTGCCCATGCAGCCAACTGCTGAAGCAGAGATAGAGCCACAACATTGCGCGGATTCTAATACTGCTGAACAAACGCCAACTGCATCAGACATCTATAACAAGCTACAACTATTTATGAGTGGCAATACTTTAGTGCGTATGCTAATCAACAAAGGGCTCGGCATTAAAAAAAATATACCTTGCCGCATTTTAAGAATGGATCAGGATCTGCAACTGATTACCGTTTATCATGTGGATGAAAAGCAAGTGTATACCTTTCATTTGTACGAAGTGGAAGATATCCTTTAGGCAGCGGAAAACACTAATAAACAACAATAGCCTTATGAAGGCTGCAAGTAAGTATACTGCGCTTCATAAGGCATTTTGTTGTCTAATTTTGTTGTCTATTGGTTATGGGAGAAGCATTTGCTCTATACTATCTCTGCATACCGGCGGACTATGGAAGTATCCTTGAATTTCGTCACAATTATGCTGTTTTAAAAATTCAATTTGCTCCTCTGTTTCCACACCTTCAGCAATAACTTGAATATTCAAATTATGTGCCATTGCAATAATCGCTGCAACGATTTCGGCATCGTTCTGATCCTGCTTAATGTCTCGAACAAAAGAACGGTCAATTTTCAAGCGATCTATCGGGAAATTTTTCAGATAATGGAATGAACTGTAGCCCGTCCCGAAATCGTCCACACTTATCCCGACTCCCAAACTGGTGAGTGCAAGCAGGCATCTTGAAATATGACCCAAATCAGTTGTCATAGACTCCGTTATTTCCAGATTCAAATATTTGGGCTCCAGCCCTGTTCTCTTCAGTACTTCCACAATTTGTTCAACCAAATCGTCTTGAAAAAACTGTTTAATTGATAAATTGACGGAAATAGGAATTTTTACAAGCCCCATATCCTGCCATAGCTTATTCTGTCTGCAAGCTTCGTACAATACCCAACTTCCGATTGGCATGATCATGCCGCTTTCCTCAGAAAAAGGTATAAATTCACCTGGTGAAAGCAAGCCCCGCTCAGGATGTACCCATCTGATCAATGCTTCAATTCCAACAATATTTCCGCTATTCAAATCGTATTGCGGTTGATAATGAAGAATAAATTCCTCTCGCTCAATCGCATGATACAGCTCATGCTGCAAGGTCAAATGCTCAAGAGAAGAGTTCCCCCATGCTTCCGAATAAAGCATGCATCCATTCATCCCAGCCTCTTTTACTTTTGCAAGAGCCATATCCGCTTTCTTGAACAGCATGTAGGCATCATCCTCTACTGCCATGCTAGACACGGCGCCGATACTCGCTGTAATGCGAAGCGGGAAACCTTTCAGCTCATATGGCTCTTCTATAGTACGCAATATTCTGCGCGCCTTTTCCATAAGTGACAATTCGGATTCGATTCGTGTAAAAATAACGGCAAATTCATCGCCTTCCATGCGGGCAATAAAATGGTGCTCCGACAATTCTCGATGCAATCGCTCAGCTACTTGAAGCAGCAGCATATCTCCAAACTCACGACCGAAAGAACCATTTACAAGTTTGAAACGATCCAAATCCAGGTAACATATCCCTAATAGAGCATCATCCTCACGTGCCGCTGCAAGAAGCTCACCCAAACGAATTTGAAACAGAGCACGATTCGGCAGTCCGGTCATATCGTCGTAATATGCCATGTAGCGAATACGCTCTACATTGCGCTTGCGATCACTTATATCTTGCATAAACACAGCTGCGCCTTGTATTTTCCCCTCTTTGGTAACTGGAGAACAAATAACCTGCAACTCTAGCGGAAATCCGCTGCCATGCGTAACCGTCATTGTTTGAGTAGTAGAAACTCCTGATTCCGCTGCCTTCTCCAAAAGCTGAACGATCGCCTGCTTGCTTGCAGAGTCCAGCTTGTAAAACATAGTATCGCCTTCAGCCGACTCAAACTTGTCTCCAATAATGTACTTGGCTGATTCATTAGCATCGATAATATCATAGTTTTGATTAAGTATAACAACCGGCATAGCTTCAGAACCTAATATAGCTTGAACTACTGCTCCTTGATCTTGGTTTTCTACTCGTTTGCGATCATTTTTCGAAAATACTATATATGCAATTACAATCCACACAATAGCAGCAACAAACATAATTATTCGATATAACGTACTGGAAACCAGCATAATTGCAAAAACTGCCCATATAGCGGCTAATAAAGCAGCGATCGCCTTCGGGACGAAATCCGCATGAAGAGACAGTTGCTGCAACCGTTGCAAACTCTTATTCACGTAACTTTTCCAACTCGCCACACAGAAACTCCCTTCTCCATTTCATAAAACGCGCATTATATATCAAAACTCTAGCTTTATTATAGCTGATAATGCAATGAAGGCATAGAAAAATTTGCTAATTTAAACAAGGTTCAACTCGATATTTGAAGCTATTTGTCGGATTTTGTTTTTTTGGAATAAAGAAAAGCAAGCCAGCAAGTCGATAGCATGATCTGCCTTTCAACTTGGGCTTGCTGTTTATAATAGTATCCTTTATTTTCTTGTCGCTTTCAAGCTGAATGCTGCCGTGAGCCAACCAGCGATCTTAAGAATCCCGCCGATCGGCGTAATCATGCCAAGTTTGGAGAACTGTGTTACTGCCAGTATGTATAAACTGCCGCTAAAAATTATTACACCTGCCAAAATCAACATTCCTGCCAGCTGCACCCGTTTATTCCCATTTATCAAATGTTGCAAAATGCCCAGCAGCATCAAACCTAAGGAATTGTACATTTGGTATCGAACACCCGTTTCAAATACCTCCAAATAATGTTCTGATAATTTATCCTCCAATCCATGTGCTCCAAAAGCTCCTAATGCAATAGCTAAAGCGGTGCTTATCGCACCTATTGTAAATAATTTACTGTTCATCGGTTCCCTTTCCTTTCTTTTATGTGTATAATCAACTGAGATTACTTATACGAAGGAGCGAATGGATGAAATGGATAACCATTCTAATCAATCCAATCAAAATCAGGAAATGCCTAAACAAGAGAGCCCACAGGCTGGTAATGAACAGAACCCTTATTGGCAGCAGCCCTCGGCTGGGCAAAGCGGCTTCTCTCAGGTCGACCCGCTTGATAAAAGTCAATTCAGGCACTCCAAGCTTGGCATAACAGCCTTTATCTTGTCAATACTATCGATTGCAGCGATTGTAATCACTTTTGTAATTGGAGCTTCCATCATAGTAGATATCGCCTCTGACAGTGAACTGATGTCTGAGCTGGAATACTACATGAACAATCCGGAGATTGCTCAAGACGCCGCTTTTATTGAATCAAAAATTGGCGGTTCAATAATGGCGATTATGGGAAGCTTCATTCTTGTTATCGTAGCGCTGGTTATGTCTTTTGTTGGAGTAATTCTGGGTATTATCGGGCTATCCTCCAAAAACAAAAAGAAAGTCTTCTCCATGCTTGGTGTTATTTTTAACGGATTAGTGCTGCTTGGTACCGCTGGTTTGTTCGTGTTTGGACTTATTATGGGTGCTGCGGCCATTTAATTTACAAGTTGTTTGAACTGCGCTCCTCATTGTTGACTAGTTTGTTAGTTCAATAAGGAAGGGGCGCTTATTTTAATACAAGCCTTGTTTTGCTAAAGCCTTCTTTTGATTTGTATACCTCTATACAAGCCGGAAACGCATCCTTTACTTCCTGTACATGTGAGATTACTCCGATCATTCTGCCTGCTTGCTGCAAATCAACCAAAGTTCTGATCGCTTTCTGCAAAGCCTCTTCATCAAGCGATCCGAAGCCTTCATCAATCAGCATCATTTCAATAGCGACACCGCCTTGATTAGCTTGAATAACATCCGCCATCCCAAGCGCGAGGGATAAAGAGGCATTGAACTTCTCGCCGCCAGACAATGATCTGACATCGCGGTTTTGCCCTGTATAAGCATCATATACATCTAATCCAAGCCCGCTCTGCTTGCCTCTGGCCTCTAATCTGCCGCTTCTAATCAGTTCAAATTGTCCATTCGACAGCTCTTGAAGCCGTTCATTAGCCATAAACAATATTTGTTCCAAATACTCAATTAAAATATATCTTTCAAATGATATTTTTAAAGTATTGTCCCCTTTTAACATCATATAAAGATCTGCCGTCTCAACAAGTGTGTTTTCCTGCATTTTCATTTGCTCCTGCAGCCTGCTTATTGCACCAGCCAAGCGCACGGCTTCCTTTTTATAAACCGCCGCTTCCTTTTCTTTTGTTACAAACCATTCAAATTGCTCTTCTGCTCGTGCTATATTTTTATCCAGCTCCTCAAGCGGCAAACGCTCCTTGTTGGCTAACTCTCTCTCAAGTTCCAACAATTGTTCCTTCACAAATAGCAGTGTACGGTTATAGCGCTCAAGCTCCGCTGCTATCCCTTGTTCTTGCTCAGCTGTCCTTACAGCCTGCAAGTAGATTGCCTCTGATGCAAATCCGGATAATTGCAACTGTTCTTCAAATTTGGCTACAGATGCATGAACCTGCTGCACAGCCTCCTCATACTGCTCATTAGCTTGTTTAGCATAAACCACCGCTTCTGCGAGCAGACGGCTTGTCTGTTGCTGCGCTTGCTGAACCTGCTTCCATTGCTTATTTAGCAGATCCAATTGTGTCTCCTTTTCCTGCAAAGTGGTCATAAGCTTTGGCAAAGACCGCAATTCATCTGGCAAGGTTTGCAAGGTGCGTTCATATAAAGCCGTTTTCCCTGCTAAATCAATCTCAATCGCTGTCAGCTTTTCCTGCTGCTCCGTCTTTAGCTTGTCCAGACTGACCAGTTGATCATTGACCTCCGCTTCTTGTTTGCGCACATCGTTAAGCTGAGCTCTCGACTGCTCCAGCTTACTGCTATGCGCTCTCAGCAGCGACCATTCGGTACGCAACTGAAGCTGGATGCTCTGCAGCTTTTGCTTCCATTGCTCTTGCTGTTTGCTCTTATTTTCTTTATCTGTTGAATGACTTAACATCAGCTCGCAAACTTCAAGCAATTGTTCCATATTTGCAAACTCGCCCAAAGCATACGGTACTTGTCCCGCTTCATTCCAACCAACAGCAGCCTCCTCAACAGCAGTAAACAGCTGCTGTATACTTCCTTTGAAATCAATAATTGCCTGCTGCTCGCTTTCCATTATAACTGCAGCTTGCGCAGTTGCCACTGAAAGCTGCTCTTCAACCAAACGAAGCTCTTGACGTGCATGCTCAAACTGATCACGGGATATGGTGTTGATGACAGATTGCTGCTTTTCAGGATGATCCGTGCTTCCGCATACAGGACAAGGTTCGCCATCAATCAAATGAGCTGCTAGCGTTGCCGCTTGAGCATCAATCCACTGCTGCTCTAGCTGTTCAAAGCTATTTCTCATTTCTGTTCTTTGCCGCTTCCTCGCCTGCTCCAAACATAGCAGCTCACTCCGCTCTTCTGTAAGCTGAAGCAGCTTCGTAACCTGTTTGCCCAGCTGTTCAATATGCTGCAGCTTCAATCTTACAATAGGAAGCTGGTCAGTCTCAGACTCTATTTGAACGATTTGTTCGCGAAGCTTAGTCTTCTCCTCAATCTGCAGCTGATACTGATCAAAAGCCTTTACTTGCATTAATGATGCACTGCCCTTATCATTTTGCAGTTTCTCTATTTGCTGACGCTGCTCATTCAGCGACTCTGCCAGTGGAATCATTTCTCGAAGCTTGTGCAGCTTCTGCTCAAGCTCTTTGCGATATCCTTCTCTTGCAAGCTCTGCTTGATAAACTTCATCGGCTTTTCTTGCAGCTTCCTCAGCTGCTGTTTGATCCAATTCTTTTCTAAGCAACTGCTCTTTCTTTCCTTTTACGTCTAGTTGCTTTTGCACTGCTATCTCTCTGTAAGGAGCGATAACCGCAGCTTTTCTTGCTTGCGCCAGCTCCTTCTCCATCAATGCCATCTTTTCTTTTTGCAGTTCCAACTCCTGCAACTGCTTGCGCTTTAATGCCAATTCATCATGCTTTGCATTATGCTGTCTGGCAAGCTGAAGCTCCGTTTTCAAGCGATTAATTTGTTCACTATAGAAAACTTTTTGCTTGATCGCAGCTTGCTCTTCCGCAGAGTAAAATGCTGCCTCCTTCTGCAGTGCTGCAACAGCCGCCTCAGAGCGATACTCCTGAGCCTGTTGACCTTCTTCATCTGCTGCCTCACTCAGCAGAGCGTCCATTTCTTCTCGTTTAGGCATTGTTTGCTGAGCTTGCTTCACAAGGGCATTCAATTCGCTTTTGTAGCTTTTCAGCTCCTCTGACAGCTTGCGATGCTCTGCCTGAAATTTCATTTCTAATCTTTCATAAAGCTCTGTTTGAAACAGCTTCCTTAAAATTTCTTCTTTATTATCTGTGTCCGAAGTAAGAAGTTTGCGAAATTCACCTTGCGGCAGCATAACGATTTGAATAAATTGCTCCCTGGTCAAACCAATAATTTCGTATAGTTTTGCATTCACTTCCGTCGCAGTAAATCGATCTGTTGCAGGCTCGAACCGTTCTTCCTTCCATTCATACAGCTCATGCTTATCGCCAGTCTCACTTTTATTTTCCCCTTTGCGATGCTTCATTTGACGAAACACTCGATACCGCCTTGCCCCTGCTGCAAATTCGAGCTCTACCGAAGTATGCGTATCCTCATCAGCAAATTGGCTGCGCAGCATTCGAAAATCTGCGCGATCCTCTCCACTTGCCGAGCCGTATAGGGCGAAACATATAGCATCAAAAATCGTTGTTTTCCCTGCCCCAGTATTGCCGGATACTGCAAACAACTTATAATCGCCCAAAGCGGTAAAATCTATTAATTCCGCATCGCGATAGGCTCCAAAAGCTACCATTGTTAGTTTTAAAGGTCTCAAGCCTTCTCCTCCTTCAACAGTTCAGAAAATACCTCAGTAAACCGCTTCTCCTTGCTTGCGCTCAAAGGAACGCCTTTAACCTCTTCATAAAAAGCAGCAAACAGCTTTATCGGATCTGTAGCTTTTCTGCCCGCATGTTCACTGCCGATAGGCCCTAATCCCGATTGATGATTCAGCTGGCTTGCCATTCGTCTCTCCACATGCATCGCATTTGGAAATACAGCTCTTGTTTTCTCCATCGGGAACAGAACCGGGTTATCACTTAACAAAGTAACGAACATATAATCATCAGAACCTTCTTGCCGTTCAAGCTCTTCTGGCGTTAGTTGAATTCTTCTCATATCGTATAATGGCACAAGCTCTCTCTTCTCCATACAGCAGTTTCCTTCTGCATCCATTTCTACAATCGTAAAACTCTTCAAATGCTTTTCTTCAGAAATGGAATACTTCAAGGGGGAGCCTGCATAGCGTATCGTTTCATTCCCAACATAATGTGACTGATGCAAATGACCAAGTGCAGTATAATGAAATTTCTTAAAATGCTTTGCATTGACTTGCTCCGTTCCGCCAATCGAAAGGGGACGCTCTGAATCACTTGTATTTTCTGCCTTCTCTCCATTGGGTGTTACAAATGCATGAGCAACCGCAATCTGCCTAATTCCAGGCATCATGCGTTCTTCCATGCTTGCAATAATATGCGCCATCGCATCATCATGCGTTTTTATATTATCGTCTCCGTAAACATGTCTTACCTGCGCAGGATCAGCAAAGGGAATTAAGTGAATATGAATTTCCCCTGCGCTGTCTGACAAAATAACCGGGCTTCGTTCCTCTTTCAATTGCCCTGCCAAATATAGCCCTCGTTGCTCCATCAATCTTGTCCCAAAGTTCAATCTGTCCGGACTATCGTGATTACCGCTTATCGCAATAACCGGTGTATGTAGTCTAATAATGATTTCTGCCAACACCTCATCAAGAAGCTCTACTGCCTCTGCAGGCGGGACAGCGCGATCGTACAAGTCTCCTGCTATAATAACTGCATCCGGCTTCTCCTGTTCAACAGCGGCTATCAATTGCCTCAAAACATATCGTTGATCCTCAGTCATATATTTTCCTTGAACAAGTTTCCCGAGATGCCAATCTGCAGTGTGAAAAAACTTCATTTTGGTGCACTCCCCTCTATCTTGCTATCTATTTCATAATGGCTCACGATTCTTTAAACAGTCTTTATAATCTTCTTCTAGTTTAACATTGTCACTTCAATTTGAGCTACTGCAGCTTCAGTTCTACCTTCGTATCAAGTACAGACATAACAGCTTTTTTTGCTTTTTATAATTGTATAATCTCACATTTTGTTTATCCTCTTGTTTCCCGAAAACATCATATCTGCTCTGATCTTTGAATATATTGCTTAATGAATCATTTTTATCAAAAAGAGGGGGGACTTCCTTTTGGACGCTGACAACCGCCGCAACTTTATTATCTCCCGCGAAGATTGGTCACTGCATCGTAAAGGTCATCAAGATCAAGCGAGGCATCAGGAAAAGGTTCGGGAAGCTATTAAACAAAATCTCCCTGATCTAGTATCAGAGGAAAATATCGTGATGTCTGACGGCAAACAAATAATAAAAGTGCCTATTCGCAACTTGGATGAATATCGATTTATATACAATTTCAACAAAAAGAAGCATGTTGGTCAGGGAGATGGAGACAGTCAGGTTGGGGATGTGCTCGGCACCGATCCCAAAAGTAAAAAAGCAGGAAAAGGTTCAGGAGCAGGCGACCAGCCCGGAGAGGATATATTGGAGACAGAAATAACGCTCGCTGAACTGGAGACAATGCTGTTTCAAGAACTGGAGCTTCCCTTTCTTAGACAAACCGACAAGGATGAAATCGATGATACAGATATACGCTTTAATGACATTCGAAAAAAGGGAATTATGTCCAATATCGATAAAAAACGAACTATTTTTGAAAATTTGCGTCGCAATGCTACTTCTGGGAAACCAGGTATTTATAAAATATCGCCTGACGATTTGCGGTTCAAAACTTGGGAGGAAACGATCAAACCCCATTCCAACGCAGTTATTATTGCGATGATGGACACTTCAGGCTCAATGGGCTCTTTTGAAAAATATGTAGCGCGCAGTTTTTTCTTTTGGATGACGCGTTTCTTGCGCAAGCAATATGAAAAGGTTGAAATTGTATTTATAGCCCATCATACTGAGGCGAAAATTGTTACAGAGCATGATTTTTTTAACCGGGGTGAAAGCGGCGGTACTATATGCTCCTCTGCTTATATAAAGGCACTTGAAATAATTGATAGCAAATACCCTCCATCGTCCTACAATATTTATCCGTTTCATTTCTCTGATGGGGATAACTTAACAAGTGATAATGAGCGCTGTGTTCAGCTTATAGAACAGTTGCTTAAGCGATCTAATATGTTTGGCTATGGTGAGGTCAATCAGTATAATCGCTCCAGCACCTTAATGTCCGCATACAAGCATATTGAGCATGAGCGGTTTTTACATTATATTATTAAAGAAAAAAGTGCCGTCTATGATGCATTGAAATCTTTTTTCCACAAAAGAGAACTTGCGCTTTAAAAAAACAAAAACCATTCCTTGCTTCATTCGAAGCCAGGAATGGTTTTTCAACAAACCGAACAGCGGTTTACTACTTTTTCGTTTTCTCAGTCTTATCTGGTGCAGGCGATTTGTCTTTTGGCGTGTTCTCAGCTTCTTTTTCCGGCGCCTGACCATTTTCCAGCTGTAATGGCTGATTGGCGGACGTTAGATCATCCAAGCTTTTAAACTCATATCCCTGTGCGCGAGCCGCATCAATAATTCCGCCTAATGCAGCAGCATTGTCAGAGGATACCGAGTGAAGCAATAAAATAGCACCGGGATGAAGCTGCGCCATAACTTGTTTATGAGCATATTGAGCGCCTTTTTGCGCCCTTACATCCCAATCCTTATATGCAATGGACCAAAAAACATTCGTATATCCAAGCTGTTTGGACACATGAAGCACATGATCATTGAATATACCGCGTGGCGGACGCAAATAAGTCATCTTCTTATTGCCGATTAGCGGCATTGTTTGCTGCTCGACTTTATCAAGTTCAACTTTAATTTGTTCTGCTGACAACGTAGACATATCCGGGTGCGTCCAGGAGTGATTGCCAACAATATGCCCTTCATTTGCCATTCGTTTAACAAGATCAGCATGTTCCTTGACGTAATGCCCAGTAATAAAAAATGCTGCCGGTACATTTTTCGTCTTCAGCACATCCAAAATTTTAGGTGTAAAACCATTTTCATAGCCGTTATCAAATGTTAGAAACAGCTCTTTCTTGCTCGTATCACCAACAAACAATGCGCCATGTTTTTGAACGATCGGCTCGAAACCTTCTTCCCTTATAGAAGGTATGCTGCCATTTACACTCTTTTTAAAACCAAAATGATAAGCATTTGGTGCTTGTGCATTTCTCGCTGTCTTCATTCCGCGCATTTGATGCTTATGATGATTGTGCTTATGCTCCTTATGCTCGCCAACAGCAGGATGATCAGGATGCTGCAAGGCAAATCCTGCATTAGTTCCAAGCAGCGCTCCCATTAAAGCAATAGCGATGGTTACAGTAGTAAGACGTTTCATTCTTATGCACTCCTTCTAAAAGCAAATATCGTAATTTAATATTGCCATTCAGAAGGAAATACATGCTTGCTTTATTCATTTTTTTCATATGGGCAAGTTTGGTAAAAATAATTAGGACTTAACTCCACATCATTATAATATGAGTGAAACAGATGAGTTGTCGCTGGTGACAACGGGGGTACAAGCCACGACCATCTCCCCGTAATATCCCTTCCTTCTTTGCCCTCTTTTTTCTCAAATTGCATAAATTGAGCCGCTGCTGTATGATGATCAACAATTGTAATGCCTGCTTGCTTGAAACTTTGCAAAACAGCCTTATTCAATTGAACAAGAGCTTGATCCTTCCACAAAAGGGAGGCGTGCTTCATATCGAGCCCCATAGCTTTTGCCACCTTAGGCAGCATATTATACCTTGAGCTATCCGCAAGATTTCTTGCGCCAATTTCAGTCCCCATATACCAGCCATTAAAGGGAGCCGACATATATGCTATACCGCCAATTTCCAGCTTCATATCAGAAACAATCGGTACGCCATACCATTTCATGCCAAGTTCTGTTATCGATGGATATTCCTCATCCGTAATATTGGTTTCCAACACAATGTCTGAGGGAATCACAAACATTCTCGGTTGTTTGCCGTTTACTTGAATAACTAGTGGCAATAAATCATAGCCGGTTTCCTTCCCACTCCAACCAAGCTGCATACATTGCTTGGTAAACGGGACAGAATGCGGATCGCCGATTATATTTCCTTCTTCCTGCTCGTAACCGGCATAACGCAGCAATTGATGATTCCAAATACGTATATGCTCAGAGTGATTATCCGGTCTTAATGGATGGGCAGGACGAAATATTGAAATTGCAGGACGTATTTTTCCATTGTTAGAAGCAAATTTTATATGTTTAAACAAGGCTGCTGCTATTTCATCTTCATTACTCAATTGTCTGCAATCAAACACATGAAGCGATTCCCAAAATAATCGGCCTATACAACGATTACTATTGCGCCAAGCCATCTTGGCGCCATGCTCAAGCTCCTCGAAAGTATGAAAATATGTTCCGAATTGATCAATTTCAGACATAATTTCCTCGACCCGTCTAGTTACTGCTTCTTCAGACTTTTGCAATTCCGAATAGCATGAAACAATAAAGCTTTGTGCAGCTTTAAGCAGTTCATCCTTCAACATTAAATTAAATTACCTCTCGTTCATGTCTGTTATTGATTATTAATTATAGACCAGAACCTGTAGGTTCCCAATGAACGAACCATGAACAATATAAGAACAATTTGAGAATTTGCCATTGACTAATACAGCTCATAAACAAGTTCATCCTTGACTTTCAGCTTACAAGTTACTTCTGCATAAATAACCAGCTGCCCTGCTCCTGTTTCGCCTGCATCAAAGCCAAGTCGAACTGCTCCCCATTCATCCACTTCAATCACATTGAAACAAAGCTCACTGCTATCTTCATCCGGATGCTTCGCCTCAATCAATTCCAGTGCAGACACTATCAGTGGCTCCAAATTTGTCCAAACCTTTTTTACAAAAGATGCTGTTTTTTTCATTTCTGTTTCAGACTTAATAGAAGCTATTAAATCAATAGTCTGTTCCTTATATAACAAACTGGAACTATAACTCATAGATGCTGTATCAAAAAAAAGCGTCCCCATTCCCCGAATCGTCACATCCGGCTCTTTAATTAAATTATTACTGTAGTCTGCCTTTTTAAGTGAAGGCAAGCTGCTAGTATCAAATACACTTAATTTATTATCTGAGCAGTAAACTTCCTCAAGCTCCGGAAGAGATAATAATAGTTTAGACAACTGGTTATTAAAGCATCTCAAACTCTGCAACTGTTCATTCTCTCCAATATGTAGAGTCTTCAGTTGGTTGCTTGCACAGCGAAGCTCTTTCAATAGTTTACATGAGGAAGTATCGAGCGAACTCAGTTGATTATTTGAGCAATCAATAAACTCCAACAATACATTGCTTTGCAGTTCCAGATCAAAAAGCATATTAAAAGAACAATGCAGCCTGCGCAGTCCTGTACTGCTATTCAATTTTAAATCAGATAATATATTCCAATAACAAATTAGTTCCTCAAGCTGTTTATTCTCGCTTATATCCAATTCTCTTAATCTATTCATTCCGCAATCAAGTATAAGTAAATGATTATTTTCCGCCAACACTAATTCAATGATCCGATTTCTATTGCAATTAATATGAGTAATCGCTTTATTATTGTTTGTATGCAAATGAACTAAATTATTGCCGCTGCAAATTAAAGTTTCCAATTGCTCGTTATATTGAATGGGTAACTCATCCAGTTGATTATAGGAGCAATCCAAATGCTTTAAAGATTTAAAATACTCAATCCCGCGAAGAGATAGAATAGCATTATGCGAAACATTCAATTGCTCAACCTTTGCTACATCTTGATAGGTTACCTCTAAACGTCCTTCACAATATTCCTCTCGAACATAGTTGAGGAAAACCTCATCTATAAATTGACCCGTAATATCAGTAGTATCCGTGACATCAGCAAATTTCAAATCTATAGGCAATTTCTCTCCAAACATCATCCTGTTAAATTCCCCTTCCCTAAAAATAAAAAAACACCAAATCGATCTCATGATCAATCTAGTGTTAGTATACTATAAATGGTCGGGATGACACGATTTGAACATGCGACCCCCTGGTCCCAAACCAGGTGCTCTACCAAGCTGAGCTACATCCCGAAATATGGAGCGGAAAACGGGAATCGAACCCGCGACCCTCGCCTTGGCAAGGCGATGCTCTACCGCTGAGCCATTTCCGCAAAAATGGTGCCGTCGAGAGGACTTGAACCCCCAACCTACTGATTACAAGTCAGTTGCTCTACCAATTGAGCTACAACGGCAATTAATGGTGACCCGTAGGGGATTCGAACCCCTGTTACCTCCGTGAAAGGGAGGTGTCTTAACCCCTTGACCAACGGGCCGTTCAAGAATAGCAATAAAACCAACCTATGTTTCATCTGTCAATTATGTATAATCGCCATAATGATCATGGCGGAGAGAGAGGGATTCGAACCCTCGCACCACTTACGCAGTCTAACCCCTTAGCAGAGGGTCCCCTTGAGCCACTTGGGTATCTCTCCAGATATGGCTCCCCGAACAGGACTCGAACCTGTGACAACTCGATTAACAGTCGAG
>JBEBPB010000042.1:0-24286 GCA_040396195.1 Paenibacillus nanensis
TAAACTATCCCAATTAGAAAAACTGGATTTATCCGATAACCATTTTCATGGCAATATCGAATACGAATTTAATGAATAAAGCCAAGAAAGGGGGACAAAATGAAAAATTGGTTCAAGTTTTTGTTGATTTTAGTTAGTTGCATAGGCGTTGCTTCATTCCTATTGTTTATGGTTGGAGCAACTGCCGTTTTTCAGCGTGACTTGGACATAATAAATACGGTTATTTTATTTCTGATAGGTGGGCCAGTTCTTATCATTACCCTTATTTTTTCTCAAATGATCGTTAATAGATGGAAATCTACAAATATCAATAAATATTTTGGTGTGTTTTTAGTATAATTTTGCTATTATTACTATCCTTTTATTTAGTAATGAATACTCCTACAAGAGGGTGGCTAACTGAGATCGTTGATAGTGATTCAATGAAGATAACAGGGGATGGGAAGTATGAATATCAGATTAATTTAATTAATTTGTTTCAAAAAAATAGCCAAGCAAGATTGTATGTTAAAAATATTAACACCAATGAAGAAAAGAATATTCCGATTGACATTGCAATAAAGAAGATTTCATTACTATCAATTGGAGATGTGAATAACTGGGTGAAATTTGAGCGCATAGAAGGCTCAGATCTATATCTTCTTAACACAACTGAAGAAATACGTATCGAAGAAGAACGATTTGTAGTGGACATTGAAACAGGAGCTTCAGAAAAATTAAATAATGAATAGATCTAGGGAGTTGTAAGGAGTTGTTCAGTAAGCCCTCAAAATAAAAAAGTGAAGTGACCCCATAAAGTTAAACACATTATATCATTAGGTAACTTGTTGGGCGTGAGTTCGGTACTGTACTGGATTCATGCCTTTTAGTTTTACCTTAACTTGAAATGTAATAATTGATGTACATTGATAATTTACACTTAAAATGCTGAGAATTGATTGCGCAAGCAGAACAGCATCTGGAGAAAACCTGGGCCAACGATGTAGGGACAACTCGTCAGACCCCGCTTGCCAAGGTGAATGGTGATTACCTCCATGATTGGACTAGTCCGTATGCTACCGATCTGATGGTCTTCGATGAGCAAGGCTACCAGCAGCGCTTTATATTCGGCTTATCTAAAATTGCACAAGAGACAACCCATATCCCAGGTCACACCGAGCCAGGCAACGAAGGCACCAACATTCGCAGCCATATCGGGGAACCGGAAGATCCACTGAGCTTGCATCGGTATGCTTATGTGCATAATAATCCGCTGAGGTATGTGGATCCCACAGGGAATTACTGTGTTTCGCAAGATGGAAGATGGGAACAAGAAGGGAAATGTCGCTCCGAGTCCAGTATTTTTTTGGGTGACGATAAGTATTTCCAAGGTAGACCAAAAATTGAAAAGGGTGTAGTAACAGGTAGATTAGGCTACAAAGAAGGCAATTATATTTGGTGTTATGGTAATTATTGGGATATGTATGAAGGTGATTATTCATATGTTCGTTGGGTAGCAGGAGATAATGATTATTATTACAGTTTATCTAGAGCTAAACAATTGGAACTAAGAAAGGTGCCCAGGTGTATAAGAAAGGTGAATATTATTACCATAGGGATACCCTGCATAAAGGAAAGGGTTCTCATTTAGAAGTATATGATAAGAGAGGTAATCACGTTGGAGAAGCAGATCCATTAACAGGTAAACTTATATCTGGAACACGTGATCCTAAAAAGAAGATAAAAGTATAGTAATATTGTGAAATGTGCAGGATGGGGTGACATGTCCTGCACATTAATACACTTTTTAGCTGGGGGAAATAAATGATAACTTTGAAAAAAGAGTGCTTACTTGAAGACAATGATATATATATTCTCGAGTATCATAAAGAGGTTCTTATTGTTAATAATAATTATTCAGGCATTCATTTATATAGCAAAGATTTGGTATTGCAGAATACAATCAACATTTTTGAGGGTATTTTAATCCATGATGTTTATACGAATCCTCACAAAAATGAGATCATTTTGTACTGTCCTGATAATGAAGTGTTTGTATATATAAACTTAGATACATCGTTTCAAAAAACAATAAACTTTCTTGAGGGCATGGATGAGTATGGACTATCCAATATTTATTTCTGGTCAGGCAATGAAGTTATCTTTTTATGCGATAACAAGACATATTATAAAATTGATATTGATTTTTTTTCACTTCAAAAATTAAGTAGGCAAGTAATAAAGAAGGATTATCCTAGTTTTCATACGTTATTAAGTGATTTAAGTGAATATACAGTTCTTAATAGTGATGCTGAAACATTCATGTGTATAGATAAAAATTATAATGAACTATTCTATTTGGATTATACAAACAAAATTAAAAGTTCAATATCGTTTTCAAGCAAGTTAGGTCACGAAGTAATTTATCTTCAAGGAGTATTTCTAGTTGTACATGAAGAGTTTATTCAAGTTATTAAAGAAGGAGAGGAAATAGCCAGGTTAGATACTTTAACTACATATATATTTCTTAGAGTTAGAAAAACGATTGAAAAAAGAGGAGAATTTATAGTTTTGAGAGGAGATAAAGCAAACCCACAGAACTGTATCTTATCACGTTATGAAATTATATGCTAATTTTAATACCAGAGAATTATTAGCAAATTGTATCGTAGCTGAGCTAATCGGCAAGCTGTATGTGCATGAGGACCTGCTCGGTTCGCCAGCCTACTTCACCAAAGGCAACGGACAAATCTTTGCCTATGCCCAGCTTGATGAGTGGGGCAAACCACTCACACCTGAAGTATTCGGCATGAACTATAGCGGACTGGATAAAGTAGCCGACTATACTGGTCATACCTATGACCGTGTGTTGGAACAATACTTCGCCCAAGCTCGGATGTATGACCCTGTGAATAAAAGGTTTATTTCAGAGGATACGTATGAAGGGGAATTGGAAGATTCGCTGAGCTTGCATCGGTATGCTTATGTGCATAATAATCCGGTATTCTGTTTTTTACGAGGTGAATTTGAAAACATGGGAATCAGCAACAAATCGGCATGAAAGCCACCTCCTGAATCGGTAAGGTGGCTTTTTTCATTCGTTATTTTGGCTCAAACAGTTGGTATTATGACCATTTTTTGAAGTTCTCCGCTTGCTCAAGAACTTTCTCGAACACTTCTTCGTCCCACTCCGGTGGGTATCCATTTTTATATAGAAGTACGGTCAAGTCCATATTTAACTGGTTCCTAATGTCATCACGGGTAGACCAGTCGGCAAATTGCGCCTTGTCATCAACCAGTGTCTTTATTTCCTGTGCAAGGACAAGGCATTTCTCGTCGGCATATGGAAACCCATGGTCGTCACGCACCTTGACGAGAATATCATAAAATGCTTTTTCCTCGTAGGTAATACCCAACGTCTCAAAAGAAATCTTGTCTTCTTGTAAGTCTTTGAATATTTTAATCAATTCCTCAGACAGACTATTAATAAAGTCGGCAACAACCTCGCTTGTAAAAACAAGTCTGTCACGGCTGTTGTATTCTTCAATAACATCTTTTAGCCGTTTGTCGAACTCAATCGCTTTTATCTTATTTACCCGTCCATAACCTGATATGGCTTTGCGAAGTAATTTCAGGAGGGCGTTAAACTTTGAAATAGGTAGATGTATTTCATCTAACTGCTTCATAAAATCATCGCTGAATAAATCTTCAGGTTCGTCCGCATTAACGATATTCTCAATCCCTGTGCAAGTGATAGCATCCTGCACCATCTTCTCAACAACTTGATTCATTACTCCGGCATCTGGCGCATCTCCCTTTGTCTGCTTATAGATGATTGAGCGAACAGCAAGGAAGAATTGAGCCTTTTCGGTTTCGGTATCCGTCAATTCTCCAGAGGGAAAGCAAATCTCATACGCCGCTTTCATCTTGCGAGAGAGGATCATAAAACGGCTTTCTATTTCTTTGCTTATTTGCACATATTCAGCGGCGGCGTTTAGGCAGTGCAGGCGTTCCAACGGCTCACCAGTATAAAACTGCGTAGCATCAAAATCGTGTAGCAATTCATCTGTAAGCGCAAGATGGTTACGGAAAATCGCCAGAGAAATAGCAATTTCATCAATCGGGCTTTCCTGCAAACTTCCGTACTTTTTAATAGCTTCGAGCATGTCTTGTTTGATACCGATATAATCGACCACCAAGCCCATATCCTTACCGTCAAACACACGGTTTACACGGGAAATTGTTTGAATCAACGTATGTTTCTGCAAAGGCTTGTCGACGTACATAACAGCTAAGGACGGCACATCAAAGCCTGTAATCCACATATCGACTACGACAGCGATCTTGAAGTTAGAACTGTTGTTCTTGAACTGCTTATCAAGCATCTTGCGGTAATCTTTTGTGCCGCATAGGTCGAACAATTCCTTTTCGTCATCAGCTCCTTGAGTTGCCACAAGCTTAATTTTTGCGAGCGGTGTTAGTTTTTCTAATTCTGACTTCGTAAGTGTAACTTCGTTTGCAGATTTCATCGGCTTATCCCATTCAGGACGAAGCGCAACTATTTCTTTCAGTAGACGAAAAGCAAGCATCCTATCTGCACACACAATCATAGCCTTTTGAATGATTTCTGGCCTCTGTGCCGTTAATGCCTCATAATGGGTTACAATGTCCTTTGCCAGTTTAGCAAGCCTATCGGGATGTCCGAGTACACGACGCATTTGGCTCATTGCTTTTTTACTTTCCTCGATCTGTTCAGGATTCGAACCTTCTTTGGTGCATTTCTCGTAATATTTCTGTATTTCACGCGCTTGTTCATCGGAAAGAATAACTCTCGCCAAGCGCGGCTCGTAAGCGATTCGGACGGTAATACCGTCATCGCTAGATTCTTTCATTGTATAGCTATCAACAACCCCTCCGAACACGGAAATGGTTTCATCTATCGGAGTTCCCGTAAATCCGCAATATGTGGCATTTGGGAAGCTGTCACGAAGATATTTGGCGAAACCAAAGGATGTAAACACACCTTTGTTTGTCTTTTTTAGTTTCGATCCTACACTCGTCTGCGTCCGATGTGCCTCATCTGAAATACAAATGATGTTATAGCGGTTAGATAACAAGCCCGTCGATTCACAGAACTTTTGAATTGTAGTTAATAAAACGCCGCCGCTCTCTGCCCCCGTTATCCTGTAAGTGGTACCATCCTCAGCAACTTTATCAGTTGCCAGCACATCTGGATTACCACCTAACGCCCCCTGCAAATCTTTACGACTTTCAATGCTTCGCACATTGTTGTCGTGCAGAAAACGTTTGGACGAAACAAACAGTTCCGAAGTCTGTCTGTCTAAATCTTCACGATCGGTTATGATTACTATCGTTGGGTTCTCAAAGACATCTCTATCGTACAGAGCCAGCAACCTTGAGAGGAACAGCATGGTATATGTTTTTCCACAGCCGGTCGCACCAAAGTATGTACCACCCTTGCCGTCACTTTGCGGCTTCATGTGATTCTTGATGTTTTCAAACATCTTCACGGCTGCAAAGAACTGAGGATAGCGAGCAATAATTACGGTTTCTTTTGTGCTATCGTCGGGGTAGTAAATAAAATCGCGTAAAATGGCAACTACACGGTTTTGGGCAAACACACCTTTAACCATCGTAAGTAAAGCGGCAATGCCGTTGCTTACCTTTTCCTCGTCGTTAATTTTGTTCCAAGCATAGTAATACTCGTAAGGAGTAAAGATGCTGCCCATTCTTGTATTCGCGCCGTCGCTTATGACAGACAAGAAGCAATACTTCATCAGTTTGGGGATATCACGACAATAACGGATTGTTATCTGCTCCCAGGCGTCATGGATAGTCGTATTTTCCTTTATCGCAGATTTAAACTCGAAAATCGCAATAGGGATACCATTAATGAACAATATCATGTCAGGACGACGCAGACGGTCACCTTGCACAGAATACTGATTAACCACCTTGAAAATGTTGTTCTCAGGCTTATCAAAGTTAATATAGTTGATGTGCAAGGCGAGTTTTTTTAGTTCATCACGCAAAAGGTCAAAGCCTTCGTTCACCAACAGGAATGCCTCGCGATTTCCTTGATATAGCGGGGCAGAGGGAATGTTTTCCAGACGACCTATAATCCTTTCCGTTTCTTGCTCTGTAAGGTCGGGATATTGAGAGGAAAGATATGCCTGCAGGTCATCCTTGAGTAATATTTCCTCAAATCTCCGGTGGATCGTTTCACCGTTGACATATTCATAATTCTGTTCCCCAAACAAACCGATAATTGCTGCTTCGAGTTCGGCTTCAGTGAACTGCCCCCTGATGAATTTCAAGTCCACGACTTCGCCCCCTTTCACGCACTCGCTTCTTCAAGTGAGCCTTTTATAAGTATTGGACAAATATCTTTTATCTGTTTTTTTAACAGTTCATTCATTTCACTCCTAAGCATATAAGCGTTGTAAAGGTTAGCAATGGCCTGCTGCTCTTCGATAGACGGAAGTGGTATCGTAATTTCATAAAATCGAGATAATTCCAAACCGCCGCGAACACTACTATCGGAAACAAACCATGCATAACGATCACTTTCAGCTCTGCTGAGCCACAACATTATATACTCTGCGAGAACATCCTTGGAGTTGACTTGAAAAACTGGATATGCAGGAGAGATAATACAAGGTTGTTCCTCCTGATATAGAGCAAATGGGATTTTCTCATCACGCATAACATGCATAAAGTTTGCTGCGAACTGATTTTTTCTTATCACTTTGTATTTTGATAAATTAGTTGTACTTAGGTTAGCCACAGATGGCATGAACTCTTTATTTATATTTATTCCCTGCACATTTATAATAGTTCCGTCAATATTACGAATGTCGACTACCTCAAGAAGCGTTCCTATTGCAACTCGATCTGCTGTGTGTTTGTACACTTCAAAGGCGACGTCGCCGGTAAGCTTCAGATCTTCTAACCCGCTCTCATATGCACGCTGATTCGCGAGCATAGCTTTATAAACATCAACATACTTCTTTTGAATGGGGAGCGAAGGCAGATCAATCATCATGTCGCACATATCATCCCACGAAAATGCTTCTCGCGCCGACCCCCATGAGTTGAATCGGGCATAGCGATCGAACTCAGGGCGATTGAAATACATATAGAGGTAATCGGCATCTAAGATGTCTATGTCAGAAACCCTGAACACAATTGAAATAGACGAAACAAGGAAAGTTTGCTCCGAGGCGTTATAACCAAGCGATATTTTGTCTCCACGCCTTGATGTGTCCGGCACATAAACAAAGTGGCACGGAGGTAATAACTTGTAGGAAGTCAGACTCACGCCACCTAATTTCGCCTTTGTCGTAATTATCTGCTTTGCTGTCGAAATTCCCACTACTGCAGTATTGTCATACGTCCCGTCAGAGTTACGAAGGTCTGACTGCTTAATAAACGAACCGAGTCTAGTCAATCCCATAGCCAATCCCCCTGAGCGCTTCTTCCAGCAATCTCTGAGATAACTTCTCAGCCTTCAAAATTTCTCGCATTTCATTTTGTATTCGAGCCATTTCAGTAGCATAATCTATCTCCAAGTCATGATCTATGAACTCAATATACTTACTTGGAGCAAGTGAGTATTTCTGAGCCGCAATTTCTGCTTTTGTTGCTGAGTAACAAAGTTCTGGCACGTCTACGTAGTCGTTGCCCGTCTGCCAGTCGGTGTAAATCTTTTTAATAGAAGCAATTTGATCATCCGAAAATTGGATGTACTTTTTCTCGTAAATACTACCATTCCAACGCCGTAGGTCAACAAAGAGAACTTCACCTTGCCTGTTTCTGAGTTTTCGCCCATTCAATGAGCGAGCTTTTTTGTTGTTGTTAAGTATCCATAAAGTCACAGATATGTCAGTGGAGTAAAACATTTCACGAGGCAGGACAATAATTGCCTCCACCTTATCATTCTCGACCAATTCCTTGCGTATTTCTCCCTCTGCACCGTTGGAGTTTAACGCACCGTTGGCAAGCAAGAAGCCGGCAATACCGTTCGTTACATCCAGTTTCGAGAGCATATGTAGAATCCAACCATAGTTGGCATTGGATGCGGGCGGTGTGGTATAGCCGTTCCAACGGACATCGCTGTTAAGCTTGTCCTGCGTCACACCCTGGGCGTTCAGCTTTAAGTTGAACGGTGGATTTGCCATAATAAAGTCAACTTTTTTATCTTTGTGCAAATCCTCGGCAAAGGTGGATTCGGGACGTTCGCCTAAATTATGGGATATACCTCGAATAGCGAGGTTCATCTTGGCGAGTCGCCATGTGTCCGGGTTCCTTTCTTGCCCAACCACGGAAATCTTTGCACGGTTGCCATTGTGCCGCTCTACAAACTTGATTGACGACACAAACATTCCAGCGCTGCCACAGCAAGGGTCATACACGACACCTTCATATGGTTCTATAAGTTCTGCGATAAGCTGAACGATACTTGCAGGCGTATAAAATTCGCCTTTCTCATTGCTCGTGCCGGAGTCAATAGCAAATACCCGCAGGAAGTATTCATACACATGCCCGATTAAGTCCCTGTCATTAAACCGTTTCTCATCTATTTTATTTATTTCGTCAATAAGCGACTTCATCTGTTCGGGGCGTGTACCCAATGTAGTATAAAAGTTTTGCGGCAACGCCCCCTTGAGCGGCGAGTTACCATCCTCTATGTCCTTCATCGCAGTGTCGATAATGACTGCTATATCATTTGCACTTGCGTTCTTGACAATATGACTCCATCGAGAAGTTTTGTTCAGGTAGAACACATTCTTGGATAAATAAAAGGACTTCTTTTCCAAGAATGCCGAAACATCGCCATACTGTTCGATAATTTCAGCACGACGCTTTTCGAACTTATCACCGGCAAATTTCAGGAACACTAATCCCATAACAGCATCCCGGTTTTTTTCATTGCCTCCTACCGTCCCGCGAAGGGCGTTGCGGCAATTCCACATTATTGACTCGAGCGACTGCTCGGTTGTTGTTACTTTCTTAGCCATATCTTTATCCCCTAAATTTCGTTTGCATTAGCCAGTTATTTTGCCCCACTGTACCGACTTCTGAAATTTTGAATTTGTATCGGTAAATGGGAATGTGCAGATGAACATCAGGCATGTAGTGTACTTAATCACATCCAGCGGGATTGATTAGTACTTATTTTTGAGTTTTCACCCATAAATTGTATTCTTTATTTTTAAGCTCGCCAGGAATCATGCGCGCACTCCTATGTCATTCTTTATTTTTCTCACTTCGACCATCTTTTGGTTTTTGAGCATCAAATGGAATCACCCAGGCATGCCCAAAACGAACCGCTCTGGGTATTCGCCCTGTCGCGCACAAAAGCTGAACCTGACGAGGCGCCCCATTGTTTAGCGGCTTCTTTTGCGGTTATTCCATTCATTTTTGTATTCTCCCAACCAAGAAACAATTCACATCATTATATCGCAGAAACGAAATCTATACCACAGAAAATCCAAAATCCAAATAGAACTACGAAACAGGATATTAACAATTGTAATATTTGGGTTCGACCGGGTGCGATCAAACCGAGGTTATGAAGTTTAGCAGGTGGGAATCCAACTTGACGACGATCTTCAAAATTTTTTCTCCATGTTGTCCGATTTTGTCTGAAAAATGAAACGGATAGTAGAGGGTCGTGTTTCTCTTTCCCGTTTTATGAAAACTGAATACAAATTTGTCCGGTACATTCTTCGAGCAGCCTTAAGAGGCAATCCAATATGCAAACGCGCCATGACCGTATTGTTCCTGTCCGTTCGTTCAAAACGCAGGGCAAGATGAGAGCGATTCCGTGATGCATAGCGAAATGGTGGTTCCATTTCCGGCGATGACCTGCATGGAGGAATCATGATACTTCCGTCCAGCCACAGCTTATCGCAATGGGGCAGCCTGCAGCGATCCTGGGGGAGGCGCGGCATGCGCCTATGAGGACAGTCAACCGCTGTCTGCCGGATGAAGCAATCGCTACGAATCACGTAAATGAAGTCCAGGGAGGTGCGGAAAATTGGCAGAAAAGCAAGATCGGCGCGCCGGCATCAGGCTGATCCGCGTCGATGATTTGTTTGTCACGGAAGAAAGCCGACAGGAGTCGGCGCGGGAAAAGGTGCTGGAGCTTCCGCTTGCGGAGATCAGCGATTTTCGGGAGCATCCGTTCAAGGTGAGAACGGATGAAGCCATGCTGGAGATGGCCGAGAGCGTTAAACAGTACGGAGTACTGGTTCCTGTTCTGGTTCGTCCCAAAGCGGATGGCGGTTATGAAATTGTGGCCGGACATCGGCGGAAAAAGGCAAGCGAATTGGCCGGAAGAGAGTCGATTCCTTGCCTTGTACGTGAGCTGGATCAAGATCAGGCGACCATTATTATGGTGGACAGCAATCTTCAGCGGGAAATTGTAGCGCCAAGTGAAAAGGCATTCGCCTACAAAATGAAGCTGGAAGCGATGAAACGGCAGGCCGGGAGACCGGGGAAAGAAAATATGTCTCAACTTGGGACACAAAAGCGTTCCGATCAGCTTCTGGCTGATCAGGTCGGAGAAAGCCGGAATCAGATTCAACGATATATCCGCCTCACCGAACTCGTTCCCACCATTCTCGAAATGGTCGATCAGAAGCAGATTGCGTTCAGCCCTGCCGTTGAAATCTCTTATCTGGCCGAGAACGAACAACTGGCTTTGCTGGAAAAGATGCAAGCCGAGGATTGCACACCTTCGCTGTCTCAGGCGCAGCGCATGAAAAAACTGAGCCAATTGGGCAAGCTGAACATGGATGTGATCGCTGCGATTTTGGAAGAAGAAAAGCCTGTTCAGAAAGGAAAACTGTTCATTTCCAAGGAATGGTTTGAAGGTCTCTTACCGCAGGAATTTACAGAGAAGCAACTGGAAGATTTGCTTGTACAATTGTTGAAAGAGTGGTCTCGCAAGCGGAAACGGGAATACGAGCGGTAAGCGAATCAGTTGCTTACCCTCCGAGAAAACATACAGCCGACAAGCGGCAATCGTCTGCACTGAGCCAGAATCGCGCTTTTGAAGGGGATGAGCGCGGCGGTGGACTTACTATGATCGGAGGACGAAATGAACGATCTGACTCGTTATCGACTGCTGGCGGGAGCGGCGCTTCCGCCAGCAGCGAAGCTTCTGTACAGCTATCTGTTGGATTTGGCGGGCGGGCGAAACGGCACCGTATGACTTTCCTCCCGCCGTCTTGCAGCAGAGGTGGGACTCTCCTCCTCTGCGGTTCGCCGCAACTTGCATCGTCTGGAGCAATGCGGCTTGATCCGCCTTAGCTCCTGTTATTCCGCTGAAAGTATTCGGCTGACCAACAAAACGAAGGGATGATTGCATATGGAACTGACGTACAGGATGAACGGAGATTATTTGCTGCCGAATCTGACACCGCCCGTACCTACCCGAATCGGGAAGTATGGCATGCTGCGGAAGACGTTTCTGAAAAATGAACAAAAGGGCTCCTTCGCCCATCTGCTGCTGTCGGAGCAGTTGAATTCGCATCTGGCGGAAATCGACCGGACAGTGCGCCAGCAGGTCGAATCGACGATGACGCAACTGCTGGAACGACATCCAGCCCCGGATAAAGCCATTAATCCATTGGGCTGGACGAGCCATATGAACAGCCTGAAACAACAAGCGGAGGAATGGGTGTTGCGTGAACTCATCTATAGTTAAATAGACATGGACGGAAAACGGAAGGCTACGGCCTTCCGTTTTCTCATGATCGAAACCATGACGCATTTTAGTGTGTCCCCGCTTTTGCGCTGCTCCGGTGCGGGCAGAAGGTGCCGGGCATGGTCGTCCCCTCTTTTTCCCGGCAGGTGCCTTGAGGGCAACGTGTAACGTTGCAGCAAGCACTGAATTTGGCTGGCCGCCAAATTCGCTTGTTATTAAGGGCGAAGCCCCTAATACCCCTCTCGCAGACAGCCGAGATTCATCCATTTATTCCCCATCGCTTTTGAATCAGTTCGAAATCATCCATTCACACTTTCTTCCAATACAGTGAAGTTCGATAACGTCACACCTTGCATCGCCGGGGGCTTGGGGGCGCAGCCCTCAACAAGCGAATTTGGGAGACCAAATTCAGTGCTTGCTGCAACTTAGGACAGAGGCCTGAGTTGTCCTAGGAACACCTGCCGAGAACAATAGGAAAGGCTGGCTGGAGTCAAGAGCGTTTCTTCGCGCGGGGCGGGTAGGGCGCTTTTTGATCGGTACGGCCAAGTAAATAATCGACACTGGTTTGATGGAAGTCGGCTAATGCGATTAAGAGCGCTGTCGGAATATCGAGCTTTCCCCGTTCGTAATCGCTGTACGTCCGCTGTTTGCAATTCAGATGCGCACATAGCTGCTCCTGTGATAAATCCTTATCTTCACGCATGTTTCGTATTCGTTCATAGACCATAAACACTCACCTCAGGATGAGTATAGTTCAGTGGATAATCCGCTATTTACTTTCAGTGTGTTATACACTAGAATTTTCTATACACGCCTTTACTCATGCCTAGGCGAGGCAGAACGATGTGGTTGGCGAAGGAGGACATCACGGTGAAAGGAGTCGAAGAACTGCTGGTGCGTATCGAAAGCGTTCGTCGGGAACTGAATGAGCAAGCCCTGCATGAAAGTCTTCCAAGCCCGACGATGCTTGAAAAATCTAGGGAACTAGATCGTCTGTTGAACGTGTATCAAGCGGTCAAAACGGGAGCGCGGCTCACACAAGGCTGAGATCCCTGCTTTTTAAGGTAATCGGCACAGAGGTGTCCGATTTAGGCGCGAAAATGAAACGGTTAGTAGAGGGCTGTATTTGAAGAAGCCCTCCGACTAACCGTTTTATTTTGGAGAGGAGAGCGAGAACATGAAGTCTCCCGTCTTTCGTGACGACCGGCATGAAGCTTTTTACTACCGGATGTTAGCCGAACATCGTTGTACCGACAGCTACCATCGTGCCTTGTTTTACACGCTGTGACTGTCGAAGGACACCCGCGCCCATATTCAGGAATTGTTCGATTTTTCCGATGGCGGCATCAAACCGGAAGGCCTATCTGCTTCCTGGCAAACCGGAGGTTCTCTACGTATCTGTCGTTTGGCGTTTAATCTCTGGAACGGCTGGAGCCAAGTGGGCGAGGAACGGTATTCAACCCCGTATGAGCTGTTTGATTGCGAAGCTGCTCCCTACTTTTTTGAAGCAATACGGCTGCGCTATCCGGAATATGCTCGCCAACTGACACCCGCCAACAAGCCTCAAGTTGAACGCACGCGGTGAGCTGTGTTTGGGGGATTTACGGAAGGGAGAGACACGGATGAACGAAAAGAAGCTTCCTTTGCCATCGACTCCGGCAGACCGCGATCGGATACACGAGATGCAGTTGGGGAAAAGCCTGTATATCGTGAAATGTCACTTTATCGGTAATGAAACGCTCGGTGATAAAATCGAACGGCTTGTTTTGCGAACGTGGGAGGATGAAGCGTTCAGGAGCCGATGAAGCCGGAAGGGAATCCTCGCGATTCCCTTTTGTCAGACACGGGACACCCTACCCCGACCTACCAAAATCCGGTATACTGAAATCAGCCGATTTGTTGCTGGGAAAGGACGGAGGATGAAAAAACAACAGCAAACCCGGACCGCGATCTACTGTCGTTTGAGTCGGGACGATGAACAGAGTGGCGAGAGCATGAGTATCGAAAATCAACGGATTTTGCTCCGGCGCTATGCGAAGGAGCAGGGCTTTGAAGTGGTTGAGGTGTATACGGACGATGGTTGGAGCGGCACCAATTTTGATCGTCCCGACTTTCAAAGAATGAAGCGAGATATTGAGAGCGGCGGCATTGATATTGTGCTGGTGAAGGATTTGAGCCGCTTGGGCCGCAATCAGATCGAGACAAGCCTGTGCATTCAAGCGTTTTTCCCGGAGCATCAGGTACGCTTTATTGCCGTCAGCGAGGACATTGACACTGCCAAGGGCGAAGACGATTTCATGGAGCTGCGGAATCTGTTCAATGAATGGTTTGTTCGCGATACGAGTCGGAAGGTCAAGAGCGGCTATCGCCAGCGGGCGTTAAACGGCGATTACACAGGAGCCTTTGCCCCCTACGGCTACCGCAAGGACGAGCAAAACAAACATAAGCTGATTCCCGAGGAAAATACGGCTGCGGTTGTGCAGCGCATTTTCCGATTGGCCTTGGAAGGTCATAGTCCCTATAAAATTGGCAGACTGCTGCGAGCAGACCGTATTCTCACTCCTCGCGCTTACTTGGCGGAGCAGCATCAGTGTTACCTGAAGGTCGTCAATACCCTGCATCCGTATGATTGGGGTGCAACGACCGTCAAGGCTATTCTCCAGAACAAGGCGTATCTGGGGCACATGGTGAGCCATAAGGCCACCAAGCCCTCCTTCAAGAAAAAGCGGGTGGTCGCCGTACCTGAGGAGGAATGGATTGAGGTTCGGAATACACATGATCCGCTGATTGACGAAGAAACCTTCGCTTTGGCGCAGAAGGTGATTCGGGTGAAGAAGCGTCCGACCAAAGAGGGCGAGCATCAAATCTTCGCGGGATTGCTGAAATGCTCGACCTGTGGCCAAGGTTTGTCCTTTGCTCGCGGTGGTAGCTGCAAGACCAGCGGCGGTAAAGGCGGACGCGGCAGCTTTGCCTGTAATCAGTCGCGGACGCGCGGCAAAGCGTATTGCAGCTTCCATTACATCAGCTATGTGGACATCTACGAGATTATATTGGCCGATATTAGGAGACATGCGCAGACCGCCAAGGAGAAGGAAAGCGCCTTTGCGGAGAAGCTTGCCACGGTAAGCCAGAACCAGCAGAGAAAGCAATGGCGAGCCGCCATGAAAGAGCGCGTCAGGCTGAACAGCCGGGAAAGTGAATTGCAAACCATTCAGCGGAAGCTTTATGAGGACAATGCTTTAGGAAAAATCACGGATGAACAGTATGTGACGTTGTCACGCGACTTTACAGAAGAACAAGCGCAACTGAAGGAGCGACTCAAACTGTTGGAAGATCAGCTTCACCAGGCAGAGAGCAAGCGTGAAAACACGACTCGATTTTTGGAATTGGTACGCGAGTACACGGATATGAAAGATTTAACGAAACCGATTTTGAATGAACTGATTGACAAGGTTGTCGTATATGATGCCGAGAAGATAAACGGCAAGCGCGTGCAGCGCATTGATATTCATTACCGATTCGTCGGTCTAATTTCGTAAACGACTGAGGTTATTACCTCGTTAAAAATAGATCACTCCGCTGAGGTATGTGGATCCCTTGGGATATTGGGCTACTGAGATAACTGCAAATTGGACTATAAATGAATTAAAATGGAAGTGGAAAGAAGCATCTGAAAATAAGGACACATTAAAAATGTCTCATTATGCTACTGAAGCCCATATCCTACGGATGAGATTGAAGGCAGCAGGATATTCCGATGAAGAGATAATGCAGTCAGCTGATTTTGCGATACCTAAAGAAATTGTACGTGAGATTGCATGGTCCAGTACCTTTAGTTGGATTGAAAATGATCCTACTGGTTTTGGATTTTTAGTATGGTCATCCGATAAAATGTCTTATTTACCTAAAAAAGCAGGAGTAAAGACTCTCGCCTTGAACGAGGTTAAAAATGGATTTATCAAACATTCGGTATGGAATGAGGCATATAAGACAATAGGCAAAAAAGGTTTGGATAAATTTTTAAATGCGATGAGTAAAGGATTTGTTCGCAAAGACGGAGAAGCAGGTATTAAGAGACTTTCTGGTAAAGGGAAACAAATAAATAAACAATGGTACCAATATGAGCTAAAGGATGTTTCCAAAGAGTTTGGAGATTATCGGTTTTATGGTAATTGGGATGAAAAATTGGGTAAAGTTGTATTTACCCTCTTCGGTAGACATTAAAAAAATAAGGGGATAAGACGTTGGAAAAGAATATTCATATCCAATATATTGAGGATCTTGTGTTGCAGCATAACCTAGAGGAGAGGACGATTGCTGGATTTTGGAATTATTTCAACAACTTTCAGAAGGAATGTGCTGATGAATTTCAAAGCGAATTTCCAAATTACGATAAAAATGAGGTTGAAGTATCTATAGATAGTGTTTCACTAAGGTTAACAAATTGGCCCGAAGACGGTTACAATCATATAGTTCTTTTAATGAGAATGCACTATAAGGAAAGGCACTCTGGCTTTTACAGGATGGTGTTTTCATTAGATGGAGAAATAGAGGATGATCATTTGAGTCTTTTTTAGTTACTACTTAGGTACCCTGGGGGAAAGCGAAGTTGTCTTGGAAAATTGCAATGAGCGACGGAAGGACAGGAAGACCTTGTTTGCGCAATGTGGAAATAAATCCATGAGCGCGCGCAAATTGATGCGCCCCCTCCCAAGTACGGAATGAGCCGGATACTTTTTGCTTCACCTTGGTCATCCGCAAATCCCGTTCAGCTTGGTTATTGTCAAACGGTACGCGGGCATCGTAAAGAAACCGCAAAATGGATGCCTTGTGCATCCGGAATCTTTCACCCAAATTGGCGGCTGGGCTTTTGCATTTTCGGCCCCGTGTCCCTGTTTTCGGACGGACTTTTCCTCGGTGCCACTCGGATTCGCCTCGCTGCAGAATCGTATCATAAAGACGTTCGATCCGTGGGACGGTATCCGGTTCCAAGGGGCGGCCGTGGACTCTGGCTTCCTTAACCCTATTCCAACTGGTCAATAGCAACCGAAGCATATGTGCCGCCCATCGTTGGTGGTCATTCTGGATGATCCCGATGCATTCCCGCATTAAATGGACCCCGCATAGTGCGTGAATGAATCGGTAGATCTCTTTGAAATAGGAGGAATGGCAATCATGAACCACGATGCCTAGATAATTGAGAAGGATACCGACTTCGCTGAAAGCTTTGAAACCGCGCTTTTCATGCACATTCAGCAGGGTCCATTCAGGTGTACTGTGCGTATGAAGCCAATTTGTTTTTCCTTCTACGCGACAACCGGTCTCATCGGCATGAAGAACAGGGGACTCGGCGATCCGCTCGCGAATGAAGGATTCTACCGTACTTAACTTGGCATGCATCCGACGCATGAAGGCAAGCAGCGTGCCTTCACTCAAATATTGATTCGTCAAGTCGGCGAAGAGCTCCCGGATGCGTTCCAGAGGCATCATGTGGCGCGCATTCAGATAGACGGTCCATGCCGAAAAACCTTTGCCATACTGTACGGGTGCCGTCACGTCGGCGGGAAACGATGCTTGCGTGACGCGGTTGCAACAGGAACACCGCCATTGTTCAGCACGAAGCTCGGTGACCTCCAATTTCGGAACGGGTAGATCGAATACTTGACGCTTTTCATAACCGACGAATGTCGCATCACGCAGGGAGGAAGGGCAGTGTTCGAATGTCTCCCCCGACGGGAGGATAACAATGTGGTCTGGGTGTTCGGCTTGAAGCAAGGTATGTCCCGGGTGGCTCTTGGGCGCCCCTTTTTGCCGCCGGATTTTCGCAGATTGACTGGTGGTTTGCGGAGTCCGTCACTCGAAGGCGGTTTGCTGCTATTGCTTCCGAGTTGGCGTTCTAACTCATGAATGCGTTTCTCGAGTTTATCGATTTTCAACGCCTGCATTTCAAGCCGCTCGTTCTGTTTTTCGATCTGTTGTGCTTGCTGGGTGATGACGTGGAGCATGTTGTTGAAATAGTCCGCGATTTCCAAACGGTCTTTAGACATCATATTGACTTGAATCTGCGTCAGCTTCACGGACATGGGACGTCTGTTAGAGAAACAGCTACGATCTTTAACATCGCCAGTCATAGCACCATTATAAGCTGGAAAAACAGCTTTGAACTTAATGGGATAGACGCCCTCCAACCAAAGAAAAAGGGGCGCTAGCACATGAAAAAAGATCCAGAAGAACCGAAGAAACCAATGCAAGTAGAAGGTTCTGTCGAGGCTTTACAAGCAGAAGTAGAGCGTCTACGTATGGAGGATGCATACCTAAAAAAGTTAAATGCCTTAGTCAAAACAAAGAAAAATCACCAAAGAAGACAAGACTCAAGTAGTCTATGAACTAAGGAATGAACTTCCGGTGACAGCTCTCCTTAAGCTCGCAGATATTCAACGAAACACGTATTATTATAGGATGAAAAGCTTTGGCCAACCTGATCCAGATGCGGAGCTCAAAACATTAATTCAAACGATATATGATGAACATGTATGGCTATCGCCGTATACGTGACGAATTAGCAAATCGAGGATGTAAGGTTAATCACAAAAAAGTACAGCGTATCATAAAAAATTAGGGTTGAAGTGCCTCGTCCGTATGAAGAAATATCGCTCATACAAAGGAACTATCGGTAAGAATGCACCCAATATTTTAGAACGTAACTTCCAATCAGAAAAGCCCAATGAAAAGTGGGTTACGGACATAATGGAGTTTAAACTGTTTGGAGAAAAGCTTTATTTATCGCCAGTATTAGATTTGGAGAGTAGGTCATTGAGACGACCGACAACCACCCGTTTTGGGTGGAAGGTAAAGGGTGGGTCTTTGCAGATGAACTTCAAGTAGGGAACAAACTTCAAAAGGCTGATGGAAGCAACCTGGCGATTGATAAAGTAGAGTTCGTAAAACTAGATGAGCCAGTCACGGTTTATAACTTTACGGTTGCAGACTTCCATACGTATTATATAACGGATATTGGGATTTGGGTTCATAATACAAATTGTAGTAACGTTTCAATCAATATGCTTAAATCTAACCCAGGTATGTTCTCAGGAAAATCAGCGGATGAAATCGCCACTATGATGGTAAAAAGTGGATATATTGTGACTGTTCAAAAGTCAACAAAATTCAGTTCAGGCGCTGTAATTATTAAGGTTAATAATACTGGAAGTGGAAGGAACATTACGCAAGTTCAAGTTTCACCTGGTGGTGGAAGGCATGGAGGGAATCCCTATGTTAAAATAAGTACAAGTGACCAAGGAATAATTAAGATTGTTCAGGGGAGTAGTAGTACTTATAAGACCGATGGAAAAGAAACAGCGACTATTATTTTTACGGGTGGTTAAATTATGATAGATATTTATGCTTCGATTAATCCTAAATTTAGTATTGGTGGAATAAAATTACGTTCCCATTTAAGAGAATATTATGATATCATCCCGAAATTAAGTTGGGTGGATAAGGAAACTTTAGATGATTGTTCGGCATATATTTTTGGAAGTTTCCACATCAGATATGAGATGCGAGATACCCTGTACTTATTTTTTAATATTCTTAACGGAAAGCTCTATAAAATAACAGCATTGAAAAATTACCAAGGACCGTTGTTCGGGAAGATAAAAGTAGGTATGGAAATTGAGCATTTATTAGAACTTCAACCTAATCTAGTCTATGATGAGTTTGAAGAAGTCTATAGCTATGAAGGTCTTGCTATTGAGACTAATGAGCATGGTATGATTGAGGCGATTTCAGTTTACGTTGAGGAACTTGATACATTAGATCGTGATCTTGAATTAAGAAGGCAGTTCGAAAAAGGAAACTGGTAACCGCTCAAACTTGTTGTTTCCTAGTTAGAATAGACTTTTTTATTACCGTAGACCCTAAGGAACATGATTTCTTAGGGTCCTTTCTTATTATATTGCACAATGCCAATGAATTGGGTGGTACAGTCAGAAAAGACGTAAACCTCTTCATTCCTGTATGATAATCCTCTAGTATGTCTGCACGCACATACAATGTTAACTTATTATGACAAATCTCTAAATATGCAAAAGTCTCAATACAGTCAGTTACCATCCATTGAGACGACCGACAACCACCCGTTTTGGGTGGAAGGTAAAGGGTGGGTCTTTGCAGATGAACTTCAAGTAGGGAACAAACTTCAAAAGGCTGATGGAAGCAACCTGACGATTGATAAAGTAGAGTTCGTAAAACTAGATGAGCCAGTCATGGTTTATAACTTTACGGTTGCAGACTATCACACGTATTATGTGACGGATTTGGGGATTTGGGTTCATAATACGAATGGATGTCTCCGCCCTGAAGCTAAATACCTCAAAACAGGAAAGCACGGGGTTAATTGGAAGGAAGGTCCGGCAACAGCTAAGAGTACAGGAATACCCCAAGGACAATGGAGTAAAGCGGATTTAGAATACGCCGCCACAAAAGCGAGTACTCTGGAAAAGGGTCAAGGGGCTTGGTTTGGCTTTCCATCCGGTTCAACATCTGTCGTACACATGCCTAATGGAACTACTGTACAAGCAACAAAAATATGGGTTAGAAATAATGGTACAGGTACTTTCCATGGATATCCGGCCCCATAATAAATTAAAGGAGGTTATAAATGACATTCATTATACAAGCAAGTTGTCCAAGGATAACTGGAATATTTGATATCGAAGCAGAATCTCTATCAGATGCAATAGAGAGTTCATTTCCGCTTTTAACTGAAAATGCGGTGTTTGTATGGCAACATGTTCCGATTTTAGTGGGTTATAAATATGATATTAGTATTATGATTGATGATATCTTAGAAATTTTAGAAGTATTAAGAAAAGAAGACTCGGGTAAAAAGACTATCCATTGGGTTTCAAATACGTTTGCACATGTATGGCACTTATCATGGGATTCAACACAGTTAGTGATTAATGCGGAGTGGGGGAGCGTGTCAGGAGGAACAGAGCAACTATTACAAAATAGGGGTAGTGTAACATTAACAAAGCAATCATTTAGTTCAGAATGGAGAAAGGTTCTGCAAAACTTAATAACTGCATTGAGTAAATCGGGATATTCGGAAGACGGGCTTCCAGGCATGAAACGTTTGGTTCATGAGTATGAAGCAATAGAAACTGAAGGGAATATCTACCGATAACTGTACTTTGACGTAAGAAATCATCCTGTGTTATTTGACCTTGAAAGATACTTTCTTTCAAGGTCTCTTTTTTACCCACCCAGTGCCGAATGAATCGGGCGGCAAGTCCCAAAAGAACTTAACACTCATTCCCCCCCGTATGATATTCCTCTAATATGCTGTACGCACATGCAATGCTTGAAAATATAACCCTTTATCACAATCCTCTACCCTCACCAAAGACTCAATATCATCAGATACCACCATGTTTTACTTCAAACATCTTATCTTGGTCCTCTCGCAGATTTTCTGAAAATAATAAGGGTTGGATTGTCACCCCAGATGTGAGTGATGAAAGGCACTGGATTGTCAACAGTAAATCAGACAGCTTTTTTAAGGGCTTCTTGACGATACTGAACAGGTGTCAGGTATCCTAGCGTTCCGTGAATCCGATGCTTATTGAACCAGTTGACGTAATCGTATAGTTCCACTTTCAGATGATGAAGGCTGTGGAAGCTCATCTGGTTAATGAACTCCGTTTTCATGATTTTATAAGTAGCTTCAGCCACGGCATTATCATAGGGACAGCCTTTCATGCTAAGAGATCGGCCGATTTCAAAGGTCTCCAAAAGCTCGTCCATCTTTTCATTTTTAAACTCACTGCCGCGGTCCGTATGAAACCACTGGATTTGACGCAGGTCACCCTGTACGGTAGCAAAGGCACGGGAAATCAGAGCCGCATCCTTGTTTGGGCCCGCACTATAACCGATGATTTCTCGATTAAACAAGTCGATTAGCACACAAACGTAATGCCATTTGTTTTGAACCTTTACATACGTTAGATCGCTAACGACGAAACGCTTTGCTTCTGTTTGCTCAAATTCACGAGCCAGGACATTTGCCGTCTTTGCTTCATTGGAGACCGTTTTGTGGGGCTTATACTGAGCAATCGTGTAGGTAGAGACCAGCCCCTGCTCTTTCATGATGCGGCCAATGCGACGTCTGGATACCCTGATATCTTGTTCTTGGGGCTTTAATCTTGCGCGTGCCGTAGGCTTTGCGGTTCTTGTGGAAAATCTCCACAATCGCTTTTGTGAGTTCATCTTCTTGTGGTTGTTCCTTCGTTTCATAGTAGAACGTGCTTCTTGCGATTTGCAGGACGTCGCACATTGCTGATACCCAGTATTTATCACGGTTATTCTGGATGATAGCTACTTTCGTCCCATGATCAGCGCGGCTTGCTTTAAAATGTCGTTCTCCATCTTGAGTCGTTGAATCTCTTTACGTAAGGCGATAAGCTCATTTTCTTCGGAAGATCGGTTGTCCTTCTCCTTAAAGGAGCCGGTTGTCTGGGCTTGCTTGATCCAGCGGTCTAAAGCAGAAGCGGTGAGGTCGTATTCCTCCACAATCGCTGTTCTAGTTTTCCCGTTTTCATAGAGCTGTACCATTTGCTTTTTACTCAGTTGTAAACGTGCGTCGTTCGTGTTTGGACATTGTAGAGATTCACTCCTTAGTATGATAGGTTTATTCTACAAGCCCTTATTTTTGCTGTCCAACTTAGTGTAGCCGATCCAAATTCAACTTATAAGATATTAAAGGAAAAATGTATGATTTTTTCTCAAATATCTGTAAAGTTTCTGCTGCTCAATCATAGAGATTTCATATATAAGGAAAGAGAACGCTTCTAGAAGCATTCTCCTGAATAATACTATATTCCATTAATTCAAAAAATAAACAGAATGCAATGGGACATTTTTAATCCTATTATTTAATTAGTGTATTTATGTTACTCACATTCAAGCATTACAAACAATAGTTGGGGATGAAATAGATGGAAGACAAAATAATTTGGTCACTTTTTTTTCTTATATTTATAGTTTGGGGAGTTTTATGTATTAAATTTCCTGAATTCATGTTGCGAACAACTGCAACCAACACTTTGAAAAGAAAACCTATCCAGAAAGAATTGAAACGATACAAAAATAGCGGATATATTATGTTGATCTTTGGAATAGGGCTGATTGTATTTACATTATTGAGAGGATTTAAAAATATTTAGTTGATGATGTAATTGTATTTTATCACCCCGCTTTGTTTTGATTTGAAACAATCAATGTGTTGATGGAACTATTCATAAAATTAGCGAGCATAGAATCTCTACTTTCAATAAATAACCTTCTTTATTATTAACATTATTGTTTACCATGATATTGATTAAACGGTAGATACCGAAAAATAGAACAGAATACATTCGAATTTGTGCCGTGTTGAAGGAAAGTATGAGTATCAAATTGATATCATTAATTTGTTTCGAAGAGATAGTCATGCTCACTTACTTCTTAGAGAGGTTAAATCGGGAGAAGAAGTGTATATTCCAGTTGACAATCATATTGTTATCATAATAAGAATGCATTATAAATAAAGACATCCTGCTTTTACAAGATGGTGTTTTCATTAGATGGAAGATAGAGGATGATCATTTGCATCTTTTTTAGGAGTGACAAGACTTTTTAGCCATATGTGAGTATGACAACTCCATGTGGTTTTTCTTTTTTCGCTATATTAAAGGCTGTAAACATACAAAAATAATTCGTCTTCTTCAATTTCAAGTAAGAATGAAAAAATATTTATTGAATAAAGGATAAATAAATACTTGCTAACCCAAGCCAGTTGAATGGTGCTGAATAGAATATCTTACATGTTTTAATGATTAAAAATCAGAAAGTCACAATATGAATGAGGAGGTATTATATGTCTCAGCCCAATCTGCCCAATATAACACCAAACATTACGCTAAATCGGGAGGATGCAATTAATCTCATTCTTTCCTCTATTGCAATGGAAGAATTAGGACTAAGTCATATTTTAAACGCCGAAGGAGAAAAGTTACAATATGTTTTAGGCACACTTCCAGGACTAACTGGTCCGCCTGCCACTATTGCAGATTTATTATCCATTAATCAAAGTGTACGTAATACTATAGACAGTGCTACAAGAAATCAAATGTTTCTTCAATCCAAAATGGAGGGAGCCTTAAACGCTAGTATTATGGTTGGTCCAACTGGTGCGACGGGACCTATAGGACCATCTGGTGGTCCGCCAGGTCCGGCTGGGTCCACAGGTCCAACAGGAGCTCAAGGGGCTACTGGAGCGACAGGGACATTTAATTTGTCAAGTCCATTGTTTACAGTGAGTGGGCCAGTCGGGGTGGCAACTGTTGGATATGGTAACCCAGTAATATTTACTTCGAATACACTGGACATTAAAGTAACCCAGGGATCTGCCATTATTTCCATTGAAAATCCTTCTGTTACGGGACCAACGGGTTCAATCGGAGTGACAGGCTCAACGGGTGCAGCCGGAATAACGGGAGCGACAGGTGCAACGGGTGCAGCCGGAAT
>JBEBPB010000043.1:0-19740 GCA_040396195.1 Paenibacillus nanensis
TTCTCAGGCGCCATTGTCCGGCGGATCGTAATCTTCTTATTTTCCATATCCTTCAACACTGGAGCAAGCTCTGGCAACTCATACAATTTCACTAGCATATCCGGCATCTTTCAATATCCTCCCAGTAACGTTTGCATATTTCACTTATCAAGTTATTTAGATATTTTCAGCTGCAGCTTCTCAAGCAAATATTCGCGCACATCATCTGCCAAGTCTTCCCGCTCCAATGCAAAATCAATAGTAGCCTGAATGAATCCCAATTTGTCTCCAACATCATGTCTGCGGCCTTCAAAACGATAAGCAAGCAATTGATTCAGTTTTTGCAGGCTGTCTGTCAGCTGAATTTCTCCGCCTTTGCCCGGCTTCGCTTGTTCAAGCAAATCAAATATTTGCGGATCCAGCACATATCGACCAACTACTGCAAAATTTGATGGTGCTGTACCTGGAGCAGGCTTTTCAACAATATCGCGTACACGCTCTACCTGACTTCCTTTGGCAATATCCACGATACCATATTTATGAGTTTGATCGTAGGGAACTTCCATAACCGAAACTATAGACGTTTGTTCACGTTCATATATGTCGATCATTTGTTTGAGACAAGGAGGGCTCGATGTAAGAATATCATCTCCCAGCAGAACCGCAAACGGCTCATCTCCAATAAAGCGTCTTCCGCAGAGTACAGCATGACCCAATCCAAGCGGCTCCTTCTGACGGACATAGTAGATATCCGCCAGCTGAGAAATTTCCCTTACAGCCTCCAGCATTTCCTGCTTGCCGCGCTCCTCTAGCTCCGCTTCAAGCTCCACAGATTTATCAAAATGATCCTCAATCGCACGCTTATGTCTGCCGCTAATAATAACGATACTCTCAATACCGGAGTTAACAGCTTCTTCCACAATATATTGAATAGCAGGCTTATCAATCAAAGGCAGCATTTCCTTTGGCTGCGCCTTTGTTGCCGGCAAAAATCTTGTCCCCAAACCTCCAGCCGGTATAATAGCCTTTCTTATCTTTTTGGCGGTCATAACTAGTATTCTCCTTTCCAAATTATGTTACCTTATTATACCCTATCTTCTCATGTTTATTGAAGGATAAACATGTCCTGTAACGGGATAAACCTATTTTGTTGACATTTCTTCTTATTTGTAATAATTTTAATATAGTATTAATTATATCTATTAATTGGATGGGGGCTTCTCACATGCAGAAAACTATTATTATCGGAACAGGACCTGCCGGTCTTACCGCAGCAATTTATTTGGCAAGAGCAAATATGGAACCGTTAGTGATTGAAGGCTGGCAACCAGGCGGACAGCTTACAACTACTACAGAAGTTGAAAACTTCCCCGGCTTTCCTGAGGGCATTCTTGGGAGTGAACTAATGTCAAATATGCGCAAGCAAGCACAGCGCTTTGGTGCAACGTTTCGCACCGGATCCGTTACAAGCATTGACATGAGCAAGCGTCCATTTAAGGTAGAGGCAGAAGGTATCGGTACATTAGAGGCTGAATCAATTATTATTTCTACGGGCGCATCCGCCAAATATTTGGGTATTCCTGGCGAGCAGGAAAGTCTTGGACGCGGCTTAAGCACTTGTGCTACATGCGATGGGTTCTTTTTCCGAGGCAAAAAGATTATTGTTGTTGGCGGTGGTGATTCCGCAATGGAGGAAGCTAACTTCCTGACCCGCTTCGCGTCTGAAGTTACGATTGTACATCGCAGAAATGAACTGCGCGCTTCGAAAATTATGCAAGATCGTGCTAAAAATAATGAAAAGGTCAGCTGGCAATTGGATCGTACTCCACTGGAAGTAATTTATGGCGAAAACGGTATTCAAGCACTTAAGGCGCTTAATAATAAAACAGGTAAAGAAGAACTGATCGAAACTGAAGGCATCTTTATCTCCATTGGCCATACGCCGAACACCTCCTTCCTTAATGGACAAATCACAACGGATGAGCAGGGCTATATATTGGCAGAGCCGGGCAGCAGCAAAACAAACATACCTGGAGTATTCGCTTGCGGCGATGTACAGGATAAAATTTACCGTCAAGCGATTACTGCTGCTGGCAGCGGTTGTATGGCTGCACTTGATTGCGAAAGATTTTTGGAAGAAAATTAGGACTCACCTAATAATTAGTGCTTGACGGAAAACAGAGCATAGCGGAGGGGCAGAGGTGTGCTGGAGAAACGTCGTTAGTCTCACATTAATAAAAGGAATCGGGCTTTCACAGCGATCGGAAGAACCCTTTGTCCCGCTGCGTTCCCTTCGCGCTTAAGTTAACCGCTGATTTCTGTTTTGAACTAAAAATTAATATTCAAATACCGTAATAAAATAGCAGAATACCACATATCAATTCCCTGTTTTATATGCTAGTATGTGTTGGGATTTATGATTACTAGCACATTAAGGGAGAGTGGCAGAATTGAAGCAGGCAGCGAACAATCAGGCTCTGGTTCAATCTGGAGAAAACCAGCTTAATTTATTATTTTTGACATGGCCGATCTTTATTGAATTGTTTTTGTTTATGTTTATGGGAATTGCCGATACCTTTATGATCAGCGCAGTCTCCGACAATGCTGTATCAGGGGTAGGTGCCGCCAATCAATATCTGATTATTGCCATTTTGGTATTGGAAGTAGTCGGCAATGGTGCTGCCATTGTTATTTCTCAGTATGCAGGCTCGCGCCAGCATCAAAGCGCAGCCAAAATCGCAGCGCTCGCTGTTACCTTGAATCTTATATTCGGCATATCGCTAAGCATCCTCTTTTTGCTGGGACACGGCTTTCTGTTGCAGTCGCTTAATTTGCAGGGTGAAGTGCTCGCTTATGCCAAAAGCTATATGCAGATAGTGGGCAGCTTAATCTTTCTTCAAGCGATTATCAATTCGATTTCTGCCATTATACGAGTGTACGGCTTCACCAAACAGGCAATGCTCGTTTCACTTGGCATGAATATTATCCATATTATCGGCAATTATGTGCTTATATTCGGGAAGTTTGGCTTTCCTGAACTGGGAGTTGAAGGTGCCGCGATTTCTTCTGCTGCCAGTCGTTTGCTCGCAGTGCTTGTATTTATATGGGTTATGTATCGTGTGCTCCCTGTTCGTATTCAATTGTCTGATTACTGGAACTTATCGAAGGAGTATGTTAATAAAATATTAAAAATCGGCATTCCAGCCGCAGCTGAACAAGTGCTCTATCATATCTGTCAGCTTGTATTCTTATATTTTATTACCTTTCTTGGAGAAGCTTCTCTTGCAGCTAAAAACTATGTAGGCAATATTTCACTAATTACGATAAACTGCTCCATCGCGATTGGCATGGGCACATCCATTATTGTCGGAAGGCTAATCGGAGCACAAGAAAAAGAAAAGGCATTTCGCAGAGTTTGGAATAGTACCATATGGTCGCTTAGTCTATCCATTGTCACAATAACATTGATCGCATTGTTTCGTTATCCTTTGATGAAGCTGTTTACAAACAATATGGAAGTAATCGAATTGGGCGCTCAGCTGCTTTTATTCAGTTTTATTCTGGATAGCGGACGCTCCATTAATATTGTGATTGTTAATGCGCTGCGCGCTGCCGGCGATGCAAAATTCCCGTTATATGCAGGAGTAGTCACAATGGCGGGCATAAGTGTTCCGCTTGGCTGGCTGTTTGTTTTTCACTTTAATATGGGACTCCCGGGCATTTGGCTTGCAATTGCAGCGGATGAATGGCTCAGAGCTTTTATAATGTTCTTCAGATGGCGAAGCAGAATATGGGAGAAAAAAGCGCTCGTCGACTTCAATGCTGTTGCCAACAATGCTTCTTGATTGTTTCTTGAAGAGTTCTTGAGCTTACATGCTCCACATCATAAATAAAAGCAATGCACCGATAAAAGGCGCATTGCTTTTTTTATTGAGCTACTTCAAGATTAGTTTTAATTTATCAATTAAATTGTGCAGCTTCCAAGGCATGACTCTTCCATATACATTTCCAATTTATCGCCCGCTTGCAAAGCTCCTGCTCCTGCAGGTGTTCCAGTATAAATCAGATCGCCCTCGGCAAGACCGTATAACGTTCCGATATGCTCAACAAGCTCGCTTAAACTAAACAACATTTCTCGTGTCAAGCCGCGCTGTACCTCAGACCCATTGCGAAAAAGCGCAAAAGGCTTATCTTTCAAAATCTCTTCCCCAGGGTAGGGTAGCCATTCCCCTAATGTTGCCGACTGCTTGAAGCCTTTAGCTGCGAGCCAGGGCAGTCCCTTAGCCTTCAGCTCGCTTTGCACATCGCGCAGCGTCAAGTCAAGTCCGAGAGTGATTGCATCAATGCAATCATCCGCCTGCATGCCTGGCACATAGGCTGCTGATACTTTAATCACCACTTCCAATTCATAATGTACCTCACCCTTTTCCTGCGGCAACACCAATTGCTGTCCGTTCATCAAGACAGCCGCATGGGAGGGCTTGGTGAATATTAAAGGCGACTTTGGAACAGGATTGCCCAGCTCTAGTGCATGGAGTAAATAGTTGCGGCCTACACAATATATATTGTTTATCTTCACGTTACAAAAACGCTCCTTCAGTCTTGGAATTACCCGCCATTCTTACTCGCTCACACTCTCTACTATCCTTGCATGTATATTCTCTGTTATCCTTGTATGCTTATCTTATCAGTTATTCTTGCTTGCTTCGATTTGCTCTACCAGCTCATTCAATTCCGCCCAGCGATCCATTAATTGCTCCAGCTTTTGCTCATATTGCTGCTGCTGCTCCATTAGCTCCTGCAACTTCATTGCATCGCTGCCATACTGCTCCATCTGCTGCTGTACATAGCCGAGCTTATCCTCCGCGTCCGCAATCCAATCCTCTATTTGCTCATAATCTCTTTGCTCTTGATAAGACATACGCATTTTTTTGGGTTTGACTTCTGCAGCATTGCTGTTTGCCTGCTTGAATTTTTTCTGCTCGGCTTCGGATCTGATGGCAGATGATTGTTGTGCTTCTTGTTTGACGATTGCTTCGGCGTAGTCGCTATAGTTGCCCTCATATTCCTTCACTAGCCCGTCGCCTTCAAACGCAATAATAGTATCTGCGACACGATCAAGAAAATAGCGATCATGAGATACTGTGAAAACTACTCCCGGAAACTCGTCCAAATACTGCTCCAGCACAGTAAGCGTTGCAATATCCAGATCATTCGTCGGCTCGTCAAGCAGGAGTACGTTAGGAGCATTCATCAGCACGCGCAATAACTGGAGTCGGCGCTTCTCTCCTCCGGAAAGCTTCGCAATCGGCGTCCACTGCATCGTAGGCGCAAACAGGAATCTCTCTAGCATCTGCGCCGCTGAAATTGTTGTTCCGTCAGCAGTACGCACCTGCTCCGCATCTTGTCGGATATATTCAATAGCACGCATTGCTTCGTCCATTTCATCATGCTCTTGTGTGAAGATGCCTAATTTGACTGTCATGCCTAATTCAGCAGTTCCTATATCCGGCTCCAGCTCACCTGAAATTATTTTTAACAAGGTGGATTTGCCCAAGCCGTTGCGACCTACAATCCCGACCCGATCCTCAGGAACAGCAATAAAACTAAAATTATTTATAAGTGTTTTACCGTTAAGCGATTTACCGATTTCATGAAGCTCAACAATTTTTCTGCCCAGTCTGGTTGATGCTGCCGACAGTTCGAGCTTGCCCTGCGTTTCTTTTGGTCCATTTGCTTTCAACTCTTCATAACGGTCTTTGCGAGCCTTCTGCTTCGTTGTGCGCGCCTTGGCTCCTCGACGAATCCATGCCAGCTCTTTGCGCAGCAGGTTTTGCCGCTTCGCCTCAGATGCCGCCTCACGCTCCTCGCGTTCCAACTTCAATTCCAGAAATCTGCTATAATTCGCCTCGTAAAAGTACGCTTCTCCCTGATCCAGCTCAATAACCCGATTACTTACTCGATCGAGAAAATAGCGATCATGTGTAATCATCAGCAATGCGCCGCGTCGTTTCTGAAGCATCTCCTCCAGCCAGGCAACGGAATCATTGTCGATATGGTTCGTCGGCTCATCCAATATAAGCACATCCGACGGCAGCAGCAATGCAGCAGCAAGTGCAGCCCGCTTCCGCTGCCCGCCTGACAACTCTTCAATTTTGGCATCATACTGTGTCAATCCCAAACGCGTCAGCACGCTTTTAGCGTCGCTTTCCAGCGTCCAGGCGTTCCACTCGTCCATCTGTTGGTTCACATTGATCAGTTGCTGTTGAAGTGCAGTATCTGACGGATTAAGTTCCAATTGCTCCAGCACTCTCGTATATGCCTGTACAGCTCTAAGCTGGGGAGAATCTCCGCCAAGCACATGCTCCAGCACCGTTTCTCCTTGTGTGAATACAGGTTCTTGAGCAAGCATGCGCACTGTAGTTTGCCGGTTTACCGTAACTTTACCTGCATCTGCCTGCTCCAAGCCTGCAATCACTTTAAGAAAGGTCGATTTACCAGTGCCATTCACTCCTATAACACCGATTTTATCTCCTTCTTCAATCCCAAAAGTAACATTCTGAAACAATATTTTTTCGCCATAGCTTTTTGCAATTTGCTCGGCAGACAATAAATGCATAATAACAACCTACTTTTTCTAATAATAGAAACGCTCTTTGTTTGTACAACCGTATCATACCATATTCACTGCCATAACTGCATATGCCCGCCTGTCAAAACGGCCTTGATCAAGCTGACCAAACCGGCATCAGCTTTGTTAGACTGGTCACTCTTCACGATTTGTTCACATTCTAAGCAGCAAGAACAAATAATGTAGCCCGTTTGAGTTATAGTGCAAAATCGTTCTATCCGGCATGATTAATCTATCATCACAGAAGGAGGAGCTAGGACATTCGCAATCCACTTGCATACAAACGCAAATTTCTGTTATTTTCTGCTTGCTTAACTCTTTCGATCAGCAGTTTCTTGCTTGCAACGCAAGTCTGGGGAAACCCGGATCATTCACAACCTATATCTGATGCTCCATCCGTGATGCCGAGCGGTGATCAGACTGCATCCCCTTTGCAGTCTCTCATTGACGGTGCCAATCCCGGGGAAATCATTAGTTTGCCAGCTGGAAGCTATGAAGGTCCCCTTCTAATAAATAAGCCTTTAACTGTAACTTCCGAGGCTGGTGCCACCGTATCGCTGACCAATGGAGATAGCCAGGAGGCTCCTGTCACTATTACGGCTGCACAAGTTATTTTGTCTGAGCTGACCATACAGGATAAGCGTCCGCTTCCTCTTACAGCTGCAATTGATATCCAGGCAAATGAATCCACTTTGGAAAATTTGCATATTTCCACACGCGGTACTGCTATCCAAATGACAGATTCCAGTGGCAGCCTTATTCGCAGAAATGAGATTATAGGCGCGCGCAGCGGCAATTATTACGGCTCGCATGACGATACTGGCTCACGCAAGGGAAACGGCATCGATTTGTTGCGTTCCCATAATAATCGGATGGAAAATAATGAAATCAGACATATGTTTGACGGTATCTATATGGAAGAAAGCCACGATAATACAGCCATCGCGAATAAGGTAAGCGAATCCAGATACGGCTACCACATTATGTTCAGCAACGGCAATCGAGTAATTGGCAATGATGGTATATTCAACGTTACCGGAGCTATGGTGATGGGGGCGCGCAATACGGAGGTTAGCGGCAATCGGTTTATAAAGCAGACACAAAGTGTCAGCGCTCAAGGAATGCTTGTATTCGATACGTATGAATCTATTTTCCATGATAATCAGCTTCAAGGCAATCGAGTCGGGCTCTATATTGAGTCTGCCACTGACAATGATTTTTCCGGCAATGATATTTCGCAAAACTTTATCGGCATGCAATTGCTCGATGCAGCGGAAAATTTGATTGCCAATAATGCATTTGTCGCTAATGTTACGCAGGTTCAAGCGATACGCAGCGGCAATAACAAGGCAGAAAAGAATTATTGGGATGATGCACAGCTGCTTGATTTGACAGGCTCCGGCTTTAGTTCGTTGCCATATCGTGCCGATCCTTTCTTTTTGAAATTGACTGAGGCTATCCCCCCTTATCAGCTCTTTTTTGGATCACCAGGGATGCAATTTTTTGAAAGTTTATTTGCTGCACCTGCGGATGACCTGTTCTCGGATGTAATGCCGCTTATGGATTTGCCCAAGCTGCCATTTTCCGATGCTTCAGCACCGATTCCCCAGTTCGCAGTTGGTGCCGCCAGCCTTCTGCTGATGGCTGCTTGCATTATACTTATTATTTTTACAGGGAGAAGAAGATAATGATGAAAAAAACGATGTTTAGACAAGCTGGATTACAAAAATGGCTAATCGCCCTATGCATTGCAGCACTTGCTATTTCTGCAACGGCTTGCGGCAGCTCGAAGAAAAAATTCGAACCGTCACCGATTCAAGAAGGCGTGGACGTGTGCGCTGTTTGTAAAATGACAATCACAGACGATCAGCATGCGACGCAAATTATTTTGAATAGCGGCAAGTCTTTGAAATTTGATGATATTGGTGATTTGCATGTATGGCTCGATAAAAACAATCAAGATGATATCAACGTAATCTATGTTCGCGACTTCAATACGAAGGAATGGATCGAGCTGGAGGATTCCTTCTATCTGTATGATGAATCATTCAAAACACCGATGGGCTTTGGCGTTTATTCCTTCAAAACAAAAGCGGATGCAGAAAAATACAGCTCTGAGCATGGTGCGGGTAAGCTTATGAATGCTGAGGAACTGAGAAAGCATGAGTGGAAAAGCATGATGAGTCACGATGATCATGATCATGGCGAACATGGTGGGCATGAAGAACATGGTGAGCATGACACAGATGAACACGGCGAGCATGATAAGCATGATCATGAGAGTGAAGCTGCAACCAATCATAAATGAGCATAGCGTTCATGTTGAGGCTGTCGATTAACTGTGGACAACTTGGACAGGCACGTTTACCAATGAATTATAGAAACAGGATAAGTTAAAAACTTATACTTTCTATTATATTAAAAAAGCGGCAAGCGACTGAACCAGTTGTTTGCCGTATATGTATTTTTAGACGAAGTGGATGAACCAATTAATGAAGTTAAGGGTGTGTTTTAATTGATCGTCTGGCATATCGCATGGCGAGAAATCAAGCTTGGTTTTCGCAATCCTTGGGCATATAGCTTTTTGGCACTGTTTTCTCTATTCAGCTTGGCGCTGCTGCTCGTACAATCACAAAACATTTTGCAAGGCTATACGCATACAACCGGCTCGATGATTAATCTGGTTTTGTATTTGCTTCCGCTTATGACATTATTACTCGGCTCCTTTGCGTTGACCTCTGAAAAAGAAGACGGCGGATGGGAGCTGCTCTCTACGTACCCGCTGGCAACCATTCAATTAATGGCGGGCAAATATCTTGGACTTCTTGCCGTATTAACGGCTATTATTTGTTTTGGCTATGGCTTGTCTGGTTTGTTCGGAGTGTTGCTCGGGCAATCCTTCTCGGGCGGAATGCTTGCTTTTTTTCTATTGTTCTCTTTTATGCTTATCGTTATTTTTCTCGGGATAGCCGTGTTGATCGGCTCAGCAGCAACCAATCGCTGGCAGGCACTCACAATTGGTGTCAGCTTTTGGTTTTTATTTATTATTGGCTGGAGCACGATTCTTATTTCTGTTCTTGGCTGGCTCCCTTATTTATGGATCAAACCTGCAATCGTCATGCTTACTTTCTTTAATCCTGCTGAACTGGTTCGTATTTTTATGACCGTCAAAATCGGAGGCGGCTCCGTGTTCGGCCCGGAATACGCACAGTGGATGGACTGGATTTCCGGCTCCTACGGGACACCAATTTTTGCAGCTGTTTGCTTGCTATGGATTGTCGGCACGATATTAATCGCCATAGCAATTTGGGAAAGGGGGCGGCGAAATGGTTGATACAAGGCATGGCGATGCCCGTAGCCCATTTCTGCTATTGAATGAGGTTAGTAAAACAATAGGCAAACAACAAATTGTCGAGCCTGTTACGATAAAGCTGGAGCGCGGGCATGCCCTGGCGCTGTGTGGCGGCAACGGGGCTGGGAAAAGCACTATTTTGCGCATGATTGCAGGAATCATTCATCCCACTGTCGGTAATATTACACTTGGCGGTCTTGCTTGGAAAAAATCGCGCAAGGATTACGCGGCGCTACTAGGATATATGCCGGATGACTTTCGATTCGGAACAGCCTTGTCTGCCTGGGAAACGATATGTTTCTACGCATCGCTGCGTCATGTCGGCAAGTATCGTGCTGAGGAAGTGCTTCGTTTGGTCGATTTAATGGACCATAGACATAAATCGGTGGCAGCCTTTTCCAAAGGCATGCGACAGCGCCTGATGTTTGCTCAATCTATTCTGGCGCAACCTTCCCTTTTATTAATGGACGAACCTACTAATGGACTGGATCCTTACTGGACAGATATGTTTGCCGAGCTAGTGCTTAATTTAAAAAAACAAGGAACGGCGATCGTTTTCTCTACGCATCATTTGGAAATTGCCGAGCAAACGGCGGATGATGCTCTGTTTTTGCAAAGCGGGCAAGTAATGAGCTATCAATCAGTAGAACAGCTTAAAATACAATACGGCGATCTTTCGAACGTATTTTCACTTAGTCAAAAATAAATATTTTCAGGAGGGGACTTGTTATCATGATTAATATGGTTGTACGCAATCGAAAAAAAACAACTCACACTGGTACGCTTTTGCTTAGTCTGATACTGCTTTTGCTTCTGTCCGCATGCAGCACCATCACTCCTCAAGGCGGTACTGAAGAAGAAGTGTCAGCTGAATTATCACTCTCCCCTGCAACCGCCCGTCAAGGACAAAGCACTTCTTTAATTGCACAGATTATTGGGCTGAAAAAATTAAGCGATGTTGAACTCTACTATGAGCTGAAAAAGGACGGCACAGGAAAATCCAAACTGATCAAGGTAGACGGTGAAGTGGAAGGAAAATTTATCGGACAGTGGGAGCCGGAAGAAGCCGGCATGTATGCTGTTATTATTCATATCATCAACCCGGACATCCACGTTACTGTGAAAAAAGAAGTGACCGTCGAGCCATAAGTTCCGGCAAGATAATTAGTTTATATTAAAAAGACGCCCTAAAGCCTGTTCATTCGCAACCATTTGCGCAAGAAATCAGGCTTTATTGACGTCGATTATTCGTATCTCCCTATTAGTTTATTTCGATTGCCGCTGTCTTTGTTCTATACATCATCCAGCTCATAGAGTCTGCGATAGCGCGGCTCAGCGGCAAGCAGCTGCTCATGCCTTCCCCGCATCAGTACCTTGCCTTCTTCCAAAAATAAAATCTCATCCATTTTCTCCATTCCGCTCAAATGATGCGTAAACCAGATTAGTGTTTTCCCCTTTAACACTTCAAACATCGTTGCCATCAACTTTCTCTCAGTCAAAGTGTCCAATCCAACGGATGGCTCATCCAGTAATACAACTGGCCGATTCTGCAATAAAATTCGGGCAAGAGCAATCCTTTGCCGTTCACCACCTGAAAATCTGGAGCCCGTCTCTTCCATACGGGTATGATAACCGTCTGGCAGCGACTCAATCATGGCATGCAATCCAACCTGCTCGGCTGCGTGACGCACTTCTTCATCAGTAGCATCCGGCTTGCCGAGTCGAATATTGTTGGCAACAGTCGTGTCAAATAAATATGGCTTCTGATTGAGCACTGAAAAATCAGCGCCCTCTAGCTGGTATGCCGGCAGTCCATTGACTGTTATCGTTCCGCGATTGGGAGCCAACTCACCCAGCATCAGATTAAGCAGTGTAGACTTGCCAGAGCCGCTCCGTCCAAGCACAGCAATAGAGGCGCCTTGCGGCGCATTCAATGATATTTGTTGCAATGTAGGAACTAAAGCTCCATCATAGGTAAAGTCCATCTGCTCGATTTTTATATTGACCTGATGCAAGGGCTCTTCCGGAGGAAGCTGCTCTTGCAATTGCTCGGCATGACGAGCTGCTGCGCTTATCTCCCTCTTATTTGATCCACTTGTTTGTTCAAGCTGTTTCAAACGCCGCAAGGAATCAGAATAATCCGGTATATGATAGACCGCATCGCCGGTTTTAACAAAGGCATCCATAATCGGCATCGCGACCAATGCCATCGCAGCAATAAAGCTTGGTACGAAAGTGCCGCCGGCAGCCATATCCGCCGCCCAAACCGCCATCATAATAACAGCCAGCGCTGTACTGCAGCGCATCATCAACTGCCAGTTCCACTCCCAGCGCCGTAATTTATTGTCCAGCTCTGTCATTTCTTTGCGATCTTTAGCAAAATCAGCAATAAACTGCGCAGAACGCCCGCTAAGCGTCCAATCACTCATACCATACAGCGCATCTGTCAATTTCGTGTACAACTGATTGCGCTTCGCTTTGAAGGAACGTCTGCGCTTAATGGAGAGACGCAAAGCGACAAGCGGCATCAAGAACAGCCACAGACCGCTGTATAGAGCCATCAGTAACGCAAACGACCCGTCAAATCTGCCAAGCATGACGATCGCCGTACCGTAAACAAGCAGCGAAGAAAGGGCAGGCAGTACAATTTTGAGAAAAATATTTTGCAGCTGTTCAATATCCTCAGCTAATAATCCAAGCAAATCGCCAGACTTATACTTGCTTCTCATTGTAAGCGCCTGCGGCTCAACGATACTGTACAGTCGCGTCCGCATTTTTGCCAAAATCCGAAGTGCCGCATCATGCCCGGTCAATCTTTCAACATATTGAAAAAATGCCTTGCTAAAACCAAATGCTCTTACCAGCACAATAGGAACATAAACCATAAGTATATTCTCCGGTTGCAAAGAAGAGCGTGAAATCAAGTAGCCTGACGTGAACAGCAGCGCGGCACTGGACAATATTGCAATCGCTCCCAGTATAGCCGCTGCTGCAAATTGCCAGCGATAAGCATGCAAATAGGGTTTAATCCATCCGCTCGTTTTGGCAGCAGTCTTTGCAGCTGCTTTTGCTCCAGCATCCATCCTATACGCCCTCCCCTCTTGCAGCCGCCAGCAATTTGGCATATACACCGTTTTGTTGCTTCAACTGCTCATGCGTGCCTCTTTCAGCCAATCTGCCATTGTCCATCACCCATACCTCATCCATCTCCTTCATCCAGTGAAGACGATGCGTAGCGAGAAATACATGCGTTTGCTGTGATTCAAAAATACGCAACATCGTTTGCTTCAATTCCCACTCCGTTACAATATCCAGATGAGCAGTCGGTTCGTCCAGCAGCAAATATGGGCGTTTGCCCGTCCACGCCCGTGCAAGCGCAATCCGCTGTGCTTGACCGCCGCTAACTGAGCGACCGCCCTCGCCTATCATTTCATTCATACCGCCCGGCAACTGTTGTAAAAGGTCAGATAGCTCCGCTTCTTTTACCGCTTGCTCTATTTGACTATCTGAGGCAGCGGAATCATAAAAAGCGATATTATCACGCAAGCTGGCACTGAAAATATAGGGATGCTGCGGAATAAACGCCATCTCTTCCTTCAGGGGCAAATGAACCTCACCCTCCGATGGCTCGATAAAGCCTCCCAGCACATTCAGCAAAGTTGTTTTGCCGGCTCCACTGGCACCGACGATACCAATTTTACGAATATTTTGCGGAACCTCAACCGTAATATTATGAAGAAGTATACGCTGCTCACTGCTTTTCACCACTATGTCTTGCAATCGAAATTGAATGCTCTCTTCCCGATTTTCATCTACAGTTATGGTTGTACCAGAAGCTGGCTGAGCGTCTTGTTCAGTTGCCGTTGTCGGCTCCTTCTCTTCTAAAATGTGACGCACAGAAGCCCATGCCTCTTTTCCGTCCAGTGTTGCGTGATAATCAGTTCCGAGCATACGAATCGGTGTGAAATATTCCGGAGCCAGCAATAAAATAGCAAGAGCAGCCTCCAAGCCTGCCGTCCCGTCTATTAAACGAATACCGAGACCAACTGCAACAAATGCAATAGACAGCATACTGAAAAAATCGAGCGAAAGCGAGGATAGAAAGGCGACTCGCAACGTTTTCATAGTTGATTTCCGATATTGATCCGCTGTCTTCTCAACCGATTTGCCATGTGAACGACTTCTCCCTAGAAACCTGAGCGTTTCCAATCCTCTTAGTGTATCCGAGAAATGCTGCGAGAGCACACGATAGCTTTTCCACTGTTTATCAGCTAGCGCCTTGGCAGCCAGCCCCAAAATAATAAAGAACATAATCAACACTGGCTGTGCGACTAATAGTATAATGCCCGATATCCAATCCAGCCGGATGACTGCAATCCAGATCGCGCCTGTAACCATCATCATATCGATCATTCTTGGAAGAGACAGCTCCAGATAGGTTCTCACCTTGACCAAGCCTTCCAGCGCCAAATTGACCAGCTTGCCGCTGCCCTCCCTGGCGGTATAACGCGGGCCAAGCTCAAACAACTTTTGAAGCAACTGCTCACTTAACGACTCACAGGTTTGCTCCGCAAATTTTCCGGCAACACGCTGCTGCAGCCAAACCAATCCGTGGCGTCCTAAAAAAACAAGCGCAAAAAACAGAAACGGCTCTACTGTATCTGTTGCAGCTTCACCATGAAACAAACGAGTTAAACCATTGGCAAGCAGCAACGCTTGCCCAACAATTGCAATGCCCTGTAGTAAGGAAAACACCGATAATAGCAACATTATCGGTGTGATTCCTTTCAGACGAAGCCAATTTTTATCCATACTAGCTCCTATCCTTCTATATTTATTTCACGATTGCTTGCACCCGACTAATATTCCAGATGATCCTTGCTTGTAATACGTTTGTGGAATACAAAGTAACTCCATGCTTGATAAGCCAGAACAAATGGCAGCAATATAGCTGTTACAATCGTCATCGCCTTCAAAGTATAGCTGCCGGAAGCAGCATTCGTAACGGTCAAATGGAAGCCGCTGTCTATTGAGCTAATCATCAGTCTCGGGAACATCCCTGCAAACAATGCGATAAAAGTAAGTCCAATCACAAGTCCGGTCATGCCGAATGCCCAGCCTTCTCTGCCTTTGCGAATAAAGATATAAGCCAGAACCGCAGCCACAACTGCCAGCGCACAGATAACATACATAATCACCCCGCGATGCTCAAACAAATCAGTGGAAACGAATGTTTGAACACCAAGCAGTCCAAGTAAAGCTACCGCAATCGGCCAGACAACCGCCGCTGCCTTGCGTGCCCGAACTCGAATCTCACCTTCAGTACGAAGGGATAAAAATGTTAAGCCATGAATTAGGCATAAGAACACTACTGCCATGCCGCCTGTAATGGAGTACAGGTTAACAAGATCCGAAAAGCCCGCGAGCATTTCCATATCTTGCCCAATCGGCACACCTTTAATCATACTTGCAAACAGCATCCCAAACAATAGCGGCGGGAAGAAACTCCCGATAAAGATAGCGACATCCCAAATCTTCCTCCAGCCTGCGCCATCCACCTTGCCTCTAAACTCAAATGCAACACCGCGGCAAATTAACGCCAGCAAGATAAGTGTAAGCAGCATATAATAGCCGCTGAACATCGTTGAATACCAATGAGGGAAAGCTGCAAACATCGCACCGGCCGCCGTAATAAGCCATACTTCATTGGCATCCCAGAACGGACCGATCGAATTGATCAATACTCGTTTTTCATTATCATTTTTGGGTAAAAAGCTCCCTGCCATACCTACCCCGAAGTCAAAACCTTCAAGGAAGAAAAATCCGGTAAACAACACCGCAATCAATAAGAACCATAAATCATTTAGTGACATGGTTGTTGCCCCCTTCCTGTCCAAACGGATCAACTTCGATCGCCTGCTCCTTATTGTCGCCTTCCGGCCCTTTACGTGCTGTACGTGCAAACAAATAAATGGTTATACCCATCAATATCAAATAAATCGTTGTAAATGAAAGAAAGGAGAACAGAACCTGACTTGCCGGAACTCCCGGCGATACAGAATCTTCTGTGGTCAGTAAACCAAATACCGTCCAAGGCTGACGCCCCATCTCCGTCATAATCCAGCCGGCAGTGTTGCCGATAAACGGCAGGGAGATTGCAAACAACATAAGCTTGTAATACCAGCCATTCGGCAGTTCCAGCTTTTTACGCCAAGTCAAATACGTACCGTACATAGCAAGCAAAATCATCAGCATACCGCTGCCGACCATAATTCTAAAGCTCCAGAACGTCGTTTTTACAGGTGGAATATAATTCCCCGGTCCATAGGTTTGCTCATATTGCTCCTGAAGTTCCAGCATTCCTGGAACAGATCCTGAAAAATGGCTGTAGTACAAGAAACTTAACATATAAGGAATTTTAATCTCAAAGCCGTTTTCCCTATTCTTTGAATCAATAAATGCTATTACTGTCCAAGGTGCCGGGTCATCACTATGTTCCCACAAACCTTCACTTGCTGCCATCTTCATTGGTTGAGTCTCAACCAGATATTTGGCTTGGCTATGACCAAACTGTGCAATTGCAATCGAAGAAATAAGAGCAATAATAATACTTAGTTGAAAAGATTTTTTAAAGAAAACAACATCCTTCTTGCGCATCAGCTTCCAACCACTGATACCCGCTACCAAGAAAGCCCCGGTCGCAAAAGCAGCGGTTATGGTGTGCGGAAACTCCACGAGCAATTGCCCGTTGGTCAGCAATGCCACGATATCTGTCAGCTCAGCCCGCCCATCCACTACTTCAAAGCCGACAGGACGCTGCATAAACGAGTTGGCTGCCAATATCCATAGCGCGGACAGCACTGTTCCGATGGAAACAAGCCACATGCTCGCCAAGTGAACACCTTTGGACAAACGATCCCAGCCGAACACCCAAAGCCCGATAAATGTAGACTCCAGGAAAAATGCCAGCAACGCTTCAATCGCAAGCGGCGTTCCGAATATATCACCTATAAAACGTGAAAAGTCTGACCAGTTCATCCCGAATTGGAATTCTTGCAGTATCCCGGTCACAATCCCTACCGCAAAGTTAATAAGTAGAAATGTTCCCCAAAACTTAGCCATTCTTTTGTAAAGCTCATCCTTCTTCACTACATATATGGTTTCCATAATTGCAACAATAAAAGATAGACCAATGGAAATTGGTACGAAAAAATAGTGAAAAATTGTTGTCGATGCAAACTGCAGTCGTGCCAGTTCAGTAACATCCATAGTCGCACTCCACCTTCTTTATAATATTAAGCTTCTCTTGTTGCTCTTTTTACTGACGTTCAAAACATCACCAAAATGATTAAACCATACGGTATGGTTTTTTCATGTGAAATAAATCACATTCACATTTGTGAATTTTTTCACATTTTCGTCAAATATGAAGTGAGAATAATTACAAGTCCCCTGCTTTTCGCATTTCCTTGAGTTATCCCCCTCTATCTATTTATTATTATACAAAATATTATGTCGTATGAAATAGCTCTAGCGTGTCAGTTCGTGACTGTTTCGTGGCACGATATTGACAACTATGTGAAGTTTCAGACAATTACCAACAGCTGTTAATAAAGTCATGGAAAACGAGAGAGAAACTGCTTTTTCGACCTTTTTCTATCCACAATATTCATCTTATTCAACTATTAGCTATTGCTTTTACTCACATTCCCAGGTCCGATTTCAACATATCAACAAATGTGAGAAAGCTCAGCGATGTGTCATGCAAATGCTATAGTTAAATCTTGGGTTGGTTGGCTTTGCATATAAAAAAGAAGACCCCGCAGCTATTAAGCGCCAGTCTTCTTTGCAATGTAAAATTTATTTTTCCGGTTTACTTCTCAATACTTACTTCTTAATACTTACTTCTTAATACTTACTTCTCAATATTTCCTGTCATCTTCTCAGGACGGACATACTGATCGAATTGCTCTTCGGTCAACAAACCGCTGGCAATCGCAGATTCTTTTAATGTAATGCCTTGCTTATGAGCATTTTTGGCAATCGCCGCTGCATTCTCATACCCGATATGCGGGTTAAGAGCTGTAACAAGCATCAAGGACTGTTCAAGATTCCGTTGAATAACCGGAAGGTTAGGTTCAATGCCAACTGCACAATTATCGTTGAATGATACCATTGCATCCGCCATAAGAGCTACAGATTGCAAGAAGTTATAAATAATAACCGGCTTGAATACATTCAATTCAAAGTTGCCCTGGCTTGCCGCCATGCCAATTGCAGTATCATTACCGATGACTTGGCAAACAGCCATTGTCAAAGCTTCGCTTTGGGTAGGGTTAACTTTGCCTGGCATGATGGAACTGCCCGGCTCATTCTCAGGAATCGAAATTTCTCCTATACCGCAACGTGGTCCGCTTGCTAGCCATCTGACATCATTAGCAATTTTCATCAGATCGGCAGACAGTGCTTTAATTGCACCGTGCGTGTATACAATTTGATCATGGCTCGTAAGCGCATGGAATTTATTTGGTGCTGTAATGAATGCAGTGCCTGTAATAGCTGTCATTACATCTGCTACTTGCACCGCAAACTGTGGATGAGCATTAAGCCCCGTACCTACCGCTGTTCCGCCAAGCGCTAATTCACGCATGGACTCCACACTTTGCAATAGCATCTCTTTCGACTTTTCCAACATAGCGTGCCAGCCGCTAATTTCTTGACCAAGTGTAAGTGGCGTTGCATCTTGCAAATGCGTCCGTCCAATCTTCACAATATTGTGGAACGCTTCCATCTTTTCTTTTAACGTTTTGTTAAGTACATCGATTGATGGCAGCAAACGCTGCTCTATCGCGATAACTCCAGCAATATGCATTGCTGCCGGGAATGTATCGTTAGAGCTTTGGGAACGGTTAACATCATCGTTAGGATGAATACGCGCCTCACTGCTGCGTTCTGCAAGCAGCTGGTTAGCGCGGTTTGCGATGACCTCGTTTAAGTTCATATTCGTTTGTGTGCCGCTGCCCGTCTGCCAAACTACAAGAGGAAAATGCTCATCCCATTTGCCAGCAATAATCTCATCAGCAACCTCACTGATAACGCTTGCTTTTTCCGCATCAATCATACCCAGCTTTTCATTAGCCAAAGCCGCTGCCTTTTTTACATATGCCATACCATATACGACTTCAAGCGGCATTCTTTCTCCGCCTATTTTAAAGTTTTGCAAGCTGCGCTGTGTTTGGGCACCCCACAATTTGTCTGCAGGAACTTGAATCTCACCCATTGTATCCTTCTCAATTCTGAATTCCATTTGCGTTAACACTCCTTTAAGCTTTATACTATATAGCTCTTTTAGGCTCCTTCTCAGTTATAACTCTAATTAGGACAAGAAGCAACATTTTACCGAAAAACCATAATCATAATTTGTTAAAAGAACACGACTGGATTAGGTGGGGCTGGGCTGGATACAACTGAATTGAGCTGAATGAGTTTCGTTTGTACGATTTCTCGTATAAAAACAATCAAAAAGTGGGAGATGCTCCTCCTTTTGTACGATTTTTCGTATAAAAACGCCAAAAAAACGGGAGACACTCATCCTTTTGTACGGTTTCTCGTATAAAAACGCCAAAAAAGCGGGAGACACTCATCCTTTTGTACGATTTTTCGTATAAAATCGCCAAAAAAACGGGAGACGCTCCTCCTTTTGTACGATTTTTCGTATAAAAACGCCAAAAAAACGGGAGACGCTCCTCCTTTTGTACGATTTTTCGTATAAAAACGC
>JBEBPB010000044.1:0-17791 GCA_040396195.1 Paenibacillus nanensis
AAACCAGCTGAAAACCAGCTGAAAACCAGCTGAAAACCAGCAAGAATACTGTCATTAGGTATCTTACATAGTGATACAGCTGCTTTGGTTGAATGAACAGCCGTCTGTAACAGACTGGCTGTTTTCTTTTTTTAAAAGTTGAAAAATATCTATTGTCTGGACTTTGGTCACACTATACGTGAGTAAAAAAAATGGTATAATGAAAGGCGTGTTAACATATGCTGTCCACTTTCTGTAAGATGCGCAGCAAGTATGTTATCCGTTCTTTCATTAATGCAGGTATTGAACCTGCAATATATTGGAGAGGATGGATAGTAATGCTTCCTGTTATGATGAAAAACATGCCTACAGAAGAACGGCCTAGAGAACGATTGCAGCAAGCAGGTGCTGCCGCACTAAGCCATGCGGAATTAATTGCTATATTGTTGAGAACAGGTACGGCTAATTTATCGGCTGCTCATCTTGCCTCTAATCTGCTGAGCAGTTGCGGCGGAGTGCGTGGCTTGACAGATATGACGATAGAGGAAATGACAGCTGTGAAAGGGATTGGCAAGGCAAAGGCGGTTCAGTTGCAGGCGGCTATTGAGCTAGGTAGACGTTTGGCAAGAACGAATCCGGGGGATTCTGTCATTATAAGGAGTCCGGGGGATGCAGCTGAGTATGTGATGGATGAAATGAGATATTTGAAGAAAGAGCATTTTGTATGCTTGTTTTTAAATACTAAAAATCATGCAGTTGCTAAGGAAACGATGTCGATAGGTACGTTGAACGCTGCTCTTGTACATCCGCGAGAGGTATTTAGAGCTGCGATTAAACATAACAGTGCTTCAATAATATGCGTTCATAATCACCCTAGCGGTGATCCAGAGCCCAGTGCGGAAGATATTTCATTAACCCGTCGACTTGTTGAAGCGGGGCAGCTTGTTGGTATCTCAGTTTTGGATCATGTAATTGTGGGAGATGGCTGCTTTGTCAGTTTGAAGGAGCAGGGTCATCTGTAATATAATAATAAAGATTGACGGACTTAGAAGGGAGCAACAACATGTTTGGTGGTATGTCGAAAGATTTGGGAATTGATTTGGGAACTGCAAATACGCTTGTATTTATTAAAGGTAAGGGTGTTGTTGTAAGGGAGCCGTCTGTGGTTGCCTTGCGCACGGATTCGAAAACGATAGAGGCAGTTGGCGAGCAGGCCAAAAGAATGATAGGAAGAACACCGGGGAATATTCGCGCGGTTCGTCCAATGAAGGATGGCGTAATTGCAGATTTCGAAACGACTGCTACCATGATCAAATATTTTATTAGGAGTGCACAGAAACAGCGCTCTCTTTTTCCGCGTCATCCGAATGTGATGATTTGTGTACCATCTGGCATTACAGCTGTGGAGAAGCGTGCTGTTGAAGACGCAGCCAAGCAGGCAGGAGCGCGCGAAGCCTATACGATTGAGGAACCGTTTGCTGCAGCCATAGGAGCAGATTTGCCGGTTTGGGAGCCTACGGGCAGCATGGTAGTTGATATCGGCGGCGGTACAACAGAAGTGGCAGTCATATCTCTGGGCGGTATTGTAACTAGCCGTTCTGTTCGTGTAGGGGGCGATGAGATGGATGACGCTGTTATTCAATATATTAAACGCATGTACAATCTAATGATCGGCGAAAGAACAGCTGAGCAACTAAAGATGGATGTCGGGTCGGCGATGAAGCTCGATAAACAGGAAAGCGTTGAGATTCGTGGACGTGACCTTGTAAGCGGGTTGCCTAAAACATTGAAAATTACTTCAGATGAAGTGACAGAGGCACTAGGAGATACCATTACAGCCATTGTAGACGCAGTGAAAATCACTTTGGAGAAATGTCCGCCCGAGTTGGCTGCGGATATTATGGATCGCGGTATCGTTTTGACTGGCGGAGGTGCTTTGCTGCGCAATTTGGACAAGCTGCTGCAGAAAGAAACAGGCATGCCGGTCATTGTCGCAGAAAATCCGCTTGATTGTGTAGCGATTGGTACAGGCCGTTCGTTGGATCATATCGATTTGTTCAAGAAACGCAGTGGTTCAACACCGCGTCCGAGACGCTCATAGTGATTTGTTTAGGAAGATGATGAACATGGCAGGTGATCGGGCTGTTTAACTTTATGCGAAATAAGCGTGTTTTCATGCTTATGATCGGCATGATCCTGTTCATCGCGGTAATCGGTTATTCCATAAGCGGCCGCGCTGATCTGTCGATGCCGGAAAAAATGGTGAAGGATGTATCTTCTTTTGTACAGCAATGGTTTTATAAGCCCGCCGGACAGGTGGCGGGCTTTTTTAAGGATATTAAAGAGTTGAAGCAATTGCATGAAGAAAATGAACGCTTGCGCTTGCTCGCTGCTGCTTATGCCCGGGATAAAGTAGAATACAATTTTTTAGAGAAGGAAAATAGACGTCTTCAAGAAGATTTGAATTTTATTGAGCGTCAGAAAAAAGTGAATGACTACCAGTATCTGGTTGCACAGGTTGTAGGGGTAAGCAATGACGCGAACAATCGTTCTTTTAATATTGATCTAGGTTCCAAGCAAGGTATAAAACGTAATATGGCGGTTATTACAACAGATGGACTAATCGGTTTGGTCAGCTCTGTAGCTCCTCATACTTCAACTGTTACCCCGATCACTGAGCTTGATGAGAATTCTCCTGTCTTTAACTCGATTACAGCAACGATTATGGGAAGAGAAGATGAATCTTTCGGTATATTAAGCGGTTTTGATAAAAATACAGGAAGATTGTTTATGACCAAAATTGCAGAAGATGATAAGATGGAGGTTGGAGATACCGTTATTACCTCCGGTCTTGGCAGAGTGTATCCAAGAGGTCTTGTTGTTGGAACAGTTGAATCGAAGCAGGTTGGCGATTTCGGTTTGACCTATACCGCTAATGTGAAGATGGCGGCAAATGTTGACCATTTGACAGAAGTGTTTGTTGTCAAAGTGCCGGAGATGGAGGACGCTGAGGAATGAGCGTTAACCGGGTTATTGTTTTAATGCTGCTTGTGTTTGTTGTAGAAGGATCTATTGTGCCCTGGATTATCCCTGAAGGGTTCGGAGATCGGATTATTCCGCATTTTGTATTTATTTTTGTTATGTTTGCAGCGCTATACGGCAATCGTCATATGGCTTTGTTTTTGGGTGCAGGCTTCGGGTTGCTTCAAGATATCGTCTACTACGGCCATTTAATAGGATCTCATTCCTATTTGATGGCTTTGATTGGCTATTTTGCTGGTGTGCTGTTTGCGAATCGTAAACCGACTATAATTATGGCGGTCACAGTAATAGGAACTGCATGCATTATGTATGATTCTATTCTATTTATGATTAATAAAGTGTTTAAGATTACGAATCTGGAATATGCGGGTGCACTCATTAGTTATATTTTGCCGAGCCTGTTTCTTCAGTTGGTATTTATGCTGATCTGTTATGTGCCGCTCCGCCGATTATTCCAATCTACGCAAAAAGTGCAATTGGAAGATGAGGAAGATTAGGCAGGAATTTATAAGGTCGAGCAAGAATTAGGAGTAGAGGGCTGAGGAGGGACGAAAATGACCGATAAGCAACATATCATGATAAAGGGTGTGAAAGAAGGTCTGTTGTTCCTTCTCGATGACCAATGTACGCTTGATGATTTGCTGAAGGAATTAAAATACAAGCTGGAGAAAACTCATCAGCAACTGCTTACAGGACCGCTGGTGCATGTAAATGTAAAGTTGGGGAAACGGCTTTTGTCTGAGGAGCAAAAGGAAGAAATAAAGACAGTTATTCGTGCTCAAGGAAATTTGATTGTGCAATCGATTGAGTCTGATGTGGAAGAGTCGGAGTCAGCATCAGCCAGGCTGCAAGTTCTGACATCAATAGTTCGGTCCGGTCAAACAGTTGAGCATGATGGAGATTTGTTTTTAATGGGCGATGTCAATCCTGGAGGAACTTTGCTTTGTACCGGGGATATTTATGTAATGGGAGCTTTAAGAGGTATGGCGCATGCTGGTACATCAGGAAGAACGGATGTTATTATTGCTGCTTCCCTTATGAAACCTACACAGCTTCGCATAGCGGATATTGTTAGCAGACCGCTGGAGGAATGGATGACTGGCGATTCGTTGATGGAGTTTGCTTATTGGAATGAAGGACAGATGAAAATTGATAAGCTGACGCAATTGTTTCGGGTTAGGCAGCAGTCTATCATGTTTAAGGGAGTGTAAGGGATGGGAGAAGCGATTGTTGTAACTTCCGGCAAGGGCGGAGTAGGGAAAACAACATCTTCAGCTAACGTGGGTACAGCACTGGCGTTGCTTGGCAAGAAGGTCGTAATGGTAGATACAGATATCGGGCTTCGTAATCTTGATGTCGTTATGGGATTGGAAAATCGAATTATTTATGATTTGATTGATGTTGCCGAAGGAAGATGTCGTTTGAATCAGGCGCTTGTGAAAGATAAGCGCTTCGATGAATTATATATGCTGCCAGCAGCACAAACAAAGGATAAGGATGATATATTGCCGGAGCAAGTTCGTGATATTGTGCAGGAATTAAAAAAAGATTACGACTATGTCATTATTGATTGTCCAGCTGGCATAGAGCACGGATTCCGCAATGCGATTGCTGGTGCTGATCGTGCAATCATTGTGACAACACCAGAGAATGCTGCAGTGCGCGATGCGGACAGAGTGATTGGTATTTTGGAACAAGAGAAAATTCCAGCCAGACTTATTATTAATCGTGTACGGTCAAGTATGGTTAAAAGTGGTGAGATGCTTGATATAGATGAGGTTTGTCAGGTGCTTGCGATTGATTTGCTGGGGCTTGTTCCAGATGATGAGAAAGTCATTGTAGCATCGAATTCGGGAGAACCGACAGTGATGAATCCCGCCTCCAGAGCTGCTGTTGCATACCGCAATATTGCACGGAGAATTTTAGGAGATATGGTTCCATTAATGAAAATGGAAGAAAAGACAGGGGCTTTTAAAAAACTTCGCAAATTTTTTGGAATAGGCTAGTTTCTACAACGTACTCATAAGATTTTTCATATATATTTTGACAAGAGCAGTCTGCGTATAACGCAGCTGTTTTTTTGTTATACAGCAGCTTGCTCGCAAATATAGGAGCATACTTGTCCTTCCCTGCTCATACAATGGAAGCAATCACAGTAATAGGCTATTTCAGTAATGAGGAGGGACTAGCTATGTCTCATAAAAGGGAATCAGATAGCAGCAATAAATCGTCCAGACAACTTAAACCATTAATGGAGCGCGACCCTGAAAAAGCATGGAAAAACAATCCGGACCCGTGGGCATCATGGGAAAATGCTGATAAGCGCTTTACGAAACAAAGCTTTGTAAAAGAGCCGGACTGGAGCCGCTATGAAAAGCCGGGAAAAGGCTCTGTTTGGATGAAGGAATTTGTCATAAAGACGGTATTGTCAGCAATGATTTTTGTGGCAGTATGGTCTTTGTTTGAATACAGCAATTCATGGACACGCAAGGGACAAGCTTTTGTAAAACAGGCGCTGACAGAAGAATTTAACTTTGCAGCAGCAGCAGTATGGTATCAGCATACATTTTCGGGCTCACCCTCTTTCCTTCCTATATTTGGGCAAGGAAAAGAAGATGCAACCGCAGTAGGGGCAAACTTGAAACCAGCCTCCGCAATGCCTTTGCAGGATGCTCAGCTGATACGGACGTTTGCAGAGTTGTTGAACGGTATTGAGCTTGCAGCACCGTCAGGAGCACCAGTTATGGCAGTAGAAACAGGAAGAGTTATTTTTGTTTCTGAGGAGCAGGGAAGTGTAATGCTGCAGCATGTTAATAAGCGGATAACGATCTATACGGGGATTCAAGCGGATGTAAAGCTGAATGAATGGGTGACAGCGGGTGATCCAATCGGCAATCTGCAACAGTCTAAAAGCGGTTCGCATAGTTTATTGTTTTTCTCAGTAAAAGACAACGATCGCTATGTTGACCCGCTGGACGTGATTCCGTTTGATTAAATGGCGGGGAATCATCTGGAGTGTACATCCTTTGTTCGTTATTTTAATGGCAGGAGCAGCGATAACAGGCTTGTTCGCGGAACTGTTCACCTTGTTTTTGCTTGTGCTTGCTCATGAGATTGGTCATGTGCTGGCTGCAAGATATTTTGGCTGGACTGTCCGTGAAGTGAAACTGTTGCCTTTTGGAGGTGTGGCAGAAGTAGAAGAAGCGGGTGCTGTTCCTGCACGGGAAGAAGCGCTTGTTGCGATAGCGGGACCGTTGCAAAATGTGTGGCTTGGCTTGCTCGCTTTAGGGCTCGGGGAATGGGGAGTTTGGGATCGGGGATGGGCAGAGTATGTATGGCAAGCCAATGCTCTGATTGGCGCTTTTAATTTATTGCCGATTCACCCGCTGGATGGCGGAAAGATTATGCAGGCAGCACTCAGCTACACGATGAACTACTATAAGGTGATGCAGTGGACAATGAGAATTAGTTTGGGAGGAAGTATTGTAGTGTTAGGCGCTGCAATTGCTCCTGTTGTTTTTTTTGAGATGAGCCCCCAATTGAACCTGCTGATCATCGGCTGTTTTTTGCTAATATCCAATTTGCAATATGCAAAACATATTCCCTTTCTGTTTTTACGATTTTTAATATATAGAGAAAAGGCTGCTGCCAAAGCGCTTGAAAGTGGTTCTGCGGCAAGACCTCTCTTAGTCAATGGTTCACAGTCGATATTGTCTGTTGCTAGATTATTCAAGCGTGAAGAGTATCATCTCATCTATTTGCTTGACCCGACAAATTCACAAATGAATGTTATTCCGGAACAGAGGGTTGTAGAGGATTGTCTTCAAGGCGGGAATCCATATCGTGCAGTTTCAGAGCTTTTCAAGTAAAATAAAAGAAAAAGCGGTATGGCGGTGGATAATGCAATGCGGCAAATGATTATACGCAATAACGGACAACTGTTTCAGGCGGCAATTGCAGAGCATGGTGTGCTGCAGGATTTCTTTGTGCAAAAAAACAGTAGTAACGGGCTGGTGGGCAACATTTATTTGGGGAGAGCCGTCAATGTTCTGCCTGGCATGCAGGCTGTTTTTGTAGATATTGGCTTGGCCAAAAATGCATTTCTATATATTGATGACCTGTTGCATCCCCATCTGGAAAAGCAGTCTCAATCAAAGCCGGCAGTTGATGAACTTATTCGTCCTGGTCAATTGGTCTTGGTGCAGCTGGTCAAGGAACCGCTCGGTAGCAAAGGCGCTCGTGTCACTACGCACATTAATCTTCCGGGACGTTTTTTTGCATTTATGCCTGAAGCGGACTATGTGGCAGTTTCTAATAAAATAACAGATGAGTCTGACCGTGTCAGACTGCAGCATATGGCGAAGCAGCTTCGCTATAATCAAGAAGGAATTATTATGCGAACAGCAGCTAGCAGCGCATCGGAAGAAGAATTACAAGAAGAGCTGCTTCAATTGCGGGAAGTATGGGACAATGTACTGACGATGAAGCAAATGATCGAAGCTCCTGCACTGCTGCATAGCGAAGCAAATCTTCTGCTGCGAATCATTCGCGATAAATTTACAGAACAGATGGATGCGGTATGGATCGGTGATGAGGAGACGTATGCTGCAGCGCTTACTATATCTGGGAAAATGGCTCCACAGTTAAAAGCACGGATCAAACTGGATCGACAGCAGCTTATGTTTGATAAATTAGGTATAACCAAGCAGCTTCAGCAGGCATTTATGCGTCGAATTCCACTTGAGAACGGCGGTTACTTGATTTGGGAGGATACAGAGGCATTGACGGTTATTGACGTTAATACCGGGAAATTCACCGGCTCTCAGTCGCTTGAGGATACTGTTTTTGAAACCAATATGGCTGCTGCAGAACTGATTGCCCGTTTGCTTCGAATCAGAAATGCAGGCGGCATTATTATTATCGATTTTATCGATATGGAAAAAAGCACGAATAAAGCACAGATACTGGAGCTGATGCAGGAGAAGGCGCAGCTTGATGGTACCAAATGCTCAATTGCCGGTTGGACCAGATTGGGATTAATGGAATTGACTCGAAAAAAAATAAGGGAAAGCAACACCGCTCTTATGTATATTTCAGGTGAAGCGGGCGAAAAAAGTGAGAAAGCAACTTTATCAGCGAAGTAGATTGCAAAATGATATTGTATGCTGTTGTGAGTTGTGATATATTAAGGGAGTGTGTATTTCGTGATTATATTGCGGGTATACAGGTACCGCTCCAATCGGGTCTTAAAGCTTCGGGTTTTCCGAACACCTTGATTAGGCGAGTCTTCAACAATTTAAGGAGGTGCACCAAACATGTTCGCAATTATTGAAACAGGTGGCAAACAGTACAAAGTTCAAGAAGGCGATGTAATCTACATCGAGAAATTGGACAACAATGAAGGCGAGAGCGTAACTTTTGATCGCGTCTTGCTGGTATCTGCGAAAGACGGAGTTGTAGCTGGTTCTCCAGTAGTTGCTGGAGCTTCTGTAACTGGTAAAGTTGAGAAGCAAGGCCGTGCAAGAAAAATTACTGTGTACAAGTACAAAGCGAAGAAGAACTACCGTCGCAAGCAAGGTCATCGTCAACCGTACACAAAAGTAACAATCGAAAAAATTCAAGCATAAGGTTGAATTTTTATGATTAGAGTTAGTATTGTACGGAATGCTGTTGATGGACGCATGAATCGCTTTTCCATTTCTGGACATGCTGCTTATGATGAGCACGGCAAGGATATTGTCTGTGCGGCTATATCGGCAGTGTCTATCGGAACTGTTAATTCAATCGAGAAATTGACGGGCATTGAATTGCCTGCTGAGATGAAGGATGGTTGGTTGAGCTCACGTATTCCGGATATCCCGGATCAACATACAGAAAGCCAGGTTCAATTGTTGCTAAGCTCTATGCAGGAAATGTTGACATCTATATCACAATCGTACAGCGAACATATATCTGTGCAAGAAAAGGTTCGCTGATCAAATTTAACAACCTCGGTAAGGGAGGGAATTACTATGTTGAAATTGGATCTTCAGCTTTTCGCTTCCAAGAAAGGTGTTGGTTCCACAAAGAACGGTCGTGACTCTCATGCAAAGCGTCTAGGCGCTAAGCGTGCTGATGGTCAATTCGTATCTGGTGGCAGCATCCTTTATCGTCAGCGCGGAACAAAAATTCATCCAGGTGCTAACGTTGGCATCGGCAAAGATGATACTTTGTTCGCAAAAGTTGACGGAGTGGTGAAATTCGAGCGTTGGGGCCGTGACCGTAAAAAAGTAAGTGTTTACCCTGCAGCTCAAGCGTAAAAGTTTCAAATGAAAGCCCTGTTCTTGTATAAGAATAGGGCTTTCGTTATTTTTGATGACCGTACCTAACTACGCATGGTATACTTGAGTGAGCTAGCATTTTATATTGAAAGCAGGTTCAATCCATGGGATGCAATTTTAAAGCAAGGCACAGTGCTGCACTATCTGTACTGTTGCCGGCAGCCTCTATCTTTATATGGCCTGCACATCTATGGATTTATATCATCTTTATAATTTGGGCCACCGCTGCTGCATGGTTTTGGATTTATTCTGAACGCAAGCAGCATAAACGGAGTATGACAGAAGCAATATTGCAGGCTCAATCCACAACAGTCGGGATTTTAAATCATCATCGTCACGATTGGATGAATGACTTGCAAGTATTGTTTGGATATGCAAAAATGCAAAAGATCGATCGGTTACTGGAATATATGGAAAAGGTTAAGGACAAAATGACTGCAGAGAGTGGCATCGCAAAGCTGGGTGTCCCTGCACTGGTCTATTATTTGCAATCTTTCCGGACGCTGACCAATATGGTGGAACTGAACGTCATTATTGATGGTCCTATTCATTTGAATGAGCTTGAGTTGGATGCAAAAAGGACGAGCAATCTGCTAATTGGTATAATGGATGCGTATCGCATTTTTGTAAAGCCGGAATATATGTATAATGCCCAACTGGATTTGCATTTGTACAAGGATGAACAAAAATTATATGCATCGTTCCATTATGATGGAGAATTGTCAAATGAAGAAGAATGGAAGAAAACAATAGAAAAACTGTTGCAAGATACAGCAATGCAAACAACGGGAAGCATTGTAGAGTGCCAGGATTTGTTGCTGGCAGTGGAGCTTGCCGTTTGATCGGAGGTTCGGCATGTTTGTCGATAAAGCAAAGGTATTTGTTAAAGGCGGGGATGGCGGGGATGGCCTGATTTCCTTTCGCCGTGAAAAGTATGTAGAAAATGGCGGGCCGGCAGGTGGTGACGGAGGTCGCGGAGGCAGCTTGATTTTTGAAGTGGATGAAGGCTTGCGCACGCTGATGGATTTTCGTTACCAAAAGCATTTTAAAGCAGAGCGCGGCGAACGCGGAAAAGTAAAAAGCATGCACGGAGCAAGCGCAGAAGACACTGTTGTCAAAATTCCGCCAGGAACAGTTGTTATCGATGATGATACGGGTGAAATTTTAGGGGATATGACTCGCCATAAGCAAAGAATTGTTGTGGCAAAAGGAGGCAGAGGCGGACGAGGCAATACACGTTTCGCAACGCCAAGCAATCCTGCTCCCTACATATCCGAAAATGGTGAAGCTGGTGAAGAGCGCTGGGTTGTGCTGGAACTGAAAGTTATGGCTGATGTTGGCTTGGTAGGGTTTCCGAGTGTAGGGAAATCTACAATGCTCTCAGTTGTGTCCGGTGCCCGTCCCAAGATAGGGGCATATCATTTTACGACGATCACACCTAATCTTGGAGTTGTCGATGTAGGAGACGGCAGAAGCTTCGTTATGGCAGATCTACCTGGACTGATAGAAGGGGCGCATGAAGGAATCGGACTGGGACATGACTTTTTACGGCATGTAGAGCGTACGAGAGTTATTATTCATGTGGTCGATATGGCAGGTACAGAGGGACGCGATCCATTCGACGATTGGCTTAAAATTAATGAGGAGCTTCGTCTTTATAATGAAAAATTGTCGGACAGACCACAGGTGATTGCAGCCAACAAAATGGATATGCCTGAAGCGAAGGAATATTTGGAGCTGTTTAAAGAACAGCTTGCTGCTCATAATACTGACCAGCAGTATGCGATCGTTCCCGTTTCTTCTTTAACAAAGGAAGGTATTCAGGAGCTTTTGTACAAAGCGGCTGATTTGCTGGATGAAATTCCAGAGGAAACCGTTGTGGAAGAAGTGAAAGAGCAGGAAGAAAGAAAGGTTTACACATACAAGAAAAAAGAAGATATGTCGTTTACCGTTCATAAAGAAGACGATGTTTATGTAGTGGTTAGCGAAAGCATCGAGCGTTTTATGTCCAGAGTGAACTTAACATCTTATGATGCTGTGATGCGGTTTGCCCGTACGATGCGAAAGCTGGGTGTAGATGCTGAGCTGCGCAGAATCGGAGCAAGAGATGGGGATACCGTTCGAGTTGGCGACTTTGAGTTTGAGTTTTTTGAGGGATCTGACTATAACCCGTATGATTAATAGGAATGCCTGCTGCTCTATCTATTAGAGTATGCGGGCATTTGTTTGAATACAGAGTTTTGTACCAGATAAAAAGATATAATCTGCAAAAACCTATTGTTGTTTCTTGAAAAATTCGATATAATGTCCTCTAGAAGAATACAAATGTCTTTTTGGGGGAGACGGATATGACGGAACGTTATTTTGTCGTTCGCGAGGATTTGCTTCCTGAAGGAATTTTAAAGACGATTCAAGTTAAGGAAATGCTTAGTCGCGGAGAAGCTCCTACTGTTCATGAAGCTGCTGAACGTGTTGGAATAAGCAGAAGCGCATTTTATAAGTATAAAGAAGGCGTTTATCCGTTGAATGAAGTCGCTCGGGATCGAATTGTAACTATCGCAATGGATTTGGAACATCGCTCGGGAGTGCTCTCTAATGTACTTACTTTAGTAGCGGGACAAAGCGGTAATGTACTTACGATGAATCAATCCATTCCTCTTCAAGGACTGGCGAATGTAGTTATATCTGTCGATATATCAGAGATGCTGACAGATTTGACAACACTCACTGAATTACTGCGCAAGCAGCAAGGGGTTAGAAGAGCGGTTGTTATAGGGCAGGGCTAGGGTGGACTACTATCGAATATGAAATATACTGGAGGTTTATGCGATGAAGGCAGTCAAAGTAGGTTTGTTAGGTTTAGGCACTGTTGGAACCGGGGTTGTGCGTATTATAGAGGGGCACCAGGAGGATTTGCTGAATCAATCTGGTTCAGCGATTGAAATTTCGAAAATTGCAGTACGCTCGCTAAATAAAAAACGTGATATCGAGATAGATCAAAGTAAATTAACAGAAGATCCATGGGAGGTTGTCCGTGATCCTGAGGTCAATGTTGTAATTGAAGTAATGGGCGGAGTCGAGCAAACGAAGCAGTATATCGTTGAAGCTCTAGAAAGAGGCAAGCATGTCGTTACAGCGAACAAGGATTTGATGGCGCTATATGGCAGTGAACTGCTGCAACTGGCTAAGCAGCACAACTGTGATCTGTTCTATGAAGCAAGCGTGGCTGGCGGGATTCCGATTATTCGTACAATTATTGACGGTTTTTCATCAGACCGCATTACGAAAATTATGGGAATAGTGAACGGAACAACAAACTATATTTTGACAAAAATGAGTAAGGAGGGCGCTTCTTACGATGATGTGCTGAAGGAAGCGCAAGAGCTTGGCTATGCAGAGTCTGATCCAACAGCAGATGTTGAGGGACTTGATGCTGCTCGAAAAATGGCAATTTTGGCTTCGCTAGGGTTCCGTTCGACAGTGGCGCTTGATGATGTTTCTGTGAAGGGGATTTCAAGCGTATCGAAGGAAGATATTTTATATGCGAAGCGGCTTGGCTATGAATTGAAGTTGCTGGGAATTGCAGATCGCCATGATGATTTGATAAGTGTAGCTGTACAGCCGGTCATGGTTAAGCAGTCGCATCCTATCGCTTCTGTCAACGGTGTGTTTAACGCGGTATACATTTATGGCGAAGCAGTTGGCGAAACAATGTTCTACGGTCCTGGAGCAGGTGAAATGCCTACAGCTACTTCAATTGTTGCTGATCTTGTTGCTGTGGCGAAAAATATTAAACTGGGTGTTTGCGGCAAGCAGGTTAGCTTGGACTATAAGGAAAATAAAATGAAAACCGATGAGCAAATTCATTCCAAATACTTTATGTTGCTTCAAGTTGCAGACCGTGCGGGTGTGTTGGCTCGTATTACGCAGGTATTTGGTGATTATGGCGTAAGCTTGGAATCTGTGCTGCAACAGCCAAATCCGGCTAATCCGGAAGCGGAAATAATTATTATTACACATGACGCGAATAAAGCTGCTGTTAATAAAGTGCTTGATGTATTCACAACAATGGATGTTGTGCATGAAGTGAAAAGCGTTTATCGTGTGGAAGGTTAATAGAATGAGCAATCAAAATATCGATAGAAATAAGCGGGTAATGGTTAAGGTTCCAGCAAGTACAGCAAATTTGGGACCGGGTTTTGATTCACTTGGCATGGCATTATCTTTGTACGGCTGGATTGAGCTTGGGGTTGCAGATGCAACAATGTATGAATTGCATGGAGACGGAATGGATGGTTTGCCCAAGGATAAGAGCAATCTTGTCTATAAAACCGCTCAGCTTGTATTTCAAGAGGCGGGAGTTTCAATTCCTGAGCTTAGTATAAAGATGTATAGCGAAATTCCATTGGCAAGGGGGCTTGGCAGCAGTGCTTCTACCATTATTGGAACATTGGTTGCTGCTAACGCTCTGATTGGCAGCCCGCTTTCTTCACAAAGGCTTTTTAATATTGCTACTGCGCTTGAGGGGCATCCTGATAATGTTGGTGCTTCACTGTTTGGAGGCATTGTTGTTGCGTCATGGGATGGCGAATCTGCACATTATGTGAGACTTACTCCACCATCTGAGCTGGATGTGCTGGTGGCAATTCCTAAATTCCATTTACTTACTGAGAAGGCCAGGGGTGCGTTGCCATCACAATTGAGCATGGGGGATGCTGTATTTAATATTGCACGAAGCTCGTTGCTTACCGCTGCTCTTGCTAGCGGCAATTTGGAGCTATTGCAGTATGCGATGCAGGATAGATTGCATCAGCCTTACCGTGCTGCGCTAATTCCCGGAATGGTCAAGATATTGGATGAAGCGTGTGAGAATGGCGCACTTGGTGCTGCGCTTAGCGGGGCAGGGCCAACAATGCTGGCATTCGTAGACAAGAATAGTGATAGGAAGAAGCAATTATCGCTATTCCTTCAAGAAACATTTGCTGCTGAAGGTATTGAAGCTGAATTGTTACAATTGGCTGCATGTACAACAGGTCCCGAAATTTTCAGCTATCAGTTAACAGAAACTAAGGAAGCAGATCAATCATTTATGCAACGGGTAAAAGGAGAAATAAAAGTATGACAACAGCTGCTCTATTGCCTGCAGGGTCAGTATCAGATGAAGCCGCTAGACATTTCTTTTATGGGCAGAATGTCAATTGGAAGCACCATCGACTAATATCTGACGTCTTTCTTTCCACTGCAAACGGAGTGAGCGACTATAGCATCATTCCGATTGAAAATACAATCGAGGGTTCAGTTAGTCTTCATATGGATTGGTTAATGCATGAAGTAGAACTGCCTATTCAAGCAGAGTGGGTTTATCCTTCTATCCAAAACTTAATGGGTTTACCCAAGCAGTTTCGGACAGCCGATGGCGAGCCGGATTACAGTAAAATAAAAAAAGTGATCAGTCATCCTGTTGCTATGGCACAGTGTATGAATTTTATACAGCAGTATTTGCCTCACGCTGAACGGGAGCACGCGAGCAGTACAGCAGAAGCAGTTAAAATTGCTGCTAGCTCACCCGATCAAGGCATTGTTGCGATTGGTACATTAATTGCTGCATCCCTTCACCAACTGGACGTGCTTGCCAAAAGTGTAACTGATCATAACAATAACTATACTCGTTTTGTTCTAGTAGGGAATAAGCCGCTGGAAGGAAAAGATTCGAGTCGCAAGAAGACAAGCATTCAGGTGATGCTGCCTGAAGATTTTCCGGGAGCTCTGCATCAAGTGTTGTCAGCTTTTGCTTGGCGCAAAATAAACTTGACTCGTATTGAATCAAGGCCAACGAAGAAGAAGCTGGGCAATTATTATTTTTATATTGAAATTGAAATGTCGCTGGACACAGTGCTTTTACCTGCTGCTTTGCAAGAAATCGAAGCTATCGGCTGTCAGGTGCGTGTGCTTGGAAGTTACCCTGTTTTTTCGTACGAGCAGTTAAATGAGCTCAATGCTATCACAGCAAAGTGATTAATATTCGGAGGTGTATCTGGAGAAATGGCGCAGCAATGGATTTACTTAAACGGTGAGTTTGTAACAAAAGAAAATGCCAAGATATCAGTATATGATCATGGTTTCTTATACGGTGACGGCATATTTGAAGGTATACGTATTTATGAGGGCAATATTTTTAAATGCAAAGAGCATTTGGATCGTCTGTATGACTCAGCAAAATCAATTATGCTGGATATACCGCTAACATTTGAGGAAATGCAGGATGCCATGATCGAGACATTGCGCCGCAATGAAATGCGTAATGGGTATATTCGTCTGATTGTGTCGCGCGGTCCCGGTAATTTAGGACTTGATCCAAAGCGCTGCCCTGCAGCTTGGGTCGTTATTATTGTGGAGCAACTATCAATTTATTCAGAAGAGGCATATCGTGATGGACTTGTATCGGTGTCAGTATCTCAGCGTCGCAATATTCCAGATGCACTTAATCCCAAAATCAAATCGCTTAATTATTTGAACAATATACTGGTTAAAATTCAAGCGAATTTGGCTGGCGTAGGTGAAGCGATTATGCTTAATTCGCAAGGATACGTTGCAGAAGGCTCGAGCGACAATATTTTCATTATTAAAAACGGTACAGTATTTACCCCTCCTTGCTATATCGGAGCTTTGGAAGGAATTACACGAGCTGCTATTATGGAGCTTTGTGACAAGCTTGGCTATAAACTGAAGGAAGAGCCGTTTACTTTACATGATGTTTATGTGGCGGATGAAGTGTTTTTTACAGGGACAGCTGCTGAGGTTATAGCTGTTCGTGAAGTTGATGGACGCAAGATTGGTTCTGGAAAAGCAGGCCCAATGACAACCCATCTGTTGCAAGAGTTCCGTAAACTGGTAACCGTTGATGGTGTTCGTGCTTTTGACGAATAAGAATCTTCTATTCATAGCTGCTATTCCATAAGGAATAGTGGCTTTTTTCATTTCAGCGTGCCCTGAGGCGCGTATCATCTAATTGATGAAAAGTTTAATCGAAGGAGGGACCAAGCCACCCTCGCAGCTAGGATACGGCGTATGGCGAAGTCTATGCGCAGAAGAGTATCGACAATGTATCTAAATTTTATGTACTATATTGTTCCCTAACTGCTGCTTTGCTGCCCTATACGTTCTAAGGTTTATGGTTGAGCAGTTGATTAAGTCTCCTCATTTCCATTTTAATTTTCGTAATCATTCCTTTGTTTTCTAAGTGTAAGGTCAAGCATTGGGTGCAGGTTTTAAGCGGTTTTCACAGTAAAGAATTAAGGGTGGTGCATACAGTTTATAAAAAAATGTTATCTTTTGTTAGATTTTTTTCTTCAAATTAGGAGAGAGATGCCCATCTTGTGCATAGGATGTATGGATTGAGGAAGGCATTAGCCGTGCCGCATCAAAAAGATTGTGACAGGAGGTAGTCAGTCAGTGAGAATTCATATAGTCAAATCGGGCGAATCCTTATATCAAATCGGGCAAAAGTATAATGTGTCTGTAGACGAAATTATAAAGCTTAATCCACAAATCGAGGATCCGAACAAAATTGATGTCGGAATGAAAATTAAATTGCCGTCATCACATGGAAGTCACGGGAGCATGCACGGAATGGAAATTGTTCATCAACACATAGTAAAGCAGGGGGATACATTATGGAAGCTATCCAAAGCTTGGGGAATCCCGCTTGCATCAATGATCCACGCCAATCCACAGCTTAAAAATCCTAATGTGTTATTAACAGGAGAAGTTATTAATATTCCAAAGGGGCATGGTCAGCAGCAGGCAAATAATATGATGCCAAATCAAGGCAATGCTAAAATGAATACGAATGTAAATGCAGCTGCAGGCAAAAAGCCAACGGGTATGATCAAGCAAGGTGTGAAAAGCTTAACGGGAAAAATTATTAATTCCGCAATGCCGGAAAAGAAACCTACCGCACCAATTGAAGGGAAAAAACCTACAGGTCCTATAGTTTCACCGGTTCCTCCTGTTCCAGTGAAAAAACCGGAGCCAGTTGTGATGAAGCCTGCTGCAGTGAAGCCGAACGCGGAGCTTAAACCGCAAGCAGTGAAGCCGAACGCAGAGCTTAAACCGCAAGCAGTAAAGCCGAACGCAGAGCTTAAACCGCAAGCAGTAAAGCCAAACGCAGAGCTTAAACCGCAAGCGGTCAAACCAAATGCAGAGCTCAAACCGCAAGCGGTCAAACCGAACGCGGTTATGCCGAGTGCTGCATCTAAAAAAATGGTACCTGAAATGACTGTTGCTCCTGCCCAAAAGTCGTTGGCCGCAAATCAAGCACCAAATAAGATCGCACCATACGCAGAAAAGACAATGCCGAATATGGTAGCACCATACGCAGAAAAAACAATGCCGAATATGGTAGCACCATACGCAGAAAAGACAATGCCGAATATGGTAGCACCATACGC
>JBEBPB010000045.1:0-16735 GCA_040396195.1 Paenibacillus nanensis
TAGCCTTCCAAGCTAATAGCGTGGGTTCGATTCCCATCACCCGCTCCATAACTATTGGAGCCAACAAGCCTTGCGTAGCAAGGCTTTTTTTGTTTTTATGGGATTTTATTTTTATGTCTACTTTTACTAGTTGGTGTCCGTTTGGTGTCCATGCTCTTTTTTAGGATCAAGTGCGTCAAACAAATCGGCGCTTCCTCTACTGACATTGATTGTATCGCGTTGCATATAGATGTCTGTAGTTGTTGCCAATTTAGAATGACGTAATTGCTCTTGGATCGTTTTGAGATCCGCTCCAAAGTCACGTAAGAGCATCGCTGTTGTATGACGTAAATCGTGGAGCCGGATACGCGGTAAGTTGTGCTTGTCCAAAAATCGGCGCCAGGTTAACGAAGGTGTGTTTGGATAGTATTTCTCCCCGGTACCACCGTGGAATAAATATTGCTTGTAACCGCCTTTCCAGTCGTCCGGATCGCAGCTCATCTTATATTTCATCCATTCGCGTTTGTATAGTTTGAGCTCGTCCATATACCAACGTGGCATTGGCACAAAAGCTTCTGATTCTTCTGTTTTTAACTCTGCCTCAATTGAATTTCCTTCTTCATCAAAAGAGATTTGTTTATCTATATAAATACCGCCATTCTCAAAATCTACAGCTGGCCACTCAACAGCCAGTAGCTCACCACGTCTGTAGCCTCCAAGCAAAACGCCAACGAAATACAGTTTCCAAACCGTTGGACCTTCGTACAACTTCATTATCACTTCTGTTGCCTCTGCAGCTGTGTATGATTTCTTTCGAGACTTCAGTTCCTTTTTCTCAGCTTTGTCCGCTTTAGGACGGGCTACTCCATCTATAGGGTTTTTAACAATGACTCTCCATTCGTGGGCGCAATCCAAAATCGATTTTAAAGCTTTGTAGATGTTCAGAATAGTGTTAGTGCTCAGTGGCTTCTTGCGCTTGTCTTTACGTGCGTCAGGGCTTCTTAAGCTTGTCATAAATTTGACTATTTGCATTGTGGTGATCCTGTCTAATTGATAGCGACCAAATGCAGGGATTAAATGAGTGTTGATGTTGGCCATATAAATCTTACGCGTATAATCGCCTAAATTCTGATTAGCATAGTTTTCTTTCCAATCATGGACGAATGCTTCAAAACCTTTTGCGCCAGGCTTTACCCACTCCCCGTTTCTAACGTCATCTTCAAATTTTGCAGCTGCGAGATCCAATTCACCTTTACGGGGCTTGTGTTCCAAAGTGATGGTTGTCGTCTCCCTGAGACGCTTGCCTTTCGCGTCATATCCTAATTCCGCTATAAGGCGGTAAGTATTGTCGCCGCGTTTTGCCCAATTTGCCATGTGATATCACTCCATAATTGAATTAATTTAGATTTTAAGTTTTGATACAATATGCTATACTTATTATAAATAATTAGAACACATGTTCCCTTTTGAGTAAAGGGAATCTAAAAAACAATACTATCGATGAATCTTTTCAGAAAAGAGTTTGAGTTGGATCAATTGTAAAATTAAATATTTATGACTATAATTTACATGAGGGGTGAGAGCTGATGAAAAAAATATTTATAGGGTTCGTTTGGCTCGTAGCTTTTTGTTTAATTGTTATTTCATTTATAAGATCTGAACAGTGGCTTTTGAATGGAACGTTAACTCTTGGATGGGTACTGTTTGCCATCCAGATGACGGTAAGTCACTTTGAAAAAGTATATCTATTTCTAAAGAGGATTTGGTTTGAAGTATCAAATCCTGAGTGTATATGGAGTTTTCAGGTGACTTATAACGGTGAATTCAATCGAGATACACTATTGCTTGTAGAACATTTTTTTTTAGAAAATCAACAAGATGTAACTGTGACTAATATCAGTAATATACGTAAACTGTTTAGGATGGGTACTTTATCGTTGGAAGTGTATTTAGATGAGGAATTGAAGATATTGAGGTTTTCTATTCATGATATGGAGATTAGTTACAGGAGATCGAAAAGCTTTATCGAGGATAGGTTAGCAAGTCTTTTTGAATCATTACAATTAAAACTAAAGCCTGATTCGGGAGCGTTTGATTTAACAATTAATTTTAATGATTACAATCCTTATTTCGGATTTTATGTTCGAAGATTAAATGCTGGGGAAGTTCAAAGGTTTAATGTGATTTTCAGAATTGATAATGATCGTGTAAGTGTTGGTAAAAACCAAATAGAAATTAATACTCAATCGTTGCAACATATGAGATCCTTATCCAAGAAGTATATTGTTCTTTCGCCTGCTAAATAGCAGGCTTTTTTAATAGTTGATCGTAGACCTCTTTAACAACACCCAGTTCATCTTCAATTAAAGCAAATTTATCGTATAAGGTAATAGATCCACGCTTACTAATTCCTATTGAGTACTCTTCTCGAGATGAGGAAACGAATTTTATTTGAACAGAGGAAACTTTTCCCTCTTGTGAAGCCTCCAAGAACTCTTCGCTTTTATTAACGTTGTCTCCAAACAAACCTTTAGTTTTTACATGTTTTTTATTTAGCCCTGAGATCCATACCCCTGACATTTCAGTAATACGCGGTGCAATATATTTAAAGTCGATTTCAATGGGCTTCATTTTATACGGACCATTCTGATTCAGCGCATTGATATAATCTAAAGCAATATCTGTTTTTAATGCAATTATAGCAAGCTTGTCGCCTTTGCTATAAAACAAATTAAAATGCTTTGTTATAAAGTAATAGTTAAATGGTTTGTTGAACACTTTCCCAAATACTTTTACCTTGTAATCGTGTTTACAGTCATAGATATCAAATTTATCAAGCAGGAGTTGATTTGCTGGAGAAATCATAATTTCGGCTTTACCTTCAGCTTCAGTGTCTCCTTCTATCTGAAGCATTACTTCTTGTATTGGAACCATGAATTCATTTTCGTTAAAATGTTGGACAGAACAAAATACAAAAGATTTACTCAATGATTCGTCACCTATAAAATCCTCATCGGTTGAGGGATTGGCTAAGATCACAAGGAAAAAATGAAGTGTTATCAGACCAAAATGATTGATTGTTTATTTTTTTGAGACAGGCCACTTCATTGGGTACACCACACACCGCTGCAGCGTCATAAATATTCATACCTTCGTGCAGCAATTCGTCTGGTATCAACAACTCCACAGCGAATTCATTAGCTTCCCGTTCGATCTTATCGACAGATAGTAGCGTATTGGCCCGTAAAAATGGAGTATTGATTGTAGGGTGAAGGATGGCGTGCGCTAATTCATGGGCGCAAACAAATCTCTGCATCTCATGTGATAAATGTTTATTGATTACGATGAATCGATTCCGCTGCTCCAACTTGTAAAAACCATTGATGTCGTGGTGCATGTATCTAAAGATGACAATGATATTCATGGAGTCCGCGATAAGAAACGGATCGTTCGTTAAATGTTTTTTTGTCATTGATCTTACATTTCTTCGGATCACGTTCACATGCATCTATCCTATCGATAGTTATACTAGGTAGCAATAAACTTAATCTTCCTTCCGATATTTCTTCGGCGTATACTTCTTGTTGATTTTCTTCGTTGTATTGATCACGTACTCCATCGCTTCCAGAAAAGAATCTTGCGCTTCTTCTGATAGTGGTTCGCCATCGAAAGCAAGTCCGCTTCCGTCCGCTACATCTCTCTTGATCTCCTCCAAACGCCTAGCTATGTCACGTTTGTCTTTGGCAGTTGCCCTATCGTTATTAGATTGAGGTACTTGGCTTAGTGAAGGCTCATCGCTGCGTCCGAGAAGATAGTCGGTACTGACATTTAAGATTTCAGCTAATTTCTGCAAAGTATCAGTGTCTGGAGATCTATTTCCGCTTTCGTATCCGGATATTGAAACATGCGTAACATTCACCTTTTCGGCTAGCTGTTTTTGAGTTAACTTACGGGATACTCTTAATTTTTTTAGGCGAGAACCTAACATTTAGACCACTCCTTACAAACATTATAATTTAACATAACGTTAAATTAAATGAGAAATAAGATTTATGCGTTAAATTTAACTAAATAGGAAAATTTATATTGACTTTAACCCTACGTTAAGTTATATTGTGTTTAACACCTAGTTAAGTTTGAGGAGAGGTGATCTAATGAATTTGGAAAACTTACAAAAGGTGCGCCTTGAAAAAAAAGTTTCCTATCAAGAAATGGCACATAAACTGGGCATAACATTTCAGTCCTATTGGATGATTGAGAACGGTAAGAGAGGTATGTCATATGAAATGGCCATCAAAATTGCAGGTGCGCTTGAAACTACGCCGGATAAAATTTTTTTGAAGGAAAATTTAACTACAAGTTAATATGCGAGAGGCAATTTAAAAAAGGAGGTTATTTGAGTGGACAAGCATGAGGAAGTAAAGGTTACTGACTTATTAACTAGACAGATCCTGCTACTCTCCAATTGGAATAAGGAAAATAGCAATTTCTGTCCAGAGCAAGTAAGACTAAATTGCGAAACCATGGCAGCATTTGCAGAAACTTCCACCAAAATCAAAATGATTATATAACTTGTGCTACAAACTCATCGGTTTCATCCTCTTTAACAATATTAAGGGATGCATAAATACTGTTGTATGCTTTTGCGACTTCATCAGCTAAAGATTTATTGAAACTTACGGCGTTAGATTGATCTGTTGGTAACAATTTATTGATAATCGCAAGCGTCAATTCTTTTGCAATTTGTTCTTTACTCATAGAATTCACCTCCTTCCGCTAAATTAAGAATCTGGACAATTCAATTCTAGCAGAAGGTGAAACGATATGGAATGGATTGGTAGAAAGGAGATAGTAAATTGAGCGCTACATCTGAATTTATTGAAGTTCTAAAAACAGAAGTGTCAGAAGATGTATTTGAACGAATTTGGGAGAAAGCGCAGCCGCTTATAGAGAAGCGCTTATACAACAACTCTTTTAATCTCAAAGCGGCAGCCAAATATATTGGATCAAGTGAGGAACATATACGAGGGTTATGTAGGAAACGTAAGATTCATTTTTACAAAATTGGCAACGAGTATCGTTTGCGTCAAACTGTTTTGGATGAGTGGATGATTAATCAAGAACGGATAAATTGTGATTTTGCTAAGGAGGGATAGCATGATACCTGAACATTTATTGAAAGATCGCTATTGGAGAGGCACTTTATATTTATTTGTACATCATCCCAAATTGCAACGCTACTTTAAAAAGTATGTTGACTTGCAGGCTGAACGAATTAAGGTAGTTGCATTAAAAAAAGAAGCTGCTCCATGGTCTCAATCCGAGAAGTTTGCATTGAATTTAGCACTACATTGTTTTAACCAACGTCATAAAGTCAATTTGAGCGATATGGATTATTTAGATGATTTCAACAAGAAGATTGCACTTGAAGCGATTAGATTGAGGTTTGCTTGAGGGTGTAAGCTGCCGATCAGCCAGGCGTGAACGGCAGCGGGTGGGGATTTAAGGGGAATGTTTGAACTTTAACCATATATTAAGTCAACTTAGTCTATAACCCTATTCCAAATTAGAATATATTCCAATTTGGAATATAGAAAGGAGGCTGGAGCATGACAGACGGTTCAATTTTGCGAAAATGTCGCAAAAAGGCTGGCTTTAGCCAAGAAGAGCTAGCTGAACTGTTACATATTAATCAGTCAGATATAAGCAAAATAGAAAAAGATAAAAAAGAAGTTGGGATCAGACTGTTTAGGGATTGGACTCAGGCAACTAATGCAATGGATATAGGTATCGGATTATTGTTTGGAATTGATCCTGCTGCAGTGCTTCAAATGTTACTGCAAGCAGCTGGAGCAGCATAAATGGAGGTAATAGGAATGAGCAGAGAACAGTTGGCAGCAGAAGCTTTAGCAGCTGGACAAGCAGCAAGGCATAACCTGCGTTGGATGGAAAAGCATCCGGAGCGGATAGATCAGAGCAAGCGAGTGGAGATGGAGCAATATTTGAATAGCATGATTCGTTTCTCAAAGGAAGAAATGAAAAACGCCCGGCGGGCAGGCCGGACGTCATTACGAAACCGTCTAAAGTTTCTTGTTAAATCTATTTTAGCACATCAAAGGTTTGAGGGGAAGGGAAATCAAGCATGAATGAAGCTATAGCGAATACCGTAAATGCTGATACTATTACCTTCATATTTTATAAATGCGAGGGTGATTTTTGTGGCAATAAATATGCCATCGAAGAAAATACAACGGAAGAACCGATCTGTCCTTGTTGCGGCTGCTACTATTTTAGCCATATTGCTGATAAACAAATCAATTTCTGAAAAATGATAGAGCGTCAGCTCTATCGAAGGCATAGCGAGCTAACCCCCTTGCTCGTTATGTCCTCGATGCAGCTGACAAGGAGGGATAACGATGATCCTTAAAGGCGATCGTGTGCAAATGGTAGATGGAAGCACTGGAGAGATAGTCGAGCTTTGGGGCGTTGCACGACTATTTGCACGTATCAAACGGGACTCTGATGGTAAGACCACTCCTGTCATGGCATCGCATATTGTAAGCTTTCAGCGGCCTGAACCGAAATTAAAATTACGAGGAGGAGAGCGTAGTGAAAAACGGAAAACGTCCAACGATGAAGCAGAAGCAGGCTATTTCCTATGTTAATTTGTCGCCGAACAACTGGCTTGTTTATAAGGTCGAGCCAAATCGACTTCATATCGTCCACCGTGAATCAGGTAAATCGAGAATCATTCCTGCTTAATTTTTTAAATGAGAAGGGGGGAGTAGCATGGCTCGTCCTGCAAAAGAGGGATTAGATTATTTCCCGATGGATGTCAGCATAGATCAGGACGACAAACTAGTCGTCGTAATCAGTAAGTTTGGTATGGAAGGCTTTGGCGTTGTTGTCCGATTGATGTCGGAAATTTATAAAAACAGCTATTACTATGCGTGGGGTGAACGTGAACAATATGTGTTCAGTAACCGAGTTAATGTGAACATTAATACGGTTAAAAGCATAGTTGATGAGTGCATTAAATGGGGTTTTTTCGATCAAAAATGTTTTGAACAACACCATATTTTAACTTCGCGTGGATTCCAGCATCGTTACATAGGTGCTTCTAAGCGTCGCAAAAGCATTACCTTTATAAACGACTATACACTCATTGACTTGCAACAGTCTTGCAAGCTAGTTAGTCACCCTATCATTTTAGTAGATGTTAACGGGAATGAAGTTAATGTTTACATTAATGAAGATGAAGCGAACATTGCGAATGCAGAAAGTACACAAAGAGAGAAGGAGATAGAGAGGGAGAAGGAGATAGAGAAAGATATTAAAGATATATCCGCTGAAATTGAAAATTTCCGCAACTCTTATTCTTCCGAGCTTCTAGTTCTTATCGATTCTTATTTTGATTTTATTTCTGGCATGCGCAAATCGAAAAAAATAGGTGATGGAATTTATGCCAAGGTGTACAGGCAGTTCGCTCGTTTTAAGCCAGTTGTGATTGAGTATGCGATTAAGACGCATATGGGGAGCATTGAGCATAGCAAAGCGCAGGAAGAATACACCTTTGGGATAATGCGAAACACATCGGAAGATGATGCGGCTAAGAAATTGCAGAACATGACAGTAAAAACAGGTCGTGTCACTTCAAACGCCAATGATCGGCTAGCAGAAAAAAACAGGCGGGAAGCTGAGAAGATCAGGGAGGCGATGGAACGTGAAAGAATCGGAGCTTCGAATGTTATTCCTGCGAATTTCTAATTTTTACAGCGGCTTTTCCTATGATGACTACAAGGTGGAGGAGTGGGTGGGGCTACTGGAACATGTATCTTATGACAGAGCTTGCACTAATCTTGCTTCATACGCATTGAATCCGATGAACGAGTATCCACCGCATCCTGGCATATTGGCAGCATCAAATGTTCAGCAGTCTTCGGGTCCAGCAGTTCTTAATGCAGCTGAGACAATGATCATGTTGGAGGATCGTGAAAGAGAGCAACAGTCCTTTGTGTCGATGCCTGATCACGTAAAGGAGGCGGCAAAGCAACTTGGATTATTATCCACCACCACCGATTGAGCCAAATCAAGGTTATACATCTGTCGCAGAAGAGTTTGTTCATGAGCAGAGCGTGATTGGTGCCGCTTTGATTAGCGACAAAGCAGCTGATGAAGCTATTCGGTTATTAACCGGCAAGGAATTTTCTAATGAAACCTACCGTATAATTTTCGAAGCCATGCAAGAACTTGCTACATCCACTGAACCGATAGATATAGTGACTGTTACAAATCGCTTAAAATCACAAGGTAAGTTAGGTGATGATGGAATTGTAAGTCATATGCTCAAGATGGCGAATGATACTCCTTCAGCAGCACATGTTAGTCATTATATAAAAATTGTGAAAGAAGCTCATATTCAGCGACAAATTATTATGCAATTTTCTAAAATGAGTCAGCAAGCACATCAATTTGTGAATCCAGCGGAGATTATTGCAGCTGCTCAGGAGAGAATGGAAGAGTTATCGGATCAAACAGAAACACAGAAGCCATTTCGGACGATTAGAGAAATCTTGCCTAATGCATTTGAAGAATTAGAAGCTAAGTCTAACAACGGCGATGGCGAGGTAGTAGGAGTGCCATCCGGTTTTGCAGACTTAGATCGAATGACAACAGGATTTCAAAAAAGCGATTTGATCATTATAGCTGCTCGTCCATCTGTTGGGAAAACAGCACTAGGTCTTAATATCGCAAGCTATGCGGCAAGAAAAACTAAGATTTCTAAAGAGGCAGTAGCTGTATTTTCGCTAGAAATGTCCGAGAACCAGCTGGTCAGCAGAATGATATGCGCTGAAGGCAATATCGATGCATCAAGGTTTAGGACAGGGAGACTACGTGACGATGATTGGGAGCGAGTGACAACAGTTATAGGGCATCTTGCGGATCTACCGATCCTCATTGACGATACATCATCTATCAACGTTCTAGATATACGAGCCAAATGTCGCAAAATAAAACGAGATCATGGGCTGGGTCTTATTATCATCGACTATCTGCAACTCATAAAGGGAAAAGGGACAAACCGCCAAGAGGAAGTGTCCTATATTACCCGTATGTTGAAACAAATAGCTAGGGAATTTGAAATACCCGTTATTGCGTTATCGCAGCTCAGCCGGGGTGTCGAGCATCGCCAGGACAAGCGTCCAATGATGTCCGATTTGCGGGAATCGGGTTCGATTGAGCAGGATGCAGATATAGTTGCATTCCTTTACCGCGACGATTATTACGACAAAGACTCTGAAAAGAAAAACATTATCGAGATTATCATTGCTAAACAGCGAAATGGTCCAGTTGGCACAGTCGAGCTTGCTTTTCTGAAGCAATTTAACAAATTCGTGAATTTGGATCGATCACACAATGATTTGAAGAAAAAGAGCAGCACGAAGCCTGATCCATGGTGGAAAGTGCTTGGTGTACTGAAAAGTGCAACATCTGCTGAAATCGAAAAGGCGTACCGGGAGTTGGCAAAAAAGTATCATCCAGATAGTGGCGGTAGCAATGAATTGATGGCTCGGATTAATAGAGCGATTGGAGAAGCAAGGCAAGCGAAGTGATACCGTGTTGAGAGAATCGAAGCATTAACTGAGATTTTAAAACGACAGTATCTCAGTGATTAAGGACATAGGTGTAAGGATGTACTTTAAAGCTGAGTCGCTGCGAAGAGGTGAAAAAATGAGTTTACCAAGAATACTTCACTATCCAGGCAGCAAGTGGAGCATGGCAGAGTGGATTATAGATCATATGCCGCCACACATGACATATTTGGAGCCGTATTTCGGTAGTGGGGCAGTATTTTTTAACAAGACTCCGAGTGCCCTAGAGGTTATAAATGATCTTGATGAGAATGTTGTGAATCTCTTTAAAGTAATGCGGGACCGTCCGGAAGAATTAGCTAGATTAGTATACTGGACGCAGTACAGTAGGCAAGAATACTATGCATCCTATGATTTAGATATTGAGGATGATTTAGAGCGGGCACGTCGATTTCTATCTAAGCAATGGATGGCTCGGGGAGCACGCAGTAGTGATCGGAACGGATGGCGGCATATCATTGATCACAATGGCCCTCGTCCAGTAAGACAGTGGAATGATGTCCCTGATAAAATCATGTTAATAACGGAACGTTTGAAAATGGTCCAACTTGAACATCAACCAGCAGTTAAATTGATTAGTCGATATGCACGACCAGAAGTTTTGATATATGCAGATCCTCCCTATGTTCTTAGCACGAGACGAGGAAGGATGTACAAGCATGAAATGAATGAGGCTGACCATGTTGAATTACTTAGTGTCCTGGACAAACATCCTGGACCAGTATTGTTAAGTGGTTATGCCAGTGACTTATACGATGATATGTTAGGACATTGGTGCCGAGAAATAAGGGTTGCACAAGCAGAATCGGCAGAGAAGCGTGAGGAAGTCCTTTGGATTAATCCAGTAGCAGCAGAGTATAGCAGACAGCTAACACTATTCTGACTTATGAAAAAATGAAAAAGTCGTCCCTAAATGAGACGACAATTATCTATTCCTCACTTAAGTTGTGTAAAGGTACAGTTAGCTCTTTCTCAGGATCATCAATTGGGTAAATCCTTGCCATTTCAGTTGTTTCGTCAACGTGTTGGATATATATTTTTAATCCTTGATAATTCACGTTAGCCATGTTGGGTGAATCGACGATCTCTCGCGCTCTTTGCTTGTTAATGTTGAAAACCTCCACATTTGTTATGACAACATTTTATTATTACTCAAATATCAATAGTTATTCTTATTTATAGGATTCTTATACGGGAGGAATAACCCAGAGGTAAGCGGATAGACTGAGCTGCTGGAAGCAGAGTAGACACATAAAGCGCAGTAATAAAAAAGCTTAGCAACTTTGGACAAGCTAGAAGAGACTAAATCATATTGAAGTGCTTAAAAGTTTCTATAAAGTCTTTCTGTTTTGTAGGTGGACATGGTTTAACCCTAGAAGGATTTTTAGGAATAAGTCCGCAAATCTCTTTCATATGTGCAATCCAACAAGTTTGAGCTGTATATCCATATTCCCTTTTAATATATTCAGTAATTTGTTTATACGTAACCAAAACTCTCACCTCCATAAGAACAGAGTACATGAAAATAAGACGAGGTAAATCATACTTCGACGCTCAAGACGCATGTTGTGTAGTAAAGAAGGTAAGGAGATAAGATATCCTCACTTATTGAAATGAAAGCACTAAATACCAAATGTTGGATATTATAAGGGACAGAAAACCGAAAAGAATAATTACAACGGATAGTCCAAATAGTATCGGTTTGAGTGCTTTAATACAGATTGATGCAAGTGCCCAAAACAAGTAAATCAGCAAAAGAGTAACGCCCATAGCTATTATATAAAACCCAATCAACATAAAAGTTGATTCATCAAAAATAAATTTAATCGTTAAAAGCTGACCAGTTACAAGAGCAACTACAGCGCTTATGATTGTAACTATATTTCCAACGATTCCTAATCTATCGAGACTATTTCCTTCTTTGTACTTCATAATTATTTCTTTTAGTTTCATTATATTTCCTCTCAACATGTTTATGGTTAAATCACTTTATTATATATAAATTTACAAATAACTACAAGAATTTTAATGTACAGTTCGACGAAACTAAGAGGGAGGAATCGCCTATATGAGCACAGTTACTTGCTGCATGCATTGTGGTTCAGACGAAGGTTACTAGAGAACAGATTATGCTTTAGGAAAAATCATAACAAGATTTAATTACGATGGCAGCGAGGCTGAAAATAGAGATATGTATGAGTGGCTTAATTATAAAGAACGTAAGGCAATTCGTTGCCTATCCTGCAAAAAAAAGATAGTAAACGAAAGCGGATTGTTTGGGGAGGATGGTGCTATATGAGTCAAAAACAAAATAAGCCCTTTGACAACTGATGGGGATCGGTCCAAAGAGCTTAGGAAACATCTCATCTCTATTATAACAGAGGGGATGAGGGGAATGTTAGCTATGCAATTAAACTTTTATGAGCCGGCGAATGAGGAAGAAATCAAGCAAACCAAATCTCTGTTAATGAGGTATCGGAGACATAAGGCACTGATCGCTGAGTTGGAGCTGGTTGGTGAGCTTGCTCCAAAACAAAAAAGAGCGTACAATGCCTATCTAAACGCTACTAAAGAAATCGAAAGAGCTGTCAGGCTGATTATAGATCAAGATATAAAAAAAGCCATACAAATGCGATTTATCGAAGGGGCAAGGCGCAAGGATGTAGTCATTCATTATCGCTTTCTCGATCCATCGACAGTGGATCGCCGCATTAACAAGGGTATCGAATCAATTGCAAATACGATTAAAGAATTCGAAATATAAAAATGCGTGTAAAATGCGGACAAAACGCCTGTATGATGCTAGTCATATGCAAGTTTAATAGGGGTACAGTGGAATCAATAGAGCAGCAATGCTCGGGTGATCCTACTGTACCCTTATCAATTGTAGGACTCGGCCATGCGGTGGGCATTTAATGCCTTAGACGTTGATCGTCAAGCGTGTGGTGATGAGGTGGGGTTAAATGCCCTTAACAAGGTTGACTTGTCCCTTGTTCAGTGGGTCGGATTAATCCGGAAGACCGAAGAATGGATAAGATAGTGAAGGTGTACATAGAATTGGTTTGTAGGTCTCCTTTTTTGCATGTGTTATATCTTGTTGATAAGCAGGGAGGGGTTTGGAATATGTGAAAAAGAAGAGAGATAGTAAAAGAATGCAGCAGCCGGTTAAATGCAAGCGTTGTGTGTAGGTGAACAGCACGAAACAAAGCAATTATGTAAGATACCTTAATGTATTAGATGAGCAGTATGCTGTACATCAAAGCATAGTAGTTTACTTCAAGTAATCTTTTCCTTTTTCACTTGAAATAGAGAATAAATATCAATATTATTGTGATAGGTGATATTATGAATCCTTTAAATGAATTAGAAGTAAGGACGCTCCTTATGAAGGAGTTAAATGAAAGATATTCGCAATGCAACGACACTAGAATTATTAATGAATTGGGATTGGATTTTGGAGCCTCTAGAATCGATATTGCTGTTGTGAATGGAATTATGCATGGGTATGAGATAAAAAGTGACCTAGATAACTTGAATCGGTTACCTCGCCAAATGGAGTATTACAATAAGGTGTTTGAAAGAATGACTATAGTTGTTTCTAGAAAATATCTTTCAGAAGTAAAGACAATGATTCCTCTATGGTGGGGGATTAAAACAATTAGTGCTGATCAGAAAAGATTGATTGATATTCGAAAAGGAAGAAAAGATTCTTTTCAAGACACGTCCCTTATCATTAAGCTTCTATGGAAAAAAGAACTAGAAGGACTCATTGATTATTTTAATTGGCCAAAATCTTATAAAAAAATGAGAAAAAAAAAGCTTCTTACATTGTTTAATGAAGAAGCTGACCATAATGAAGTTCGCATGTATGTTTATGATGTGTTGAAAACTAGAAGAAATTGGAGATAACTAACATAGTTGTGATACAGTCAATTCAATATGGTGATTAACAGCAATTGCAATTGGTTGTTGATGACCGCTTATCGTAATAATTTCTTTGGCACATTTATAAATCTCACCATCACCATAAGAAAATTCATTTCCAGAATAATAATCTTGCTCAATTAACTCTGAACAGATTTGATAAAAGGTTTCTTCACCATTATCTTTTATTAGGCGTGACTTAGCTATATAATAATCTGTTTCCGAAGTGTAAAATATTTTTAGGTATGAGTTGTTATGATTAAATCCACTTAAGACCTCGCCTTGTAGGCGAGTGGTATAATCGCCAAAAAGTAAACTTTGATTATCACCTTTTAGTTGAAGGTAACTATCCAGATCTTTCCTTGCTTCAACCAATGTGATGGCATGTACATCAGCATTACTTGCATCTTCTGGACAAGAAGTGGAAAGGTAGACAATTTTAGAATTTGGAATCTCAGAGAATATATCTATTGCATGTTGAATTCTTTGTAACGATATATCTTGATTATAAAAATCTAATATAACTGTTATCTCGATATCTGGAATAATCGCAATATCTTTTCTTAATTTTTCTAAAACATAAGGATCAAATGATTCTTTAAAGTCATGACAACGAATTCTGACTGCAATCTCTTTATATCCTGAATTAAGAACTGATTGGATCAGCCACTCTGGAGAGTCATGTTGAAAGCAGGGTACTAGATCTAAATCAGCTTCTTTCATTTTAGAAATACAATGATTTACTAAATTAAAACCGTTAGAAGTTATTAATTCATCTTCTGAGTCTAAATCTTCAATAGAACAATAAAAATCATAGATAAATTTCATTCCAACTAATCGCTCGGCTAAATATCTACCCAAAGTGTTGAATGTACCTGTCCAATTATGGACATTTTCTTTTTTTATTCTTTTTGATTCAATAATTGGAACTACTAATTCCCTAGTTTCTTGATGGAGTTCTCGCAAGGCTTTCATCTCATTATGGCTGTTTTTAAGTAGTGGATAGTACATAATACCCCTCCTAATTTTAAAATTTTAGTACATATATACTATTCTTCTAGCGAATGAAAAAACCTTCTAAAATAAGATTATATTGTAATATTTTGTTGAAATAGTGGTTTTTATGTTATTAGCAACAGTTGAATACTTATAGAGGTCGTCCAATTGGGTGGCCTTTTTGCTATATGAATGGAGGTGAGCCGGTTGCGGTACACTCGCAGGGTCATTCATAAAGTTGATAGAGAGCTGCAGCCGGTTAAGTGCCGCGACTGCCTGTGGGGAAGGTTTGAAGGATCAAAACAGTATTGTTCCAAAATTAAATGTGTGAAGGAGAATAAGAATGAATCTAGTAAAGTGGTTAGTAAATAAACTGGCTCCATATGCTTCTCCAGCTCGCAATCGAAGTGAGCGTAGGAATGGGCGAGTGAGTCAAAATCCCAAACGTTTGGGAAAATAGAAAAAGAGCTAGGGATGCTTTCCCATAGCTCTTGCTTCCAATATATCATATAATGTCCGATAATGGGATAAGATGTATGATTTTCGAGGAGGCGAAATCGTTTGGTGGAATTGAATGAAAATAAAAGGTGTTTTATAGTAACTCCAATTGGTAACGATGAATCAGAAGTGCGCCGTGCTGCCGAAGGAGTGATAGATGCGGTAATCTATCCTTCATTGATAGAGTTAGGTTTTAAAAAGCAAAATATTGCGGTTGCTCATAGAATGCCTAATCCTGGATCTATTAATAAACAAGTGATAGAAAGATTAATCAATGACGACTTAGTAATTACTAATCTAACTGCATTAAACCCCAATGTCATGTATGAGTTGGCTGTAAGACATGCAGTTAGAAAACCTGTTGTTCAAATTTGTGAAGACAATACCAAGTTGCCATTTGACATAATAGAGGAAAGAACTATCTTTTATAAAAATGATATGTTGGGTGTTGTACAACTTCAGGATAGATTTAAAGAGACAGTTGAGCAAGCTTTATTAGATGATAAGCCTGATAACCCGATTTTTAGAGTCGTAGAAAGTCTAGTACTGAATTCTTCAACTGAAGTCTCAGAAATAGATAAAGTAATGATTAATAGATTAGATAGGTTAGAGTCAATGTTGACCAAACAATTGAATGCTAGCAAGCATTATTTAAGAGAAAATCACACTCCTAATGTTACTAAAACCGTTGAAGTTCAAATTATGGACATTATTGCTAAACATACAGAAATTGGTGTGGATTTACTGTATAAAAAAATATCTAATTATTTTCCTGAAATGAGTATTTCCAATTTTAGTAACATTATTGACTACTTGGTCCATATGAAGATGATTTCTATAGATCATACTAAAGACACAGTAAGGTTGTATGGTGATAATTTCTAGGGAAAGAAAGTTATAAAGCAGGGTAGGGAACGAATCGTTTCTCTGCCCTGTTTTCATTTATAATGCTATTCTTTGCATGAAGAATTTAAGGTGGGTGATAGGACTTGAACACAGTACAGCCAATTAGAAAAGTTGAGCTTATTAAAGCTATCAAACAATTCTACAAAAGGAGATCTACAAGAGATTACTTTTTATTTGTGATGGGAGTTAACGTTGGTTTACGAATAACTGACATGCTTCATCTCAAAGTGAGACACGTTCGTGAAAGAAACGAAATTATACTTAGGGAGAGAAAAACAAAAAAAGAAAAGTTCATTCCTATCAATGCAACATTAAAAAGAGAAATAGAAGATTACACCAAAGAGATGAATCCTGATGAGTATTTGTTTCCGAGCAGGCAAAAAGATGAACACAATCTTGTGAAGCCAATAACTAGAGAACGTGCATATCAAATTTTGCAAGAAGCTGCTGATCATTTCAGGCTGGAGAGAATCGGTACACATAGTTTAAGAAAAACATTCGGCTACCATTTATATGAAAGTACAAAGGACATTGCATTACTTATGTACATTTTCAACCATTCGACTGAGGCAATAACACTTAGATATATTGGCAAGAATCAGGAGTCATACAAGCGAGCTATGAAAGGTTTTGGACTGTGAGTTTCACGCAATGAGTGATAGTTAAACTCGTATGACTGTAATTGTTGGAAGCCTTATAAACACTGGTGTCTTCTATTGTTGCCAAGCTTAACACTTTATAAGATATGTTAAACTCGACGATTATGCAAAATATACATT
>JBEBPB010000046.1:0-13278 GCA_040396195.1 Paenibacillus nanensis
GGTTATTCCAAATAATATCTACTCGTGCTTTATCCTGATCAGATTCATCATCTGAACTGTAATTCAAAATGTTCTGACCAGATTGCAGTTGAAAAAATGTACTTTCTAGATCAATCCAATAAAACACATTTGTTCTTGAACCATCTTCTGCCACGACTTCAACTCGTTTCTGCCCAAATGCCGTGTTGATCTCTAATACATCTGTGTCAGATAGAACATAATTAACCTGCACAAACTCTCCTGTTGACTCATTGGCGATACGTGGATTAGTTGCAGGGCCAAAATAACGTATAAGAATTGGTGCTGATTCGTCACCCTTATTATTAAATACACCTCGATAGCCAAGCAGTGTAAATGTTGATGATATGCTCCAAGGGAAAGACCATCCACCATTAGCAAACTTGAGTCCCTGTAATGTCTCTTCTACATCACGCCAAAACGGATCTGGACATATAAATGAAGCTTGGAACAAATGATGACTTGTAATACGTTCAGTAAATTGGGGACTTTCGTCTGGAATAGCTGATGCTGCATAAGATCGATAATCATTTGTATAAATCAATTTTCCTTCGCCAAGTTTAGGATTTAACACGCGTGCAAGTTGCCTGCTCAACTCATACATTTCCTCTCTATTTGCAGCCAATATGGCACCCGTTAGAGTTAGTAGCCGATCAGAAAGTTGCACTCCTACTACAGTGGAACCGTCTTGATATGGAGATCGGGTAGACTTGATTTCTGCACTAGTACCGCCTGTGCCGTCAATGTGTGACAAAATAAAAGGACGATAATTGCCAAGTATGACACTCTCGCCCTTAGAATTTATAAATTCAAGTTGTTGCAATTTATCGCCTCCTATCCTAGTGCCAGCTGCTGTGCCGTCTTTTGCGTTGCCCTGCTCACGTCAGACGGTGATGTAACCGGTGTGTTAAAAGTATTATTAACTGTTACGTTTTTATTGTTTGTTGTGCCGGATGATCCAACACTTTTGTTAGCCTGCTGAGTAGTTGCAGTAGCCATTGCGGATATAGCAGCATTGCGCGCAGCATCGATTTGACGGTTAATGTTGTCGATTAAGGTTTGGATCTGCGTCACCTTATCTTTAAATCCTTCGTACATTTTTTCGCCTAGAGTTTGGCCAGTTAATTTATATGAATCGCCAAAGCCTTCAAGCAGTTTAATGATTTCGTCCTGCTGATTATGAATAATCATTTTCTCAGCTTCGGCCTGAATGGATTTAGCGAGTAACAATTTATTATAGTGCTCTTGCGTATCTTTAAGTTGTTGATCAAGTGAAGCCTTTTGAGCGGCATATATTGTGTTAATATGTGTCTGTTGCGCTTCATACTCCAACTTTAATTGCTCTTTTTTCTGATCAAGCTGGCGCTTTACGGCGTCCAATTCTTCCCTTTGCTTGTCCTTAAGCTCCTGTTGCTCATCCTTCAAGGCTTCCTTCTTATCTTCCAACTGTTCCTTCTGATGGCGTTTTTCTTGCTCTGAAAGAACTTTATTTAGTTCTTTCTGAAGTTGAATTTTATTGAACTCATCATGCTCATAGTCAATCAATCCCTGCAGTCGATCAATTTTTTTCTGATCCTCGGCATCCAATTCAGCCCGTGTCTTCTGTTTTTCCGCTTGATCAAGTGCATCAAGCTCCTTCTGGATAGCCTCTATACGTGTATTGTATACATGATTAATCCGTTCAATTTCGGTATCGGCTGCAACTTGTGCAGCTTTGGTGCGAGCATCATAAACCTGTTTAATCGCTTCAAGCTGGCTTGATTTCCATTGTTCATTGGCATCACGCTCAGCTCTAATGCTATTCTCAGCAGCTTCCTTTTCAGCCTGGTACTTTGCTTTTAGGGCATCTTGGAGACTCTTGGATAGTTCATTCATACTTTCAATTTGCGCTTTACGTACTTCGTCATTGTAGTCCTTCTGAAGCTGCAGGCGCTCATTGGTTTGCAGCCTTATAGCTTCCGTTATTTCACGTTCAATTTGCCGTTTTTCTGCAGCTGTATATCGATCATCTGCTAAGACCTTATCCAAATAACTTTTATTCAAGTATATCTGTTCGTTTAAAAGCTTGTCTTTGAGCTTGTATACTTCTTCGTCCGAGAGCTGTTCGCGAACAACACGATCTTCGAACGCCGCTTGCAACTGCTGGCTAGTATGCTGAAAATAATCTGCTCGAGCCCTTTTCTCAGCCTCAATCTTACGCTGCGAGGCATCGAAAATCATATCATCGATGCGTTCGCGTTCTTCCGCAGAATCAGCATAGAGTTTACGGATATTTCTAAGCCGTTCAATCTCGCCTTTTTCGCTGAGCTTACCAAGCTCTTTTTCTCGTTCAAATGCTTTTAGTGCTGCATCAAGAGTTCGATCACCGATTGCTTTCTTGACGTCATAAATTCGTTCCTCTATTCCCATCCGTTCTTGCGCTGTTTTAATATGATTTTTTTTAATTTGCTCAAGGGTTTTCAACTCGCTCTCAAGAGTAAGTTGATCCATTCTTTTCTTATGCTCTAGCTGTCTGTATGCTTCATCCAGCGCCTTATTTTCGTAGGCTTTGTTTCCATCGCTACCGCCTTTCCCCTTCTTACCTCCCTTTCCAGTTCCTCCGCCACCAGAGTACGGCTTGACGGTAACAACAGGAATATCTCCCGGTTCCGTATTAACAAGAGCTTGTAGGGCAGCAGCTTCACCACGCAGACGCTCTAGTTCATCATTCATTCGTCTAACAGCTGATTCTGCTAGACCGCTAGATCCGGTAATCTTTGATATAGATTCAGCAATTTTAATAGCCGCTTCCTGTTTGGCTATGGCAGTATTTTTTTCCTGCAGTGCTTCTGTCGCTTTTGCTTGGATGCTTGCCCACTCAAGAGCAATCTCCTGTTCTTTTACTAAGATTAATCCATTGATGGCCTCAATATTAAGACCTGTAGCAGTAACAAATTGAGGGAATTGCCGGGCTAGTTCATTTTGAGCTGCAGTCCATTGGTCAGATCCCTTTTTCGCAGTGTTATAAGTCTTAACAAGATCCTGGATGCTTGCCACTTCTTGTTTTCTGCCAGCTATTGTTTTCGCTTTAGCATTTATCTCAGAAGCAGTTTCCCTTTTCGCATCAGATACAGCTTTGGTGTATATCTGCAGAGCGTTCGTTAGCTCATTCATACTTTCCGTTGATAACTTGCCGGTATCATCAACATACTTAAGAGTCACACCAAATTCAGCAGCTACAGCTTCGGTTTTCTTCATATCTATGCCAAGGTCCTTAATAGCTACATCCAATGCTAAGACATTATTACCATTTTGTGCTGCACCGCTTTCGGCTGCTTTATCAATAAGCTTCTGATACGTGTCGATCAGTTCATTTAGCTTCTCGATTTTCTCTTCTGCGGCTTCAACTTCGCTTCGATCGATACCTCTTTGTTGTACCTCTTGCAGATCGGCTTGTGCTTGAGCTAGTTCTTCGCTAGCTTTCTTTGCTTCTTCCATGCTGTTTTTGATCGCAAAAAATGCACCTACAGCAAGACCAATGGCTGATATAACCATCCCTATTGGATTTGTTGTCAAAAAGACTAGTGCAGTACCTAGCGCTTTTACAGCCGGCACTAACGCAGTGATATTTGTAATGAGTTGTCCCGTTACTATTAGCAGCGGACCTGCTGCTGCAACTAATGCAATAACAGTAATAATCCATTGTTGCGTAGAAGCATCTAAACTACTAAACCACTTTACTCCTTTAGCTGCCGAACTAAGCAAAGGCTCTAAAGCATCCAATGCAGACATTAGCACCGGTACAAGCATATCACCTAAAGATATTGCGGTATCAGTAATTCGATTTCCTAGTATTTTTAATTTCGATGCCGTTGTCTCATATCGTAGTTCGGCTTCTTTAGTAAGTGCAACATTCTCTTCCCATGCTTTTGTTCCGATTTGCATGGATTCCCGAAACAAGTCTCCTGCATTAGATGCCCTGAGTAAAGCATCCCTAACTCGTATCTCGGACAAACTCAAATCATCTAGTACAGCAAAGGTGTTTTCACCTGCTGCTGACATTTTCCCCAAACCTTCAATAAAAGTGATCAGTGCGTTAGATGCATCATTCTGAAATGATGTTTTAAATTGTTCTGCTGACATGCCAGCTACAGCTGCAAAGGTGTTTAGATTGCTGCTACCAGTCATAACCGCTTGAGACATTTCAATCATCACGCGGCTAAATGCAGAGCCTCCTGCTTCTGCTTCTATACCTACGGACGATAACGATCCTGCAAATGCAAGTATCTGAGCTTCGGTCAAACCAATTTGCTTTCCTGCCCCAGCAAGTCGCAATCCCATTTCTACGATCTCTGCCTCTGTTGTAGCAAGGTTGTTACCCAAGTCAACAATTGTAGCTCCAAGCCTGTCAAAGTTATCTTGCGGCATTTGAGTAATGTTAGCGAGTCTAGCAAGAGCAGTAGCAGCTTGCTCTGCTGACATATTCGTCGCAACGCCAAGGTCAGTCATTGTCCTTGTAAAGCCCATAATCGCTTCGTTTTTAATACCTAGCTGCCCAGCTGCTGCAGCTACACCTGCTATCTCAGTTGCAGTTGCTGGTAACTCTTTACTCAAGCTTCGTATTTCATTTTCCAACTGTTCTAGCTCTGATGCTGTTGCATCGATTACTTTTACTACACCTGCAAATGCTGTCTCAAAATCAATAGATGCTTTGCTTGCCGCTGCCCCAACACCAACTATTGGAGCTGTTACCAGCAGTGATAAACTTTGACCTACATCTTTCATGGTCTTGCCAATTGAGTCCATTTTTTTTGCGGCATCGTCTAGTGCAGCGCTAACCTTATTCCAAGCCTCAGTTTGTTTTGATAGATTCTCCGTTGTCGTCTGTAATTCATGATGGAGTTTGTTGTATTGAGCAACAGCCCTATTCAGCTGGGTTTCTAGTTTTTGTGTTTCCCTTGCATCTTTTCCCTTGGCGGCTGCTGATTCATCAAATTCTTTTTTTAAGCTAGCTACACGTTGTTTCTGTATTTCTAGTTGTTTAGCTAGTGATTCAGCTTTTACTTTTAAGCCATCTTGTAAAGCACTATGCTCACCCAATCTGCTAGAAGCAGCTTGAAACTCAGATTGCACTACTTTCATTTGACGAGTGAGTGCGGCCATAGACTTTTCTACACCTGTATCATCAATTGATATCTTGGTAACTAGATTGGAAACTTCTATATCTTCTGCCATCAAACTCACTCCCTTCAAATGAATTGGTCTAAATAGCTAGTCGATGGCTGTTGTGCTTCATTATCAGTCAAGCCATGATAGCGCTTGTGTACATCCCAAAGAGCAAATAACTTTTGCGGTGTACATCGCCAAAAAACCGCCTCACTCATTCCAAGTAAGACGGTCCCGATGTAGTAAATCCAATCCCATTCCCATGCATCGTTTTCAGTTGCATTAGATGTACTTGCTTGATTAGATTCCTTTTTATTATTTGGCAGTGCTATTGAAATAGCATGTATAACTTGTTCTGTAAGTAGCATTCTGTTTTCGATATTAATCCATAACTCTATTTGATCCTTTGTAACCGCTAAATCATTTTCATGAGCAAGCCCAATTTTCAAGAATTCAGCTAGCTCTGTCATGTGATTAGTTTTTAGTGTCAATAAAGCCTTCGGAATCGATTCATAGGTTGTTTCCAATTCATAGAATGCATTCAGATCATACAGTAAACATCTTATATCATCTAGTTCTACAGCTGTATATCGCTGCTTCATCCTTTATCCACCTGGTGATTCGGATGGGTTGGGCACTTCCGCAAACCAATTTGCAATTAGATCAGCTGCATCGAGATTGTTGCTATCTGCTCGAAATCTCCAATGCCCATCATAAATACGTTTTAAAAATGTTCCAATCATTGTAGGAGTTTGAAACGTTGGTGTACCTTGTTTTGTCTGTGCTTCCTCAGTTGGAAGTTGGAATTTTCCTTTTAACAGCCATGTATATCGAAAATTCCCATCACTCATACTGCGCCTGAATCCGAGTGCAAGTTCTGGCGCTTGATCGTCAGCATTATCAATTAACAATCCTTCAGCTGTCAATGTGGACCCTAACACCTCAGATTGAGTAGTAAATGGTATGTCGGCAACTCCAATTTCAACTTGGATTTCTCCCAGTGCATTAGCGGTGATTATTGGACCATCATTTCCAAAAAGGGTAGCGCTATTTACTGATGGTGTAATATTAGCCTGGATAGCAGGCAACATTGGTTTAGGTGTACTATACGTTACACCTGTTTTACTATCGTTAATTAATATTGCATAATAAATATCTTGTAAACCAACCGGAACACTAATTTTTTGAGTATCTTCTGGCATTGACTTCAGCTCCTAAAATGTATTTTTTTGTAGCGCAGTGCTTTGTGATACGTTTTTGTTCCTTTTTCATTGATGTCTCTTGCACTAGTACGCACAAAATCCAGCTGTTCCATTACATCGTTTACAGCCATGGATATAGCAGTTGTATTCCCTGGCGACCACACATCAATCTGGTAATGGATTTCACTACTCAGCGCAAGATTGCTTCCGTATTGATTGTTGAAATTTGTAAGTTCAAAAAAAGTAACATACGCACCTTTAACGTCCGGTGCTTCCTCTGGATACACCTTCACTTTTCCTTTGTCGTCTTTCCCTAACAATTCAGCTAGTACGGCATCATTTCGTAGCGCTTGTTTTATGTTGGGTTTTAAATCTACAAACATCTACGTCATCCCCTCTCGCTGCACATTTGCTAACAACCTTGTGACCCTCTCCTTGTTTTCGTGAAAAGAAGGATAAATAAACGGTTGTGCAGGAGATTGTTGACTACCGTATTCAATAAAATGTGCCCTCCACGCTGTTTCTTTGCCCGGTCCAATTTTGATTACTCTAAGTCCATCTATACGCTGTACACGGCTAACACGTATATCTTCCTTCATGTGCAGATGGTCAATTTTACTCACCGCTACATGGTCACGTTGTCCCTCAGCCATGATTTCTCCCGCTTCTCGAAGTCCTTGATTTTCTAGTCGAGCAACCCCGGAAGCTAGCTTCTTTTGAATATCAGCTATCATCTGATCAACGCCCTGCAACTCAACTCCTGACATTACACCACTCCCTTTGCAGAGATATCGGAGCAGTACAATTCTATGAAATCTTCACTCACTTCGTAAGTACGTTTAATGTTGTATATCTTTCCTTCGTGCTTCAGCTTCTTTTCGTTACTATATTCAATAGTATGGATTTCGAAAATTTCGTCTGTTTTAATACCATTCCGTTGTGAAGCAAAATGCTCAGAACGTCCAACGCTTAAGACATTCGCCAAAACAGTATTCTCTTGTTCTATTCCAGCTTCGATAGGATAGCCTGCATCATCCTCATCATCTTTCAGAATCAGTAACGTAACCTCATGATCCCATGTTCTTCTACGGTTAAATTTAGTCCTATTCATTTCTTTTACCACCCACATGAATAATCAGGTTATGCAGTCTGAATTGCAAGTCTCTCGGCATTGCCTTTGACTCATCCCGTCCTTTGTATCGCCATGCTACAAAGTCCACAACAAAAATAAGATGAGATGGATTGTTGCCGTCAAGCAATAATCCTTTCTCATCTTCTAGCTCATTTATGACTCCACGAATAATGCTACTCAAATATCCATCACGTATTGTTGTACGTATACCAAGACTTTCTTTTACCAGTTCAAGAACCAGTGTTACATCCATCCCATAGCCCCCTTAATTGCAGCTATTAATTCAGCTTTCAGCATATTTGCAGTCAAATTTTCTATTCCATGATCAATAGCGAACTGCAGCAGTTCGGCTTTCGTCATAATATCTAAACTCGACTGTCCGGGGGGAATGCTGAAAGCTATTATTCCCCCTCTGTGCCGCCTTCTTCCGGATCATTAGCAGTATCAGGTGCGAAAGCAATTGTAGTCTTTGGTGCTTGTCCCATGATGTTCATGGCGACAAAACCATTGCCCATGATCGGTTTGCCATCATAACGTGATGTAGCTTTATATACAGTGTTATCTTGAATAAACTGTACATGCTCAGATACCGCAAATTCTGAGCCTGAGCGCTCCGCAAGCAGATACTGCGAACCGTAACCACCTACAATATCTCCATCAGCCATAAACGGTAAAATTTCGATTTCACCGCCAATAATCGGCATTGTGTTGTTGAATGCTGAAACTAATGCTCCTGCTGCGTTAAATTCCACCAAACGCGCTTGGATTTCCGTGTAAGTTTTTTCGTTCATTGCCCAGAACTTACCGCCGTTTCCATAGTTCGCTTTAGCTTTACCTGTAAAGCGTATCAGGTTAGCGAATAGTTCTTTGGCATCAGCTCCAGTAACCGGCCCAATGTTTGTACTGGAGAGGTTTGTCCATGTTGGATAATTAATACCCCAATAAGCAGGTTTGGATGTTTCGGCAAGCCTAGTAACGATACCAGTCAGCATTTTAACGCCTGTGCCGTATAAAATCGCTTTGTCAATTGCAAGCCCCATAGCCTGCCCCAATGCATCCATAATTTCATTTCCAAGGTTGAAGTCCGAATCTTCAAGTAGCGCGTTACAGATTGGAATATACCCACCTACTTTGTAGCCATCCGTTTCAACTTGATAGAATCTTAAGGACAATTCATTTAAATTAGCGCAAGCTTCTGTCCAAATCGCTTCCGGTATATCACCAACAATATTAGTGCGTGATGTTCCCGGAATAGCCTTAAGGTTTACCCTTTTAATAAGCTTGGAATAACGATGCAAATTATCGCGAATTAAACCAAGAATTACGTCAGGAATGCCCAACTCGCCACCCTGTACACCGCGCTTATTTAAGTTTTTTTCATTTGGAACCTCGCCAGAACGAATCTTGCTCAAGAAATCTTTTACTTCTTGACGCTGGATAATGGATTCAGCGGCGCCGCGCTCCATGCCTTTGAAAAAACCTTTGTTTACTTTCATGCGAATTTCGCCTCCCTGAGTTTGTGATTTACTTCTTTCTTCACCGCTTGAAGCAGGTGGTGTGTTTATTGGAGCTTTGCTATTTAATTGCTCAAGTTCGCCCTCCAATCCAGCAATCTCACCTTCAAGCGTACTTTTCTTTTCTTCATGCTCGGTTTTATCAGTTTCGTACTGGTCGATTTGTTCATTTACTGTTGCAATTTCTTCATCCGTTGCGGCTTCTTCGATCGCTTGCTCAAGCTGCTCAGAACGAGCTTGCAAGGCGCGTTCCTGCTCCAATAGTTCAGTTAATGAAGATTTGCGTTGCTCAATCTTCTTAGCCAACATAATTTGTCTTAATGCCATTATTTCAACCTCGCTTTCAATTGTTGTTTGCGCTGTTGCAGCTGCCGTTCACGGTGCTGTGCAACCTCCGCTTTGCGCGCTTGTACACCAGTATCTTGATAGGCAGGAAATGTAACAACTGAAACCTCGTGTAAGTCGATTTCCCTTATCGTCCATTTAACTGAACCATCTTCCCGCCATTCAGTAGATTCATTAATGATATTGAAACCAAAAGAACACTGGTCAACGTCGCCCCGCTTCACACGCTCATAGAGGTTAACTGCATCAGAATCATTTGGATTGATCTTAATCCGCCCCCAAAGTCCATGCGAATCTGCTTTGAGTTCCAGTGTTCCTGCCTTATTTCGACCTAAAACATACGTCACTTCGTAGTTTCTCAACGCCCGGATATCATTACCCAATGTATTGTTAAATGCTTCCGGCGCTATTTCTTCGAAAGCATCTTTCCATAGCTCTGTTTGCCTATTGAATACTGCAAAGTATCCTTCTATAATCATTTCATCATTATCTGCTGAGCGAGTTTCAAGCTTCGTTTGCAGGCTCCTGGTTTGTCTTTCATCCCTCAATCGCCCTCACCTCCTTTGGGGTTTAACTTTTTCTGATCGCCTATCATGCCAGCTGGAATATAATTTTCTAAAATAACGCGTTCATCCAGCCCCTCAAGTGGCGAATCTCCCAACCAATTACGTACTTCGTTTCCTGTGTACAAGCCGCGAACGTAAAGGCTGCTTCCAACCTCCGCAAGTTCTTTAAGATCATAAGCGTAAAGACTGCGTGGGTTGAATTTGAAATACAGATCAGGCGCTATCAGTAGTTTTCGTGTAAGCTCCTGAACAATTCCTTGTGCTAAAGGAAGAATTCGAGTATTGATAAATGCGTTGTATTCGTCTTTTTTGAAGTCTCCAACACCCACAAAAAATGCAGGTACTCCCAAGAGTCCTGCAACGGTACGCTTATCTATTTGCACTGCATCGTTGATCGCTAAATCATTCAGGGATAGCGGCTTGATTTGATCTACCTTAATAAACTCAGCCGGAACAATCCAAGGCTTGCCGCCTTCCGTCTCGCTGATGTACTTCCTTAAAATTTCGTCTCTACCATCAGGACTAGACAATTCATCGGTCATGGCATCGACGGATACAATAACTGACGGCTTCCATTTGTCTGACATGAATGCATTCTTTGTCTTGGTAGCTTGCTTAAGGTTATTGATAATATCTTTTAAAACTACTCGATACCCCGTTCCCATCCAAGGCTTTTCCGGGTCCGGGTTCATGACAAAGTGAAGGATTTCGGATTGATCATAGCTCATGCCCTTGTATCGCACATTATAACTTGCAGTTGTTTCTTGAAAAGTCACACCGCTAGGCGCTAGCGGTATAAGTTCGTCAATCAAGCCATTACGCATTTGTGGGTATACTACACTATTCCCCTCGCCTGGTAGAAGCATGGTATACACAATGTTATACATCCAATTTTTACGTGTCGTTAAGCTATATGGATTAACGTCAATTTTTCGTGATAACTCATTCCTTATTCTAATATCGCCGTTATCTGTATTTCGCATTAAATGGATCGTCATAGAACTGATTAACTCTGCTATTTTACTAACGGCCATTTTAACCTCGGGATTATCAGAGAGCCTCGTATAACCTGGAATACATAATGTATCTTGCGCATCTGATGTAAGAAACCACCCTATACTAGATTGCGGAGCTGCCCTAGTGTTTGAATTATTTCGGCTTCGTTTCTTTTTGCTCAGTCTACTCACCCTCCATTCAACCATTTGCTTGCTGAGTCTGCACGTTCATTATCTTCCAACATGCGCACGGCAGCGAAAACAGCAGCGTCAAAGATATCAATCCGCTGCTCATTCATTATTTTTTCAAATTGGACCATATCGTCTGTTTTCTCAATCGCATGAACGTTTTGCACGCAATATTCAAAAGCTTGGGAATGTAGATAGTACAAATTCCCGTCCTTTGCCTGCTTCTCGATACGCCGGAATCCTTCAGACTTCTTGTAAAAGTATTGCGGCTGGTCAACAATCTTAAATCCCTTTTTCTTCATACCAATAAAGAAATCGCGCCCAAATTTACGGTCAAATCCGACTTGTTTAATCTTAAAGCCTAGCTGTTTCATTTCCAAAAACCATTTAATAACATCGTCATAATTGACGGTTGGCGTGTTACACATTGTCAGCCATCCATCATCTTTCCAGCCAAATAATGGTATATTATCCTCTTCCGCTTTTCGCGCTGCCATAACAACTGGGAACCATGCGTGAGGAATGATAATATCCACGCCCTTATAGTTTCCGTAAAGTGCAGCAGCGGTTAAATCATGCATTTTTGAAAGGTCAGCACCGCCATACCAATCAATAGGCAGCTTGGCAAGCTCTGCAATGGTCCATTTGTATTTGCGGTCACTCGTTTTAAACTCGTCAATGTTAAAATACGATTTCATAGCAGATGTATAGATATTTAGCGACTTTGCTAGAAATGACTTGCGCTGCTGTGGATCATTCTGCGCTTGCATAGCATCATTCATAAGCTCTTGCCCTGATACAGAGACATTGTAATTCGGATTCGCTTTTTCATGCTCGATTGGATTGGTGTAATCAACCTCTCCAGTACCAGGGTTTTCATCCGCTTTTGCAATAAATACAAATAGCTGTTCGTCTGTAACCGTACCTTCTAGAACCTTTTGGCAATAGATCATGCGGTTATAACAAAAACTATTCATGTTGTCGCCAGCTGTTGTAATACCGATACACAGGCTATTTCGATAAGCTTTTCCCGATTCTTTGATTGTATTATACTGACTAGCGCTTCTGTAAAGATGCAACTCGTCCAATATTTGAATCAATGTGTTTAAAGAGTCCATTCTATCGCTGTTGCCTGCAATAGTTTCTATGCGTAAATATCCGTCTCCAAGCTCACCACTTATGCTGTGTTCCTGGTTGTTATCAAGAATACGGAAGTTCTTTTCTTCTCCCATGTTCTTGAGGTTGTAATGCAAAAAGTTAAAACTCTGCAAAGCTTGCTTAAGCTGAGCACCAACAATAACAATCTCAGCGCCTGAACGCCTTTCCAGCAGTCCCAATCCCCAAGACAACGCACTCATAAATGGTGTTTTACCTTGTTTTCGAGGGAGCATGTTGAAAGCTTCTTTGAATCGCCTTAACTTAGTTCCTTTGTGAAAGAATCCCAAGAGATTATACACAACAAACTTCTGCCAGGGTTGTAACAAAAAAGGTTTGCCTCGTAATGGGTACCCATTCATATCTTCGCCTTTTTGATGGACAAATGTTTTTTCAATTATTCCTATGACAAACTCGGCATCTTTCGGATTAAAGTCATATACTGGTTTTTTTAAGTCATTTAGAAAACGCCGGCATGCTTGTGTGATTTCCTTGTTTGCAACTTTTCTACCCTCAACGATGCTGTTGGCATACTCCAGCACCAGTTCGTAGTTTTTATGATTCACGATAATTCCTTAAGAACAGCTGCAAGTCCAGATTGCTTTTTTTTCTCAACAGTAACGGTCTCTAAAGCTTTCGGGTTGAGACACAGCCTGTCGGAATATGCCAGTATATCCTTCCTTAAGGTTTCGAGTGTTGCAACAATCGGAGCCTTCTTACTACCACCCTGTACTGTATCTACTTCATAAACGTAACCGCCTTCTTCGAAGTCCTTGGTTAACTTATCGTATTGAGCAACCAATTCTGAATAAATCTCGATCACTCTATTGTATTCTTTTTTGTATACACCCAGTTTCTTCATTTCTGCGATTGTCTTGCTTTTGATCTTGTCTTTCTCTGTTTTCTCTGCCATGCCATCACCTCCCAAAAAAACTTTTTGTGACTCGCGCTATTGGAAATGCCTCCCCTCCCCGGTCCCCGGCGTTTTGTTTTGAAAAAATTTGAAAGGGGGGGCTT
>JBEBPB010000047.1:0-13081 GCA_040396195.1 Paenibacillus nanensis
AAGCCCCCCCTTTCAAATTTTTTCAAAACAAAACGCCGGGGACCGGGGAGGGGAGACGTTTCCAATAGATCGGGCTGTGAAAAACTTTTTTTGGAGGTGGTGACGTGACCGATGTCTTGAATAAAAACTTCGACAAAGATGCAATAAAGAGAGCGACGATCAGAGACATGAAAGCTCTACACATTTATAAAAAGCAATATGACCGTTTGATCGAAATCTATTCCGATCTAGTTGCACAGTACAATAGGTTGAATGAAGAATTCGCGAACAGTGGTTACCAGGTAGAATCTGAAACTGGACAAGGTGGAACGAAGAAAGCACCAATCGTTACAACATTGGAAACATTACGCAAAGATATATTGGCATATTCCGATCGATTATGTGTAAATCCCAAATCACTAGAAACAGTTACAGTAGATAAGCAGGGTAAGTCGGTTATTGCAGCTGCTTTAAGTTCTTTAAATGACTAAAGGGAAAAACTACAATGTTGTAATGGAATATGCCAATAGCATTGTCCAAGGAAGAAAAGTTGCAAACAGAGAAGTAATTCAAGCATGCCAGCGGTTTTTGAGAGACCTGCAGAACGATGCATATGAATTTAATCCTAAGGATGCCGAATTTGTTATTGGAATAATCGAAAAAACGTTTGTTCATCAAAAGGGCGAAAATATGGAGGGCTACCCATTACGAGGCAAGCCTTTTTTGTTACAACCATGGCAAAAGTTTGTTGTATATAACCTTTTAGGTTTTTTTCACAAGGGCACCAAGCTGAGGAGGTTTAAAGAAGCTTTTAACATGCTTCCTCGTAAGCAAGGAAAAACACCTTTTATGAGTGCGTTGGCGTGGGGTCTTGGATTGCTAGAAAGAAGATCGGGAGCAGAAATTGTTATTGTCGGTGCTCAGCTTAAGCAAGCTTTACAGAGCTTCAATTTTTTGCATTACAACATCAAGAACATGGGAGAAGAAAAAAACTTCCGTATTCTGGATAACAATCAAGAGCATAGTATTAGTGGTGAATTAGGCGATGGGTACATTCGGGTAGAAACCATTGCTGGTAACAGCGACAAAATGGACTCACTTAATACAATTGTTCAAATATTAGACGAGTTACACCTATACAGAAATGCTAGCCAATATAATACGATCAAAGAGTCAGGCAAGGCATACCGTAACAGTTTGTGCATCGGTATAACTACGGCTGGCGACAACATGAATAGCTTTTGTTATAACCGAATGATCTATTGTCAAAAGGTTTTGGCGGGTACAGTTACAGATGAACAATTATTTGTATTTATTGCTAAAGCCGACGAAAACCCTGAAACTGGTGAAGTTGATTATACTAATCCGGTTGAACATGAAAAAGCTAATCCGAATTACAATGTATCTGTTTCAGGACGAGATCTGATGAACGATGCTATGCAAGCTCAAAATGACCCGCAGCAACGCAAGTCTTTTTTGGCAAAGTCACTAAATATCTATACATCAGTAATGAAGTCATACTTTAACATAGATGAATTTAAAGCTAGTGATCGCAACTACAGTTGGACCTTAGAGGAGTTAGTGAAACTGCCTATTGATTGGTATGGTGGTGCTGACTTATCAAGACTTCATGACTTAACAGCAACTGCACTTTTTGGAAATTATAATGGCGTTGATATCATAGTATCACATGCATTTTTCCCTGTTGTTGCTGCAGCACGAAAAGCTGATGAAGATAATATACCTCTTTTTGGTTGGAAAGATGATGGAATATTAACAATGTGTAATACGCCTACAGTAAACTACGACGACATTATAAAGTGGTTCGTTGATATGAGGGCGAAAGGATTCAAAATAAAACAAGTAGGATTCGACAGGAAATTTGGCCGTGATTTTTTCCTGGGTATGAAAAAGAAAAGGTTTAAGATTTTTGATCAACCTCAGTACTTTTATAAGAAATCAGAAGGTTTCAGGCGAATCGAAAAGTCTGCAAAAGATGGTAATCTATACTATATGAATTCACAAGCGTTTGAGTATTGTGTACAAAATGTACATGCTATTGAAAAAACTGACGATATGGTTCAATACGAGAAAGTAATGCCTGAGCTAAGAATTGATATATTTGACGCTTCTGTGTTTGCTGCCGTTCAAATGTTAGAAGATATGACTAAGGCAACTGATGCGCAAAACTGGTTGAATAACTAGGAAGGAGGCAAACAGTGGCATTTTGGAATAGGAAACCCAAAATCAGATCCGAAGATAATTCAGAGCCAAATAATACGCAAACCATGGCTATACAAATTTCTTTAGGTGATGTAGGTATGCCGGGATATGTAAAACTCTCCGAGCATCCTGACGTTATGATAGCAGTCGATAAAATAGCTGATCTCGTATCGAGTATGACGATACACTTAGTCGAGAACACAGATAAGGGCGACAGGCGAGTTAGAAACGAATTAGCTCGTAAAATCGACATTGAGCCTTGTCGACATATGACTCGTAAAACTTGGATCTATAAAATTGTTCGGGATATGCTGCTCGATGGTGACGGAAACTCCATCTTGCACATAGGAGTAGATCAAGAAACTGGACTGCTTAAAAATCTCACTCCTTTTCAAATGCCCTCGGTAGGTTATAACGAGGGAAAAACAATGATGGATTACTCGATTAACTATGACGGTGTGGTTTATCAGCCCGATGAAGTTGTGCATTTTGTGCTTAATCCGCATCCGTACTATCCGTACCGAGGTACAGGGTACAGGGTGGCTTTAAGGGATATTGTAAAAGGTTTATCACAAGCCAACAAGACAAAGGAAAACTTCATGTCCGGCAAATATATGCCGACTTTGATTCTTGCAGTCGATGCCATGACCGAAGAAATGGGAACGAAAGATGGCCGGGAAGCAATTCTTAAAAAATACGTTGACGAAACCGAAGGTGGTAAGCCTTGGGTAATTCCTGCGGAGCTTATTAACGTTCATCAGGTAAAGCCTTTATCCTTGAAAGATATAGCTATCATTGAGGGGATGGAAATAGACAAAAAAACGATTGCTGGACTCATTGGAGTGCCAGCTTTTTTCTTAGGTGTTGGTGAGTTTAAAAAGGAAGAATACAACAACTTCATCAATTCTCGTATCATGTCTATTGGTCAACGGATAGCCCAGACGCTGACGCGTGATCTTTTGTATAACCCAAATTGGTTTTTTCGATTAAATCCCAGAAGTCTATATTCCTACGACTTGAAAGAACTTGTTGAAGCGGGATCAGCGATGGTGGACCGGATTGCAATGCGAAGAAACGAATTGCGTGACTGGATAGGCTTAGATCCTGACCAAGACATGGAAGAGTTAATAGCCTTAGAAAACTACATCCCATCCAGCATGCTTGGTCAACAAAACAAATTGAAAGGTGGTGAGACAGGTGAATAAAAGATATATGCCATTTCAAACAGATTTGCAAATACGAACTTCTGCAAATGAAAACGAAGCGGTCATTGAGGGTTACTTTATAGTTTATAACTCTGAGACTGAATTGTGGAAAGGGGCATTTGAGGAAATCGCACCAGGCGCTTTTGCGGATAGTTTGAGAAGCAAAGATATTCTATGCTTGGATAACCATGATAGCCGCATTGTACTTGGATCAACTGGCAGTAATTCGCTTGAATTACGATCAGATGATAAAGGGCTTTACGGCAAAGTCACGATTGATTTAGAGGACCCTAATGCAAAGTCGGCTTATCGTAAAGTTCAAACAGGCAAAGTAAAAGGCTGCTCGTTTGGTTTCTATCCAAAGCGAGAAGAAGTTATCGAACGTGACGATGGCTCGATTAAATGGCGAGTGCTTGAAGCTGAATTGTTAGAAGTCTCGACCACAGCATTCCCGGCATACCCGCAAACTGATATATCAGCACGGCAACAAGATGCTGAATCGATAAAAAATGAAAAAATTGCTCGAACAAAAGAGCGATTGAAGGAGCTGTTGAAATAATGAATCCAGTATTAATCGGAGCGAAGCTTAATCTAAAACGATCTTCACTTAAAACAGTTGAAGATAAACTGCAGGTGCTGCAAAGTAAACGAAGTGAGTTTGAGTCCGCTGTAGAAGCAGCCGAAACCGAGGAAGATTTAACGATTTTGGAACAAAGCATCAAGGGCAACCAAGAGGAAATTGACTCAACTGAGCAAGAAAAAGCAACCCTTGAGCAAGAAATTCAAGATTTGGAATCGGAGCTTGAACGCTCTAATAATAAAAAACCTGCTAACCGCAGTAAACAGGAAGGTAGTGAAAAAATGGATAAAGATCAATTGATGGAATTACGTTCTGCTGTAAATGCATATATCCGTTCTAAGGGAGCAGACATTCGTGCAGTTGATGGTTTTAAATTGGTAGATGGTGGCGCACTTGTACCAGAAGAATTGCTTACTCCTGAAAAGGCTGTTGAAGATATTGTTGATTTATTACAATATGTTAAAAACGTTCCTGCAAAACGTTCATCTGGCAAATATCCAGTTATAAAAAAATCAGGAACAAAGATGAATACTGTAGCAGAGTTGGAAAAGAATCCTGAGCTTGCAAAGCCAACGATAACAGAAGTGACGTATAGTATTGAAACATACCGTGGGTACATTCCAGTATCCCAAGAGGTCATTGACGATGCTGATTATGATATTGTCGGATTAATCGATGAGGAAATTAGTGATCAAGAGCTAAATACACGTAATGCAGCTATAGCAACTGTATTTAAAACTGCAACATCTAAAACAGCGACAACACTGGATGATATGATTACACTCTTAAACACTGGCTTTAAAATGGCATATCAAGTTAAATTATATATTTCGCAGTCACTTTTTAATGAACTTGATCTTATGAAGGACAAAAACGGGCGTTACCTGTTACAAGACGATATTACTGTTGTATCTGGAAAGCGTCTGAAAGGTAAGGAAATCGTTGTGCTTGATGATGATATGATTGGTAATGCAGCTGGTGATCTTGTTGGGTTTATCGGAGATGCCAAAGCATTCTGTAAATTTTTCAATCGCAAGCAAGTGTCAGTTAAATGGATCGACAATAATGTTTACGGACAGCTACTTGCTGTGTTCGTTCGATTTGACGTAAAAGCAGGAGATACAAAAGCGGGTTACTATCTCACATTTACTCCAGCCGTTGATGAAGAATCGGGGGAATAACAGCTTTCAGCATTCCCCCCGGACAGTCGAGTTTAGATATTATGACAAAAGCTGAACTGCTGCAGTTCGCTATTGATCATGGAATAGAAAATTTGACTGCAAATATGCTGAAAGCTGAATTAATAGCTGCAATTAAGGGGGCTATGGGATGGATGTAACACTGGTACTTGAACTGGTAAAAGAAAGTCTTGGGATACGTACAACAATACGCGATGGATATTTGACTCAAATAATAAAAGGCATAATAAATGAGCTGGAAGATGAGAAAGGGCTGTTACTTGATGGCAATACCCCATCTCATCTTATTTTTGTTGTGGACCTTGCAACATGGAGGTATAAAAGCCGAGATGAAGCCAAGGCAATGCCGAGGGACTTACAATTCAGACTCCACAATATGATCATTCATGTGGGTGGTAAAAGAAATGAATAGGACTAAATTTAACCGTAGAAGAACATGGGATCATGAGGTTACGTTACTGATTCTGAAAGATGATGAGGATGAAGCAGGCTATCCTATCGAAGCTGGAATAGAACAAGAGAATACTGTTTTAACCAACGTTTTAAGTGTCGGGCGGTCTGAATATTTCGCTTCACAGAAAAACGGCGTTAAGACAGATAGAATATTTGAAGTCCATATCATCGAGTACAATAACGAAAAGCAACTAAAACATGAAGGCAAACTTTATGAGATCACACGAACATATGAAGTAGACGAAGATTTTATGGAACTTTATTGCTCGGATATCTCTGCAAAAGGCGCGATGTAATGTCAGGAGTTGAGCTGCAGGGCGTTGATCAGATGTTGGCTGCTATTCAAAAGAAGCTAACTTCCGGGGTTGCTCGACTAGAAAATCAAGGACTTCGAGAAGCGGGAGAAATTCTTGCAGAAGCGCAGAGAAGTCATGTGCCTGTCAGTACCATTGATCATTTGCACATGCGTGAGGATATCAGTGTCAGTCGAGTACGTCGTATCGATGGGATGAAGGTTATAAAAATTGGACCAGGAAAAAAAACGGCTTGGAGGGCACACTTTTCTGAATTTGGAACCAAATATTCCACTGCGGAACCGTTTATTTACCCGGCTTATCACGAAAACAAGCAACAAATTATTAGGTTGTTGGCAAGTGTGCAGCGTGAGGGGATGACTTAGATGTTTGTTGATCTTAAGCCTGATATATTACAAGCGTTGCGGAGCAACACTGTACTGATCTCACTTCTGGGGCGTGATGAGAAAGGAAAAGTGAAAGTCTATCCTGAAGTAGCGCCGGATAGCGAAGGTCAGTATGTAACCTTTTTTGAACTCACAAATTTTAATAATCAATATGGCTCTAACAGGTCATTAAGCAGCGAGATCCATTTTCAAATCGATATATGGTCACCAGGCAATACATCGGCTATCGCGATTGCGGCAAATGAATCAATGGAAGAACTTGATTTTGTGAGGACGAGTGCTATTGATCGTTATGAAAGAGATACAAAAACGTATCACAAAATATTGCGCTATAAAAAAATACATTTTAGGAGTTGATAGTAATGCCGACACAAAATGAAAAAGTTACTGTACCAGTTGGTCTACAAGACATACATTATGCGCTACTTACGAAAGACGATCGAACCGGAGTAATCTATGGAACGCCAAAGTTAATGCTGCCAGCAATCCAGGCTAACATAACCCCTACAGTCAATTCAGCGACACTCTTTGGTAATGACGGACCTGTTGTTACTGCCAATGCGTTGGGTGAAATTGAAGTGGAAATTGGTGTTGCAGATTTGCCGTTTGCAGTGCAGGCTGAGTTGCTAGGCTCAACATTAACGACAGATGGATTGTTAATCGATAATGCGGATGACCAGGCGCCTGAAGTTGCATTAGGGTTTAAACGCAGTATGAGTGACGGCAGTTTTCGCTATACATGGCTGTTGAAAGGTAAGTTTCAATTGCCAAGTGAAGAAGCACAAACAAAACAAGGAACGCCAAGCTTCCAAACACCAACCATTAAAGGTATATTTCTGAAACGGATGTTCGATGGTCATTGGAGATTCCGCACGGATGGCAATGATCCAAATGCGGCAGATCGAATCGCTAGCTGGTTTACAGAAGTTCCTAGTGAAGGAACCCCGTAAAGGTGCGTTGTGATGAAACAGAAATATGTAGCTGTAGAACTTGATCGTGCAAGGAACTTGCTATACGATATGAGCGCATTTTACGACTTGGAGCAACAGTATGGTTCAATCCCTAAAGCGCTTTTGCTGTTAAAACTCAATCCTATAACAGAATTGGCAAATATGCTTAGGATAGGAATGATGTATGAAGAGAATTTGTCATCACATCAGATAGAACTGTTTATCAATGTGGAAAACAGAATTTCATTCACTCAAGAAGTCGTTAATGCAGTATCTCTTGCCTTGCCTAAATCAAAACAAGAAACTGTATCCAATCAAGCAGTACCCGTTGAACAGGAAGGCTGGGATTGGGATTGGATTTATTACATTGGAACCGTCTTGCTCGGAATGAGCGAGGCGGTTTTTTGGCGCTGTACACCTAGAAAGCTATTTGCTTTATGGGATGTACACAAAAAATATCATGGACTGGAAGATGGAGCGGATCAAGATAAGGCATCGACTAGCTATATTGATCAATTCATTTGAGGGGGAGTGAGTAAATGTCGGAGGAAATAGAAGTATCGAATCTGGTCACAAAGCTGTCTATTGACGATTCTGGCGTTGAAAAATCGATGGCTGCGCTCTCCCGTCAAATGAAAGTGGTTCAGTCAGAGTTTCAGGCTGCCAATGCACGTCTTGGGGAGCATGCTAGCTCACAAGAAGAGTTAAAAACAAAAGCTGATGGTTTGACCAAGCAACTAGATATTCAAAGGCAGCGGGTAATTAAACTTAAAGAACAGCACGAAGAAGCGGCTAAAGCGAAGGGTAAGGACGCGAAAGAAACTCAGGACCTTGAAATAAAACTGAACAAGGCTGTTGCCCAATACAACAAAATGCACCACGAACTTCAGTCCACAACAGAAGAACTAAATAAACAGACAGATGAAGTGAACAAACATGCTACAGCTTGGCAAAAGGCATCAAGTACATTAGATGCGGCTGCAAAAAAAATGGATGAGATGGGACGATCCATGTCGCAGGCAGGGCAAAGCCTATCATTTATGGTAACTGCACCGATTGTTGGTGCTGGCGTTGCAGCAGGTAAAGCATCGATCGATTTTGAGTCGGCGTTTGCCGGGGTACGTAAAACTGTAGATGCGACAGAGGAAGAGTTCAAACGGTTTGAGCATGAAATTCGAGAGATGTCTAAGCAGTTGCCAGCAACAGCAACCGAGATTGCAGGAGTAGCAGAAGCAGCAGGGCAACTTGGCATCGATAATGATGCAATTATGGGCTTTACGAGGACAATGACCGACTTAGGCGTTGCCACGAATATGTCATCAGAACAAGCTGCCACTGCTCTTGCGCGGTTGGCCAACATTACACAAATGCCGCAATCAGAGTTTGATCGGCTTGGAGCTACAATTGTAGATTTGGGTAATAACTTGGCATCAACAGAATCTGAAATTGTTGAGATGGGGCTGCGCCTAGCCGGGGCTGGTAAGCAAATAGGATTGACTGAAGCTGAAATTCTTGCATTTGCAGGTTCACTCAGCTCTGTGGGCATAGAAGCTGAAGCAGGCGGATCAGCGTTTTCTCGTGTCATGATCGAAATGTCTCAAGCGGTTATGACTGGGAGCAAAAACCTAGATACCTTTGCAGGTGTTGCCGGCATGACAACAGGGCAGTTTAAGTCATCCTTTGAAAAAGATGCTGCCGGCGCTTTAGCATCATTCATTGAAGGATTAGGAAAAATGTCTGCAGCTGGTAAGAACACATTTGCTGTTTTAGATGATTTGAAGCTGTCGGAAATTCGTGTTCGAGATGCCTTGCTTCGTGCATCGAACGCTGGTGATTTATTTCGCAATAGTCTTGAGCTAGGAACACGGGCGTGGGAAGAAAATACAGCCTTAACCGAAGAAGCTGAGCAACGATACGAAACAACAGCTTCAAAATTAAAAATGTTAGGGAATCGAATTGTAGATTCCGCAATCACATTAGGAGATACTCTTGTACCAGTGCTTATGTCAGCACTAGATGCACTCGAACCACTAATTAATTCTGTTGAACAAGGGGCGGAGTGGTTTGCAAATTTAGATGCCAGCTCTCAAAAATTTATAATCACACTTATTGCTATGGTGGCAGCAGCTGGTCCGCTTTTGATTCTCAGCGGGAAGCTAGTAACGAGTATTTCTGCTCTAATACCAGTAGTGAAGGGGCTAGGTGTCGCACTTAATTTCCTTGCAACCAATCCTATTGCTCTGGTCACTGCCGGAATTGCACTAGCAGTTGGAGCCTTTTTCTCTATTAAAAACAGTATGGAAGAAGCGAAAAGAGCTAGCGAAGAACTAGCTCAAGCACAAGCCGATCTGCAAGAGGTGCAACAAAGAGGTATTGATCGCAGCGAAGTCGAAGCTGCAGAAGAGAAAATTGAAAAACTAAATGAACTGATTGACACGTATCAGAAGCTTATTGACAAAGCAGCAGAGAGTAATGCAGCTCAAAACGGTAATAATGCGTTAGCTCTGGATGTAGCTATTAAAGAACTTGGCGTTGACATGAAGAAAACCGAAGCTGTAGCTGCTGAATTTGGTGTGACCCTTAAGTACGTTGATGATACCGGTAAGTTATCAGCGGAGAGCATGAACGAGCTAACGAACGCTCTTCAGATTTACACCAAAGCTGTTTCTGATGCGAAGAGGGAAACTGCTTCCGAGATAAACGAAAAAGCGAAAACAATAGCTGGCAGAAAGCAAGAAGTGGCAAGTATTCAGGAACTTGTAAAGACTTATAACACTGCGAAAAAAGGTTCCGACGAGTGGAAAAATGCACAAAATGAACTAGCCCGTCAATTCCCACATCTTGTTACAGCCACAGGACTTAATATTGAAGCAATCAACAGTCTGATTAATGCTAAAGAAGAGGAAATTGCTACTGAATGGGTAAGCATCCAAACAAAGGCGACTGAGGCATTACAAGAGAAAAACACTGCCATAGCCAAACAGGAAGCGGCTATTAAAATTGCTGAATCCATATCAAAGATTACTGGTTCCAGCGGTTTAGCTGAATCAGCAGTTAGACGAATGAACGACGAACTAGAGCGTCTTCGCGGCGAAGCTGCTGCCCTGCAAGCTATTGCCAACATGAAACCCGAAGATATCCCTGTCATTACTGTTAAACCCTACGCTGGCAGCGGAGGAACTGGAAAGGGAGGTAAGAAGGGGAAAGGCGGTAGCAGTGGAAACAAAGCCTATGAAAATAAGGCGTTGGATGAAGCATATAGACAGCTAGAACACAAGAAAAGAATGGATCAACTTACTCTTGAGAGCGAGTTAAAAACCCTTGAGCAAATTAAAAAAAATCATATTAAAACAGCGCAAGAACGGATGGGAATAGAGGAACGAATTTATGACGTCAAGAAAGCAATCGGTGATCGAACTCTTGATGCAGCACTAAAAGCATTTGATCGAGAAAAAGAGCTTGGCAAGCTTAGCGAAAAAGGCGAGATTGAACGGCTTAGAAATATCCGCAAACTCTATGCAGATTCCGCAGAAGAACGTGAGCGCATCGATGATATGATTTTCGATGCCTCGCAGCGTAAGATTGAAGCTGAGAAAAGGGCTCGAACAGATTATTTTCAACACACCAGTCAACAATTAAAGGCAACGTTTGAAGATCGTGTTGTTCGGGAGAAACTATCGGATGAAGAAATTTTCAAACTTAAGGACAAACTCTTAAACGAACAAATATATCTGAACAAAAGTTATCTGGAAAAGGTTTTAGAAGATGATCGATATACAGCTTCCGAAAAACGGCAAATTGAACGTGAAATAACAGAAGCCATAAGGCTACAAACGAATGAGCGCCTGCAGCTTCAGCTCGATTATAACGAAGAAGTACGAAAAGCGCAGATCGAGAGCGTCAACGAACTATCCAAGAGTTTGCAAGATGCCCTAAAAGCAAAGTATCAGGCTGAAAAGGAAGCTGCTGAGAATAGCATTAGAGCTGAGCGAGATGCGAATGAGGCTTGGAAATCGAGCCAACTCGAAGCGATCAAACAAGTTTATGATGCTCGTACAAAAGCTGCTCAAGCTGCAGCCGATTCCGAAATTGAGCGGATTAATCGTATATACAATGCACGTATAGAGGCTATCCAGAAGGAGCTTGATGCACTTGATCAAGCTGAGAAAGAAAAGTCTCGAGCTGAATTGGATGCCGAGGACCAGAAAAAAATTGATCGTCTGAGTGGTCTGATCGATTATGAGCATGATGAGTTTAATAAAGTCCAATTACAAAAAGAACTGAACAAGATTCTGTCTGATCAAGAGAAACGGCATCAGAAGGAACAGCTGGAAGATAAGAAGGAAGCCTTGAAGGATGAGCAACAGGAGCTTAAGGACAAGCAAAGGGAAGAATTGGACGCCGTAAAGCGCCAGCTTGATCAGAAAAAAGAGCAATTAAAGTTGGAGTATGAAGCGCAACAGACACATATTAACACAATATATGCCGCTCAAAAGGCTTCACTTGATCAACAACTTAAAGATACGCAAGAGCACTATAATAAATTGTTACTCGCTAAATCCATTCAGGCCGAAGCTGAGAAAATGATTATTCATAATCAGCAGGACGAAATCATTAAACTGCTTGAAGGCTTTGGCGATTCATATAAATTAACTGGCCAAACTCTAGGCGAAAAAATGTACGAAGGATTTAAAGATAAGGTGACGCAGATCCAAACCTTAATCGACAACATTAACCGTCAAATCGATGCTGCGCGCAATGCTGCTATATCCGCAATGGCTACTGCAACTACTCAGCAGGCTAACAAAAGTGTTGGATCATCCGGCACAACAAACAATAAAAACGTAACAGTTAATAATACTTTTAACACACCGGTTACATCACCGTCTGACGTGAGCAGGGCAACGCAAAAGACGGCACAGCAGCTGGCACTAGGATAGGAGGCGATAAATTGCAACAACTTGAATTTATAAATTCTAAGGGCGAGAGTGTCATACTTGGCAATTATCGTCCTTTTATTTTATCGCACATTGACGGAACAGGTGGTACTAGCGCTGAAATCAAGTCTACCCGATCCCCATATCAAGACGGTTCCACTGTAACAGGAGTGCAGTTATCTGATCGATTATTGACTCTAACAGGGGCTATATTGGCTGCAAGCAGAGAAGAAATGTATGAGTTGAGCCGGAAACTTGCGCGTGTATTAAATCCTAAACTAGGCGAAGGCAAGTTGATTTATACAAATGATTATCGATCTTATGCGGCATCAGCGATTCCTGATGAGAGTCCAAAATTTACAGAACGCATTACCAGCCATCATTTGTTCCAAGCTTCATTTATATGTCCAGATCCATTTTGGCGAGATGTGGAAGAGACACTACAGGGACTCAAGTTTGCTAATGGTGGATGGTCTTTCCCTTGGCGCATATCATCGACGTTTACGATGCTTGGCTATCGTGGTGTATTTGATAATAAGGGTGATGAATCAGCACCAATTCTAATTCGTTATTTTGGGCCGGCTACTAATCCGCGTATAGCCAATGAGTCAACAGGGGAGTTTGTGCAGGTTAATTATGTGTTGTCTGATACGGATATATTGGAGATCAATACTGCCTTCGGCCAAAAGCGTGTTGAAGTCGTGGCTGAAGATGGAACAAGGACAAACGTTTTCTACTGGATTGATTTAGAGAGCACATTTTTTCAGCTGCAGCCGGGTAAAAATATACTCAATTATAGCTCAGATGATGAATCTGATCAGGATAAAGCACGAGTAGATATTATTTGGAATAACC
>JBEBPB010000048.1:0-11507 GCA_040396195.1 Paenibacillus nanensis
AAAAGTTTTTGATATTCGACTTCTGACATGGAGACAAATTCCGCGTATTTGTTTATGTTTTTGTTTATGTTTAGATCTTTATTAATAGAGTTGTACCGACCGTTGCCCGTTTCGTTGTCCTTTTCGTTGTCCCTGCTGTTGTTCTTGTCGTTGTCCCTTTTGAACAAACGAACGAGTTTATACCTGCCAGCATTGTTAACTCGATTGGACTTTTTATAAGCAATGAGGTCTTGTTCTATCAGAATCTGTCTAGCCCTATCAAATTCTTTTCTGCTAACCCCAGCATTCGCCTGCAATACTGCATTTGGAACGGTAAAGTCCTCAGGCCATCCAGCCTTATTACAAGTAGCCACTAATTCGTGCCACAATGCAATTGCGCTGGCAGGCAAAGGGTTTACTTCCTTCCATCTGCTAAAGCCGACAATCAGCTCAAGGTAGTTCATAACCCCACCCTCAATCTAAGCTGTTATTTCTACTACAACATACTGCACAACTGATCAACAACCTTTGCAGCGGCTGCTTTAAGCTTAGTTTGCTCCTCTGGCTCTTTCACTCCTGCGATTGCTTTCACAAGCGTGTCTCCCATTTCTACCAACTGAGATAACTGCAGCTTAGCCTTCAAAAACGCTTCATTATTACTGCGTGATAATTGTTGCTCTAACTTCTTGAGCTGATCTTGGAGGCTTTTCTTCTCTTTTTCAGCCGCTTGCTTAAAAGCCTCTTCCTGTTTCGCGAGTAGTTCTTTTGCTTCTTTTTCCGCAATAGACTTCTGTTCGTCTAGTAGCTTCTGAAGCTCAGCAGCCTTCTTCTCCTGCTCCTGCCGAGCCTTCTCTGCATTCCTTAGTTCTGTTTTTGCCTTCGCTGCTGCCTTATCATCGCCGCCAGCCTTAGCCTTTTCAAGTTCAGCAGCCAGCTCTTCCATCTGCTTCTCAGCTTGTTCGCGCAACTCAGTGCTTAACTTATAGCGTTCTTCAAGTTCCTGATTCTGTTTAGCCTGATTAGCAGCCCATGCATCAAATTGAGCCTTCTGCTCTTCCTTATGATTCTGTTCCTCTACCAGCTTCTTCTCTGCTTCCTCTCGTGCTCTAATCGCCGCTTGCAGCTCGCGGGTAGACATTTCAGATGCACCAACTTCTTCAGCAAACTCTTCGCGGTCTTCAGCAGGCACAGATAGCAAGGCAACAGCCTGACTATAAGACAAATTCACAAGTGTTTGAGAACTAGCGTATTCAGTCGCAACTCGCATAAAGTTGTTTGCAGTGGATTGCCCATAATTTACATTATCCTTCAGCCACTTTCCCCACTCGCCATGTCCGACTATCTCTTTAACCTCGATCAACTTCTCCCCGATCGTTATGGCCGATTGCAACACGTACTGCCGGGCTTGTCCATCGATGAATCGGATCTCCGCCGCTATTACTTCTGGTGTCCTCAATGCAATACTTGTTTCCGTTGCTGGCACTACAGCCGCAGCGTTTGCCTGTTTCTTTGTCATACTGCCACCCCTCTCATATGTTTGCCCGGCTGTTTCTTCAGCTTGGACTCAGCAAAATCTGAAATGAATTTATCAACATCATCAGTCATAGCACAATTCTTTAACCCACGACACTGTCGGATGGTTTTTCCGTCAATTTCCGCTGTATAGAATGGGACATCAGGTTCTGTCTTGCGCCGTACAACCAGGATTGCTACTTCACCAGCAGCATGTCTACCAGCATAGCTGCCTACACAATGAGATAGTGATTTCGCTTCATTAAAGATTTCTGTCGCATTTTTAATTGGTCTAATCAAAAAATTATCTGTTTGAAAAAAATACTGCTTCTGAAGCTTGAGATAAAGTCCTTCTATTTTCATGTTTAATTCCTTGTCTTTCTTGTATTTCACTTTTTTAGTGGCTTTCTGATGCGCCTCGTGAAGATTATTCGGGAACAAATACCTCCGCTCTGCAATGGACATGCCTAACTCTTCGCATTGATGCAAATAGTCTCTATAATCAGAGGCGACAGTCGTTATGCCCCTAGATTGTTTTCTTTGGAACTGCTTTAAAAGATAAGCCCTTACTTCATCCTTTGATGCGTAAGCGCTGGTAGCTTCGAAAATACTTGATGCATAATATTCAGTGTCAATACGAGACAAATAATAAGCTTCCCAGGCGGTGTATGTCTTTCCCTGCCGGCGAATTCGTTGCAAATAAAGCAACTCGGAGGGGCCGTATTCAAGTCCACAAGTTCTCAAGTCACGAATGTCAGACTTGTCAAGACGAAGCACCTTTTCTATTGTCTTTCCTCGCCAGTTGATAGCGTTCATCGTAGATGCTCCATGCATCCGATTGCGGATAATTTTTGAAAATCCAAGCTTCGTCAGGTATTCAACACATGGATAGCGTGCTGCCAAGTCGAAGAATTCAACCATATCCGACACATAATAAATGTTGTCAAACTTTGTGTAGCCTTCCCATGTTGAATATTGGAATGGAGTGTCTTTAACTGCTTGCAAAATATTATCAAGAGAAACAAATCGTACCCAGCTGCCAGAACCATACGACTTATCAAATCCAGAGTATGCTGTCTTACACTTGCTACGATAGTTCCAGTGCTCTGATTTACCAGGCTCAAATAAATACATGTGACTTACGTTATACATGGTTTGAACGTTTTCATATGTTACACTGTAATCTCTCCGCACCTCAATTACTCTAGCAGTAATTGCCTCTGAATTCGCCACAGATTTCTCATACCAGACCAGGACCGCCTTATCAGTCATGTACTTACGGCTTATTCCAGCAGCTCGTACCTTGCAGGATGATCTACAGTTGGGGCAAATAACTTTCTGCTCTTGCTTGTGTTTTAACTTTATCTCAGAGCGATGATGCTTATTACAATGGGTGCAATGGGCGTACTGCAAACCCAATATCGTTTTAAAAAAAAGGTAGCGACTTTCAAGTAATACGCTATTCGTCACAAACTCAACAAGATCCTCACTGATTTTCGACGGAAAATGGGCATTGAAAGATTTATATTGGCTCATGTCACCCTCCTATAAAAGCAATTCGTCCAGATCAATCTTTAGACCGATTTCTAACGGATCAGGTTCATCCTTTGGCACATCAACACCGAAGTACCGAAGAATGATATCTTGGCCTTCATCTGGCGGAATAAATCTCCGTTTATCCTTCGTCGCCTCTTTCTCCAACTCGCTAAAGCTCCCTTGAATACTCTTGCCTTCATCTACAAATAGCACTGCCTTCTCTGGATTGGCACGAACGAATTTGATCAGTTCTGCACCCACATAACGAACATACCCATCATTCGGATGCTGACCAATTTCTTTTTGCATTTTTTGCAGAGCTTCTTGTAGCATACATTATCTCCCCCATTAATCAGGGGCCGAAGCCCCTGAAAGATATTAACCTACAATGACAACCTCACCAGCTTCGATACGATCAGAGAGCAAACCTTCGAAATATGCTTTGATCTCAGCAATTGCAGTAACCTTCCACGCACCGCCGTCAGCCTCAAATAACGCTGCTTCTGGTCCTTTTCTCATCCGAAGTACAAACGATGAAACTGGCTGCTCGATTTCAACAAATGTTCTGAACGGTTTAAGATGAACAGGATTCGGTACGGGTACGTTCTCAACAGTTGCTACTCCTGTTTTAGCAGATACTTGCTGGCTTATTCCGTTATCGCCAAACTCCATTACTTGTTCATCTTTGATATTTCCGACAAGTCTCAGTACAGTTTCTCGGTCATTTAGTAATTCAGTTGTTTGATTATTCGGTACAAAACAGCTTTGCAAAAGAATATTGAATGATTCAACATCGTAATATTCATTAAATCGAATACGCGGCAGCAGTGCAGTTGCTGAAATTAGTGTACTTCTGTTCAAGTCACCATTAAGACCAGTGAGAACGTCAACTTTAGTAGGCGAAATAACATGAATAATAACCGGCAATTGCTTATCAAAATCCGATTTCAGATACTCGACAATCCCGCTAAGGTTATGGACTTCAATATTGCCTATTAGCGGCTTATTAATTTTACTAAGATCAGCGGTTGTATATGTGCGTCCATCTATTTCAACGGTCTGAATTGGAGCCGTGTGTTTCGATAACTTTAAAACCTTCTCAATTGCTGCTTCTATCACTGTAAAAACCTCCATCTATTAATTTGATTACCTATATGGCGACATATTGACTACCTTTTTATCTGCTGGTGCACCAGCGCCATCAACTATTGCTCCGCTATCAGCTATAGCCATTTGATTACGGTCTTTGCTCATGTTTAGCTCCGCCATTACTGCTTTGCCTTCTGTGTCATAATCAAAAACGAAAGATGAAGGCAATCCAGCTGCAGGAGCAAGCGACGATTTAACAACAACTTCTGCGTCTCCCATCTGCCTATTCTTGTTAGGTTTAATGGTTATGTTCACTGTCAATGTGCGTGTAGCATCAGGCTTTGTGTTTGGATCAAGCACGTTCTCAGCGATCTTATTAAATTCTCGCTGGATTCGTTCGCTTACCCCACCACCTGCTAACTGATCAATACTAATGTTCATATTTTTCACACCTCCCCTCATGCTGAAATGATCCTCGGCCTGCCGGATAGACGATGCACAATATGTAGGCGATTCGGCTCAACTTTATAAACAAGCCAGTTTTCCGGTGTTAGTTTGCAATTGGCAATTGCTAGCTTTTGCTTAAGCGTTGGCTTTTTTCCGTTCTTCATATTTCACACCTCCCCACTTCGACTGCACAGGCCGTTGATAACTGACAATGTACGATGCCATAACAGGAATAAGCCTACCATCAGAATCCAGTTTGATACGTGCAAAGGTACGCGCGAAGCCCCAAAGTTCAACTATCTCTCCAGTGCTGCCATCAACTAACTGCACACGATCGCCCTTAAGTATCATTGGTAATCCCTCCTTGTCAGCTCTATCATTTTTCAGATTTCAATTTTTCTATCAGTAATATGGCTAAAATAGTAGCTGCCGCAACAAGGGCAGATCGGTTCCTCTGTTTTTTCTTCTTCGATCGCATACATAGTATTGCAGTATTCCCCACCACATCTATAAAAGATAAAAAGTGCTGCTTGCTCGACATTCTTCGCTTTCTCCTTTGTATTCATCAAGGCACTTTGACCACCTTCACGTTGACGTTTCCCAATTGCTTAAGATGAAAACCATACACCAAAGCTCGTAAATACGGCATTTCCTTGCTGGTGAATCCCTTATTGGCTGTTACAATAGCTAATTGTTTCATTTCTCTACCACCCTTCTAATAGAATGTGGTATAATAGACACAACAAGAAACTTTAGATGGTTTCGAAACGATGTCCGCCCTGCCAGGCGGGCATTTTTCATTTCTTCCTTTGAGAAACGAATCATGCTCTTCAAATACTTTCTCATACACTCTCTCTTACTCTGATCAAACCTCTCTGGATGCTTGTCCATCCAACGAAGATTATGTTTAGCAGCTTGTCCAGCCGCTAAAGCTTCTGCCGCCAACTGTTCTCTCGACAATTTAATCCCTCCCATTAAGCTACTCCCGTAACTTGCATTATTGTTTGTAATATCGCTGCAGGATCTACCCCATACAAAAAAGCAATCCCTACTTCAATCTGATTAGTTACCCTTGTCCAATCACGAAATGTTTCAACATCAACTGGATTACGGTCTTGCTCTAGCTTGCTAATACTGGACTGAGTACGGTTCAACAGCCTTGCCAATTTGACTTGGCTCATACCAGCCCTTTCACGACAAGCTTTTAACAAATTGCCCGCCGTCATAGTGCCTTCACCCCCTATTCCTTGTAGGAATAATTCCTAACTGGAATTTCATGAGGACTTTGGTGTTATAAAATTAAGTTAAACATTCCCCACATTCCCCAGCTGCCGATTGTGCCTGGCAAATCGGCAGTATCCCTCAAAAAAATCGCAACTTTATTGCATCCAAAGCTAACTGCTTGTTTTGCAGGTCCAAATAGTCCATATCACTCAAATTGACTTTATGACTTTCGTTAAAACAGTGAAGAGCGAGATTCAAAGCAAATTTTTCTGATTCAGACCATGGCGCAGCTGCTTTTTTTAATGCAGCAGCTCTTATCGTTCCTTTTTCTAGATCGAAAAACTGTGATGTTAAATAGCGTTGAAGCTTTGGGTGATTTATGAATAAATGCAAAGTAGCTCTCCAGTACCGATCTTTTAATAGATGACCTGGTATAGTTTGTGTACTCATAGTTATCTCCTTTCTAAACATCAATTCCACGCTCACGCATTCGCATGACAACTTGCCATGCTACATGCCAGTGGTGTTCAATAGCACTCTCGATTTCCTCTTTTGTTTTATCTCGATAAGAATTGTCGGCAAAATGTATAGTACAGTCGCCGCTTTTCATTGTTTTAACAATATTGAGATCACCGGACATCAGACGAAGGACTTCTTCACGTTTGCTTTCCTTTTTGTTCTTCTTCATCTCAGCAACACCCCTTACAGGATGTATATGCTGCGACTCCAGTAGGACGGCCCTATTCATTTCACACTTCCTTTCCTACATAACAACTCTAAATCCAAAGGGAATTGTTAATTGCGAAAAAAAATTACTACTTAAAAAAAGCCATACCACTATAAAAGAATTAAAATCACTGTTGAATTAATCAATTACTATCCAATCATCGGCAATCAAATCATCCGCAGATGGCTGCCAGCCTCTGCGGGGCAATACACCATCTCTGTGTTTTAATTCTTTTCTAGGTTTCACAATACATCCATCGCTTGTGTTAGTCGGTTTGATCTGAACACAGTTCCATGGACTGACGCCCTTAACATTACGAGCAATCCATTTACCTGATTTGACTGCGATCCGTGTAGCCTCTATAATGTCCACTTACCACACCTCTTCCTACCAAATCATTCCATCCTCTGATAGAATTGAATTATCAATATTTATCTCTATACAGAAAGGTGGTAATAAAATGAGTAATGCAATACTTATTGGCGAAACGCTTTTAAAATTGAAATTCGCTGCTAAAATGATTAAATCCGAAGATGATCTAAAGGCCACAATGCATAAATACGACATGTTATTTCTAGGCGCAAATTTCAATAATATTTATGCTCGTGAATTGCAACATTCTCTTGAAAAAGTTTTTAATAAGCAAATCTCATTGCCGGAATTATTAGATGTAATTCCCGAGGTTTGTAAATCTCTAGGAATGAAATTCGAAACAATGATTCTCGCGAACGATCCTGATAGAAAACTCGCAGATTATCAAATCACACTTTTTTAAGATAGGTGTCTGCTGCTGAGTCATTTATGGGGCTTAACCCAAATTGTTGGCGAGATTTATTAAGTGTCATTCTTCCTGCCTCAATTGAAACTTTCATTCGCTTGCATTTCTCAGATAGAGTTTCATTCAATTGCAAAGCCGTCGTTCCAGCGGCGGCTTCCTTATATCGCTGCTCCACTTCAAGTCCTCCTCCCTGTATACTATTCTCATTACCGTCGTTCAAACGGCGATTCCAAGAAGTTCCTTGCTGATACAGGCTGCCAATAAAGAGTTTTGTAAATCTCGACCATCGCCATCGTTAATGCTGACAATTCTTCATCATTGCAATTTTCAGAACGAACCGCTAGTAGTTCCATCTGCTGACGAAGTAAACCGCGTTCGCCATGTTCGTTTTTATTATTTTTTGTCTGCTTGCCCACTTAACCCACCCTTTCCAATGACTCTTGGTCATTAATTTTTTCATAAAAAAGCCATTCCACAGGTACTTTAAACACCTCCGCCAACATCATTTTAATTCGTTTCTTTGGTTCTCTCTTTCCGGATTCAATAAGTGCGATCATACTCTGCGAGCAGTCTGTCATAGCTGCTAATTCTTCTTGACTTAAGTTCATTTTTTTACGCATTTTAATAACTCTTTCGTTTTTCAAAACTAATCACCTCTTTTTTATGACTATAAGTCATTGGTTTGTTAATTACATAATATATGACCTAAAGTCATATGTCAACATTTTTTTTCGTTTAATATATCTATTGGTCATAAAACTTTATTATGACTATTGGTAATAATATAATTGTTATAAATGAGGTGATATTGGATTGAGCACATTTGGAGAACGCCTAAAAAAAGAAAGAGAAATGAGAGGGATTTCGCAACAAGAATTAGCAAATAGACTGAACCTTAGCCAGAGCAGTGTGGCTTACTACGAAAAGGATCGCAAACAACCATCTCAAAACACATTGACTAAAATTGCTGATTTTTTTGATCTTGATGTGGATTATTTGCTTGGAAGAACTGAAAAACCTCAGCAAGTTAATGAAAATACAACCAGTTATATGTCTGACCGGAGAAATGATGCTGACACAACAATTCATTTATTAGAGAAAGAAGCCAGGAAACTCGGTCTAAGTCCCTCCGATCCCAAGTTCCTCGAAATGCTTTCTAACGCTTTCGACTTGCTTAGGATCGCACGCGGACAAGATAAAGAGTAACTTTTTGATTGTTTCTGTATCTGTCATTTAGATTCCCCTTTAATATTTTTGTTTTTAACAAGTCTCAAATAAGGAGCTAGACGATGCGGTATGAGCCGGGTCGTTGTCGCCTCCATCAACTTTATAAAACTTCCGGTATTTCTCAGCGTGATGTGCATATTGTAACCGGCATTAGTGAAAGCCAGCTTTCTGATTACGCTAATAACCGTAAGAAAATGGGTAGCGCAACCAGGTACACCATCGCGAAAGCTTTAAATTTAGAAAGCTCTGACGATCTGTATGAATGGATAAAAGTTGATGAATGAGGTGCGGAGGAATTCCTCCCGATCCGAGAAAAACTTCTACATTTGGTGAAGTTTCAACCGTCCTAAATGCTCCTATATTTAGTATAGGTCTTATATCCATATATTGTTGTCGTTAACTGTCGAACCTCCACCTGCAACTTAAGGGGGGCGAAATGCACACACTATTGATATTTACTGCGGCTCGAAACGTTTATTACACTTGAATCTGAGAAAACAATTTGTAGTCCAGATCGATCTCTATAATGTGTTTCCACTCGTTTAATGTTGATTATTGTCGATTTATCAATATAATCAAATCCATAAGGTTTTAGTGCTTCAGATACATCTTTGAGTGACAGCAGAGGAAAAAAAGATCCTTTAGCGGTATGGTAAAGTGGTACTCGTTCACTATTTTTTCTTGGATTAGCTAAGTTAATATAATTAACATCTGCCAATCTGAATGTGCCGAAATAAGTCTCTGTATCTTGTCTGCCGGTTGATTTTACACCAATGATTTTCATTTAATCGCTCCTTTTGTTGATCTAAGTTGTTAGATACATTTTAAAGGGGCTTACTTGCAGAGTCATTGAATAAAAAATGGAATATCTTTCTTCAAAGTAAGTGATTAGGGTATAATTGAATTGATTGGCATAATTATCTAGCAACTACCTCAGCCGATGAGGATTTAACAGGTGGTAATAACATGTCAACTGTACTAAGAGTGATCGGTGTATTATCCATTATTGGCGGGATTATTTCAGGTTTTGTAAATGCCAAAAGTTATTCAGGATTAGAAAAACTGTTAGGCAGAAGTGTTGATATTCCATTTCAGTGGTCTATCGCATTAACCTGGTGGGTAAGTGGGATCATTTCCGGAATTATTTTCTTTGCACTCGCAATGATGTTAGATAAGCTTGACAATATTGAATACAATATTTGCGAATTGCAAAATAGTACAGCGAAACCAATATCTCCAACAGAAAAGCCTAACTATGCAGCCAAAATCCCAAATACCAAAATGAGTTTAGATTCTGCCAAAGATTATAAAATGAAATCTCTTGACTAAGACAATACGAATTTGAAAGCCCAGTCTGGGCTTTTTTTATAAGGAGGTTTTTTCATGCAGTTGCCTAAAGGTGAATACTGGATGTACTTACGTAAAAGTCGTGCTGATCTGGAAGCTGAAGCACGCGGCGAAGGTGAAACACTTGCTAAGCATCGAAAAGCCTTGTTTGCTTTAGCTAAGCAACACCATATATCTGTTACTGAGATATATGCAGAAACAGCGAGCGGAGAAAACATAATTCATCGTCCTGAGATGCTTAGGCTCTTACAAGACTTAGAATCCTCCCCTCCTGCTGGTGTACTTGTTATGGATATAGATCGTTTTGGTCGTGGAGATAAAATTGATCAAGGATTGATAGAGCGTGCTTTTAAAGAGAGCAACGCTTTAATAGTCACACCTGCAGAAGTGTTTGATATGAACAATGAAGCAGGAGAATTTAATGTTGAGGTACGCTCTTTTTTAGCTCGTATGGAGTTAAAACAGATTACAAAGCGTATGCAAGGCGGACGAAGAAGATCGGTTGAGGATGGCAATTATCTTGGCACGCGTCCGCCGTATGGATATGATTTGCACACTGACAATATTGGCAGAACTCTAAAGCCTAATCTTGAGCAAGCGGAAATTGTGAAGTTAATATTTGCGCTGTATACACATGATGATCCTAAAGAACGTGCTGGATCAAGTAAGATAGCAACAAAATTAAATGAAATGAATGTCAAAACTTACACCGGCAAGCCATGGGAACCTAGCACAGTGCTAGGCATAATAAAAAATGAAGTTTACCTTGGAAGAATACAGTGGGGTAAGAAAAAAACTATTAAATCAAAAGTATCAGGTCAAGGTAAGGAAGTTGAAGCTCGTCCAAGAGAACAATGGATAGATATTAAAGGTAGGCATGAACCACTAATTAGTGAATCCGTTTTTAGCAAAGCCAAGAAAATACTAGAAAAAAAATATCATCTTCCCTACCAATTGATCAATGGCATTACAAATCCTTTGGCAGGACTGATACGATGCGCAGACTGTGGCGCTTCTATGGTTTATAGACCATATGTCAATTCAGAATCGTACATTATGTGTGCCTATAAAGGATGCCCAAACAGAAGCAGCAAATTAAGATATATTGAAGAGGCTGTATTTGACGGTATGATTGCTTGGATGGCAGATTATCGTGACAAATGGTTAGTCACTAAGCCAGATATTACTGAAGTGGATCAGGAACAAATCAAATTAAAAGCTATTAAAGATAATCAAAAAAACATAGCTGAATTGACTGTTCAAAAAAACAACCTTCACGATTTGTTAGAACGCGGGATTTATGATGAATCGACATTTTTAGCACGATCAAAGGACATCTCAGATAGAATACTTGCAGCTGAGCAAGTGATTCTTGAACTTGAACACGAACTTATGATTGACAAAAAGAGAAACGTGGCTAGAAATGATGTACTACCCAAAATGGAATCGGCCATTAAGCTCTATCGAGAAACTGATGATCCAGCAGAACAGAACGCTATTTTGAAATCAGTTTTGGATTACTGCTTATATAAAAAAGAAAAAAGCCAGCGTAACGCTGACTTTTCATTGATCATTATGCCGCATTTTCCTGATTAAACTGCGGCTTTTCTGTTATGTCTATCATGCAGGTGTTATTTCATT
>JBEBPB010000049.1:0-11454 GCA_040396195.1 Paenibacillus nanensis
CAGCCGTAATATTCTTTGAATAGCTTCGTAAAATGTCGTGGGCTATAGTAACCGACTGCTTCGGCAGCCTCTGTTATTTTTAGCTGGTGGCTGTTAAGGACGAGCTCTTTTGCCTTGAGCATTCTTAGCTTGGTTAAGTATTTGATAAAGGTTATCCCATGCTTTTTGTGAAAGAGGGAGCTCAAATAGTTCGGTGTAACTTGCAATGCTTCTGCAATTTGCTTAATACCGATATCATGCATATAGTTTTCATCGATATAATCAGTAGCAAGCTGTACAACGTCTTTGTATGTCTGATCATTGCGAGCGGATCGCGCCAAAAGCTGCTCTCCATAAGCATTGAGCTGTTTTGTCCACTTAGTGGGATCGCCAGATCCGTGCTGATCATCGAGTCGTCCATCGTGCTGCCTCTTGAGTTGTCCATCGAAATGCCCAGTGGGATGTCCATCTATCTGTTCATTGATCTGTCCATCTATCTGCATGGCAAAGCAAAGATTATGATAGATTCGCATCCACCATTCCTTTGTTGCCGGGTGGTAGGTTTCTGCAAGTGATTTGTTAATTGCGGCTACATGCTGTGAATAGCCAACATAGTCCTTCAGTCGATAACAATCGGCTATTTGCTGTGCCTGTTGGCAGATAGATTTCCAATCCGCCTCGTTGTCCACCAGCATTTGAACGGAAGCAATCTCTCGATCCTTCAGCAAATATCGCAGCTCCGGCTGGGCGTAAATTTGCTTGATGCTTGCTGCGACAAGCGGCAAAGCGAAGGAATCTGTTGTTTGTATATCCTTTTGACCGCAAATCGTTACAGCGCTCAACCTTATTTGTTGGTCAGCGTTTTGACTAATAAATTGTGATATGGCGTGATACAACTGTGCAAGCCGTTCCTCTATCTTCTGCGTGGTGGAGGCAGATGAAGTCCAGCACAGGAGAGGACTGCCGTTAGGGTACATAAATGCGGCAATCTGCAACTCACCATGCAAAAACTCGCTATATAGCATTTGCTGCAGCTGCAAGAGAAATTGCTTCGTCCATAAATCAGCTTCTCTGCCAGAAAAATGATGATCGATAAGGAAGAGAAGCGCTCCTGCTTTCAAGGAGGGGGCTTCTTCCCGGGCGTAGCTGTTTATATCGTTTTTAGTAAGCAGTCCAATACATTCATATTCCAATTGCTTATTCCGTTCAAGCAGCTGTTTCTGATATTGCTCATATATATGGGAAATGCAATTCTTAATGTCGTTTAAACTTACCGGCTTTAACAAATAATTGCAGGCGCCGAGTCGCAGGGCTTCCTGGGCATAGTGGAATTCGGAGTAGCCGCTTAATATGATCCATTTGGTATAGGGAGAATGTTGCTTGCATTGTGCAATTGCTTCGAGACCGTTTAATACGGGCATTTTAATATCAACAAAAACAAGATCGGGATGATGCTCTTGTACAAAAGCAACCGTTTCTTGCCCGTTCTTTGTTTCTCCTATTATATTTAAACCTATATCAAGTTCCTCCAGCATACTGCGTAAACCTGCTCTTACCATGCTCTCATCATCAGCGATTAGTATATTCATAGATGTTGTCCTCCTTGTGGAATCATGATGGTAACATGTGTGCCTGCGCCAATTCTGCTTGATACAGTTAGCACGGCTTCGGGATAAACAAGCTGCATACGGGAGCGAACATTCAAAATACCGACACCAGTGCGATCATTGTTGTCAGCATCGAAGCCGACTCCGTCATCTTGGATAGTGACCCGGATATAGCTGTTTTCGCCGCTGTACACAAGATTGGCATTGATGGTAATGAGATTTTGCTTATCGTCTGGTTCGATGCCATGTATAATTGCATTTTCCAGAATAGGCTGAAATAACAGCTTGGGAATTCGAAAATCGCCAATAGCTTCATCGTAGTCAATATCAATGCGCAGCTTTTCTTGAAAGCGTATTTGTTGCAGCATGGCATATTTGGACAGGAACAGAAATTCCTGTTTCAGATCAGACCATTGATTATCCTCAAGTATATATCTTAACATGCCGCTCAAGGATATGATGGCATCTTCAAGCTGTTGTTTTTCTCCAATTCGATTCAGACCTATAAACCCGCTTAAGGTGTTATAGAGAAAATGCGGCTGTATTTGCGATTGCAGCGCCCGATATTCTGCATCCCGCTGTGCAAGCATCGCTTTATACTCGCGATTGATCAAATCATCAAGCTGAGTAATCATATTGTTTAACGAATGACCGAGCAAGGACAGTTCATCGTTGCCTTTGTTGCTATACCGTGCCTGCAAATTCCCTTTTTTCACTTTATTCATCACATCATTCATAAGCTTCACAGGCTTTACAATCCACTCGGAAAAGTATTGAAAGACAATAAAGGTAACGGCTAGACCGCCTATAGATAATAAAATAGCGAGCAAATAAATCCAGCGTACCTTTTGCTGCAGTTCTTTATTGGAAAGAAAAACGGTCATTTTCCAATTGGCAGGCTGAATCGTTTCGGTAACGGTTACATAATCATTGCTGTCCTGTTTGGCGGCATGATCCTCTTTTAATAGCTGCCTCATACTGTCGGTTAAAGGCTTATTGGCATAAATAATATTTTGGTGATCATCCAATATTGCGACGACCGAGCTGACATTAAATTGAATGTTTTTTGTTATTTTCTCCAGCACATGTGTGTCAGCATCAGCCATAATAACGGCAAGCGGCTGCCCGGATTCAGGGTTTTTGATCAGACGGGAAACCGAAAACACTTGCAAATCCGTCGCATGATTCAAATAATTTTGCGAGTGGGGACTAATAAAAGCAACCTTTCCATCCTTCTCCAGTGCCTTTACATACCAATCCTCCTGCTGAAAAGGAAAGTCATCGACAAGCTCGACGTTATTATTTTTGTTCGTCATATAGGCTTTTCCATTTAACGTTACAATAATGGTGCTTAAAATATCTCTCCGTGTATTAATCAAATAGTTGGGGAGCGTTCCTTTGAGCGCCCGATCTGTTTGCAATTTTGTGTATGCGCTTGCATTGTCATACAAGTTGTCTGCTGTTATTTTTAAAGCCTGTATCACATTGTCATTCAAATATGGCGAGGCGGTCAATCGCTCCAAATCGTCCAAATAAGTTTCAATATTGCTGGCTAAAGCATGCAAGGTGCCCTCGGTCAGTTTTTCCGTATCCTTGGCAAGCATTTGTTGAGCGTAATAGGGAAGTGCAAACGCCAATATTAGAAATGGAGTAATAATAGTAAGCGCGTATATTAATGTTAATTTTGAGCGCAGAGATTTGAATTGCTTCAATTTGTACCAGCCTCCTTACAGTGTATAAATAAGGATAGTAATCGCGAGGATGGAAGTCAACATGAATATGAAGAGTGTAGAAATGAGCACTGAAACTGTAGTTTTGCGACATATGAAAGCGTAATCAGCCATGCTAATCTTAATATTGTAAAAGGCGCGTTTTACACTACTACCATATTTGTTTAGGGGGATATGTATGAATCAGAAAGCGGGATTCAAGCTTTTGATGGCAATTATGCTGCTCGTTATTTTGGCGGCTTGCGGTGCATCAAAGGATGGCGGCAATAATGGTGCTCAGCCAAGCAATGACAACAAAGGGCAAACAGAAAATAAGGAACAGACAGGAAACAACGAGGGTGGATCGCCCATTACATTAACGGTTATGACAAACGTAGTAGGCGAGCCTGCTAAAGTTTTGCAAACTATCGCAGAAAAGTTCATGGATGAAAATCCGGATATTAAAGTTGATTTTAGTGCTCCAGGTTCTGAATATGAAAACATTATGAAAATGAAAATGGCGTCCAATGAGCTTCCGGATGTATTCGCAACACATGGTTGGGCAAAGGCTCGCTATGGCGAATATTTGGCTGACCTTAAGGAGGAGGAGTGGGCTGGCAAGCTGGATGCAGCTATTAAATCCTCTGTAACGGATGAGCAGGGCAAAGTATATGTATTGCCGATGGATCAGGACAAAAGCGGACCTGTCTACAACGCTGGTGTATTGGAGCAGTATGGTATCGAGCTGCCGCAAACCTGGGATGAACTGCTGGCTGCAGCAGAAGAAATCAAAACAAAGAGCAACGGAGAGGTAACGCCTATCCATATCGGCGGAGCTGATTCATGGCCTATTGGACAATTCTTTGATTTCTATGCGACATCCCTATTTGTTAGCCCGGCTGACAATGATGGCGAGCAATTGATCGATGGCAGCTTTGACTGGACGAAGTTTGATGTATTGCCGCAAATGTTTTTGGATTTGCATGAACAGGGTTATTTGAACAAGGATGTGTTGACTGCTAAATATAGCGATTCAGCAAAAGCTTTTGCTGAAGGCAAGGCTGCTTTTGGTGTATACGGACCTTACTTGATTGAAGAAGCTCTCAAAATCAACCCGGATTTGAAAGCAGGTCTTATGCCGATTCAATCTGTAGTTGCAGGTGATACGCCTACACTTGCTGGCGGCGAGAAAACGACTTGGGGTGTATGGAAGGATACTCCGAATAGTGAGGCTGCAAGAAAGTTTGTTGCTTACTTCGCGCAACCGGAAAATATTTCATTAGTTGCATCCTCCAATGCATTGCCGCCAGGGCTTGAAGGCGTTGAAATTGATGCCGGCAGCTTGACGGCTGATTTTGAAAAGTACAAAGATTTGCGTGTATTCCCGTACTTTGACCGCGTATATTTGCCGAATGGCATGTGGGATGTGATGTGTAAAAATGGCCAGGATATGCTGGCAGGCGTTATCACTCCAAGCGAATACTCAGAAAATATGAAAAAAGAGTATGAAAGATTGCGGGCAGCAAGCCAATAAAATATAGACTGTAGATGGTCTGCTGTTTATTTGGAAGCAGCAGGCCATTGCTTTAGATAGGAGGAGAAACCATGCCAAGAGAGGAGATCAATACAGCGAAAGTAACCCCGAGTGTTCCGCACAAAGGAGCGTTCGCACGCTGGCTGCAATCAGCCAGTGTCCTTAATTTTATGTATCTGCCGGCATTGCTATTATTTGCAGTCTTTATCTTTTATCCACTAATTCAGGGTGTTAAAATATCTTTTACAAACTGGGATGGATACTCGCAAAACTATGCCTGGGTTGGATTTGAAAAGTATAAAATGATGTTTTCTGATAAAAAAGTGCTGCAAACGATTCAAAATACATTTATCTATGGAGCGGGCAGTACGCTGCTGCAAAACCTGCTTGGCTTAATGTATGCCCTGTTTCTTGATCAGCAAATTAGAGGAAAAGGCATCATCCGTACGATTGTTTATTTGCCGGTTATTATAAGCCCGCTGATTATGGGTTACATCAGTTACTATTTCTTCCAATATGATGGCGGGGCCTTGAATGATGTCATGCTTTTGTTTGGGAAAGAAACGGTGGATTGGCTGGCGAGTGGACCGCGTGCGGTTTGGTTTATTACCTTTGTCAATACGTATCAGTATATGGGAATTGCCATGATTATTTATTTGGCAGGCTTGCAGTCCATCTCGAAGTCGTATTACGAGGCGGCGAGCATCGACGGAGCGGGCTGGTGGTTCCGCTTTAAGAGCATTACACTGCCGCTATTAATGCCAGCGATTACGATTAATGTTGTACTTAATATTATTGGCGGATTGAAGCTGTTTGATGTCATTGTTGCAATGACCAACGGGGGACCGGGCTATGCCACGCAGTCCTTATCCACGATGATGTATAATCTTTACTTCGCGCGTCAAGATGCGGGATACGCTGCGGCGCTGGGGAATTTGATGTTTATTATTATTTGTATTATTAGTATGGCGGCGCTTGTTCTGCTTCGCAGAAAGGAAGTGGATGCATGAGGAAATTAATCAGCTATGCGATTGCTTTGCTCATCGTTGCGGTACATCTTATTCCTTTCTATATTTTGGTCAATATGTCCTTGAAGCCGTTGGAGGATACGAGCAGCAAGTGGATGATCCCGCTGTCCGTTTATACGGATAACTTTGTACATGCTTGGCAGGATGCTCAATTGGGGCAGGCAGTTCTGAATAACGTCATAATAACGTTTACAGCAGTTTGTCTTGTTGTGTTGATCGGCGCATGTGCTTCTTATCCGCTTGCACGTCATCAGACGAGGTGGAATCGCTTTATTTATATGCTCTGTATATCTTGCTTGATTGTTCCGGCGCTAACTATTTTGGTGCCGCTATACAAATTCATCGTAGATATTGGCGGTATTAATACGTATTGGGCAATCATTTTGACGCAGGTCACCTTTGCTTTGCCTATGACTATTTTTCTGTTTACTGGGTTTGTAAATACAGTGCCGAAAGAGCTGGATGAGGCTGGATTAATAGACGGCTGCAGCCGCTATGGCATATTCTTGCGAATTATTTTGCCTCTATTAAAGCCAATTACAGCAACTGTCGTTATTTTGATCGGCGTGCAAGTATGGAATGATTACCAGTTTTCTGTATTTTTCCTGCAAAAGAAAGCGATGATGACAATTCCGGTTACTTTGTCCGGATTTATCTCGCAATTCCACAGCAATGTCAACTGGGTAGCAGCGGGATGCTTTATAGGCATGATGCCGCTTGTAGCGGTTTATCTGCTTCTGCAAAAGTATTTTGTAAAGGGCATGGTTGACGGGGCTGTAAAAGGATAGCTGTCAAAAAATGATCTAGCTTTCATGACAACTAAGGAGGCTAATAATGCCGATGAGAACACTGCCTATTAAAAGAAAGTCTATGAAAAAATCAGCTATATGGTTCATGATGTTCGTGTTTGTTTTATCGACTGTGCTTGGCGGGATTGGGGCAAGTGCTGACTATGCCTATGCTGATTCCTCTACAGAAACTAATCTAGTATTGAATCCCGGTTTTGAGGATGGGAAGGATCATTGGACATTCGCTCCAGAGGGCAAAGCGGGAACAAATGTTAATAATCCGCAATCAGGGCAAGGGCATGCGTGGACTGATCCTAGCACAGATCCGAATGTGAAACATACTATTACTCAACAAGTGATTATTCCGGAGACCGGACTATATAAATTGTCCGCTTTTGTAACGAATAACGGAGCGGCTGGAGGCTCAATGTCCATTAATGGGCATTCATATCCTTTTGCTTCCTATGGGTTTGTTTACCAACAAGCCGTATTACAGGAATTAGAGTTTGAAAAAGGGGAGGAAGCAACGATCACGTTTACCGGAGGAGCTGGAAGCTGGCTGAATATTGATAGTGTTTCTTTTGTAAATACATCTATTAATCAGTTGGCGGAAGTAAGTCTGGATGGTCAAGTAGAAGCTTCCTACAATCTTTATAAAAGATCGAATCCATTTATTTTGCCGCAGGGAACAGCGACTGCACCAGTGGTAACGGCTGAATTGTCAGAATGGGCAATAGCGCAAGGAGCGTCTATTTCATTCGAGCAAGCTGAAGCTTTACCAGGTACGGCGAAAATCAATGTAACGATTAATGGTGAAACAACAACACATCGTTTATCGTTTCAAGCAAGAAGCGGCGAGCCGCTAGAGAGTATTGAGCTGTCCGCAACTGAAACGGTATTGCCACTGGATGGCGAAACACAGTTGTCAGTCATTGGTACATTGCCAGGTGGAGCGACAATTGATTTGCTGCAGGACCCGAATTCTACAGTAGAATTTCAGGCACCGCCCAAAATGTTCATTATAGCGGAGGATGGCTCAGCAAGAGCAGGTACGTATAGCATTGGCGATGTGCAAGTAGGCGTGACCGTTACTCGTGACGGCGATGTCTATACGGATGCCATTACCGTTACAATTAAGCCTGAATCTGCACGCCCGTATGTAAGAGATTACACAGAAACACTTACGATGAAGCTGTTTTTGGGCAAGACTGGCACCATCGATTTGAACTTGGAAGAAGCGCTGGCAGCGATTAAGAAAATGGACAATATGACGCGCGGTATTCCAAAAATTGTTTACTTGGTTGGCTGGCAGCATGATGGTCATGATTCCAAATATCCGGACTGGAATTTGGTGAATCCAAGACTAAAGCGTGAGCAGGATGCAACTGCGCTGGACAGCTTGAAATGGCTGATGGATGAGGCTGTCAAATACAACACAACGGTAAGTCTTCATATTAATATGACGGATGCTTATGAGGACAGTCCGCAATGGAATGAATTTAAAGAGAAGGATTTGCTACGTAAAGAGGCAAACGGCGAATTGATTAAAGGCGGTCTATGGGTAAGCGGTCAAAGCTACCGTGTCAATTTGACTCGTGCTTGGGAAGCGGGCGTGTTGCAGCGCAATATTGATGACCTGATCGAGATGCTGCCGCAGCTTCAACGCGGCGGAACGATTCATATCGATGCATTTGTAACAAACTATGTGCCGAGCGAACCTGATCCGAACGGTTATTCATCTCCTTATCACCAAACAACGTTCAAGCAGGATACCGAGACACAAAAGAAAATTATCCGCTACTGGCGTGATAAAGGGATAGACTTTACAAGTGAATATTTCCAACTGTATCGTGAAGATCCGCTCTATGGTATTCAGCCAATGGCTTGGTGGGCAGACTGGCCTTCATTCGATGCGCAAATGAAATTGCCTGCATCTGTAGCGGTTGGCGGCAGAGGCGGCAACGAACTGCTAGGTATTAGCATGCATGGCGAAGATATTGTGATGAAGGATAAAGAAAACCTGCCGGGTTACTTGCAAGAATTCAGCACAACCACATTGGTTTGGCAATACTTGAACAAGTTTGAACGCATTTCATACGACTCGTCATCCAATAAGGTAACTTTTTCAGACAATGTAACCAGCTCTATTCATAACGGAAAGCATATCGTGAAGCAGGGCGATATGTTCATCGCGGATGGCAAGGATGTATTTGTACCAGAGCTGTGGCGTAAAAACACAAGAGAAATTATGGCATTCAGTGAAAAGGGCTATAGCGAAAGAAGCTGGAAGCTGCCTGCTGATTGGAGCGATGTAAGCGAAGTTCACTTATATGAAATCGGCATGGGCTTACCAAGACTTGTAGACAAAAGTTTGGCTGTTGTAGATGGTCAAGTGACCTTGTCGCTGCGAGCTGGGCGAGCTGTTTATATCGTACCAGCAGTGGAAGAGCCTGTTCTCGATCCGATTCAAAAGCTGGCAATGGAAATAACAGAAATTGCTGCACCAGAAGTTAATGCGATCAAGCTGAAGCTTCCAGAGGTTCCAGCAGGCTATATGGTGCGTGTTGCATCCACTTCTCAGCCGGAGACCATTGATCTCAAAGGAAGAATCATTCCTCCTGCAAATCATACAGATGTAGAGATTGTATTGGAGCTTATACGTCTAGCTGACGGCGTCTCTGCACATACTGCGCCAATTAAGGTTGTTGTACCAAAAGGTACAATTCAAACGATCAAAGACGTATATAGCCCAGCCGATGCTGAGTTGACAGGACAAGCTAAGAAAAATGCGGATAGCTACTTTACAGGTGGTTATAGATTAGGTTTCGTTGGCGGAACTGAAGGCAATGATAACCGGGCAATTTTCCACAATGTTGAAGTTCCTGGAGATGGCGTGTATGAAGTAGAAGTAGAATATGCAACAGCAGAGCCGCGTTCCTTCTTTGTATCCGCAAATGATGAACCGGGTATTGAGTTAAAGGTAACGGGATCTAGCTGGCAGACTGTACAAAAAGTTAAAGTACGAATTGAACTAAAAGCAGGGAAAAATAGTATTGAGCTTTACAACCCAACTGGTCATGCTCCTGACTTAGGTGCAATTACGATTCATTCTATTGGACCACATGTCATTGCTGATGCGATTACAGAAATGCCAGCACTGGATAAAAACGCTAAGCAATTAATTCTGCCTGTTGTTCCAGCTGGTTTTACAATAACGTTGAAGTCTTCGGATAAAGAAACAATTATTAAGCCGGATGGCAGCATAGTGTTGCCTAGTGCAGACACCACTGTACGTGTTATTTTGGAAGTAAGACGCAACTATGACGGTGCTATTGCTGAGACAGATGCTTTGCCTGTACTTGTAAGCGGCAAACCGAATGGTCCTGGTACTGGCGGTGGTACTGATCCTGGTAATGGAAATGGTAATGGTGGCGAGAATGGCGGTAATGGCGAAGGAAATGGTTCGGAAAATCCTAACCAACCAGGGCAAAAACAAATTATTATCCACATTCCATTCCAACTGACGGAAGAGCAAGCTCAAACACCAGGAGTAGTCTCAGTGATGAGGATTAACAAGGATGGTAGCAAAACAGCTGTAGTCTTTAGCAAATATGATGCGAAAAAAGGAATCGTGCAGGTGAGAGGCTCAAAGGATGACGAGTTCGAAGTTGTCTTCATGCCTAAGAAATTCGCAGATCTAGCTAATTACAGCTGGGCAGAGGAAGTCATCGAAACATTGGCGGCAAGCGGCGTTATAAAAGGCAAGACACAGGATCGCTTTGCTCCGCAGCAAGCGATGAAGCGCGCCGATATGGCAGTGCTGCTTGTACGTATGTTCGGATTAACAGCAGAACTGACAGAAACAGATGCGCAATTCGAGGACGTAAGCGAAACAGCTTACTACTACAAGGAGCTTGCTATTGCGAAGAAGCTGGGACTGGTTCAAGGCGTATCCGAGACAAAGTTCCAGCCTGAAAAAGAAGTAACTCGTGAACAAATGCTAGTCATGATCGAGCGCGCCCTTCGTCAAATGAAACTTATTGTTCCTGCGACGGATGGTGCAGCTGGTAATGCAGATAGTGGTGCGTCTGGTAACGCAGATAGCAATGCAAGCAGTAATGTGGATAGCAATGCCAATGTAACTGGTCACGTAGATAGTAATGGAAACATTAATGTATATAGTACTGTAGATAGTAATGTAGCTGAGACTGTAGATAGCAATGTAAACAGCCATGTGGGGCTTCGTGGCTTCAAAGATGCTGCGGACGTATCTTCATATGCGACAGATCGCATTGAAGCACTCGTTGATGCTGGCTTGGTAAAAGGCAGCAACGGCAAACTCTTGCCGAAAAAAATCGCTAACCGTGCCGAAACAGCAGCAATGCTCTACCGTGTGGTTGAGCTAGTGATGAATCAACAAGTGGACTAGCAAAGCTAAGGAAATTTGCTTCAGTTTGCTAGAGCAGTAAATGAATCATTAGAGGGAAAAAGTAATCAAAACAATAGAGGCCAAGTACAAACTGTATCCAGGTATACAGGTGCTTGGGCCTTTTTTTTATGGGGATAAGGTGGAAAAGGTTGCAGTATTGAGTGCGATGCAGAACAGAGCAAAGCAGAGAGAGGGGAAATTTAACTTTTGAAGGGGGAATTCCCTGAAAAGCAATGATTTTGAGCATGGGTCAATTCAATATCGAAAACTTCTATTATAAAAATAGATAAATAGAACTAAGTTGGTTTGAATTTTTATATTCCATTAAATTGATTTAATTTCAATATATTTGAATCTATTTGTAGAATAAAGGAAAATCA
>JBEBPB010000050.1:0-11441 GCA_040396195.1 Paenibacillus nanensis
TTTCTCCGGTAGCACCCGTTTCTCCTGTGGCTCCTGTTTCCCCTGTTGCACCTGTTTCTCCTGTGACTCCCGTCTCACCAGTTGCACCTATTTCCCCGGTCGCTCCGGTTTCTCCTGTGGCACCCGTTTCTCCTGTGGCTCCAGTCTCCCCAGTTGCACCTGTTTCTCCTGTGACTCCCGTCTCACCAGTGGCACCTGTTTCTCCTGTGGCTCCGGTTTCTCCGATGGCTCCCGTCTCGCCAGTTGCACCTGTTTCTCCGGTCGCACCCGTTTCCCCGGTTGCACCTGTCTCTCCGGTGGCACCAGTTTCCCCAATCGCACCCGTCTCTCCGGTCGCACCAGTCGCACCCGTTTCTCCTGTGACCCCCGTCTCGCCAGTTGCACCCGTTTCTCCTGTGGCTCCTGTTTCCCCAGTTGCACCTGTCTCTCCGGTGGCACCCGTTTCTCCAGTTGCACCTGTCTCTCCGGTGGCACCCGTTTCTCCAGTTGCACCGGTTTCTCCGGTCGCTCCTGTTTCCCCTGTTGCACCTGTTTCTCCTGTGGCTCCGGTCTCGCCAGTCGCACCCGTTTCTCCTGTGACTCCCGTCTCACCAGTTGCACCTATTTCCCCGGTCGATCCGGTTTCTCCTGTGGCACCCGTTTCTCCTGTGGCTCCGGTCTCCCCAGTTGCACCTGTTTCTCCTGTGACTCCCGTCTCACCAGTGGCACCTGTTTCTCCTGTGGCTCCGGTTTCTCCGATGGCTCCCGTCTCGCCAGTTGCACCTGTTTCTCCGGTCGCACCCGTTTCTCCAGTTGCACCCGTTTCCCCGGTTGCACCTGTCTCTCCGGTGGCACCAGTTTCCCCAATCGCACCCGTCTCTCCGGTCGCACCAGTCGCACCCGTTTCTCCTGTGACCCCCGTCTCGCCAGTTGCACCTGTTTCTCCTGTCGATCCTGTCTCTCCAGTTTCACCCGTCTCTCCGGTCGCACCTGTTGCACCCGTTTCTCCGGTGGCTCCGGTCTCCCCAGTTGCACCTGTTTCCCCAATCGCACCCGTCTCTCCGGTCGCACCTGTTTCTCCAGTAACTCCGGTCTCGCCAGTGGCACCTGTTTCACCTGTGGCTCCGGTCTCGCCGGTTGTACCTGTTTCTCCTGTGGCTCCGGTCTCGCCAGTCGCACCCGTTTCTCCAGTCACACCGGTTGCACCTGTTTCCCCAATCGCACCCGTCTCTCCGGTCGCTCCTGTTCCGCCAGTTGCACCCGTTTCTCCAGTTGCTCCCGTTGCTCCTGATGGAGTGTTCAATAACAGAAATGCTGAAGGATTAGTATCTGGATTGCCTGGTGGATTATCTACTAGTACTAAATAAGTTTGTCCGTTATATACAATAACCTCGCCTTTCTTATACATCGCGTTCCTCCCTCTTTTCCCAGCCTGTTTCTTATGTAAGCTACTGTCTCTTAAGGCTGTTATGATAAAACCCTATATATCCTATACATCACCCAAACCATTTGTTTGTACAAGTAACTAATTAATTAAAATTTTACATTTTTTGAGAAAACCTTCTTCTCTTTTAAAACAACCTTTTTTATAAACTCAACAAATGGGAAATCTTTTAATACCTTCGAGAATTCCTCATCATTCACAACATTTCCATAAAACAAATCGAAAAAACCGTCAAGATTCCACTATGGTCTTAACGGTTTATCATTTGAATTCATTAAATTCTCTCTTCCCGCAACCTCTTTGCTAGTAACAAACTACTTGTCCCACCATCGATTTCTTGAAAATAGCTGAAGGTGAAAATTTGTTTGTATTGGCGGACGCTATCGCTTCTACAGTTCCTTTCTCGCTTTTCGTGAGCTAGCATTTCGATTGGCTCCAATTTGTTCACAGTTAATCTACAGCCTCAGAACAACCGTTAGACCATTCCACACCAATCCCCATTCTTCCCTGCTAAGCCATTCTGGTCAACTCTGCCGTTCTGCTCCGACTCGCTTCTCTGCTCACTATTCAATTTATATCGCAAATACTGCTCAATCTGTCCAGAGCTATCTAGCGCTAGCACTTCTTCCGCTATTTCCTGCAACTGCTGGCTATCCTGATTCCACATGAACAAATCGCTTGGCAAGGAGGATACACAGTTGACACTGAGCATATCCACACCTAATCCGAGCAATAATGGGGCAGCTAGCGGATGGCTTGCCATTTCTCCGCATACGCTAACCTTTTTGCCTTTTGCATGTACTTCTGAAATGATATGACGGATCAATTGAAGCATGGCGGGCTGCAATGGATCATGAAGCTGACTTAATGCAGTATCTGTACGGCTGACAGCCATAACGTATTGAGTCAGATCGTTCGTGCCGATGCTGATAAAATCTGCCGTTTCCAAAAAACGGTCAATTAATATGGCAACTGCTGGGACTTCAACTAATACACCAACCTCCAATTGCTCATTAAACGGAAGACTGTCTTTTCTTAAATCAGCTTTTATTCGTTCAACCTCACATAATACGCTTTTCCATTCTTCGATTGTAGCGATCATTGGAAACAGCAGTTTAATTTGACCGTAAAAGCTTGCCCTCAGAATAGCTCTTATTTGTATTCGGAATTGTTCCCGATAACGGAGCGAAACCCGAATACCACGAAGTCCGAGAAAGGGGTTGTTTTCTTTTTTTATAGGCAGTGAGCATAGCTGCTTATCTCCTCCGACATCCATCGTCCTTATTATAATTGGTGCGTCAGATCCGAAGATAGATACTACTTCTTTATATGCTTCAAATTGCTCCTCTTCTGTGGGAAAATCCTCTCTTCCCATAAATAGAAACTCCGTTCGAAACAAGCCAACTCCTGATGAACCGTTATTTTTGGCGATCCTGGCTTCAGCTATTGAACTAATATTGGACAGCACAGTAATATCTATGTTAAGAGTAGCCTTAGACATTTCGCAATGCTTCACTGTTAACTCTCCCTCTCCTCTTCTGTTAAGCTGTTTGTATGCATCCAACAACACACTGTAAGCCCCTGTCTGAACTGTCCCTTCTGTCCCATTCAGCAATAGCCACTCCCCATTGTTAATGTGCAGCAACTCAGCTCCTACGCCCACAACAGCAGGGATGCCCAAAGAGCGTGCAATGATGGCGACATGCGACATTGATCCTCCCTCTGCTGTCACTAATCCTGCGACAATTTCCGGCTTGAGCCGCACCGCTTCCGAAGGGGTCAAGTCTTCGCATAACAGTATAATTTTCCCCCTTCCCGTATGAATTCCCATTAGATTTAATTGCTCAGCTTCTCCCCTCAGTTTACGAATCATTCTCCAGCAGACATCTTTCAAATCGGTTGCGCGCTGTTGCAGATAAGGATTCTCCAAACTATCTATTTTCTCAACAATCTCGTTCATAGTTTCTTGCACAGCCATTTGAGCTGAATAAAATAGTGAGCTTATTTTTTGCCGCACAGACTCCAGCAATTCCGCATCCTGCAAAAAAAACAGCTGCACCTCAATTATTTCAGCATCAAGTTCCCTGTTCTCCAGCTTTAGCTTTCCATGGATCGCTGCCAATTCTTCTGCCGCCTGCTTGACCGCAATATGAAAAAGCTCAAGCTCTATTCGAATCTCTGAAGGCTTTATACTGAAATATTGAAGCTTGGATCGGTCATCTATTCTGACTATACTGGACTGAGCGAGTGCTGCTCCTTCGGATGCCGGCATCCCCATTAGACGCATAATTGTCACCCCCAAGGATGGAATTACTGCTATTTACATACAACACATCAACTAATGCTCTGATGCTAAAACAAGTCCGATCGCTTCAATTGCTGCTTCAGCTTCGTCGCCTTCCGCCGCTACTATAATCTGATCACCGTATTGAGCGCCGATCGAAATCATGGCGACTAAGCTTTTTGCACTATACCTTTCACTCTTTTTCACCAAATATATATCAAATGGGTAGCCCAAAGCTGTTTCAACTATTTTCTTAGCAGGACGTGCATGAATGCCTGTCAGGCTTTTGATGCTGAATTCTTTTTGCAATTTACGCACTCCTATAATATTGATTTTATCTGATCCTTCAATTTCTCCGCTTCCATCCCGAAGATGGCCTGTACTGCTCCTTTGCCTGTTCGAATAACCCCAGCCGCTCCTAATTCTTTTAGCCTTGCTTCATTTATGAGTGTTTCATCATGCACATGCACTCGCAATCTGGTAATGCATGCATCAATATTTTCTATGTTTATTGTGCCTCCAAAAGCTTTTGCAACTTCAACCGCTGTACTTCCTTCTGGAGCAGTCGCTTCAATAGCGGGCTGCTTTTTGCTTTCATTATCCGGCTCACGTCCTGGCGTCATTAAATTCAATCGAACAATGATAATTCTGAATAAGAAATAGTAGCCTAATGCAAATATAATGCCCATAGGAATAACAAGCAGCGGCTTTGTTGCCAGTGGATAATTGATAACATAGTCCATAAATCCGGCAGAGAAGCCAAATCCCAGCTTCATTCCTAATTCAGCAGATATATATGCACTAAGTCCCGTCATAAAAGCATGTAAAACATAGAGCAGAGGTGCTGCAAACATAAAGGCAAACTCCAGCGGTTCTGTAATACCGGTAAGAAACGAGGCTAATGCTGCACTCAAAAAAATAGAGGAGATCAGTTTGCGCTTCTCACGTCTGGCGGTGTGAACGATAGCCAGTGCCGCTGCCGGCAGAGCAAACATCATAATCGGGAAGAAACCGGTCATAAACAAGCCTGCTGTTGGATCGCCAGCAAAAAATCGGTTGATATCCCCACGATAGACTTGACCGGCTGCTTCGGTATATGTTCCGATTTGGAACCAGGCAATATTATTTAGAATATGATGCAAACCAAACGGGATCAGCAGTCTGTTTACAGTTGTATATATAAATGCCCCCAAGCCTCCAAGCCCGGTTACCCATTGACCAAAATCATTCAGCATCACTTGAACCGGTCCCCAAATCAAGCCTAATCCAACTGCAATAAACACCATGGCAAAGGATGTAATAATAGGAACAAAACGCTTGCCCGAAAAAAATCCAAGCCAGTTCGGCAGCGTAATATTGGCATATTTTTTGTAGAAGAAAGAAGCGACCAGCCCTGCGATCATGCCTCCCATTACTCCCATATTCAATTCCGCATCGAGCACCGACCAGTCTTTAAAAACAGTAGCGACCTTCACAAAGACAAAGTTTAATACCAAATGTGCAATAACCGCCGCCAGTGCGGCGACAGCATCTCCTCCAACACCTATCCCGATACTGATCGCAAAGATAAGCGGAAGATTATCAAGAATAGCAGAACCGCCAGCATCCAAAAACGGTGCAATATAGGTGTTCAGCCACTTTCCAATTTCTCCAAAATGAAAGTCCTGCTCATAGTTGATACGACCAAACCGTAGCAGAATAGACGCCGCGGGCAAGACCGCTACAGGCAGCATTAGGGATCGTCCTATTTTTTGCAGGTAGGCCAACATTTTTTAACCTCTCCTCAAACAAGCCATTTTTATAGCAGCACAATACGGCAAATATCCGGTTCCGCTGCCCGAACTTCACGATAATCACAGTCGATTTTACTAATAAGTGAATCACCAATTGCAATTAACAGCACATGTGTCAAATAGCCTGCGGCACAAATTTCCTGCAAATCAAACTCCATTAATGTCTGACCAGCTCTAATTTTATCTCCGGGTTTTACAAATGTGTGGAAGCCCTTCCCCTTTAAATCAACCGTATCTATCCCAATATGAATTAAAAACTGAATTCCTGACTGATGCTCTAGCAAGATTGCATGCTTAGTTTCAATAATATGACGCACCTTGCCGCTTACCGGGGCAACAACCAGCCCGCTTGCCGGATCAATCGCAATCCCTTTTCCGATATAGCCTTGCGAGAATGCCTCATCCTGCACCTCATGAAGCGGAAACATTCTTCCGGTTACCGGCGCATCTACTGTTACATGATTTTGTGACTTAAGCTTCAGATTCGTTCCATTTAACAGCATTGATTTCTATTCACTCCGTTCCAGTTGAACACTGTACCTGAAAAAGACGATGCAGATGGACAGCAAAATACCCCAGTTCGTCTTCAGATGCTGCAACGTTCAATTCCTCTTTGATAAGACCTGCAATTTCGGCTGCGATAACAAATATTTGCGGGTAATGTGTTTTGATTTCTGCCATTAACGGATTTTGAACATGCCTCCCTGTAAGCAAGCGTTCAATCATCCCTCGAATATGGGCAACCAGCCTAATGTATTCGCTTCCGCTTTTTTCAAGGCGGCGATCTGTCAATTGCTCAATTCTCTCGACAATCCGATTCAACAAACCAGTTATTCTCACTAGCTGCCCTACGGTTACATGACCTGCACAGGAATGTACGTGCAGAGCCAGAAAGCCAACCTCATCCTCCGGCACCTCGATGTTGAAACGTTCACTAATCATTTCTGCCGCTTGCGCTGCAATTTCAAACTCCAGTGAAAAGCTAGTCTTTGTCTCATGCAGAAAAGGATTATTGATTTCCATACCGTTTTGCAATCGATATACGGCAAACTGGATATGGTTGGGGAGAGCGAAATAAACTTTGGGCTGAACAGGAGTACCTATTCTTTCTTTGACACTCTCGATTATTTGTTCCGAGATTTGTATAACTTCCTGATCTATGTTTTCTACCAACTCTTCAAATTGCCTCGCCGGCTGCTCCTCGTCTAAGCGGTATCGCTTTTCAATTCTGGCATCTCCAGCATCTATCCATTGGCTGCCTTTGAATTCAAAGCCTATTCCTTTGCCAAATAAAACATACTCTCTGGATGTACTTGTATCTAAAGTCAGAATGACATTATTCCCGACAATACGATCAATTTGCAACATTCCTTTTCTGGACAACTTCATCCCTCCTATGGAATATTTTACATACTTATAGCAAAAAAAAGAAGAGCCGAAGAAAATCGACACCATTTCTGTCGAAATTCATCGGCTCATGCCTAGTCCACTAGTAACACGCCTAATCATAAAATATAATAATATAGCCGTTTATTCCAGTCAATACACATAGGTGTATTCATTTGCAACCGCTTTATTTTTTTTGGGATTTTTACTTTTTTTAGTTGACAAGCAAAGTTGCAAGTTATATGCTGAGTCCAGCCGAATAAGTAAGGAACCATAACGTGCAACCGCAAGGGCATGAGTTATGTAAGCTATTCAAACGCTTACACAACCCATGCCCTTTTTTGTGTTTTCGCGCTAAATTCCTTGTCGATAACGGCAAAAGAGAAAAAAAGGAGTCTTGATCATGGTTCAGAAAAAAACAGGGATACTGGGAATTGTATTTTTATTAATTTTTGTATTGGCTGCGTGCAGTGACAAAACTGACAATAAGCCCGCTCCTTCCAAACCTGCTGCTTCTAACAGCGAACAACCAGCCAACTCAGACAATGGTGCTGGGGAAAAGACAGGTTTAACTGGGGAGTTTGAGATTCAATACTTTGTAGGCGGATATGGCGATGCGTGGTGGATCGAGGTGCTGGATGGTTTCCAAAAAGCAAATCCTGATCTGAAAATCAAACAATCGGCAGGTCCCAAAATTAACGATCAGATGAAACCGCGCTGGATTCAGGGCGATCCGCCAGATCTTGTTTATATCGATGGGGCAGGCTCCAACGAAAGACAAATGATTGACGATGGACAATTATTAGATATAACTGACTTCCTCAAAACCGCCACTAACACAGCTGGAGAAAAACTATCTGACATACTCATTGGCCAAGCAACACCTTATGAAGGGGAGAAGAACTTCTCCTTGCCTCTAGTATTCGGCTCATGGGGACTATTTTATGATAAGGCGCTATTCCAGCAAAACAACTGGTCTGTTCCATCCAACTGGAATGAATTCATCAAAACTAGCGAAAAAATTAAAGCTTCCGGTATATCACCATTTATTCACACAGGCGTGCATTCCTACTACATTAACGGCGGTTTGCTCGATTCCGCTATGGTAGCTGCCAATGGCGGAGATGCTTCCATTCTTGCTCGTCAAGCTAATTTGGAAGAAGGCAGCTTCTCAAACGAAGCAGTCAAAAAAGCATTGCAGCAAATTGCTGAGCTTGCTGACAAGCAATATATCGACAAAGGCTCCGTTGCTTTAAATCATACCGACTCACAAGCTTTATGGCTGCAGCATAAGGCAGCTTTCATTCCGAATGGACTGTGGCTTGAAAATGAGATGAAAAAGGATATTCCACAAGGCTTTGATTTTGGCTTCCTGCCTTCTGTTGCTCAAGATGCCGGTCAAAACAATATTGTTATTCCGTACACGAATACCATTGCTATCGCAAAGGATGCCAAAAATCCTGAAGCTGCCAAAGCATTTATCGAATATGCTTTTACAAAAGAAAATGCGGTTCGTTGGGCTGAACTGACAGGTGCGCTAATGAATATTAAAGCAGACCTTAGCTCCTCTTCGGCAAGTAATGTTGTGAAGGACGCTATGAATTTCTTCAACTCTGAACAAACTACCGTTGCTCCGGTTGCCGTATTGAATGCCGATGTCGAGCAAGTAAAGCGTGACGCAATCGTTGCTCTGACAGTTGGTAAAATAACACCTGATGAGTGGATGAAACGATTAGAGGATGCTACAGCAAAAGCTCGCAAGTAATTTCGCAAGTCGTACACAAATTATGAACTCTAAAAAACATTAGGGAATGCTCGCGTGTCGAGCGTTCCCTCCCCAGTTGAATATCTATTTTGCAATTGATAAAAGAAAGGTGATAGCGATGTCACAGCGAACAAAAAGAACAGCTTTTATGGCTACTTTTCTGCTTCCTACCTTTATACTTTTTTGCCTGTTCACGCTTTATCCGATTTTAAAAGGCATTCATGTCTCATTCTATGACTGGTCAGGCAGCTCGAAAAACATGCTGTTTATCGGCTTGGACAATTTCCGCCAGTTGTTTAGCGACCCTATTATATGGACCGCAATCAAAAATGACTACTTCCTCGTTGTCGGAAAAGTAATCGGTATTATGCTGCTTGCCACCTTTTTTGCCGTAGCAGTCACACGACTCAAAGTAAAGGGAAGCAACTTCTACCGTGTTCTTTATTTTATCCCCAATGTCATTTCGGTTGTTGTTATTGGTGTGTTATGGCGGTATGTATACAATCCCAATCTCGGTTTCCTCAATTCCTTTTTGTCGATATTCAGCTCAGAGCCGGTTGATATCGCCTGGCTTGGCGATGAAAAGCTGGCAATCTGGTCTTTATTATGGCCTTCGATCTGGGCAGGGATAGGCTTTTATATGATTCTGCTGATTGCAGCTATACTAAGCATCCCCCAAGACTTATATGAGGCGGCAGAGCTTGATGGTGCTTCCTCAGGCAAGCAATTTCAATTCGTTACCCTGCCTCTTATTTGGGAGCAGATGAAAGTAAGCATTTTGCATATTGTTATGACTACCTTGAACGGTTCTTTTATTATCGTCTGGATTATGACAGAGGGCGGTCCTGATAATTCTACACAAGTAATGGGTTCTTATTTGTACCAGATGGGCTTCAGACAATATCATATGGGTTATGCTGCTTCTATTGGCGTACTTATTCTCGTTCTTGCACTTATTACCACACTACTTCTCCAACGTATGCTGAAAAGAAATACAACCGAACTGGCTTGAGGAGTGAATGAATTAAAATGATTGCAAAAAAACAAAATCCGGCAACTCGTATACTAATTAACCTCGCTCTTATTTTATGGGCTGCCGCCGTTCTCTACCCTCTTTTATGGACAGTAATGAGCGCTCTTAAAGATAATCAGCAATTTATGCTTAATAAGCCCTGGGCATTGCCTGAGTTGCCGCTTCTCTGGTCAAACTATACTTATGTTTGGAGCAAGTACGGATTCAGCAGTTTTTTTATGAACTCTGCAATTGTAACCATTGCCAGCATTCTATTATCACTGTTTCTTGCAGCTACCTCTGCTTATATACTGGCTCGCTTCACCTTTAGGGCAAGACAAACATTATACTACCTTTATTTATCAGCAATGATGATACCTATGATTTTAGGGCTTATTCCACTTTTCTTCCTCTTAAATGATATGGGTTTAATCAATACATTGGCTGGTCTGATTATTGTTTACACAGTCAATGCTTTACCCTTTGGCATATTTGTACTGGTCAGCTTTTTCAAGCTGCTGCCCAAAGAATTAGAAGAAGCGGCTTTTATAGACGGTGCTGGATACTCGCGAACGTTTTTCTCTGTCATGCTGCCGCTTGCTCGCTCCGGTTTAATTTCAGTCGGCATTATGAACGGTCTTACGATTTGGAATGAATATATTATGGGGACAGTATTTATTAATGATCCAAAGCTTTACACTCTTCCGGTGGGTATTGCAGTTATGCAAACAGAAATGCAATATCGCACAGAATGGGGACCGCTGTTTGCCGGGCTATTGCTCTCGATCATTCCCGTTCTTATTATCTATATTATTTTTCAAAAGCAAATTGCTGAAGGCGTGACCGCAGGAGCAATCAAATAACTACTACGTATTAAATAATTGCCGCCAAGACAATTCTCAATTCTTGGCGGCAATATGATAAGCAATAAAAAATCAGCTTCGCAAACTAGACAACAACAGACAATTAGATAAGAACAGACACGTAGATAAGAACAGACAAGTAGATAAGAACAGACAAGTTACTTTTGGAATAGTAATGAAATTAACATGTACAAACCAAATATAAAAAGTAAAATGCCAAGAATACGCAAGTAAATAATATATGCTTGTGATGGTTCTCTATTACCCTTAGGCTTCTGAGCCACTTTCAAAAAAAATCTCGGATGAATGCATGCAGCAAGAGCCAATATCGACCACACTGAAAAGAAAACTATGAGTATAACCATTACTTCAATCGGCGGTACATTCATTAGCCTTTCCCTCCTTTGCAACAATTCACTAGCGTTGCATTAAACCGTACTACCATATATATCTGCAAATTGTCGCTAATTTCGTCACGTGAGAGGTAGAAATCCGTTCGTGACTAGAAACAGCAGCTTGTATTGCCAGCTCTCGGTTTAAACCATTCGCCGCCTGTGCTCTCAAACATTGATAGCACAAAGTTATGTAATTGCAGAGAACATTCATACTATACTAGTGCATGTGCATTTGCATATGGGAAATGGGAAAATGCCAATTTATACGAATACGTAAAAAATTCTTTACGCAGAATCTTCACGTGGCAGGTGAGACATACGCGTATTGTACGACTTATCGTATAACTGGCTGCAGATTGGAGCTCATGTAGCAGTTTTGTACGATTTATCGTATAAACCGCCACAAATATGAACTACACCGAACGATTTTGTACGATTTATCGTATAAACCGCCACAAATATGAACTACACCGAACGATTTTGTACGATTTATCGTATAAACCGCCACAAATATGAGCTA
>JBEBPB010000051.1:0-5158 GCA_040396195.1 Paenibacillus nanensis
TAATAGTAATCGGAACAGGGAACTGGCTAGGTTGATTTTCTTCCCCTTTACTTCCAAGCACAGTCAAACCAACCGTAAACAATGGACTGTTACCAGCTAAATCGGAAGTCATCGCCTGATTTTGAGCTGGCGTAGTGTCAGCCGTGTACAGGTCAACTCTAAACCCTCCACCATTTTGTGATTCTCCTTTAGAGCTTAGCTCCGTCAGCAGTGCAGCTGGTAAGACAATCGTTGCTCCATCCGCATTCTTAAGCTCAATGACTACATGATCTGGCAATTGAGCCGACTCACTTGGAAGCAAGACTGCTGTATGCTCCTCCCCAAGAAGTATAGTAATTCTTCCATCTTCGGCATGCTTCAGTTCTTCCTTGGACACCTTCTTTATAGACGGATCTATTGGAGTCTGCGGGTCGCTGCCATGAACAATCGGCACCGTTTCCTCATCAGATAAATTCAATTCCAGCAGTACAGGCTCATGAGCCATCAGCAGCAAAGATTGACCTGAGGTGTGAGACTCGCCAGTAATGAGATTCTTCCAACTTGTCACTGGCTCTCCGTTAACGAATATCTTTACGGTTCTATCGTTCCATGTGTAGTTGGTTGCATTGATCAGCAATTTGCCATTGTGCTGCACTGAACGCCACTCCGTCTCAAATACCAGCTCATTGTTAGCCGCATCCATTAATTGCACATCGATAAGCCCCTGCTCGTCCAACTCGCTGGTCATAGCATTGCGCAATTCAAGTGATGTTGCTGTGGCAGGAAACAGACGTGTCTCTTCATGCTGTAGCAAAGCATCACGCTCCACTGTTGACAACGGACGATCATATTCATCGAAACTTAAAGCTTGATTACCGATAACGACAAGCTTCCCGCCATTTTCAACAAATGGTTTTAAAGCATTAAAGGTGCTTTCCTGCACATGCTTCGCATTTGGGATAAAGAGCGTTTTAATATTCTCAAGCGCCCCGTTCTCGATCTGATTCTCAGATACAAATCCAACCTTCAGACCGTTGTAACTAATTGCTTCATAGGCATTGTCAAGCACAGCGGGATTGTCAATGTCGTAGATGACAGCAGGTATCGAATATAGAATAGCTGCATCAGCTTTTTCCTGTTGAAAAGCTGTTACTTCATCGACAAGCCGACTCAAATCAAGATGCGTCCGCCCAACTGCTGCAACTACATCGGGACGATGCAGAATACTGCCTTTGAAATCGCTGTTTTGATCATACGTTCTTTCCCATACCCAGATCGCTGCTGCACTCAGACCATGGATGGCTCCTTGCCATAGCACGGAACGCACATGTGGTGCAAACTCTGGAATATAGCGTTCTTCGCCATCAACGATTATATGATGCTCGGAATTAAAAATTGGAGCCTCTTTCATCGATGCCTGCAGATCATAAAACTTTAATTCACTTGTAAAGTTTCTGTTTCGCCCATAGATATTCGAGTTATCATTTCCGTTAATTTGGGAGAGTTCGCTGAAATCCTCTGGATCTACTCCCCATGTCAAATTGCCAATATCGTTCTGTGCACCTTTCATGATTTTTGCATGTACAGGAATATTAGGTGCGATTTCATGAATAATATCAGCCATCCACCGATGCCAATCAGAGAACAATTTATTATTAAATTTGACCCAATCATAAAATGCTGGGGTTCGGGAAACTTTATTCGGCAACGGTATATCCGAAAACTTTGCATAATTGGTACGGTGCAGTGCGTTAAGAGTAGCAATATTACCCGCATATTTATCCTCCAAATACTCTTGCCATGCTGTAGTATTCGCTTCGTCCATATAGGATTGATAAACACTTTCATTTGATAAGATAATACTATGCAATGATTTGTAATCCTTGATTAAAGGAATAACCAGTCGCAAATAATCTTCCATTATTTGTCGCGCTCGAGGATTATTAATTGTGAATTTAATAAAGCCTGCACTATCACTTCGAAGCTCAGGCCACTTCTCCAGTGCCCATGCCGGGAAATAATGCGGCGATAACAAAAGTGCAGCTGCGACATCATTTTCCTCAGCTTCTTGCAAATGTTTAATGACGTTTTTTTGAATTAGAATAATATCTCCAACATAGTCATCGCTGCCCAGCTCGACAAATTTATTCTCATCGAAATTGCCATTGACTATCAAATTTTCTCCTGAACCATTTTTGACATACATGCGTATATCATCAATCCATAAATTTTGAGTTACATTCTCTGAAGCAATCATAAATCGAAATTTGCTATCATTCTGTCCACTCTTGTACTCATAAGTGAATTCTTGCCAATCAAAGGTTCCTTGTGGGAATAAGGAGCGATGTCCCCAGCCTGGACCTCCCGGAAACCAAGCATTATTCACATCTTCCCCCTTGGCCCAAACTTTGATTTCATAGGTCGTGTTCGGTTCAATAGTTACTTCCTGCCAAACATCGATAAATTTCCCCGGACTTTTGGGTGTTTGATTACTAATGCGTAACGATCCTCCGCTCTCGCCATGACCTATATTAAGATCACGCACTGCTTGGGCAGATACACCAGTTTTTTCAATATTCCAATCTGTAAAGCTTTCCTTGGGCTTAATTACTGAATTCGGTCCGATTTCTAATGAAACCATATTAGTCCCTAGTCCCTTAAATAAAGGAATGTCCTTTTTTGCCTGTCCGAAATGGCCATATCCCGTGAACACCACTGGTTTACGAACTGTTTCATCACTTATCGAGGAACGGGTGTCCGCAATAAAAGCCGTTTTGTCAATATCAATAGAACCTGTAACATATCGATCTACAGCAAATGGTGTCTTTTCCCCACTTATATAAGCTTGTACATTGTCAGTAGCCTCCTCATACAGCTTTACGATTTCTTCAAGCACATATGAAGCTCGGTCATAATACTCCCGATTAATATCCTCTAGTCCATAATCAATAAACTGATCGATAATTGTATAGTTTACCCACTCATAATCAACGGCAAGCCCGGCTGCTTCGGCCGTCGTCAACAATGTAGCAAGTGCTGGTAATTTTGTACACCATTGCTCGAATTGCGCTGCCAGATCCTGTGGATTGGCTAAAACGTTAATTATTAATTGATCCTGCTTTCCCAGTTGACCTGCTATTGGCTGGGCAGATACTGCCAGTGTATGGCTTCCCAGTTCATTCATTGTAAGCGGAAGCTTCTTTGTCCATACTTTTCCGCCCGGTATGATGATCTCTTCATTCTTAAGTCCAAATTGTTCAGCGTTAACAGTCAGTGTTAGAGTCTCCCTGCCAACGTTAGGAATTGTAAAATTGTACTGTTGCTCGAAGCCAGCTGCGTACTCTACAGGTCCATCCAGTATTACCGTCCATTCTTCGTCTTTCTGGAGCAGCAGCAATTCAGCCATATCCTTCGGGTTTTTCCCCCTGACAATCGCTCCTGTCCATTCAACCACTCCCTTCCTGCCGTTGCCATCATTATCATTGACGAGCAACGTCATCGATACTTTGCTGTCCGGTTTATCCGCAAAAATAGCCTTCCAAGGCAGCTTTGCTTCATAAAGGGTCAAGGTACCGCTTCTGCTTACATGATAATCTACTGCTTCCTTGGACAGCTTTGCCACTCCATCGCTCCATCTCCAGATTTGCTCCTGGCTGTCCTTCAGCACATTGAAGCCATATTCTGGTCCGTACAGCTCAGAATCGTGCGTAAACGCTATTTGCAAGCTGTCCCCTACCCACATATCGCCATCTGCTACTGGATAATGGATGTCATCTTCAACCTTGGCCGCAATATATAGCGCTTCATCGTCATAAGCAAACTTAATTTCTGCAGACGAATCCTGCAGCCCCTTCCAATCCGACATTTTTACTTGCCGCTCTTTATCACTAGGCAATAAAATCCCGGTAAACCCATCCCACTTATCCCAGTCGCCATCGATCTGCAACGAATCCGTTTTAAAAATTGGAACCTTACGCCCCTTTCCGGTGGTCTCTAGGTAAGAAGCAAAGTCCAGCAATTGCTCGCCTTCGCCAGCAATAACCGTGTAGTTGAACGCAATAGGTTCAATTTCGCTCCCGTCACTCGTTTTGACATAGGCTTTAATTTGCATATCCCGATCGATCGTGAAAGGTTGCTCATACTGCTTCACTGTCATCGAATCGTTGGGATCACTGCCATCTGTCGTATAAAAAATCATTGCCTCCTGGTCTGCGACAGACAAGGAAACCTGCGTTCCTGCTCTTACTTCACCTGATGCAGGATTAGCGGAGAGCAAAAGCGACTTGGCCTCGAAATTTCCGTTTCGCACCAGATTGCTGTCCGTTCCCTGCTTAACCATGCTCACATCATCTATCCATAAATTGGTCGTTTTCCCCTCCACCAAAATTAGAAACTCGAATGTGGTTTGGCTTGCACCCGTTTTATAATTGACACTAAATTCCTTCCAGTCATATGTGCCTGCCAATGTACTCCGGAGACCCCAGCCAGGTCCTCCGCCAAACCATGCTTTCTCTACTGAGTCTCCCTTCGCCCATAATTGAATGACATAATTTGTATTTGGTTCCACAGAAATATTTTGTTTAGCCAGATAAAATTTATTGGGCTCGGTTTCCGCATTAAATGTTAAATTTAGTGCGTATTGACCCTGATGTACATTTGACCCGCTGCTCAGCTCATGACTGCCAACAGGCACTCTTTCAAACTTCCAATAATCTATTTTCTCCGGAGCGCTGTCCGCAGCATAAACGCTGACATGAGACAGGTTTGTTGCAAGCAATGCTACAATTAAACTTAGTGCAATAAACCATCTACTGAATTTTACCCGTGTCACCTTATCCCCTCATTTACTTTAATTTTATTAAAGCGCTTTCGCTGAAAAGTATAAAAATCGTATTCCCACCTTATGCTCCGGACAAAACTTTCATATTGCCGGAGCATATCGCTAGTAGCAACACTTCCTACAATTATTCTCTTTCGTTTTATACTTGACATTAGGCTAGTTAAAGTCGCTTCCCCCTTAACAGCCGTACTCGAAAATCTTGAATAATATACTTTGGGCAAAAACACCGGCTTGGATAGCGGTAAAAAGATTTATCTGACAAACTATATACTCTATTCCCTCATCTAGTAGCGCTGCAACAAATTATAGATCAGTTGCGCAGCTTCTGCCCGCGTTGCA